>DZDJ01000240.1 GCA_022736715.1 Edaphobacter aggregans
GGTGGCCGAAAAATAATCCGGCGGCACACCGGCCACGGCTTCGGCCTGACCGTGGGCATCGACACTGAACAGCTCAGGCTGCGCCCACACTTCGGCGGAATCGTGCGCCACATAAATCGGCATATCGCCAAAAAGCAACACACCGCGCGCCGCCGCATAGTCACGCAAAGCGTGCCATTGGCGGAAGAAAACGAATTGCTCAAAGCGAATCTGCTGCAAGCGTTCATGCAGTTGCTCACGCGCCTGCTGCATGGCCGCAGGCATCCGCTCGCGCAAGGCTTGCGGCCAGTCAAACCATGCCCGCTTGCCCTGCTGCTCACGCAGCGCGACAAACAGTGCGTAATCGTCGAGCCACACGGATTCTTCCGCCACAAAATTTGCAAAATCCGCCTGTGCGTCGGCATCGCTGTTGCTCACAAAACATGACCACGCGCCGTCAAGGTTCGTCGCGTTTTCAGCAAGCCAACCCTGCGCACGCAAGGCAGCAAGATCAATCAAACTTGAGCTTCCCGCATGGGATGACAAGCATTGATACGGCGAACCATCGCCATGCGTTGCGCCCAAAGGCAGCATTTGCCAGACCGTAACTCCGCTCGCCGCCAACTGATCCACAAAACGGAACGCCTCCTGCCCTAGTCCACCCGCACCGGGCAAGGATGTTGGGTGTAGCAACACACCCGCACGGCGCATTCGCAACACATCAGGCAAATCCACTTGAAAATCAACGCCCTGCGTTGTCATAAACGCACTCAACTTTGTGTTCCTGTGCGCATCACGCCACCCGCCGCCGGGTCGCCCGCGCCCACCGCCATGACTGCGGACAAGACCGCAGGTGGTTCTTCACCCAACAATTCATACAGCCGCGCCAGTTGCAAACGGAACAAATGCTCGAAATCGCGCACCGCTTCCGCCGAGTTGTAATCGCCAAACCACCAAAACCAGTCCGAACCTTCGCAGATGGCCAGTTGCAACAACACCGCCTGCTCCTGTTCCGGACTAAGCGTCTTGGCAGCCAGCACACGGTCGCAGACTTTTTTGGCGGCAATGAGGTATTCCCACGCGCGATTTTTATCTTTTTCGCCAATCCAGGTGGAGAAGGTGCCGTACACCCAGCTGCCGGCCACCAGTTTGGGCAGAGCCGTCACCAGCGGATCATCCTTGAGCAGCTCTTGATACGTCGTCAAATTCAGACGCGGATGCGCCGACAAACGCTTGTACAAAGCATCAAGGAAGTAATAGCCGTTTTCCGGGTAGTATTCCCAGGCGTTTTCACCATCCATGATGATGGAGGCGACATGCTGCCCCTGGTGGCAACCGTCGGCGATATGCACCAAATGGTTAATCAAATCACCCACCGCATCATCCGCATGCCAAGTGGAATACTTGAAGCCAATCAAATCCGACAAACCATCGTCGCGGAACACCAGTTTGG
>DZDJ01000241.1 GCA_022736715.1 Edaphobacter aggregans
TGCAGATGCACCCGCTGGTGCGGCAGGGGGCAAGGGGCGGCACGCCCCATGAACAGCCCTACAGGCCCAGATCGCGCTCGCGTGTGCGATTCAAGACAACCGTCCAGCAGGCATTGCCTTTGTTTTCCCACTGTTTCTGCATGGGAGACTGGATCGGCTTGGCATCTTCGGCTTGGGCTTGCTCATTCGCCTTGGTGAACGCCATCAAACGCTCCTGCAACGCTGCCGCTGCGGCCTCGGACGCCGTTTCCCCCACTGCCAGAGCCACCAGATCGAACACCGACTCGGTGATTTTCGTGGACAGCAAATGCAAGTGCATCGTCCTCTGACCATCGGACGGATACTGGCCTGGCGTCGTCGCGTTGTGCATGAGGTATCTGACTCCGGTCAGTACCTCATCCAGCGCAACGGCCAGAGCGTCGATGTTGGGTTGCTCCACGGCTTACTCCTTCTGGGTTTGTTGCAAAATTTCAGGAAGATCGAACAAGGCCCGATCATCGGCGCGGGTCAAGGATGCATCGAGCATTGCAAGCAGCTTGTCTTGAGGCCATTCCCCGCGCTCTACTTTGGCGAGGATAGCAGCGCCGACCAGAATCTTGCGGCGGGTGTCTATCGAGCGTTTGGCCTTTGACTCTGCTGCCCGCTTGCGGGCTTCGATCTGGTGCTTCTTGGCACGCTCTTGCTTGAGCTTTTGTTCAAGAGTTGCGATGCGTTCTTCGATGGTTGCCATTCTTGCGCCTCCTGTGGGGTTGATGCCTTGCATTTTACCCAAAGGACTGAGCGGTTCGCGAGTGGGTACGTAGCCGTAGAATGCGCTGGAGCGTAGACCCGATGCGAACAGCAAGGGCGCACTTATGCAAACTTCGTTTGCGTGCGGCCTACGGCGCTGAAAACCAACCCCAAAGCAGGCCATGGCGATTTACCACCTATCCGTCAAGACAGTCAGCCGGTCAGCGGGTCGCAGTGCGACCGCCGCCGCTGCCTATCGCGCCGGGTGTGAGATAGCCGATGAGCGCACCGGCGAAATTCACGACTACACCAGAAAGCGAGGAGTCGAATCCGCCGAGCTGGTCTTGCCTTCCGGTGCGCCCCAGTGGGCCGCCGACCGGTCAGCGCTTTGGAACGCAGCCGAGCAGGCCGAGACCCGGAAGAACGCGACGGTCGCTCGCGAGTTCGAGATCGCGTTGCCTGCCGAGCTTTCGCCCGCCGAGCGGAAGCGGCTGGCGCTGGACTTCGCACGGGAGATCGTTGAGCGCCACGGCTGCGCGGCAGACGTGGCGATTCACGCCCCCGGCAAGGAGGGCGACAAGCGCAACTACCATGCCCACATCCTGCTGACAACGCGCCGGCTTGGGCCTGATGGTTTCACCGAGAAAACCCGCGAGCTGGACGACCAGAAAACCGGGCGGATGATCGTCACGCAATGGCGC
>DZDJ01000075.1 GCA_022736715.1 Edaphobacter aggregans
CGGCGACGTTGGGCAAGCCTTACCTGCTCCCGGCGGCGCGCTTGGGGGTCTTGAGTGTTGCCTGTTTGCCAAATGCGACGGGTTTGAACCATTCGGGTTTTTCCTGCCATTCGCCTTCTCTGTCCTTGTAGGTGTCGGATCGGCGCATGGGGTGGGTTCGGGGTGGTTCAATGAGTGGCGGGTATTTTAACTTTACAACGGTTGGAGTGGGGGTTTTTCAGCAGGCTGCTAAACCCCATGGCTTCGAGCGCGATAGCGGCACGCTCCTTGGTATGGGTGTCGATGCGGGCGCGGACGTAGGTGTCGGCACTCGTGCTCATGGCAATTCCCTGTGAACGGTTCAGATGCTTATGTTGTGGTCGCATTGAGACTACATAACAAGATAACAGGACGCATCAGTTAGACGCTTGCAAACCTTGTTTTCTGGTCGGACGGTAGCGCAATGCCGCGCTGTCGCCTCCCGTATTGGAATCTCGCCAGGAAGAACCACTTTCGCCTGGGCGGGACTCAGAGGGTCTCGGGTTCCTGCATCCACGCCGGGATGTCGCGTTGGCCGTGCAACACGCGCCAGACATCAATTTGCTCTGGACGCTCGACGTAAAGCACAAGGTGGGGATAGTTTGCCAGCGGCCAGAAGCGCAGGCCGGGCAAGTTCAATTCGTGGGCGTAGCGTGGCGATCCAGTAGCTGGGTAGCGAGCGATGTGCGCATACGCATGCTCCAAGGCGTCAATGAAGCCGAGCGCCGCTTGTTCAGCGTTTTCGCTGAGGTAATAGGCAATCGCGTCTTCGATGTCCCGGTTGGCCAGCTCACGCGGAACGACGGGCTTGGCCGTCACCCGCGAGCGCCAACCTTGGCCGCCTTGCGCACCCGATCACGCAGCCCTTCAAAGTAGGCCGAATCGGCTGGGGCTGCTGGCGCAGACGCCACGCCCGCGAGCAGGAGGCCGCGCAGGTGCAGGCGATCCTGATCCTTGCGGATCAGCTCGCGCACGTATTCGCTGCTTGTGCCGTAGCTGCCTTGATTGACCTGCTCATCCACGAAGGACTTGAGCGTGTCGGGTAGGGATATGTTCATTGTACTCATGGCTCAAGATTAGTCGGTTTGGCAAAATTTGGCAAAATTCATGTTTGTGTCTGACCAGCCAGTCCAACCACCAGACTATCGCCCGGCTCACCTTGCAGGTTGCCGATGTAGAACTGGCTGCCGCGCCGCTTGCCGCGCGGAAACAGATAGAGCAGCACCGACTCCAATTGGTCCAACAATCGAGCGCGGATTTCATCTTTGTCGTGGCGCGGCAAGATAAGGTCGGCCGCATCGTTGAAATCAAAGAAGGGATGGCGGGCTACCGTGGCCGTTTGCGTGGTGGTCGCCATTATTGCGTGTGCTCCGCATCCAGCCGAGCCTTGAGAACCAGTCGCCATTGGCGCGCATGCAGTAGTAGGTGCTACTGGAGCCGGTGTCTTGGGTGTCGGGCACGATCCATAACTGTTCGCGGGCGTCGTAACGCCAACTGTCCGGGCCGAACATCTTGGCGAGCATGACCTCGATGCCGTGCTCCGCAATGAGGGCACGCAGTTGCCGGGTGAGGCTGTCGCTCTGGCGGCGTTGGGCGCGGTTCATTGCCAGCTTCCTTCGCTGACAGGCTGCCCTGCGGTGCAGCGGCGGGTGTGCTGTGCCTCGTGTGCCGACACGTCATCCATGCGGTACAGCACCCGGCTGCCCAACTTGAGAAACGTGGGGCCATTGCCGGTCATGCGCCAGCGTTCGAGGTTTTTTTCGGAAAGGCCCCAGCGGGTCGCCAGGGTGCGCGGGGTAATCAGTTCGGGCAGTGTGTTTTGCATCGGAATCTCCTGTCGTCGGTGGGGAACGCTGTCCCGCCAAGAGTGATGTGCGCCCGCAATGAGGAGATGCTTCGTCTGCTGATTTCTGCAGGCAAATGGCCAAAATTCGCTTTTGGACGAAACGGCCACCAATAGCCCCAAGCGTTACTCTAAATTGCTATCCGCTTCAGGGTATTTTTACAACAGCACCCCGGATATTGAGGCTGGATGTTGCCCGCAAACCCTCAGCCACCCGCGTCTAAGACCGTGCGCAAGCACGTCGCGCCAACTTGGCTTGGGCAATCCATCCCATCCTCTAGGAGCCTGTCGGACTTGAGCCGATCTGGCTGCAAAAGCCGCGAACCGATCCATATTCCGCCGATTTTTTAGCCAATAGTCCCTGCTATTGCCGAAAAAATCGTCAATATCTGTCTTCGGTCGGCGACTTTTTCGCTTCAGCCGCTCAAGTCCGACAGGCTGCTAGCACGCAGGAGACAAACCTTCCGGGTTCGGTCGCTTTTGGTCGCCAGTTGGAAAATTTTGCACTATCCTGTCGTACTTTACCAATCATCCGACTGGCCTCATTCCATGCCCAAGAACACCAGCGAAAGCGGAATCCTGACGATCAAGGAAGTCGCCGAGTACCTGAAGGTCACGGAGCGGACGATCTACCGGCTCGCGGCGGCCAAGAAAATACCGGCCTTCAAGGTCGGCGGGATATGGCGCTTCCGGGCGACGGACATCGACGGCTGGATAGCCGACCAGTCGAAGAAGGCGGGGGCACCGATTGATCTCTGCCTACCACGCCAAGTACTACGCTCACGAGCTGACGCAGCGGCACGCGGCCGATGGCATTGATCGCCTCTCTCAATCGCTGTTCGATGCCAGTGTCGATCTGAACCCGCACCAGATTGAGGCGGCGCTGTTCGCACTGCGCAACCCGCTGCAGGAAGGCGTGCTGCTGGCCGACGAAGTGGGTCTCGGCAAGACCATCGAAGCCGCGTTGGTGGTTTGCCAGTACTGGGCGGAACGCCGCCGACGCTTGTTGCTGATCTGCCCGGCCAGCCTGCGCAAGCAATGGGCGCAAGAGCTTCACGACAAGTTCGCCGTGCCCACCACCGTGGTGGATGCAGTCTCCATGCGCAAGGAATCCGCTGGCGACATTCTCGCCACCTTGCAAGGGCTGGTCGGCAAGACCGTCATCATCATGTCCTACCAGTACGCCGCCAAGCTGGAAGCCGAGCTGCGCGCCGTGCCGTGGGACGTAGTGGTCATCGACGAGGCACACAAGCTGCGCAACGCGCACCGCGCCAGCAATCGCACCGGGCAGGCGCTCAAGCGCGCCCTGGATGGCCGCAAGAAGCTACTGCTTACCGCCACGCCGCTGCAGAATTCGCTGATGGAGCTTTACGGCCTGTCCACATTGATCGACGAGCACCTGTTCGGCGACGAAACCGCCTTCCGCAAGTAGTTCATGAACAGCGCCACCGGCATCTCTCACTGCTTCAAAGTCCTCAAACTCGAAAGCCACGAAGACACCCTGAACAACCTGCAACTGCGCCGCACCGCCGCGCAGGGCGATCTGCTGAACACCCTGCCGCAGCAGGCCAAGGACGACTACCTGCTGCATTACATGCTGGACGTGGAAAGCCGTGGCTCGCTGCTGTCGGTGGAAGATTTCAAAAAACCCTTCGACTACACCCTCAATGTGGCCGTGGATTCGGCGGGCGCATTCGAGCCGCGCAAGATCGATCTGGTCGAAACCTTCAATTACCTGATCGGCCTGCGCGTCAAGCACATCGACGCCCAGCCGGAGCGTGGATTCATCACCGTCACGGGCGCGCTGCCCGGCGGTGAGACCTGCCTTGTGCTTTGGCGCGACTGCGAGGTGCTGGACTATGAAGGTGTAGCCAAGCTGTGCGACAAGCTCGCCATCAACCCGGCAGACAACGAGTTCGACGTGGTTTATATCAACGGCGACCACAACATCCCGACCGTGCTGACGCAGACGGCCGAGGAAGGCGGTGCCACCCGCGTGCTCAAGCTGCGCCAGATCGAGCCGGAGTTTCTGCAGCGCATGTTCTCGGTGGAGGATGTTTGAATGACCACTACAAACCAGATTGCCAAGACCAACCGGATTCGTGCGGTCACCATCGAGGGCTTTCGCAGCCTGAAGAACATCCAGAATCTGGAGCTGCCACAGCTGACCGTGCTCATTGGCGCCAACGGCACAGGTAAGTCCACCTTGATCCGTTTTTTCGAGATGTTGAGTTGGATGCTCAAGGCGAAGAATCTGCAGGAGTTCGTGCTACGCCACGGCGGGGGTGACGACCAGTTTTTCATGGGGGCACGCAAGACGCCGCGCATCCATGCCGAGTTATGCCTGGATTCCGATAAAGGTCGGAATGACTATCGGTTTGAGTTGGCCCACATCTCGGCTGGGGATTCGGTGATGGTGATGAACGAAGCCTATCGGTATTCGGCTCACAACATCCCGACCAAGGCGAAATGGACCGAGATTGAAGGTGTGGGAAAAGAGTCCAGCCTGTTGGAGAGAACGGACAAGACCGCTCAGACCATCGTCAACCTCCTGCGACAGTGTTCCACCTACCAGTTTCACGACACATCGATGAACGCTGCCATTCACAACCGCTGGGATGTCACCGAGTCGTTCCGCCTGCGCTCAGACGGCGGCAACCTTGCCGCCGTGCTGCTGGACTTGCGCAATGGCGACCGCAAACGTTACGAGCTAATCGTCAAGCAAATCTGCCGAGTGCTGCCGGCGTTCAAGGACTTTGTGCTGGAAGAGGAAGCCGGCAAGGTGTTGCTGCGCTGGGTGGGGCGGCAAAGTGACAAGGTGTTCGGCTCTCATCTCACGTCGGACGGGTCGCTGCGCCTGTTCTGCCTGTTGACCTTGCTGAACATGCCGCCTGAGCGTTTGCCGGACGTGATGTTCTTCGACGAGCCAGAGCTGGGCCTGCATCCGCATGCCATCACCCTGGTGGCCGAGATGTTCAAGCGCTTGTCGAAACAGCGCCAGATCTTTATCGCCACCCAGTCGCCTTATTTGGTGGACTGCTTCGAGCTGGAAAACATCATCGTGGCAAGCGCCAACAACGGTGAGACGGTGTTGCGCAACCTGCCGCGCGCGCAATACCAGGAATGGCTCGACGACGAATATCAGATCTCTGACATCTGGCTGAAGCAGGCGGTTGGAGAGTTGGAATGATTCGGGTCTGCATTGTTTGCGTGGGTCAGACCGAAGTCGAATTTGTGAAGTCCTGCCTGGCGCCATATCTGCGGCAGAGCCAAGTACTGGCATTCCCTTCCTTGCTTCAGTCTCCCTCGTGAAATCACCGGGGTGGGCGCGTCACAGTAGAGCGTTTGGCCAGGTTCATATCGCACCAGTACCACCAGACAGACCGTATCACCACGCTGGTGGATTTTTACGGCTTTCAAGACAAAGGCTCGCGCACGCGCACACAACTGGAGAGTGATATCCGCACGGCGGTAGCGGCCAGAACAACGGGCTATGACCCGCGCTTTGTACTGCCCTATGTGCAGATGCACGAGTTCGAGGGGTTGTTGTTCACCGACCCCGCAGCTTTTGACTGGGCAGAAGATGGCTGGAGTGAAGACGTGAAAGCCGAGTTAATGGCAGTGGCACAGGCGTTCCCAAGCCCGGAAGACATCAACGACAGCCCCGAGACGGCACCTTCCAAACGCATCCTGCGCATCTTCCCCGAAGGAAGCTATTCCAAGACGGAACACGGCCCGCTGATTGCCGAGTCCATCGGTATCGACGCAATGCGAGCCAAGTGCCCAGCTTTCAGCGAGTGGGTGGAAAAATTGCAAGCCTGGGGAGGCACAGCCTGACATGGCAGCTAAATCAACAAAGAAAGCCACGGGCAAGAAACGTAGCTTCCATCAGGAATTGGTGCTCAACCGCTGGGTGCTGGGCTTTTTCCATGGCGGCACGCTGGCGGCACTCAAGATGCGCCTGGGCGATGACCGCTTCGAGGGCATCGACGAGGACGGCCAGACCCGGTTCTTCCACGAGCTGACCCGTGGCCTGTTCGACCCGAACAAGCTTCCCGAGGCCGAACTGCGGCGCTACGACTTGAATATTGTCGCCCACTGGCAGGCCATCACCGCCCATCGCAACAAGCTGGAAGGCCACGAATTGCAGATGAAGTACTTTCAGTACCTCTCGCTGCTGTTCACCGAGCTGTATCTGGACTGGTATTTCAACCGCCGTCAGGACTTGCTCGATGGCCTGAACGAAGAAATGACGCGCTACCGCGCAGAGACGTGCGCGGAACCGTTCCGCGATTTCGAAGCGGACGACCTGAACAAGATCGCGTTCTGGAACGCCACGGGCTGCGGCAAGACCTTGCTGCTGCACGTCAACATTCGCCAGTACCTGCACGACATCCTTAACCGTATTTATAGGACTCGATTGAAGGGAAATTCAACCAACTGCACCTTGCTCACGAAGTGCCCGAACATCCGATTTCCAACCAAGAGGCCGGTGAAAGTTCAGGTCGTCCCAAGTGCTAAATCAGTCGATTCCAACCCTATTTTGCAAATAGCCGATTAAAGAAAAGAAGGGT
>DZDJ01000076.1:0-4441 GCA_022736715.1 Edaphobacter aggregans
TACCGGGCAAATGGCGCAGGTATAAAAACGGTGTCTACACGTCGTCCCACTTCACGAAAGGACGACACGATGACCCTGCTCAACTCCCTCACCACCAACTCGCGACCGGTTACCCGAAACGAATATGGCGGACTTCAAATCCAAACCTGTCTATCCGCTGACGAGAACGATGCCGTCCGGTCGCTGCTCTCCCGAGCAGTCGAAGCGGACTTGCTTCCAGAGACCTATCTCGAGCGCTCCAGGCGCGAGTTTGAGAGCCTCAATCACCACGTCTACGACGTCCTGGTCGCTGAGGAAAGCGTCATCGCGGTCGTTGTATTGGCGCTCTCGTATTGGAAAGACTTGCGCAAGGAGCGCACCCGAATCCAAAAAACCTATTTTTTGATTCAAGGCACCAGCGATGATGGTGTCAAGGTCGCCGAGCTGGATGGCCGGACCTGCGCAAAGCGGGCCAAAAATGCCCCGGCACTTGGGCAGCTCACTCGCCACTATCTCGGTCTCGAACCGGTCAAATGCGCAACCCCGTATGTTGAGACGCGCATTGGCTACAAAGTCGTGGCCAAGACTCCAGATGGCAGTCTGGTCAGCGCTTTCGACGGGTCTGTCTACAAGCGCGAGGTCTGGCGGTCAGAGGCAGCGCAGGACGAGCACGGTGGCGGTTTCTACTACTACGAGTCCGAGGCACTGGCGCGGGAGACGACTCGACAAGGCGTGACCTTCGCGAAGTGCGTGTCACAGGGGAAGGCACTCGTTCTCTGCGCCGTCGAGGTCGCAGGTCGTGTAGTCGAGTATGACAGCGGGAAGCGCGCGGCCTCGCGGCTGCGTATTTTGAACGAAATTGGCGCAGTGGCAATCGACGATGAATAGGGAGACTGGCTGAATTGGTCTGGTCGTTGCGGCCAGGCCACGGGGCAATGTTCGCAATCACCTGCGTAGCCTCGTGTGCCCAGATGCGCCTGCGCTCAACGGCGACTTGAGGAGACGTCTGTGTTCGGCACTCGTCTCAGAGCGCCTTGATTTCTCGTTCCGCCTTGGGGTCCTTGTAGCCGGGCGCGAGCTGGGCATTGCTGGCTCCGTACAACGCAAGCGGGTCGCGCAGCCACAGCGCGAATTCCAGTCCCTTCAGGTGGTGGTCGGGCGAACAGTCCACGGTCCAGCGGCGCAGCATGTAGCCGGCGTTCGCTGCACGGACTCGGACGCGCAGCACACCATCCTCGTCGAACGGGTAGTCCATCCTGACAACCTCAGGGCGAGGATGATTGGGGTGCGGGACCAATTCCAGTTCGATGATGCGGCTCCACTGGACGTCGTGTTCAACCTGTTCTTCCTTACGCGCGGGGCTGTCTTCAAGTACGCGCGGATGCGCCATGCGCGTCAACACGAAGTCGCGGAATCCCGCACGCTTGCGGTCGAAGGCTCGTACGTGCCACCGGATGCCGATGTCCACCAAGGCCAAGGGCACGATTTCTCGCTCGGTTAGCCCACTGTCTATTGATGTGTAGGCCATATGAACCGCCTTGCCTCGGTGGATGGCGCGCGTAAGGGGCGCGAGGATGGACATGCGCGGAAGGCTCAGCGCCGTAGGGATTTCACATCGCACCAACGGTTCGAGCCGGTCACCAAGCCCTTCACCGAAGCCCTGGGATAGCGCGGTGAGGACGCGCTGAGGGGGGTGGTCAAAGACCGGGGCGAAGGTCTCGTTGGGTCGGTAAGTCTTCGAGGCGTTGTCCAGGAATAAATTCTGTGGGGCCAACTCCCTGTACGCCGCGATGTCTCGAGTCGACGCTGCTGGCCCGGTGCCGAAGCGTTGTGCAAGGTCGTTGCGGCGCAGCGCGCCAAGGAAGTACAGCTTGAAGTCGATATACGACAGCCTTTCCAGCTGCGTCTTTGTCAAATCGGCGA
Organism: Edaphobacter aggregans; assembly: GCA_022736715.1. GTDB lineage: Bacteria > Acidobacteriota > Terriglobia > Terriglobales > Acidobacteriaceae > DZDJ01. The sequence continues at coordinate 1,903 of DZDJ01000076.1, forward strand.
GCGAGCTGGCCCGCTGGTTCATGTTCGTGCTCATCTAAGTATGGTATCAGTTCGCGCCGATGTAATATCACGATATAGATGCGTTGCAATCATCAGAATGATTAGATATACTGTTCGCACTGGATACTGATGTCCAGTCGGTGGTTTGGAGCCTCCAGAACGAGAGGCTAGAGAGACAGACAATTGAACCGAAAGGTGTCCCCAAATCTGACTGGGAATACGACGACTCCTCTGGCCGACCTATGAACCGAGACCCAATCTTTTCGCACGGAGTTCGCTCCGTAACGGCGGAGGCCTCCGCACGCTTCACCTACTTGGCGGAAGTCATCGCGCGGGCATTCGAGCCGACGAGCACGCAGCTCCATGACCTCGAGCGGGCATACAACGCCACCGGCGAGTACCTCATCGAAAGCCCTGAATTCGACGGTCTGGTGGCGCAGGTCCACGCCCAAGGCTCGCGCCAGATGGGAACTATCGTCAGGCCAATGGATGCCGCGCGCGAGGGTTTCGACATCGACCTGGTCGTCCGGCTGTTCAAGAGCGCCATGACGCGGTACGGCGGGGCGGGTGGCGCAGCACTCTTGCTCAACCACCTCCACGTCGCTCTGAAGCGATACGCCGACCGGCATGGGCTCGGCATCGAGCGCTGGGAGCGGTGCGTCACCCTAATCTATGCGGGCGGTATGCGTGCCGACTTCGCGCCCGTTATTGACGACCCCTCGTACATCCTCCCGGAAGGCGAACACCACGCGCGCATTCCCGACCGCGACCTGAAGCGCTTCCTGTCGACCAATCCCAAGGGCTACTGCTCCGGGTTTGACACGGCGGCTAGGGTAGCCCCCGTTTTCCGACTGTCCGAGGCGGTGACAGCGAAATTCGCACAGGACCGCAAGGCAGACATCGAGCCGCTTCCTGAGGCTGCAGAGGTGTTCGCACGCCTGCTCAGTCGCTTTGTGCAGCTTGGCAAGGTTCACCGGAACATGTCATTCGCGGACGTGAAATCGGGAAGCGACTTCGCGCCGACCTCTGTGTTCTTGACCAGTCTATTCACCAAGGCCTACGTCGCCCTGGCACCGCGACCTCACGATGGGCCGCTGGACTTGTTCTTCAACATCGTGGAGCGCTTGCCGACGCTGTTTCAGCGTGAACCCCTGGCGCACGGCGGCGAGCGGTGGGTGCTGCTAAACCCCTACGCCCACTCCGACAACCTCGCGGCGTCGATGAACACGCGCGAACGCCAGCAAGGGTTCGTGCAATGGCACAAGAAGCTTGTGACCGACCTCGAAAGACTGCTGACGGCCATTGAACGCAGTCAGGGCCTCGACGCCGTGTCGCAGGCCGTGGAGAAGGCGTTCGGTCCACGGGCTACCCAGGCCGTGCTGGAGCGTAATGCCCGGCGTCGCGAAGGAAATCGAGTGCTGAATCACGCCGGCTTCGTGGTGGCCAGCAGCATGCCGGTGGTCACCTCAGCGCGGGCCCACACGTATTTCGGGGGTCAGTCTGCGTGAGCCCCCCTCCCCCCCAGCGTGTGCCCAACCTCGCTCAACGCCATGCGGAGCTGAAAGCGCTCGGATGGCCGGAGTCAAGTCTGGAGTTCGTTCACGGCCAAGCGTTGCGCTTCGGGTTCAAGGTTTCGCCAACGCCGTTCTCGCGTGTTTACCGTTGCTTGCTGAGGTTGTACCCGGTGCGATTTCCCGAGTTGTTCGTGATGGACCCTGACCCCAAGACGCTGGCGATGGGACGCACGCCACCTCACACTTATCCGCACGTTGGAGCTGGCACAAAACTATGCCTGTGGTTGCCTAAAGCGCGCGAATGGTCCCCACAGATGAGACTAGACGAGACGTATTTGCCATGGGCCGCAGAGTGGCTCGACTATTTCGAAGAGTGGCTGATAACAGACAAGTGGGCCGGTGGTGGCGTTCACCCAGATGCGACACGCAAGAGGTGGGCACGGCGGCAGGCGCTTCGTCGCAGCAGCCCTCGCCGTCCTTGACGTTTCCAGCACCGCAATGAACGACCAACATCGCATCGACCTCGAACAGAACAAGCCTGAGCGTCTAGAACTGTTGCGCGCACAGCGGCACTTTTATGCCCGCGCTAAGCGGTACCAGAACGTGTTTACCGTCATGGCGCTCGTGCTGCCAGCCGCTGGCGTGCTCTTCGGCGCCAGCTTCCCAAAAATTCGGCCGTTCCTGGGGTTCGGGTCTATCCTCATCCTAATGCTCGAGGTGGGACTCATATCACGGTTGCAGCGCGAGGACTGCAAACGCGGCGCCAAGGTACAAGAGCAGTTCGACACCGAAGTCCTGCAGTTGGACTGGAACCGCCTGGTTGCGGGTAGTCGAGTCGATGCTGAAGATGTACGTGACATCGCATCCGGCCCGATGCCGGACGCCGAAAAGTTGCGCCTGGAGAACTGGTATGAGCCAGCGTTCTCCAAGCTTCCGCTCGCTCTGGGCCGCCTTCTCTGTCAGCGCACGAACGTGGCGTACGACATGCGGGTGCGCAAGGCCTACTCGCGCATCTTGCTGGGGGC
>DZDJ01000076.1:4541-6384 GCA_022736715.1 Edaphobacter aggregans
GCTGGCCTGGGGCCCGAAGATTATTTCGTTTGCGCCGCAAGGTTCTTGGGCCCACGAAACCATCATTAAGCCGCAGGCGGGACAGCCCTTCGATGCCGACTTGCTTGTCTTCGTAGAAGCCATGGCGGGTTGGGGTCCGAAGGACTATGTCAACGTCCTGGCGACCCAGTTGGGAAACCTTCCCGCGTACGACGGCAAGGTCCGCCGCTTCTCGCATTGCGCCACTATAGAGTATGCGGGGGAGCGAAAAATCGACGTCGCGCCCTGCGTGGTGAACCGCCGCTACGCCGGCCAGTACGAGGTCTGCAACCGCGTCTCCGACCAGTTCGAGGCCTCTGCGCCTCTGGCCTACACCGAATGGGTGAAGTGCAAGAACGGCGTCGCCGGCGGAAACGACCTGAAGAAGGCCACCCGGCTGCTGAAGTACATGCGGGACATCAAGGGCAATTTCACCTGCCCCTCATTCTTGCTAACGACGCTGATAGGACTGCAGGTCTACGAACGCGACAGGGGCAGCGCACAATTCGCGGACCTGACCACGACGCTTAAGACTCTGGTTGGACGTCTGGACGATTGGCTCCAGGCTCGGCCAACAGTGCCAGTGGTGCAGAACCCGAAGCTGCCGCAGGAAGACCAGGCGAACGGCTGGGACCAGACCCAGTACGCAAACTTCCGCGACAAGGTGAATCTGTATCGCGGATGGATTGACGACGCGTATGCCGAGGCTGACCGCGACGAAAGCATCGGCAAGTGGCAGCGAGTCTTCGGGGACAACTTCGCTGCTGGTGAGGCAACGCGGGCCGCCGAACAAGTTGGCGAGGCCGCGACCACGGGAGCCTTGGTGCCGGGCGGTCATTTCCGGGACCTAGTGGAGAAGGTGAAGGCTCTTGGCGCCGCGGCTGTTCCAGCCAAGCTGCGCCAGTTGCCACACGTGCATCGTCCAACGTGGCGACGGGCCTCCGACCAATACACCGTCAAGGTCAACGCCGAACTGCGTACCGGACGGCACGGCACCACTGTGCGGCCCATTCGGTCGGCAGAACCGTTGCAGCGCGACTACTGGGTTCGATTCACCGCCGCGGGTAATCACGGCATCCCGTTCACAGACGACTACAAGGTTCAGTGGCGAGTCGCGAACACGGACAAGGCCGCATCGAAAGCAGGGGCACTCCGCGGAGACTTCTATGCCTCTGATGCGAGTGCCAGCCGTTCTGAGCGGCTGGAATACCGCGGTGTGCACTTCGTGGAAGCCTTCTTGATTCGCAAACGGGACAACCGTCTGGTTGGGCAGTCCGAGCCCTTCTACGTCGTCATCGAATAGAAGCATGCTGCTGTTTGATTTCCTCCGCGGCCAAGACTCGACCGTCACGCCTGAGACATCCAAGGGCCACCTCGCCTGCTGTTACGGCCATCAGAACCTGTTGAACATCTACTACCGCGGCGCTGTTTGACGACTACCAGTGCGCGTGGAGCTGGACCTACTGCTGAGCTAAGGGTGCCAAGCGAGTGAACGTGCCCGGCGTGCCGCGCCAACTTTCGCCAGGGTGTCTAGCTGGTCGTAGATGGTGGCGGTGGTGGCGGGTAAGCATCAGTGCCCTGCTAATTTTCGCGGCTCGGGGCGTAGAAGTCGCGCAGCAGTTGATTCGAAAGGATTTTTGTCATCTGCTTATTAACACCCGACGGCACCACAAGCCCTCACCTCGATGGGTCCGCAAGCGGACGGTCTGCGTCCAGCTGGCCGCCCGTCGGTCGGCGTCCTCCAGCGGGTGCGTAGCAACGAGGCTCAGTACACATCCAGCAGGCATGCCCATTGAAACTCCGGGTTCTCGAACTCGAGCTGCCT
>DZDJ01000242.1 GCA_022736715.1 Edaphobacter aggregans
CTGAACATCCCGCTAGAATTTTCAAGTAGTTTTCACTCGAATCTCATACTCCCGCTGTTGTTTAACCATCGACCAGATCACCCGAATCATCTGGCGGCCTAGCGCACGAATCGCCTGATTGTGTTTTTTGCCTTGCGCGCGTTTCTTGTCGTAGTACGCCCGCGAGGCGGGCACATGTGGCAGATGGCGCGCAATCGCCACCATCATCGCCGCCTTCGCGCGCGTGTTCACTTGTCTGGGCGTGCGCGCGCCGGTTTGCTTGCCTGAACTGTTATCCAGTGCCGCCATGCCGGTATACAGCGCCAGCCCGGCTTCTGATTCAAACCGATCCAAGGTGCCGATCTCACCCGCCAGCTCGGCAGTAGTGGTGTCACCAAAGCCGGGGATGGATTGCAGGGTGCGCGCCAGCGCGGAATCGGCGGCAGTGGCCTTGATGCTGCGATCCAGCGCCTTGATGTCTGCACCCAATGCCTGGATGCGACGCGCATCCTGCAAGATCATCTCGCTGACAATATTCACGTCCGGCGCAAAGCGCGCGCTGCACTGCCAGGCCTGAATCTGTGCGGCGTATTTCTGGCCGATGGCAGGAATCGCGAGCACGCTTCTGTGTTGCAGTTTGGCGAGTTTGGGCAAGGCATCGCGACAGGTCAGGAAGTTGAGGAACCAGACGTTGCTCACATCGCCGGTCAGGGCAAGCAGCTCAGGGCAGACGGCGTGCAGGTCGGCCTGCATCCGGTTGACGATGCGCACGCGCTCGTTCACCAGTTGCTTGCGCCGACGCGTCAGGCGTTTGAGCGTGTCGTTGACCGCCGGGACGGCGGCGACTTCCTGCAACGCATTGCGCGCGACGGGAAGATGCGCGGACAGCCCGAACAATTCCAGAATCCGCCGCGCATCAATTGCATCGGTCTTGGCGGGGGCGGGGAAGATTTCCTTGTAGCGCGCCAGCTTGAGGTTGTTGACGCTGTAGAGCGTCCAGCCGTGCTGACGGATCAGGCCGTCGAGCGGCCGCGCCCAGCCGTTGTAGCTTTCCATGGCAACGGCGATCGGCAGCGGGTAACGCGCTTCCAGCGCGGCAATGCGTTCAAAGAATTGATTAAAACCAGCAGCGTGATGATCGACGTCGAATTCGTCGATGAGACGGCCATCGGGCAGGCCGACGGCGACACGGTGACGGGTGCTGCCAACATCAATGCCGATGCGAAGGGTGTTTGGGCTCATCGGTGACTCCTGTTTGAGAACAGTGGCAAGGAAAGATCATCCTGACACCTCGTCTACATTCAGAGCCACGATCACGTGTGATTGGCACCATCCCGGCAGGCGTTGCGGATGATGTGGGTGACGAGGGCGGCATTTCAGAGTCGAGTGACGTTTGTTGCCAAACCACGGACCCCATGAGCCACACCCCCGTCAG
>DZDJ01000243.1 GCA_022736715.1 Edaphobacter aggregans
GTCTAACGTCCAAGTTCAGCGGCGCGCGGCTTTTTGCGCGTCCGCTGGAACGCCTTGTTGGGCGTTCTTGTCGGTGTTCTGAGCCGCACTTTCGGCCTTGACAGGGCGGCCATGATTGAATACTATAAGTAGCAAGCGCCTCATAAACACAATTCCGTGTGATGTCCAATGCCGAACTGCGGAGTGTCAAGTATGGATGAAACCGCCCAAGTGCTCGACCTGTTTGATGCTGGTGGTAGAACACTGGATACTCAACTGGCAAATAGAACAACGAATCGCTGTGAAATTGTCGTGGGCGACGCACGCCAAATTTTGCACGAGATGCCCGAAGGGCACTTTGATTGCGTCGTGACCTCTCCACCTTACTGGGGATTGAGGGATTACGGCATCGACGGGCAGATCGGGGCGGAGACTACAGTTGATGAGTACATAGCTGACCTCGTGCGGCTGTTTCGCGAGGTTCGCCGCACTCTTGCTGATGATGGCACCTTGTGGTTGAACATTGGAGATAGCTATACGTCTGGGGGCCGAACTTGGCGGGATGCTGACGCCAAGAACAAGGGGCGGGCGATGGACTACCGTGCGCCGACCCCCGAGGGTTTGAAACCGAAAGACTTGATTGGCGTTCCTTGGAGGTTGGCGTTCGCCCTTCAGGTGGACGGCTGGTATTTGCGCACCGATATGATCTGGAACAAGCCCAATTGCCAGCCGGAAAGCGTGAAGGATCGCCCGACTCGCTCCCATGAGTACGTGTTCCTGTTTTCCAAGTCGGAGAAGTATTACTACGACTGGCAAGCGATTATGGAACCAGCGACCGACACGAAACAGAAGTCAAAGAACCGGCGCACTGTCTGGAACATCAACACCGAACCTTATCCCGGCAGTCACTTCGCAGTCTATCCTCGTGCACTTGTCCGGCTCTGCGTAGCGGCTGGTTCTCCCGAGAATGGCCGAGTCCTTGACCCGTTCTTCGGGTCGGGAACTACTGGCGTTGTCTGCAATGAGCTGGGCAGGAAGTGCGTTGGCATTGAGCTAAGCGCGGAATATGCGGAATTGGCGCGCGAGCGGTTGTTACGTGGGCGCTGAGCCAAAAATCCAAGTCGCATGTACCTTACAAAGGTCTTTTCGCAGATGTTTGATCTGGAGCTTGCGCTCTGTGCCTCCATCGAAATAAAGCGAGTACTTCAGCTGCCCGCTTGCATCCTTGACATAACCGTAGCCCGGCTGCGGGTTCTGTCTACTGTCGGCACAAACCTCTAGTTCACAGTTTGTTGCTTCAAGCAGCAGTGATTTGGGGATCTCGACGAGTTCGTAGCGGATTTTGCCACCGTCATCTTTCAGGCGTCGCAGCGTGAAGATGCGGTCATAGCTTTGCATGTGCTCAAGGAACAAATCCCGCAGCAGAGGCAAC
>DZDJ01000015.1:0-14932 GCA_022736715.1 Edaphobacter aggregans
GGCAGGACTACAACGTCCTCTTCGCGGAAAAAGACGGCAGCCGCTCCGCCTCGCAGATCACCGCCTTCAAAGACAGTTGGGAGTGGAACCTTGAGGCCGAGCGCAGCTATCAGGAGGTGGTGGAAGCCGGTGGCCGCGTGGCCGACGCCATGCGCGCCTTCCGCACCCTGCTCGGCGGCTCCGACATGCTGGCCTACCTCGCCATGATGGCTCCGCGCCTCATCGAACTGCGCCGCGTGCTCAAAGAGACGGGCTCCATCTACCTCCACTGCGACCCCACTGCCAGCCACTATTTGAAATTGCTGATGGATGGCGTGTTTGGGGCGCAGATGTTCAAAACAGAAATCATCTGGAAACGCAGCAGCGCACACAGCGATGGCAAGCAAGGACGAAAACAGCACGGCAGAATTCACGACACAATCTTGTTTTACTCAAAAAGTGATTCTTGGTTATGGAACCCGCTGTATACCGACTATGATCCTGAATATCTGGCAACCACATATCGGCATGTAGAACAAGGCACAGGAAGAAAGTATCGCCTGGATAATTTGACCGCGGCAAGACCTGGTGGTGACACTAGTTATGAGTGGAAAGGTGCAAAACCATATAAAGGCAGGTTCTGGGCATATTCCAAAGCCAATATGGAAAAGTTTGAATCTGAAGGACGGCTCGTGTATAGCAAATCGGGTATTCCATCTTACAAACGTTATTTAGATGAGATGCCTGGGGTCTCGCTTCAAGATATTTGGAATGACTTGCCACCGATCGGTTCTACTTCCAAAGAGCGTCTCGGCTACCCAACGCAAAAGCCCGAGGCACTACTCGAACGCATCCTGAAGGCCAGCTCCAATGAAGGCGATGTGGTGCTCGATCCCTTCTGTGGCTGCGGCACCACCGTACAGGTAGCGCAGAAACTGCACCGCCGCTGGATCGGCATCGACATTACGCACCTTGCCATCGGTCTCATTAAAACACGGCTGGCCGATTCTTTTGGCGAACAAGCACGCAGCACTTATCAAGTCATTGGTGAGCCTACAGATGTCAAAGGAGCCGCGCAGCTTGCCGAAGAGAACAAATACCAGTTCCAGTACTGGGCGCTGGGCCTGTGTGGAGCGCGTCCGACCGAGGGCATCAAGAAAGGCGCGGACCGCGGCATTGACGGACGCCTCTACTTCCACGACGACCGCTCCGGCGACTCCAAACAGGTCATCTTCTCCGTCAAGGGCGGCCACAATATCGGCGTCTCCGAAGTGCGCGACCTCATCGGCGTGCTGCAGCGCGAAAAGGCGGAGATCGGCGTCTACATCAGCTTTGAGGAGCCGACCAAACCCATGCAGAAAGAGGCCGCCGAAGCAGGCTTCTATACCTCGCCGGACGGCAGCCGCTATCCGCGCCTGCAACTGCTCACGATCAAGGACCTGATCGAAGGCAACAAGCGCGTGGAACGGCCACTGCACGTCCGCGATGTGACCTTCAAGAAGGCTCCGCGCAGCCGCCCTGCCGCCGCCACCAACCTGACCCTGAACCTGACCGCCAACGACGAAGAATAAAACAGCCGGACAGGAAGAAAAAGTAGTGTTAAGGGCACGGATGGTAGCCGCGGGCTTTATAGCGGTTCTCCAGTTTTCGTGGAGTTTCCAGGAATATGCAGGACGGCTTTTTCTTGAGAAAAAAGCCATTTCAGGGCATCACGTTCCCTCTACACCAACTGGAAAACCGCTTTGGCCCTCGGATTTGTGCGCTCCGCCACGCCGATCGCATTCAGCATGCGCCCGGTAAAGCCATGCTCGCCGCGATGCGAGAAGTAGCGCACCGGTTTGCAGGCGGTGCACTCTGCCATCACAGTGATGTTCTTCGCTGGCAGGCCAGCATCCAGCAACTGCCGGCGGTTCGCCTCCCACAAGTCCAGATGCGTCTGCGGGCCAAGGTTGGAGTGGCCCGGCGCGCGCGCCGTCAAAAACAGCTGCGGATATTTTTCTCGGACCGGGTCCGCATCGTAAACCTCGCTGAAGAGTTCCGAAAAATAGACAAACTGCGAGATGAACTGCTGCACCACTTCCTCGCCCACGGCATAGCAGCACGGTCCAACGCCCGGGCCAATCGCCGCCACCAGGTCCTGTGGGCGAGAACCATACTCCAGCCGCATCAGGCCAATGCCCCGCTCCACAATCCGCGCCACGGTACCGCGCCATCCGGCATGGAAACCGGCCACGGCCCGGCGCTTGCGGTCTGCCACCAGCACAGGAATGCAGTCCGCCGTCTGGATGCCCAGCAGCAGCCCCGGCAGGTTGGTCATCATGCCATCACCGCGCAGAACGGCCCGGCCATCTTCCGTCGCCACCGCCTGCTTCCGGTCGCGGAGGACATGCACCACGCCGGAATGAATCTGCCGCAGCGTCACCAGCGTTGTACCGGTGGCCGCTCGCTTCCCCACCACCGCCGCCACGAACCGCCGCCGATTCTCCGCCACCAGCGCCGGATCATCGTCCTTCGTCCAGCTTAGATTCAGATCGCCCGCATCGCCCGGCAGCCCGGGACGATAGACCCGCGTCACCCCTCCAGTGCGCGTGCTGAATCCATACCGCAGCCATGACTGCGTGTCCCGGCTGTCCCATGCCACAACACGCGCGACAGACACTTCCCCACGCTTTGCCATGTGAATCCCACGCTTCCGTTGCGTTGTAATGGCCATTCAGCCCGATTCTACAGGCATGAAACAGGCCCGCTTTCCAGCGGGCCCTGAAGAGGCTTAAATTGGAGGGTATCGGATAGATACAACTAAGAAGAGTGTCCGTGTTGCGGTCCACATGTGTTGCTGGAAACTACTGTATTTGGATAGGTCTGTACAAGTGATTCGCCTCTATCTCTGCAAAAGATAACAGCAATTCAGAGACCAAATTCCGGCAATAGCCGCCGCATCACATTAAAATCCTCTAAAATCCTATCTATCAAATAGATAAATAAAATGAAAAAGCAGGCAAATCAATTGACCCGCGACAAAAAGAGTACACGTATACCAAAAAGTGGCATTTAAATACAACTTTTAGGTAATGCCCTGATCTCTCAAAACTCCTCTTCGCCTTCCATCTGATTGATTTTGTTGAGAAGCGCCTTGTAACTGATCTGGAGGCGACGGGCTGCTTCCTTGCGGTTCCAGCGGGTCAGCATCAGCATCTGCTGGATCGCTTCCCGTTCGGCCAGCCAGGCGGCGCGGCGGCCAATCTCCAGCAAAGACGGCCCGGCAGGAAACTCGGGAGCCTCTCCATTGGCAGACTCCTGTGGCCCATTTGTCGGCGTCAGAGCCACGGCCAACTGCCGTGCGCTGATCTCACGCAGAATCTGTGTTTCGCCGCCAACAATCACATAGCGCTTGCACAGGTTTTCCAGTTCGCGGATGTTGCCCGGCCAGCTATAGTGCTGGATGGCGCGCGCGGCTTCCGCGCTGAAGGGCACCAGTTCGCGTCCATAGAGCGCGGAGTATTTTTCCAGAAAAAACTGCATCAGCACCGGAATCTCATCCCGACGCTCGCGTAGCGGGGGAATGTGGACGGTGACAACGTTGATGCGATAGAAAAGATCTTCGCGAAAGAGGCCCTCGGAGACGCGCTGCTCCAGCAGTTTGTTGGTGGCGCACAAAACGCGCACATCCACCTTCATGTCGCGTTTGGCGCCCAGGCGCGAGAACTCGCCATCCTGCAGCACCTGCAGCAGCTTGGCCTGCAACTGCGGGTGCATCTCGCCAATCTCATCCAGAAAGAGCGTTCCGGTATCGGCCAGTTCAAATTTGCCCGGCTTGGAGCGCACGGCCCCGGTAAACGCGCCGGCCTCATAGCCGAACAACTCGCTTTCCAGCAGGTCATTGGGAATGGCGGCGCAGTTGACTTTGACAAACGGCCGGTTGCCGCGCTGCGAACGCGCATAGATCATCCGCGCCACAACTTCCTTGCCCACGCCGCTTTCGCCGCGGATCAGCACCGTGGCGCTGGTGGTTGCCACCTTGGCAATCATGTCGCGGATTTCCGCCATGCGCGGATGATTGCCGAAGAGCGCCGGAAAGGCTCCGCTGGCAACTGTGGCGGGAGTCACAGCAACCTGCTCCGGGCGCAACCGCGCCAGCACGGCCTGCATTCGTGCGTGCGTCTCCTCGACAGCCAAAGGGAATGCCAGCAGTTCTTCGGCCCCCAGGCGCGACGCCACAAAGACCATCTCGGCCTGGGGCTCTGCCAGCACCACCACAACTGGAAGAGTTTTGTGCGTAAAACGAAGGCTGGCCAGCAAATCGGCGTTGTCCGCCAGTTCCAGAATCAGCAGGCCAGGCTTTGCGATTGCAATACGCTGCAGCAGCACCTCCGGCGTAGCCGCTGAAATATACTCCAGTTCCAGCGGCAGACCTTCCAATGCCATGGTCAGCAGGTCTTTGGCTACGGACGAACGCAATACCACCAGCACACGGGTTGGGGGAGATACAGTCATGTCGGGCGATGCTCGTATTCTATAGGTAATTTTCCGTACATGCGCCCTGATTTCTGCTCGCAGGCAATTTCCTCCATCCAGTCTCAGCCGCCAGAAGTCCCTAGTTGTGGTGGCGCGATGACTTGCGTTGCAGCGGAGTTTTACCCCTCCTGCAAGGCAGCTCCCAGCAGCGACTTCAAAGCCCGCGCGTAGCCCAGCAGGGGCAAGAATGTCGTCGATTGACTACAATCCTCCGAAGATGCTCGTTTGTGAACAGGAAAAATTTTCCACAGCGAAACCGCTCGACAACTGCTTTATCATCAATCAAGTTGCATCCTGACCCGTCTATCTGTAAGATTTTTCGATTGTGGCAATGAAAAATATGGCTCCCAGTGTTGTTCCCCAGTTCTTGCGCTCCCGCCTTGGCAAAGTTTGTGTTGCCATCACCGGCTCCACTCCGGCAGAGATGGTTGAAAAGGCCACCGCCGCGGTGAAAGAAACACCTTTTCTGGAATTTCGTCTCGACTACCTGCCCAAGCCACTGCTGGCGCTGCCAAAGCTGAAGGAATTCCTGGCAGAAAATGGTCAGGCCACAGCGATTGCCACCTGCCGGCGCGCCTCAACCGGAGGCAAGTTCAAGGCAACCATTGCCAATGAAATGGAAGTGCTGAGCAAAGCTGCTGCTGCCGGCTTCCATATTGTCGATGTGGAATTGCAGACAGCCGAGGCCCTGAAGAAGGGCGAGCTGGCAAAGCTGCGCGAAACCGGCGCAGCCATCATTGTCAGCTATCACGACTTTGAAGCAACCAAGGGTCTGGACGATATCTTTGAGCGCATCCTTCCTTTTGCGCCGGACTTCGTCAAGATTGTCTCGACGGCCAGGTCCCTTTCCGACAATGTGACCATGATGCGCTTTCTGGAAAAAGCGGCGGACCGGGCGGACATCATCGGCATCTGCATGGGCGAGCAAGGCATCATCAGCCGTGTGCTGGGGCTGCGCGCAGGCAGCATCTTTACCTTTGCCGCGGCCACGCTGGGAGAAGAGACCGGCCCGGGACAGATTGCGGCGCGCACGCTGGCAGAGACGTATCGTATCGATCAGGTAGACGCCGCCACCAAGGTCTATGGCGTAGCAGGCAGTCCGATCCGGCATTCGCTCTCGCCCATCATGATGAACACGGCCTTTCGCCGCGAGACGGTGAATGCGGTGTACCTGGCATTGCAGGCCAACAAGCTGACGGACCTGCTGACGCTGGTGAAGGAGATTCCCTTGCAGGGACTCAGCATCACCATGCCGCTGAAGCAGGACATCCTCAAGCACCTGGAGCGGACGGACCCGCTTTCTGCCAAGATTGGCGCGGTCAACACGATTGTGCGCGCGCAGGATGGCAAGCTGTACGGCTTCAATACCGACGTGGCCGGCATCCTTGGGCCGCTGGAAAAACGTCTGCAACTACGCGGCTCCAGGATTCTGGTTATCGGCGCAGGCGGAGCTGGACGGGCGGCCGTGTTTGCGCTGCGAGACAAGGGCGCGGAGGTCTTCCTGCTGAACCGCACGGCGCCGACGGCGGCCAAGCTGGCCAGGGAGTCCGGAGCCAAGGTCATCAAGCGTGAAGCGGTGGCCAAGACGACCTTTGACGTGATTATCAATGCCACTCCGATTGGCATGCACGGCCACAAGCCACAGACGCTGCTGGATCCAAAGGAGATCAACGCCAGCTATGTCTTCGATTTTGTGTATAACCCGATCGACACCCCGCTGATCCGCGCGGCACGGCAGAAGAATATTCCGGTGATTACCGGGGTAGAGATGTTTGTGCAGCAGGGAGCGCGGCAGTTTGAGATATGGACGGGCAAGCCTGCTCCAGAGGAAGAGATGCTGCGGGTGGTGCTGCACGCCCTGAAGCAGCAGGCGGAGGCCGCGGCGGCTAATACCGCCGCCAAGCCAGCCAAAGAGAGTAAGTCCAAAGGCAAGGAATAACAGGAAAGTACAAAAGCGGGCTTCGGCCCGCTCGCTTAGGCTGCTGGCAAAGTCTCCGGAGCAGAATGAAAGCGTGCCTCAGCGGCTGAAGCCGCGAGGAAACGGAAGCCTTTATGGCACCGAGGGCTGAAGCCCTCGGCTACCAGCCATGCCCTCAAGCAAAACTGGGTTTGTCATCACACTGGACGGGCATCGGCTGGATTCTGCTGCTGGTGTGGGCGCTCAGCCATCCGCGCTATGTGGTGGCGGCCCCGTGCTGCTGTCCGCACTACCATTATCGGCGCTGGTAAGGAAATTTGTGGCCGAGCCTGGCTATTGGATCAAGGCCCGGTTTACAGTGGACAAATATGCGCTATCTGATTGGGTTTCTCGCAATTGCAGGCATTGTTGTTTCTTCGCTGGCGCTCCAGGTGCACTACTCCACCGCTGTGGAGCCCTGCAGCATCAACGCACACTGGGACTGCGGCATCGTGAACCATAGCCGCTTTGCCGTGATTGGCGGCGTTCCTGTGGCACTGATCGGCATACTGGGCTATGCTGCTCTGCTGGTGGCGCTGCTTTTTGACCACAAGGGCCGCCGCGGACGCAAGGCGCGCTACGTGCTGCTGGCCGGGGCACTGGCCGGACTCGTCTTTTCCTTGTATCTGTCGCACATTGAGGCGAGCCTGCTGGAGGTGTGGTGCCTTTACTGCGTCATATCGCAGGCCATCATCGCGCTGATCACGCTACTGACGGTCTCGCACATCCTGTGGCAACCCAAAGACGCCTGAGCCACGTGCATCGCATTTCCAACTGTCAGTGGAGACCGGTACAGGTCTCCGTTTTTGCTGCGCGACGGGCTGCGGCAAAGCGGGTAGACTGGTGGCATGTGGATGCGTCTGCTCTTCCAGCTCAGTGAGCTTCTTCCTCATCTGTCCCGCCTGGTTCCGATGGCCGAACGCTACTTTTCCGGCGACCGCAATGCGCTGCCTCCTGTAATGAAGGAACTGCGGGAAAATATGGACGATCTGCACACCTTCCACTCAACCCTGGCGCGCCAGCTACAGGACCAGAGCGTGCAACTGGCCGCCGTCGAGGAAGAACTGAAGCGGCTGCGGCTTTCCACGCTCCGGACAGAGGAGCTGAGCGAGCAGATGCAGAAGGGAATCCGGGGGCTGCGCGGCTGGTTGCTGGCGATTGCCGCCATGGCCACGCTGTCGCTGGCGGGCGTGCTGGCCATTGCCGCGCATCTGTTCCTGCATGTGCACTGAGCAGCCACCAATGGTGGTTACGACCGGCCAGAGAAGATACAACCGGCCAGGTCTGATTTTCAGCAGGAGCATCTGGAAAGTTTGCCCGCGCGTGTGGAGTTTTTCCGCGCGTGGCAGGATGGGATCGAGGGCAAAAGCAGAGTTGCTGCGGGGTGTACGCTTTTTGAGGAGATTTCCGGCCACCGCTCCCTGCTGGTCGCGCCGACTCAAGGCCTGCGGCTTCGTTTTACACGCTCCTTCTACCTTTGCTTTATCGTCCTGCGATACTTTTATTTTTCAATGCTTTACCCTGCGAATCGAATCTCCTTATGCTCTGCACGCAGGAAAAGTAGCGTTTTCTGTTACGAAAGTGTTGCCAGTTGTCCTTCAAGAGGACTACTATGCAACTCGACGTTCGGTGTAGCCTGCCACGCGGGCGCGCCAGTACGCCGATGGTAGTAGGTGTTCCCATCTGACACGTTACAAAACATCGACCTGACGGGCCGTTACACCGTCAGCGTGAGCGGAGAAACTATCATGGCGTGGTATGCCTATTGTGTAGCAGAAAGACTAGCTTTCCCTGAACTTTCCCGTCATCGTAAGCCAGTTCCCCTCAGCCAGGTAAATGGCATCTTTGGAAATCAGACATTTCTTTTTCCCGCCAGCGACCTGGCCGTCATCGTTTCCGAACATAATCCCGATGACAATTTCACAGAAAGCAGGCCACAGCAGGCGGCGGTGGATCACGCGCGCGTAATCGGCGACTGCTTCAAACTTTCCACCATTCTTCCCTTCCGCTTCAACACCGTATTTGCAGATGATGAAGCTTTGCGCCGGTCCGTCCGCTCCAACCAGCGCCACTTCCTGGCCAATCTGGAACGGCTCCACGGCAAGGCTGAGATGCACCTGAAGGTACTGGTGGATGACACCTGTCCTGGCGAGTTTCACCGTGCTGTGACGGACTGCGTGGGCAAGGAATATCTGTCCCGGCTGCGGGAAAGCGCCAGCCGCCAGCGTGAGCGCCAGTCCAGGGCGCGTGCGCT
The DNA here is from genome assembly GCA_022736715.1 of Edaphobacter aggregans. Taxonomy (GTDB): domain Bacteria; phylum Acidobacteriota; class Terriglobia; order Terriglobales; family Acidobacteriaceae; genus DZDJ01. Next base: position 8,706 of record DZDJ01000015.1, read on the forward strand.
CTCGGTACAGATGCACCGTATGTTTGCCCCGCTGGAGGAGGAAATTACCTGCAAGCGGACAGACTCTGGCAAGATGCTGCTGGATATCGCCCACCTGATCGACAACAAGGCCATTGAGCGGTACCAGAACAAATATTCCTCTGCGCTGCAGATGATGAAGGAGTGCCGGATGCAGCTTTCCGGGCCGTGGCCGCCATATCATTTCGTGCACCGCAACAGCCATTCACACTCTGGCTCCATGCACAATTAGGTTCTACATTCCAAAAAGAAACGCCCTGCAAGGCCTCTGCTTTGCAGGGCGTTTCTTTTGCCGGCGGCGCTATGCAGTCGGCGTATTTTCACTGGGAGCGGAAGGCGGTACAGCCTTCTTCCTGCGGCTCAGCACAAAACTGGAGCGGCGACGACGGCGGCTGGCCGACGCGTGGTCAATCTTCTTCCAGAAGCCGATGAAATAGTCCACCGCAGAGAGAATGGACACGAAGGCCATCCAATAAAGCGCCATGACGGCGATGAGGTGCACCGGCATCAGGAAAAAACCCCAGTGCCAGTAGTCCCAGCGGTGGTTCAGAATGGCTGCGACGACCGAGACGATCTGGATGACGGTCTTCAGCTTGCCGAGGTCGCTGGCTTCGATGGTAAAGCCCTCGGAGCTGGCAATGGAGCGCAGGCCGCTGACCAGAAATTCGCGGCCGATCACCAGCACGGCAATCCACGGCGGCACTATGCGCGGGTTATAGGCCACCAGCACGATGTACGCAGCGGAGATCATCAGCTTGTCGGCCAGCGGATCGAGCAGCATGCCCATGGTGGTGATCTGCCCGCGGCGGCGCGCCAGGTAACCGTCCACACCGTCGGTAATGGAGGCGAGGATAAAGACAGCCGATGCCAGAATCTCCTGCTCGCCGTGGCTGCCGCGCAGAGGAAAGCTGCTGGACAGAATCCAGATGAGCAGCGGCACGCTGAAGATGCGGCTCATCGTGATGGAGTTCGGCAGGTTCACAGCTCAACTGGCTCCTTGCAGCAAAATACCGGCACCTGCTAAAAACCACAGCACCGTAAACCGCTGTCGCTAACGGCATAGTTATAGCGGATGGAACAACGTTATGACTCTAAAAGCATAACGCCACAGCACAGAAAATTGCTGCGTTGTATCATTTTCTGTTCGTACTATTATCTCTCTTTCTGCACAGGAGCTATAAACCAATGCAACGGAACATGCAATGGAACCGCGCTTACCGGCCTTTTTTTTTGACGATCGTACTTGCCTTGTTTGCCACCACGGTGGCCCTTGCCGCGTCGGCGCCGGCCAAGCAGCCGAAACCGGCAGTGAAATATAAGGTGGTTGTGGACGTGTCCCAGACCGGAGACGCCTTTCCCCGCGCTATCGGCAGTGTACGCAACATTCTGAAGTCCCTGGGCCCGCAGAATGTGGAGGTGGAAGTGGTGGCCCATGCCGGCGGCATCAATCTGCTGGTGGCAACGGCCAACAGCTTTACGGCGGAACTGACTGCGCTGTCCAAAGAAGGCGTCCGCTTTGCCGCCTGCGAAAACAGTATGCGCGCCAACCACCTGACCAGGGCCGACCTGCTGCCCTTTGCCGTGCCGGTGGACTCCGGCGTGGCGGAACTGGTGCGCCGCCAGCAGCAGGGCTATGCGTATCTGTTCATTCCGGATTAATTTCGCACTGCGCCGTTTTCCAGTACAGAAGAGCCGGCACAGCATTCGAGTACGGCACGCTCTGCATGCAGTGCTGTGCGGTGGGCAGATACCCTCTCAGCAGAAGAGGGCAGCCATTTGGCTGTCCTCTTGCAGTAGAATGCAACCCACTCTTTACGCGTAGATGCCGCGTTGCTGGATGGTGTAGGCCACGCGGTCGATGGCGAGCATGTAGGCGGCGATGCGGTTGTTGACTTTGTGCTTCTCCGCGTAGCTCACCACGTCGGTAAAGCTGTCGCGCATGATCTGGTCCAGGCGGCCGTTCACTTCTTTTTCTGTCCAGAAGTAGCCCATGCGGTCCTGCACCCACTCAAAATAACTGGCGGTGACGCCGCCGGCGTTGGAGAGGATGTCCGGCACCACAAAGACGTTCTTGTCGGCAAGGATTTCATCGGCGATGGTCGTAGTGGGGCCGTTGGCGCCTTCCACGATGATCTTTGCCTGGATGCGCTCGGCATTGCGGCTGGTGATGACGTTCTCCGTCGCGGCGGGGATCAGAATATCGCAGGCGGAAACGAGCAGCTCGCGCGGGTCGGCGGCCTCCGCTTCCGGAAAGCCGACCACGGTGCCGTTACTGGCGCGATATTCAACCAGCGCAGGAATGTCGAGGCCGTTAGGGTTGAACAACCCGCCATCGTACTCGGCCAGTCCGATGACCTTGTACCCCTTGGCGGCCAGCAGCCTGGCGGCGTTGGAGCCAACGTTGCCGAAGCCCTGCACGATCACCCGGCAATCCTCAGGCCGCATAGCATGGTGTTTCAGCGCATGGTCGCACACCACGCTGATGCCGCGGCCGGTTGCTTCCCGGCGCCCACGCGAGCCGCCCAGGTTGATGGGCTTGCCGGTGACAACAGCGTTGCAGGTTTGGCGCATGTGCATCGAGTAGGTGTCCATGATCCAGGCCATCGTCTGCTCATTGGTGTTCATGTCCGGCGCGGGCACATCTTTTTCCGGGCCGATGAACTCGATGATCTCGGCGGTGTAGCGGCGCGTCATACGTTCCAGTTCGCCCATGGACATCTGCTTCGGGTCGCAGATGACGCCACCCTTGGCTCCGCCGAAGGGAATGTTGACGACGGCGCACTTCCACGTCATCCAGCTGGCCAGTGCGCGAACTTCATCCAGAGAAACATCGGGCGCGTAACGGATGCCGCCCTTGGCCGGACCCCGTGCCACAGAGTGCTGGACGCGGTAGCCGGTGAAGACTTCAATCTTGCCGGTGTCGAGCATGACAGGAAAGTGGACGATGATCTCGCGTGCGGGGTAGCGCAACACTTTCCAAAGTCCCTCATCGAGGTTGAGTTTCTGTGCGGCAAAGTCAAACCGAGCAGCCTGCGCCTCCCAGGGGTTGATTTCCTGCTCGAGTGTCAACATGTGCATGGTTTCTCCTGATGCTTCTGCTGTGGCCATGGCCAACGTAGTCCTTCCGGCTACTGCGCTTCCGTGGCAGTAGCGTCGATGTAGTGGACGCGCCATCAGCGCGTTGGTTGCTGCATTCTCCGGCGAAATTTGCCGCTTGCAAAAAGGTTGCCTACTCCTTTTTTCCCGGCGATACGGACTTGGCCAGGCCGGTCTTTGGCCAAACTGCGCAGTATAGGCCTTGCAAAGGATGCGCGGCAACTCCCGGAATGTGGCGGCCCCGGTAATACTCTTGGATCCCGATCGATCGCATCCGGTAAACAGTGCCGCTGCAAGCAGATGCACCGCTTTGCCGCCTCCGCAGAAAGTGGCCCGGCCACAGGCGGCCCGGCCATGTACTATGGTCTTTTAGCTATGTCATTGCACACACATACTGCCCCTGTTCTGCGCGACTTCCAGAAGCTGGCCAAGTCGCATACGCTGGTCCCGGTGTATCGCACGCTTGTTGCCGACCTGGAGACCCCCGTCTCTGCCTTTCTGCGCGTGGCCGCCAATGAGCCGGAGGCCTTTCTGCTGGAGTCCGTCGAAGGCGGCGAGCAGGTGGGCCGCTACACGTTTATCGGCATCCGTCCGTACAAAAAGATTGTTTCGCGCGGCGACCAGATCACGCTGCACGAAGGCCGCCGCAAGCGCACCTATACGGGCGATATTTTTGCCGAGCTGAAGCAGCACCTGAGCGGGCATACTCCGGCCAGGCTGCCGGGGCTGCCTCCGTTTACGGCTGGCGCGGTCGGCTTTTTTGCCTACGATGTTGTCCGGCAGATTGAGCGGCTGCCGGAGCTGGCCAGGGACGAGCTGGGCGTGCCGGATGCCTGCCTGATGTTCTTTGACGAGGTGCTGGCCTTCGACCATGTGAAGAAGGAGATCCACCTGATTGTGACCGCCGACCTGACGAAGGAAAAAGCAGGCGCGGCGTACAAAAATGCTCTGCGGCGGCTGGACAAACTGGCGCGGCGGCTGTCGACTCCGCTGCCGAAACCGGCGCGGATACGCGATACAGGAAAGTTGAAGATTACGCATCGCACGGCCAGGGCGGCCTTCCTGAAGGCGGTGGCGAAGACGAAGGAATACATCAGCGCGGGCGACGTTTTCCAGTGCGTGCTGTCGCAGCGGTTTGATGTGGTGCCGGGGGTTGATCCGTTCTCCGTCTATCGCTCACTGCGAATTGTGAACCCATCGCCGTATATGTACTTCCTGCGCTTTGGGCTGGAAGAGACGCAGCAAGCTGCAAGTTCCAAACGGGGCCACGCGAAGCGGTCCGCCGTACGCGAAGTACCTGCGCACATCGTCGGCTCGTCGCCGGAGTTATTGGTCCGCGTGCATGGGCGGACGCTGGAATATCGCCCGATTGCCGGGACGCAGCCGCGCTCGGAGAATGAGGCCGAGGACCGCGCGCTGGAAGAGAAGATGCGCAGCGACGAAAAGGAAGTGGCCGAGCATGTGATGCTGGTGGACCTGGGCCGCAACGACCTGGGCCGCGTGAGCGAGTTTGGCAGCGTGAAGGTGAAGGACCTGATGTACGTGGAGCGCTACTCGCACGTGATGCACCTGGTGAGCAAGCTGGAGGGCCGGTTGCGCGGCGACCTTTCCGCCGTGGACGCCTTCCGCGCCTGCTTCCCGGCGGGCACGCTGAGCGGCGCGCCGAAGATTCGCGCGATGGAGATTATCGAGGAGCTGGAACCGGCGCGCCGCGGCGTGTATGGCGGCAGCGTCTTCTATGCGGACTTCAGCGGGAATCTGGACAGCTGCATTGCCATCCGCACACTGTTTATGCGCGGAGAGCAGGGCTACATTCAGGCCGGCGCGGGCATTGTGGCGGACTCGGTTCCGGAGAAGGAATACGAGGAGTCGGTGAATAAGTCGCGCGCGGTGGTAAGGGCGATTGAGCGGGCCCGGCAGGGGTAGGGTGCGTGGTCCCATGTCTCAAAAGCGAGACATGGGGCAGCCGACAGGGATGAAACTACTTCACGTGGAGATTGAGGCTGATGGCGAGAACAACAGTAAAAACCTATCAATCAACCAAAGTACCGAATGATCCAAATCGTACCTTAGCAAAACTCAAGGCATTGTCGGAGCAAATCGAATTTCTCGCCACAAAACAAAAAGCTGATAGTGACGTCAGTAGCTGGATAACAGAAGTCAAGCTCGTGCTTGAGGATGCCTATGGACGCGACAGCCTTCTGTTCGATGAATTCGGAAAGATCCGTTTTTTCTCGATCATCTTCGACCAGAATCAACCACAATCGGAATCTGCTATTGCACTTAAGAATGGACTTTCGCGGGCAAGGTATTTCTTAAATGCACGAATCGTGGACTTAGAAGAAGGCCTAAATGATCCAATCCCAGAAACACAATTTGTTGGAAAGCAACCGCCCAGCAAAGCTGTTGGGGCAAAGATATTTCTCATTCATGGTCAGAACAATGAATTAAAGCAAGAGATAGCACGCTTCCTCGAAAAACTTGGCTTAGAACCCGTGATCCTTCATGAACAACCAGATATGGGCAAAACAATTATCGAAAAGTTCCATGCCCACGCTAATGTTTCCTTCGCAATAGCGCTTCTAACTGGTGATGATGAGGGCGGTCCTAATGGTTCTCCAGAAAAGAAATTACGAGCTCGTCAAAATGTTGTATTTGAATTGGGCTTCTTTATTGGAAGCTTAGGAAGAGACCGAGTATGTGCACTGTACGAACCATCTGTTGAACTTCCCAGCGACATTAATGGTGTGCTGTACATCTCAATTGCAGACTCAGGATTGAAAATAAGACTTGTGAGAGAGCTTAAAGCAGCAGGTTTTGAGATTGACGCTAATAAGCTACTCTAAATGGTATCAAGACATGAGATCGTCGAACATCTTCTAGCCTGAGAGCTATGCCGGGTGCCGGGTGCCCCATGTCTCGTTTCTGATACATCAACTCATATGCATGAGCCAAGCGGGCAAAACGTAGTGTTAAGGGCACGGCTTTAGCCGTGCCAATCCGATGGCAAAGGAGCAAGGGGCTTCAGCCCCTGAGGTACGCTTCTTCCTTCCCGCACAAAAATGTACCCCAGCGGCTAAAGCCGCGATGCCGCAGAAGCACTTACGGCACGG
>DZDJ01000015.1:15032-37102 GCA_022736715.1 Edaphobacter aggregans
ACAAAAATGTACCCCAGCGGCTAAAGCCGCGATGCTGCACACGTCTGGCACGGCTAAAGCCGTGCCCTTAAACAAAACCGGATTTGTCATCACTCTCGCACGGATGAATCCGGGCCCTTGCATGACAGAATTTCTGTCTATTCAGGGCGCTACACCGGAAGTACCACAATCCGTTAGACTGGTGACAGATGATCTTCGTTCTCGACAACTACGACTCCTTTACCTACAACCTGGTGCAGTACATGGGCGAACTGGGTGCGGAAATGGTGATCCGCCGCAACGACGAGCTTACGCCGGAGCAGGTGGAGGAGCTTGCGCCGGAGCGGATTGTGATTTCGCCCGGCCCCTGCACGCCGCAGGACGCGGGCATCAGCATAGCGCTGATTCAGCATTTTGCCAAAGCGAAAAAGCGGGTGCCGATTCTGGGCGTGTGCCTGGGGCACCAGTCGATTGGCGCAGCCTTTGGCGGCAACGTGATCCGCGCGAAGCAGTTGATGCATGGCAAGACGAGCGAGGTGGAGCACGATAATCGCACAATCTTCCATGGCATTGAGTCGCCCATGAACTGCACGCGCTACCACTCGCTGATTGTGTCTGAAAAAGGGCTGCCCAGGGAACTGGAAGTCTCGGCACGGACGCGCAGCAAGGACGGGGACATCATTATGGGCCTGCGCCACCGCGAGCTGCCGATCGAAGGCGTACAGTTCCACCCGGAAAGCGTGCTGACCGTCTACGGCAAGCGATTAATTGAGAATTTCCTGAAACTGTAATGGCCCACTTGACCGCACCGCCATACTTCGCTACTCTGGGAGCCATGCAGAAGTTGCACACCATGGCCTGTTGTTGTACCCGCACCCTTGCGCTGGCAGGCATGGATGGTCGTCGCTGTTGTTGATCTGAACAGTCAGGTCCCAGGACGAAGCTGAGATATCCAAAGGAAACGCCCGCCAGCCACTGCTGAGCGGGCGTTTTGCATTGCCCCGAAAAAGCCCGCGAGTACGGCTTTGAAACCTCAGCCAGCTACGAACGCAGTACCAGCGCACCAGTATCGGCGCACAAGGACAAAAACCATGACCGCAGGCAAAAAGCATATTTTCCGCATTTTCGTTACCGGGCTGATCTCGCTGACAGGCACACCGCTACCCGCGGGCTTTGCCCAGTCGCTGTTCCCGCAGGCGGCCCCGGCGCAGGCCAATACGCCGTGCAAGCTGTAATCAGTTTTTGAAGAGGTTTTTGAGCAGGAACAGCACATTGGCCGGCCGCTCGGCCAACCGGCGCATGAAGTACGGATACCACTCTGCGCCGAACGGGACATACACCCGCACGCGGAACCCTCCCTGCACCAGCTTACGTTGCAGGTCGCGCCGCACTCCATACAGCATCTGAAACTCGAAGGCATCGGGCGAAACGTTGTGTTCGGGCGCAAACTGCTTCATCTGCGCCACGATGGCTTCATCGTGCGTGGCAATGCCGTGGTAGATGCCGCTGGTGACGAGCACCTGCATCAGCTTGACGTAATTGGCATCCACATCTGCCTTGAGCGGAAAGGCGTGCTCGGCGGACTCCTGATAGGCGCCCTTGCACAGGCGGATGCGAATTCCCTGCCGCAGCAGCCGGGCGATGTCCTGCTCGCTGCGATACAGATATGCCTGGATGACCGTGCCGACACGCCCCGGATGCTGCGCATGCAGGCGCTCAACCATGGCGATGGTCGCCTCGGTGTAAAGCGTACCCTCCATGTCCACGCGCACGAAACTATCTACCTGCGCCGCGTGGGCCACCAGTTTGCCTACAATGCGCTCGGCCAGCAGCGGATCGAGGTCCATGCCCATCTGCGTGAGCTTGACGCTGACGTTGGCGTTCAGATTGCGCTGGCGGATGGCGTCCAGCAACTGGTGATAGACCGCTGCCGAGCGCTCCGCCTCCATTGCCGTGGAGACATTCTCGCCCAGGCTGTCGAGCGTGACCGCAATTCCCTGCCGGTTGACGGCCTCTGCGGCACGCAACACGTCCGCAATCTGCATACCGGCAACAAAGCGGCTGGACAGCTTTCGCCCCACGGGAGAACGCTCAGAAAAAGCACGCAGGAATTTGTTCCGGGACAAAGCAATAAAGAACGCACGCAGCACTGGCAGGGCCACTCCCTTGGATCGCAATAGAAGAGTTGAAACAAACCAATCATTTTCGCACAGATGTGCTGGTTGTGCCTGCGGGGCCCGCGGACGAAGAGCTATACAAAGCAGCCCCCCCTGTGATTCAATGCGGAAATATATGCTAATGCGAAACAGAATGCCGAATCCGCGCTGCGTCTCTGCCTCACTGCTTGCACTGCTTTGCTGTGCCCTCTCCGCTGCCAGCGCCGTTGCACAAAGCCTGCCCCCGGTTGCAGCGCTGGATCCGTCGCGCACCGTTACACAGCCGCGGCTGGTGAGCAGCTTTCACACGCCCCTGCCGGAGCAATATATCTGGACCGCCGGGGATGCTGCCGTGCTTTCCGCGAAGACCAACGGCGAGGTCCCTCCCCCAAAAGGCAAGCTTGCACCGCACTATTTCCGGGCATCGTTTTCACTGCGCGCTGTTCCCGCGCAGGCCATGCTGTATGTGGCCGGGCCACGCGAGGCCAAAGTCTACCTGAACGGCAAACTGGCGGCAGACCTGCATTGCGATGCGGGCAACAACATGGTCTTCCGCACACTGTCTGCCGATGTGCGCGCCTTTCTGCGGCCGGGAAGAAATGTGGTTGCAATGGAAGTGGTGCGCGGCTGGGGGGCCGGCCATCATATGAACAGCCTGCTGACGGCGCAGGTAAACTCCGGCGAAGTTCTGGTGGCAAAAATTGTGCCTGCCGGGCTGGGCATCGCCGCAGCGCCGGTCCTGATCAGCAATGGCGGTTGGAAGAGCACGCTGCACCCGGCCGCAGGCTGGCAGCAAAGCACATTCGACGATGCAACATGGCTGCCGGTACAAACGCTCGGCTCAATCGAAGGCAGCTCAGAATTTTTTCAGTGGAATGCCGACGCGGGCATGTACGACTGGCCGGGCTATCTGGGCGAGTCGCCGTATCTGGCCAACCTTGTGCTGCATGCATCGCAGGCAACAGTGGTGGACGATCCGGACCATGCGATTCAGGATGCGGCAGCGGTAAGCACGCAGACCCCAGCCGGATTTAGCGTGGACCTGCGGCATAGCAGCAAAAGCGCTCCTGTTGCGCCAGGGCTGCTGCTGGACTTTGGCCGCGAAGTGAGCGGGCGTATTCTGCTGGAGACTGCCAGCGGCAGCCCCGCGCGCGTCACGGTGCAATATGGCGAGTCGCTGGGGGAACTGAGGTATGCACCCTTCCTTGGCATTGACCCGCTGTATCTGCCTCCGCATACGGAAGTGCGCGGGCCCAAATCAGGCTTTCGCTATGCACTGCTGCGCTTTCTACCGGGCAATGAAATTCTTGGCTTCCGTAAAATTGTGGCAGAGACGATCGACTATCCTGTGCGCTATGAAGGATCGTTTGTTTCTTCTGATGCTTTGCTGAACCGCATCTGGGCCACGGGCGCCTACACGGCCCACCTCTGCATGCAGGACAGCTTCTGGGACGGTGCGAAGCGCGACCGTGCACGCTGGATTGGCGACATGGAAGTGAGCGGCCGCGTTGTGGCCGATGTCTTTGGCAGCTTCCAGCTGACCGGCGATGCGCTGAACCAGTTGATTGGCCCGGCCCCGGTGCAGCAGCATGTGAACGGTCTGTCGGGCTACTCCGCCTTCTGGATTGTGACCGAAGCGGAATACTACCGCCAGCATGGCGATGCGGCGCAGCTCGCCTCCATGCACACGCGGCTGCTGCAACTGCTGGCTCTGATGGACCGCGAATTCAATGCGGACAGTCTCTACGTCGCAGCCTCTGGCACAAGGCCCTTTGTGGACTGGGTCAACGGATACTCGGACGACACGCCGGAAGCGCGTCGCGCCATCCAGATGGAGTATCTGTACGCCTACCGGCAGGCGGCATGGCTGTTGCAGCAGCTTGGCGACACAACAGCCGCGGCTCACTGGTCCGCGCGGGCCGGGGAACTGGCTGCCGCCGCGCAGCGCTTTCTGCTGGACCCGGCAACGCAGACCTTTGGCAACCGCTGGCAGACGAATGCCATGGCGGTGATCTCCGGCGCGGCGACGCCACAGCAGGAGCAGGCCATCTGGAAACAAGTGCTGGCGCGCACGCAGGGGCCGCATCAGACTCAGGATGTGATTTCCCCCTACTATGGCGACTATGTGCTGCAGGCGCTGGCCATCACCGGGCATCGCCCTGCGGCGCTGAACTGGATGCGCATGTACTGGGGCGGCATGATTGCCGAAGGCGCCACCAGCTTCTGGGAGGCATACGATCCTTCGTGGCCGAAACATAACCCGCACCTGTATCTGCAGGCCGACGGCGGAATGGGCTACTACACCAGCCTGGCGCATGGATGGTCCAGCGGCCCTACGGCCTGGCTGATGGAGCAGGTGCTGGGCATCCAGCCCATTGCCGCCGGTTACAGCCAAGTGCGCATCCGTCCGGACCTGGCAGGGCTGCAATGGGCGCGCGGAGCCGAACCAACGCCGCATGGTCTGCTGCGCATCGGTCTGCGCCAGCAGAAGAGACTGCATATTACGCTTGATCTTCCAGCGGGTGTGGAAGCGCATGTCTCCGTGCCCGTCTCCAGCGTCGGCGCCACCGTGCTCGTCAATGGCAGGCCCCGGCACGGCACCGCTGCGGAAGATGGAACACGCTCCATCGTGACGTTGTCGCAGGCCGGCCATTACGTTATCAAAGGCCAGTAATGCAGCGCGGCCCCGCCTTTGCTCTGGTAAATGCGGGGCCTGCAGATTGCGCAGCCGCCCGATAAGGCAAAAGCAGCGTTACTGAGAGGAGTACGCTTTTTGCAGGGAGTGCCCGGCCGCTGTTCCCGGCCGCCCGTTCTCTGCTGGCCGCTGCGTCGGCTCAGGGCCTGCGGCCTCGTCTTACACCCTCTCGACTTTTGCTTTATAGCGGTTCTCCAGTTTTCGTGGAGTTTCCAGGAATATGCAGGATGGCTTTTTCTTGAGAAAAAAGCCATTTCAGAGCATCCCGTTCCCTCTACACCAACTGGAAAACCGCTATAGGCTGCACCGGCTTTCCGGCCTTTACGGTACCCGCAGAGGACGGAAGCCTTCGTAAGGAAAGAGCCCGGTCGGATACGCATCCGTCGGATGCTGCGAGCGGAAGAGATAGCGCACAAAGAATCCGCCGTTGACCGTGTTGTAATTGTTCGTATTGTTGCCAGACAGGAACCCGCCGACATACCAGTGATCGGCAATACGGTAGGAGACCTCTGAATTCAGGTTGTAGTTCAGGCCTGCATTGGTGGAGGCTGGTGTAAACGGATTGTCATTGGCCGTCTGCAGCGCCACATCCAGCGGAAAGTACGGAGCATTGTCCTGCTGGAAGGCCTGCACGCCAACCGCCCCGTTGATGATGTAGTGCCAGTCCTTCTTATAGTACCCGTTCCACGTGACCGGCACCGAAGCCAGGAAGTAGGCCTCCGGGCTGAAATATCCGCCCTGGCCATAGGTATAGCCCAGTTCGTTGTACTTGTAGTGCTCGCCGAAGAAGTTCACGCCCACATTCAGGCTGCCATAACCCGGCAGCGTGTACACCTGCCAGTACGCGCCCATGTCGCCATCAAACATCACGTTGTCCAGCACGTGCTGGCCCGTGAGCGATGCGCCTTCCATGCCTGCATAGAATCCGGACTTCGCATTGCCAACACCGATATTAATCCCGCCGCCCGTGGAAACCACCCCGCCCCAGATGTTGCCGCCAAAGACATTCGTGGCCGATCCAGGATCGCGCAGTCCGGCGTAGGAAAGCTGCGTGTCCGTCACGGGCTGTCGCTCTGCATGGAACGTGAACGGCCCGCCCAGCGGTCTCCAGCGGAACCGCCCGGTAATGTTGGAGATCAGAAACTCGTACGGCGTGTATCCCACCGCTGCGCCAAAGTTCGCTGTCGTCAGTTGCAGCTCACCGCCCACGCCGTTGGCCAGTTGCTGGGCCGGCGTTGCCCCCACCGGCAGCGTTCCCAGCCGGTACGCACTGGTTCCGTCCGCAATGCCGGAATCCAGAAAGACCGCCCGTGGAATAATACTCACGCGCACCGCCTTGCCCAGCACCGCCGAGGCCTCAAACGGAGCCTCCAGATCAATCAGCCGGTCATACCCTGGCGTACCACTGCGATAGCGTGCAACGCCCGTGCCGCCCAGCCAGCCACTATAGGACGCTTCCAGCGTCGCCAGATCCAGTTCCGTCTGGTCCCGCGGAGAAAGCAGCGCCGCTTCCCGCGCTGCATTCGGGTTATACGGCCCGCGCAGCGGAGGCAGATTACGCTGTATCAGTTGCGAATCCGACGGAGCCGTGCCCAGTGGATACGGCTGGGACTGCTGCGCTGGCGGATAGCCTGTGTATCCCGCATTCGGCGCTGGCGGATACGCAATCGGCGGCTGTGCCGTCGGAGCAGACGGCTGTTCCTGCGGCTGCGCCCGGCGCACAGCACTGCGCCGCGATGGCACCGGTTGCTGATATTGCTGATCGTAGCTGTGCTGCCCGCCAGCGGCGTTGCTGGCCGTCACATCCGGCTGCGGCACCATGGTGCTGGAGTCGCCATAGCCCGTGTTCTGGTAGCTGGTGGTGTCCATCTCCTGCGTGGGATGGCTCTGCCCCTCCATGCTGCTCAAAGGCCGCGACTGCTGGTCGCGGACCGGCTCCGCCTCCGCCGCGGCAATGTCCGGATGCGACGTGCTTCCCGCCGCCGTAGCGTTCGGAACATACCGCACTGACGGAAAAATATCCGTCTGCTCCTGCTGCAAGTGCGGCGTCATGCTCGTTTCCAGAGGCTGCGTCCGCAAGCGGGGCAGGTTCGTCACCTGCTGCTGTTGCTGCGGCTGGTAAACCGGCATCGCATCCGCAGCTCCGCCCACGTCCGGCACTGGAGCCACCGGCGCGGCCGCCTGCGGCTGCGTATACTGCTGCGACTCTTCCGCCCTCTGTATCGAATTGCGAACAGCATCCCGCTGTTCCATCTGGTATAAATTCCCGTCCGGCTGGCCCACCTGCTGCGCCTGCGATGCCTGATAAGCCGTCGTCTGCATCTGCATCGTGTTCTGCTGCGGATACGTCGCCGAGGCCGTCTCGCTCTGCGGCATATACCCCGCAGCGCCCTGCGGCACCGGCATGGGCTGCACTTCGCTCAATGGCTGTGGAGCATAGTCCTTCAACTGCTCGCTGCCCTGCCGCGCCGGAGCTGTAACCACCGGGGCCGGCAACGGCAGTCCATAGCCGCCACCGTTTGCCGGTTGAGAGTACGCATTCGGCGCATAACTGCCACTGGCTGCCGCACCAGCCGCACCATTGGAAAGCTGCACCGGAGCCTGCCCATACGCATTGGTATAGCTGGGCAGATACGGCTCTGGCGGCGGCCCGGCAGGCGCGCCCGTAATCTCCGATCCCGGCGCCAGCAGTGAGGCCAGATCCTGTGGCTGCTGCCGTTGCGCGCTGGGCAGCGACGGCGCCGGGGCGGTGTCCGGCAGGGCCGCCAGCTCCGCGGCAAGATCAGCCCCCGGATCCGGCGGTGGCATTGCCGCCAGCGAAGCCTTGTAGTAGTCTGCCGCGCGCGAACTGTCTCCCCGCGCTTCTTCAAACTTGGCCGCCAGCGACAGAACCTGCGGGTCCTGTGGATACAGATCGAGCGCATACCGCAGCCAGGACTCGGCCGTCTTCATATCGCCCGCCGCCAGCGCGGCGCCAACCGCGGCCTTGTAATCGGAAGCCGACGCAGAGGTCATATCCTGCGTCTTGAATATCATCACTGACTGCTTTGGCAGCCCGGCCCGCAGATACCCCGCCGCCAGTGCTTTGCTCACCCCCGGATTGTCCGGGAACGCCTGCGATGCTGCATTCAGAATCAACAGCGCCCGCTTGTTGCTGCCAGCCGCCGCTGCCTGGTTGGCGCGGCGCACCGCCCAGGAGGCCCAGATCGTCTGCACCGTGCGGCGCTGCTCCGCCGTCAGATCTGTACGGCCTCCCAGCTTCATCAGCGCCTGGTACAGCCCCGTATCATCGCCGGAGTTGAACAGCAGCCACGCATTCTGAATATCGATGTCCGCAGGCGCAGCCGACCGCTGGTTGGCATAGTGCTGCTTCACGCGGTTTAAAAACACCATCGCCTGGCTGGAATCGCCAAGCGAGCTGTACACACCCCCCATTGTCTGCAGATACGCTACATCATTCTCCAGTTGACTTCGCACATTCGGCGGAATCTGCTGTATCTGCGCCACCGCTTCCCGGTCGTGCCCCGTCTCATGCAACGCGGAGAGCAGCCCCTTCCACGCGTCCACCCGGTCCGGATTGTTCATCAGCACCTGGCGATAAATGGGGTACGCCTGCTCCGGATTGTTCCGCGCCAGATACACCGAGGCCATCTGCAGTTCCAGATCGATGGAAGGCTTCTGCCCGGCCATTGTCTGCTGCGTAATGGCGCGCTCCAGAAAACCCTGCGCCACCTCCAGATGATTCTGCGACTGATAGATGGAGGCAATCGTGCTCAGAAAGCCCGGATCACGCAGCGCCGTATCATAACTGGCCTGTGGCATGCTTTCCAGTGTCTTTATCGCGGCATCGTCCTGCTTCAACGCGTGCTCCGTGCGCACCAGCCCCTGCCAGGCGCCCACGTTGGAGTGGTCAGAGGCCAGCGCCTGCCGGTACAACCCGGCCGCCTGCTCCAGATGATTGCTCTGCAGCAGCAGGGCCGCATACTGCACCTGCGTCTCCGACTTCAACCCGAGCCCGTCATCCGGAAACGGCAGCTCCAGCGCACTTTTCAGCACCCGCTGCGCATCCGCATCGCGGCCCACAGCCGAGTAGGCAGAGGCCAGCGTCCGCAGGAAATCCGGGTCCTTCCACAATACAGACCGCACCGACTGCGGCATGCGTTTTTCCGTCTGCAATGCCTGCGCCGGATTGCCCGCCTGGTACTGCGCCGTAAACAACCCGCGCCACGCCGCCGGATCGCCTGGTTTTGCCTTCACATAGCTCGCATAAACATCGGCAGCCTCTGCCGGGCGCTGTGCCTTCAACAGCGTTCCCGCCAGCCCTTCCAGCGCCTCCGGACTACCCGGACGCATGGCCAGCGCCGCCCGATACTGCTTTTCCGCCGTCTGCACATCATTTTCGTTCAATGCTGCCGAAGCATCGCCCATCGTGTACCAGAAGCGCGAAGTGGCCAGCGACTTGTCAATATAGGGATCTCTCAGCCCATCCTGCTTCGCCTGCTCCAGATAGCTGATTGCGCCGCCAAAGTTCCCCTGGTTCATGCGCAAATAGCCCATACCCGCCAGCGCACGGGCATTGTCCGGCTGGCCGGCCAGAATTGTTCTGAAGCGCTCCTCCGCCTCCGCCAGCCGCTTGCCGTTCAGCGCGGCATACGCGGCCGCCTCTTCCGCATTCTGCGCACGAATGGCCTGCTGCGCCGCCTGCTCTTCCGGAGTCAGTTGCACTCCCTGGGTCTGCCGCGACATCGTTGCTTTCAGTTGCTGCGCCAGTTCCGGATCATTGTGCCTGGCCAGGTACGCGCGAATCGTCGGGGCCATCGCCGGATTGCCCGCATCCCACAGCATCGACTGCCGCAATGCTTCCATGGCCGAAGGGTCCTGCGGATGCCGCTCCAGATAGGCCCGGCCCTCGGTGCGCGTCTTCGGGTTGTAGGTCAGAATGCGCCCCAGCGCGATCTGGTAGCGCGAATCCCTGGGATACTGCAAAATCAGGCTCCGCAGACCGGCAATCGCATGGTTGCGCCCCTCCGTAGTGGCCGCCTCCGTCTGGTAATACGCCAGTGCCCAGTCGCCCGGCGGCGGCGCATCGCCAAAAACCTGCCGGTAAATCTTCATGGCCTGGTCATACATGCCGCTGCTGGCCAGTTGCCCGGCCTTTTGCAGCTCCGCCACCTGCGTCGGCTGCGACACCATCGACTGAATCCGGTCAATCGCCGGGTCGTTTGGGTTGATGGCGCGCAGGCGGTTCAGATACTGGTTTGTCAGCGCCTCATTTCCGCCCAGCCTGGCCGCGCGGGCCAGCCCAGCCAGCGCCTCCGTGTTGTTGGGGTCGGAGAGCAGCACCTGCTGCCAGGCCTGCGAGGCCAGATCCATCCGCCCGCGCGCCTCCAGCGAACGCGCTTTGTCCAGCAAAGTTCGGGTTGCGTCCGTGCTCTGGGCATGCCCCACAGCCGGAAGCACACCATAGAGGACCCCGGGCACGGCCATCGAAACCAGGCACAACAACACCGGGCGGGCAACAATACTGCACGCGGGAGCACGACGATTGGATTGGCGCAACTTCATCTCGTTCTTCTCAGTTCTTCAATTTCCAAAACTCTCATTGCTACCACTGCACGCTCAGGCCGCCCTGGCGGTCAAAATGGAAGCGGCCTTCCTTCCATCCCAAAGCAAACAAAGCCAGATTCTGGTCATAATACACTTGTTCCCTGCCAAAGAGCCCCGTGGCCGTGTCCTTGGTGGCGCCAACGCGGTCCAGTTGCAGCCCGGCCTGCTGCTCCATCCCCAGAGCCTGCAAATAGGGTACAACTGCCGCAGAAAACCCAACTGGCCCATCCGCATTGATTACCACACCTTTATCATCCACTTTCGCCGGAGGCAGCAATTGCGTCTTAAGATACGTGGCCATGCCCTGCACCGCCCCCAGACAGGCCTTTGCTCCCGGCGTAGCCGGATCCGTCATTCCGGCCCACAGATAAACCCGGATGGCGTCATAGCTCCCCATGGCGACTGCGTCCTTCTGCCCCGGCAGCGCCACCGGCTTCCAGCCTGCATTTACCGTATACTGCGCCCAGTCCATCGCAAACCCATTTACCGACGTTGCCTGCAGCAGCAGTGGCTGCTCCGCCAACATGGAGGCCCAGGGACCGTCCGGCAACTCCTGCGCCAGTCGCGCCAGCAGCGGCAGCGGCGTATAACTCGGGTTCACCACCCACGCATTCCATGTCGGATGAAAACCACTTGGCCCCGGCAACAGCACCGGGCCAAACTCCGGCAGAAACACCACGTCCTGCACGGCAATGCGCGCCGCCATCATCCGGCCCAACTGCGCATACTTCGGCTCTTTCCACAACCGCCCCGCTTCCAGCAGCGAGTAGCACATCCACAAATCAGCATCCGAGGCGGAGTTGGCATCCAGCACCGTCCATTGCCCGTCCGGTGTTCTGCCCCAGCTCCAGGCCGGCAGGCGCTGTGTCAGATCGCCGTGGGCCAGGTTGTCCTGCGTCCACTGTAGCAGCTTGTCAAACGCGGGCCGGTCGTTGGCCACCAGCGCAAAGAACATGGCGTATGCCTGCCCTTCCGAGGTGGTGCGGTCTCCGCCCTGCTTGTCAATCACGCGGCCCTGGCTGTCCACATACTTTGCGGCATACTGCTGCCACAGGGTCCACGGCTCTGCCCGGCAACCGCTTCCCAGCACCCCGGCCAGCGTCACCGCCAGCAGCAGCCAGGCGCGCGCGATTCTGCCCTGCCTGCCTTTCACGCTAGTCCTCTCCCTCCAGGCGCTTCTTTGCCCGTCGGCGCAGCCATGCCCGTATCCAGATCGCCATCAGGAAGCAGACCACCAGCACAAAAACCACAATCATCCATGGAAACTGCGTAAACCACAGGCTCAACTGCGTCCACAGCGAAAGGTAGCCCACATGATACACATTGCTGCCAATGCGGAACGAACTGAACGTGGCCCCATGCAGCACGCTGACCGAGTTGGCAATGTCGCTCGACTGGTCCGCCTTCAGAAATGCCGTCAGGAACTGTGGAATCGCCGCCTGGCTCCTGACCGCAATCACCACGACCGAGCGGCCGGAGCGGTATGGCGACTCCAGCCCTTCCACCAGCGCATCCGGCAGCCCGCCGCCTGTCTGCAGATCGCCGGAAACAACGTGGTCGCTGCTCTGGATCCTCCACCAGGCCCGCTGCGTTGGCGCAAAGAAGCCCTGATTGTCCCGCACATGCACGCCATTCACGTCCACCGTGACCGGCAGCACATTATTGAGCTTCGTCAGCGCCGGCTGATCGTCCATGGTACCCATCACCAGGAAGTCCGTGTCCGCTCCGGAATGCAGCGCATCCGGTCCGGCCACGCTCACCCGCAACGCCGGATACCCGGTCGTCGCGCCAAAATGCCCCATCATCGTCAGGAACATTTCAATCTCGTCCGAACTGGGATTGTCCGGCAGCACCACCGTCGTGTCCGAAAGGTCCGCCATGCGCGTGAATGGAAAACCTGCGTTCGAGAACAGCTCCAGATTCGGCAGCGCCGCCCAGTGCGGAATGTCGCGCAGGTCCAGATAGGAGTCGCGCAGAATCGCCCCCTGCAGGTTCAGTGGCGCAGTGTCCTGGCACTGGTTCTTTTTCGCAATCTGAAAAAAGAACTTCAGCAGCACCGAGTTGGAAAACGGACGCAGGTTGTACACCGGCACCGGCACCTCCGTTTTCATGATCTGCGAAGCGCTGGTGGTGTGCGGCAATGGGGTTGAACTGACGTATCCGTTGTTGAAGTACACCTGCAACGAAGACGAGTCCGCCAATGGAATCCCGTTGTAGCGATAGTTCAGAAAGAACGACAGGTTCTGGCGCGACGCATAGTAAAGGTCCGGCGGAATGCGCAGATAGACGCTGAGCGGCACCGAACCGTCCCCCTGCAGGGTCTCTCCCTGCGTCAGGTCCCACAGCGGCGTATTTTCATCCGTGGAAAGCCACCGCGGCGCATCGTCCGGCCTGCGCAGTCCCGGCATCTGGAAGGAGGCAATCTGTGCCTGCGCGCCTTGCAGCACGCTGGGCTGCAGCGCCAGCGCCCGCGCGGCAGTCACCACCTGATCTCCATCGTCCCCGGAAATAATCAGGACCTTGCCATACGGGTCCGTGGGGTTGGTGCGCATGGCAATCATTGGGCCGGATGCGCCGGACACACTCAGCGCCGGCGGCAGTTGCGAACTGCTGTCCGTAATCAGAACCACGTTGCCCGAAGGAATGCTGCCAAAGGAGACCGGAAACCGCGCCGCGCGATAATTGGTAATCACTCCAAACCAGGAGGCCACAATGCCCGCCGCTTGGATGTCCTTGCTGCCCGGCTGATTCATGAAAATAATTGGAATCGTTGGATGCAGATTGACGGACGAATCATAGAACGGCATCGGTAGCAGCTTCAGATTGTTCTGCAACGGCAGCAGGTCGCCCGCAAGGGTGATCGTGGACGTATTGTCCACCTGCGACCAGAGTGTTGTATAGGCAGGGTCTTCGCACTGTAGCGTGTAATGGCCAATGAACTCAAACGTGATCTGGTTGTTGCGCACCAGCAGGTCCGCCGGAATGCTGAGGTCCGCCTCCAGCAGCGCGCTGCTGTGGTTCGGCGTCACCGTCACCGCAGCATTGCTGTTCACCGTGCCGCCATTGGCGTTGCTGAAGGTGCCGTTCGTGTCCACATTCGTCACCACAGGCAGCGTGGCAAACAATGTTCCGTTGATGGAGACCTTCAAGTGGCTCAACGCGGGAATCAGCCCCGGCGAAAAATGGTACTGCAGATGCATCGTCGCCGTCTTCACCACTTCCGTCTGCGGCAGCGAGAAGTAGACCGAGTGGTAGGCGTCCACGCCGCGCAGTTCAATCGTGTCCGGCACGCCAATGTCGGAGAGCGCAAAAACATTCCTGAACGTACCGGCAGCCGGTGCTGCCGGTACAGTCGTGGCCGTCGCAGCGGGTGCGGCAGCCTTTAGCGCGGGAGCAGCCTTGGCAGTGCCCACTCCCGTCCCCATCAACATTCCAACCAGTAGCAGCGCAGGTAAAATACTGGGGGCCAGCTTACGCCCGCCAGAACCATTCTTTTCGTTTTTCATCAGGCCTCGAATTGTTTGCGACAGACCATGCAGAGAAAGCCTGAAGATGCGAGCCAGGCTCACCAGTGGACGGTCCGACTCTCGCGCTTCGCCCCAGCCCAGCCAACTGTCCGCGCGGGAGTACAGCACAATCGTCAGCATCTCCTCTTCCTGAATCGTCAGCGGATCAAACTGCAAACGCACAACATTGCCGCCCGCTCCCACCACCGTCACCGGCAGGTCGGCATCGCCGACAAGCAGCGGAAAGACGATCGTCATCGGCTCGCCGGGCTTCACGTCCCACGGCTCTGCCAACCGGACAGCCGAACCACCGCTGGAGAGGTCAATCGTCTCCCCTGCAACGCTTTTGCCGTCCGCATCCACCAGCCGCGCGGGCACGCTCATGCTCACGCGCACATGCTGGCGGCGCTGCTGCGACTCCCACGCCACCGCCGTGGCCACACCCAGCACAACAATGTTGAAGCAGGTCCACAGCGCATTCATCACCACCGTACCCGGATGCGCCGCGTCCCAGAAGAAGAACCGGGGGATCGCCATCAGCAGTCCTACACAATTCAGCAGCAGCATCAGCAGAAACGGCTGTGCAATGCGCGAGTCAAAAAACGACCGGTTGACCACGCCGCCCTTGGCCGTCACATTGAAGCTGCCCAGCTTGGGATTCACCAGCGCCAGCATCGTCGGCAGAAAAATGTACGGCGCCAGCACAGTCTCATAGATTTCGTTCCAGAACGAATGCCGGTGCTGCCCCTGGATGCGCGAGTTCGTAATGTTCGACAACGTCAGGTGCGGGAATGCGTAGGCCAGAATCGCGGCCCAGTATCCCGGCACATTCGTATGCCCCAGAATCAGGTAAATCAGCGGGGCCGTCAGAAAGATCAGCCGCGGCAGGCCATACAGAAAATGCGTCATGGCGTTGAAGTAACAGAGCCGCTGCGCCAGCCGCAATCCCCGGGCAAAGAGCGGATTGTCCGCTCGCATCACCTGAATCATGCCGCGCGCCCAGCGAATACGCTGCTTCACATGGCCAGAAAGCCGCTCCGTGGCCAGTCCCGCCGCCTGCGGAATGTTGATATAAGCCGTGTTCCAGCCGCGAATCTGCATCTTCAGCGACGTATGCGCGTCCTCCGTCACCGTCTCCACGGCAATGCCGCCAATCTCGTCCAGCGCTTCGCGCCGCAGCACTGCGCACGAACCGCAGAAGAAGGTCGCATTCCAGAAGTCGTTGCCGTCCTGCACCACGCCATAGAACAGCTCTCCCTCATTCGGAATCACCCGGAACTGGCCAAGATTGCGTTCAAACGGGTCCGGCGAATAGAAATGGTGCGGCGTCTGCAGCATGGCCAGCTTCTTGTCGCGCAGGAACCAGCCCATCGTCACCTGCAGAAAACTGCGCGTCGGCACATGGTCGCAATCAAATATGGCGACGTATGGCGCATGCAGCCTGGCCAGCGCGCGATTGATGTTGCCCGCCTTGGCATGCTTGTTGTCATCGCGCGTCATGTACCCGATGCCGGCCTCTTCCGCAAACTCCCGGAACTCCTCGCGCTTGCCGTCGTCAAGAATGTAGACATGCAGCTTGTCGGCCGGCCAGTCGATGTTCATCGCCGCCAGCGCCGTATAACGCACCACGTTCAACGGCTCGTTGTATGTCGGGATCAGCAGATCAATCTCCGGCCAGTCTTCCGGATTCTCCGGCAATGGCACAGGCGCGCGGCGCAGCGGCCAGATGGTCTGCATAAATCCAAGAAAGAGAATCAGGAAGGCGTAGGCCTCCGCTCCGACCAGAATGAAGATGAAGAACGCGTCGAGCGCGCCCCATTTGTTGCCAGGATCAAGGAAGAACTGCGCCACCGTGCTGATACGCCACCATCCATAGCGGAAGGTGGAGAACATCGACATCAGCATCAGCGTGAGCGTGACCAGATAGGAGGTCGAACTGCGGTCCAGCCAGATGGCCAGCAGCACCATCAACAGGCCCAGCACCGCCTGTTCCGGCCAGGTGAGGTACAAAATGCCGGCAAAAAGCAGCGTGAGAATGCCCGCTGCAATAACTACAATGCGCAGCAGCTTCAGGAAAAAATTGTCGCCGGACTCGAACTCTCTCCAGAGTGAGGCTTTCGTCATCGCTGTTCGCTCCAGCGTACTCCACGGAATCCGAGACTGGCCGGCGCAGAAACATTTCGTACCCAGGCAGCAAGGTTCATGTAGTCCTCCGCGACAGGAGAGTTGGGAGCATAGTCCATCACCGTCATTCCTTCGGCCAGCGCTTCACTGATGGCCGCGCTGCGGCGAATGACAAAGGGCAGCAGCCGGTCTCCCAGTTGCTGGCGCAGCACTTCGCGCACATCCAGGTGCAGCGGCTGCGAAGCATCAAACTGGTTCAGGATGTAGAAGACCTTGACCGGGCGTCCATCAGCATCCACCTGGTTCTGGAAGAACTGCTCCACCGCCGAAATGCTGATGACCGAATTCATGTCCGGGGAAACCGGAACCAGCACAACCGGCCCCATGCGCATAATGCGGCGCATCAGCGCGCCAGAGGCCGTCGCCAGATCGACCAGAACGCGATTGGCCCCGCGGCTGCCGCGGGCAATCTCTTCCGCCAGCCAGTCCTGCGCAACAGGCACCATCTCCGGCGTTGTCTCCCCCGCCTCCAGACTCATCAGATTAATTGGCGCATCCGTGCTGCCGCTGGGCGGGGCAAAGGTGCGCACCACTCCCGGACGCAGCTCCCGCGCCCCAAAGTAAAACGGCAGCAGACCATAGGCCGTCGTGTCCGCCAGCAACGCTCTTTCGCCAAGAGACGACAGAGCACGGCCAAGAGTGGCCACAATGCTGGTTTTGCCCACTCCGCCCGCCAGAGAAAATACCGCCAGTGCAGGAGTCCGCGGCGGGGCCTGCCGGGCCGGCTGCAACTCCTGGTCCGCCGCTGCCCCCTCAAATACGCCCTTCAACGCAAACCAGCGGGCGGCAACCCGCTCCCGTGAATGCTGTAGTGTATCTGCCAGCGGGGACGGCTGTTGCTGGCTGCGCGCCACCATCTGTTCGCTTTCATGCAGCCACGCCGGACGCACCGGAGGAATGCTGTACTCTGTCTGCTTCATCGGCGGCGCCATGCGCATCTGCTCCGGCTGGCTGTACTGCGGTTCGTGGATATGCGGCTCATAGGCAGCAACGGCCGGAGCCGGAGCATAGAAGTTCTGCGCAGGAATCTGTGCCTGGCTCTGCAATGGCGATGGCATCGGAGCCGGAACCGGATCCGTCCAGGACTGCTTTGCTGGTGACTGCGGTGCAGCCGGGCGCGCCGGAGGGATGTTGCTGGAGACGGGAGCCGTAGCGGCAATTCTCTCCGCCAGCGATGGCGTTGCCGGGGCCGCGGGGGGCGTAATGACACGCTGCGCCACTCCATGCCCTGGAACCCGATAAGGATCATCCAGCGCGCCCGCTACCGCAGTCACAGTGGCCGGCGGCACCGGCGGCTTCATCCGGGACGGCTTCTGCACTGCCTCCTGCACCTGCATCTGGGCCAGCAGTTCAGCACGCGCCACTTCCTCTTCGCGTGACGCTTTTTCTGCCGCTGCTTCCGCTTCCGCTGCCGCCTGCGCGGCCTTCCGCGCCTCCTCCGTCTGTCTGGCCGCCACAGCCCCGGCTGCTACCCTGAACTCTTGTGCAGCCATCTCTGCAACGGCCTGCGCCTCTGCTGCGGCTCTTGCTTCCTCCGCAGCATGCTGCTCGGCATCCCGCACCTGCTGCTCGGCCATGCGGCGGCGCATCTGGGCGCGGTATTCCCGGCGCGAAGCGGAAAAGTCACGATATTTGGCACCGTGTACATTTGCCCAGGAGTAGAGAACCGCCACATCCTCCGGCGTTTCCCGCACCTGGCCATCCTCGGCCCGCTTCAGAGTGCGGGCCTCATTCTGTACGTCGTTCCCAGTGTCCATACTATGGCTCTCAACTTTCTTCGCGGTCAACGCATCCTGCACAAAGCCGTCCGGCATCGGGACAGTTCTGCTCAAATGCAACAACTTACACACACCGCCGTGCGATGTCCTGAGGCTACTTTGGGCCGCAGCGCAAGTCAATTCCACTTTCATGCCACTTTGGTTGCAGAAGCTGCTGATTCTGTACGTGCTTGCGGCCGGCACTCAGTCCAGACCCACGCCCGCTGCCGGTCACATTGTAGATTGCAGAAAGAACTCCCCCGAATTCCCCCATGACCATTGTGCAACAGTTTGCACAATACAGGAAGCAGAAATTCTGTCCGCTACGCCAATTTCCGTGCCCACGCATCCCGGAACACCTTCCCCGGAGAATTCATTGCGCATCAGCGATTTGCCTGCAACCGTCCCGGCAATCCACAGCCGAACCCAGGCCCGGAACCCACCAAATGTGCTACCTTGAATAAGAACCTTGTCGCAACACGAGCGCGTAGCTCAGCAGGTAGAGCAACGCCCTTTTAAGGCGTGGGTCCTGGGTTCGAATCCCAGCGCGCTCACCACGACCTCCTCCGCTATCTCTATTCCTTTACAGTTATTAACACCGCGGGTTCCTGCCAGACCTGCCCCCGAAGAATACAGGCACCGGTTTCACCCCGCGCCTGTATTCCGCTGTGTATTCGCTTTCCGGAGGGGGGTCTACTTTCCGCCGGTCAGCGCTTTCAGATACAGATAGTAGAACTGCACCCCGGTGTAATAGGACTCCACACCCACGCGCTCATTGACGGCGTGGGCACGATCGTCGTTTTCATCAATGGCCACACCGCTGATGCCATAGCTGGGGATTCCGGCAGCCATGGTGTGCACGCTGTCCGAAGCACCGGTCTCCATCACCGGAACCACCGGCATGCCCGGCCAGACTTCGTTCACCACCTTGTGCAGGGGGTCAAAAACCTCCTGCTTCACCGGAGGCGGCTGCATGGACTTCCGGTCAGTCCCGCGATCGTGATAGACGCCGGAATCGTCCACATATTGCACCTTCAGTTTCGGATCATTGAAGATGCCAATCAGCTTCTGGCGAATCTCCTCCTGCGAATACCCGGGCAGAATCCGGCAGTTCACGTTGGCCTGCGCCAGCTGCGGCAGCGCATTGCGGGCCTGCCCGGCGCTGAACATCGTCGCCACGCAGGTGGTGCGCATCGTGGAGTTATAGTGCGGATCGTCGGACAACCGCTCGATGGCCGCCGGGTCCGGAGGAGTCTTCAGAATCGCCAGCATGTCCTGCGCGCGCTGCCCTTTTTCAATCGTGGCCATCTGCTTGAAGTAGGCGCGAGTCACCGCATTCAGCTCAAACGGAAAGGTATATTTTTCCAGCCGTCCCAGCGCATCCGACACCTCATAAATGGCGTTCTCCCTGGTCGGAACCGAGCTGTGCCCGCCAGGATTGGTCGCCGTCAGTTCGAAATCGGCATAGAGCTTTTCCGTGGCCTCCACATCCATCTCCATCGGCTTGCCGTTTTCCGTGGTGACGCCGCCGGAGTCCGGATTCAGGGCAAAATCGGCATCCACCAGATCACGATGGTGCTCCATCAGCCACTGCACGCCATTCCAGGAGCCGCCTTCCTCCGCAGCGGTCAGCGCCAGAATAATGTCGCGGTCCGGCACATAGCCCTCCTTCTTCAGCCGGATCAAGTTGGTGACCATGATGGCGTCGGAGTCCTTCATGTCCTGCGTGCCGCGCCCGTAGTAGTAACCGTCCTTCTCAATGAACTTGAAGGGGTCCGTGTTCCACGTATTGCGCGGAGCTTCCACCACGTCCAGGTGGCAGATGATGAGGAATGGCTTCAACTTGCTGTCCGCCTTGCCGCGGTAACGCACCACCAGGTCACCTTTGCGCTTGCCCATGGCGTCCTGCGACGGCACCAGCACATGCACGTCGCTGGCCGGGAAGCCCGCATTCAGAAAGCGCTTGGCCATGGCCTCGGCCGCAACGGTCGTGCTGCCGACGGATTCTGTAGTGTTGATCTCGACCAGTTGCTTGAAAACATCATGCGCAAGCTGACGGCTGGCCGCATCGAGCGGCGGGGCCGTTTGCGCGCGCACTGGCGAAATCGAAAGTGCCAATGTAGACAACAAAACCAGCGAATTGCTGAATTTCAATGGGATTCTCCTTACCAGGTGAGCTTGTTCTCTATGTTGGCACTATACTCGCAGGAGGCATGTCTGCTGAAACACAAAGTTACTCTGCGGCCAATCTTTCTGCGGAAAACGGCGCCGTTGCACAGTTGCAGAACGTCTCCAGACTCTACGGAGCCTTTGCCGCGCTGCGCTACGTCACCACCAGCTTCACCGCGGGGCGCTGCTATGTGATTCTGGGGGAAAACGGCGCTGGCAAGTCCACTCTGCTGCGCACACTTGCAGGGCTCATCCGGCCCACGCTGGGCACGGTGCGGGTTTTCGGCTCCGATCCGCAGGAGCAGCGCCACCGCATCGGCTATATGAGCCATGCCCCGATGCTCTACGACGAGTTGACCGCGCTCGAAAATCTGCGCTACTACGCGGCTCTCTATGCTGGAACTACCGGCGACAGCTGTGGCTGCGCCGTGCAGCCGGAGTCGGCCCTGCGCTCCGTTGGGCTGGATCCATCGCTGGCGCGCCCCATCAGCGCCTATTCGCAGGGCATGCGGCAGCGGGCCTCGCTGGCCAGGGTACTGCTGTCAGAGCCGGAGCTGCTGCTGCTCGATGAACCTTTCTCCAACATGGACGCCGCCAGCGCGCGGCAAATGACTGCCCTGCTGCGCGAAATGCAGATGCACTCTGCCACCGGCCGCCCGCGCACCATTCTGCTGACCACGCACCAGCCGGAGCTGGCCCGTCCGATCGCCAACTGCTACCTGACCATGCACCGCGGACAGATTGTTTCGCAGCAGGAAAGCACGGAGTTTCCCGCATGAAGAGCGCTGCTAAAACGGCCACCAAAACCAACGCGGCGCGCATTTTGGATGGTCTGGGCATCCACTACGAACTGCGCGAATATGAAGTCGATCCGGAGGACCTTTCCGCCATCAATGTAGCGCGCAAGATCGGCCTGCCGCCGGAGCAGGTCTTCAAGACCCTGCTGACGCGCAGCGCTGCCCAGGAGCACTTCTTTGCAGTCATTCCCGGCGATGCCGAACTGGACCTGAAAAAACTGGCCAATGCCGCCGGAGTCAAAAAGATTGAACTGGCAGCGCTGAAAGAGGTTGAACCACTGACCGGATACATCCGCGGCGGAGTCACCGTGCTGGGTGCGCGCAAGCCTTTTCCGGCGCTGGCGGATGAGACCATCCGGCTCTTCGATGTGATTTCGGTTTCCGCAGGCCAGCGCGGCCTGCAGCTGCTCCTGTCTCCGGAAGATTACCTGCGTGCTACGGAAGCCGCTCTGGCCGACCTGACCAGAAGCGGGACGGGAGCCAGTGCATGAACGAACTGCGGGCCTATCTGACCGTGCTGGGCAGGCACCTGGGCAAGGATCTGCGGCTGGAATGGCGCTCGAAGGACGCCATCAACGGCATGCTTTTCTTCTCGCTGCTGGTGGTGGTGCTCTTCAGCTTTGCCTTTGACCCTACGCGCGACGTTTCCCGCCAGATCAGCGGCGGCATTCTGTGGGTGGCGCTGCTCTTTGCCGTAGTCACCGCACTGAACCAGACCTGGACGCGTGAGCTGCGCAATCAGGTGCTGGATGCGCAACGGATGGCCCCGGCGCCGGCCTCGGCGCTCTTCCTGTCCAAGACGCTGGCCAATTTTCTGTTCGTCGCCATTGTGGAAGCGGTGCTGGCCCCGATTTTTATTGTTTTCTATAACCTGCAGGCCATTGGACAGGGCTGGCTGCTGGCGCTGGTGCTGCCACTGGGCACCTGGGCGCTGGTAGTCAATGGCACATTCTTTGCAGCCCTGTCTCTGCGCACCCGCAACCGCGAGCTGCTGCTGCCGCTGGTCCTGTTCCCCATCTCCATTCCGGCGCTGCTCGCCATGGTGGAGGCCACCACGGCCATTCTGACCGGCGAACTGGACCCCGGGCTCTGGGTGCGCATGCTGACCGGCTATGATGTGATCTTTTCCCTGATCTGCCTGCTGCTGTTCGACACCATCCTGCAGTCGGAGTAGCGCAAGCGGAGTAACACGGCCAGCGTCTTTCCCCCTCACAGGCCCC
>DZDJ01000015.1:37202-68014 GCA_022736715.1 Edaphobacter aggregans
CCCCTCACAGGCCCCGCACAGACACCGCACAGAAACAACCCCTGTCTTAAGCGGTACACTGTTTCTTCAACTTTGCAGGGGGGGGATTGGAACCATGAAGGCTCTTGGCACGCTCTGGCTTTTGCTTACCCTGGCAGCCCTGGCCGTCGGCTTCCGCGAAGCCATGTTCATTGCGCCCACGGAAGCAACCATGGGCAACATCCAGCGTATTTTCTACTACCACGTGCCCTCGGCCATGATCTCGCTGATCTTTCCCTATGTGAACTTCGCCGCATCCATCTATTACCTGGCCACGCGTCGGAACAATCCCCTGCGTGCCCAGGCGGCCGATGCGCTGGCGCTGGCGGCGGCCGAGGTCACCGTGGTCTTTTGCAGCATTGGTCTGGCCACGGGCATGCTGTGGGCGCGGCCGGTGTGGGGCATCTGGTGGACGTGGGACGAGCGGCTGACCACCTTTCTGCTGCTGTGGCTGCTCTACGTCAGCTATCTGATGCTGCGCCGCTTCTCGTCCACCGGGCAGACGCATACGCTGGCCGCGGTGCTGTCGGTTTTTGCCGCCGTGGATGTGCCGATCGTCTATATGTCGATCCGCTGGTGGCGCACGCAGCACCCGTCGCCGGTCTTTGGCGGCGGTCCGGATTCGGGCATCGATCCCAGCATGATGCCAGCCTTCCTGTGGAACCTGGGCGGCTGGTTTGCCTGGGGCATTTTCATCCTCACCCTGCGTTACCTGCTGGAGCGCCGCCGTCAGGTGGCCGAGCAGAATGCGGCTTTGCGCGCGCTGGAAGCATCACTAGAGGTTTCCCACTAGAACATCCGGCAAACAGGAGACTTTTACTTATGGAACATCGTCATCTCATCCTGGCTTATACGGTCACCTGGGCAGTACAACTGGGCTATGCAGGCTGGGTGTGCCTGCGGTGGCTGAAGCTGAAACGAGAGGAAAAATCCTCCGTCAGCCAGCCGAACCTCTAAGAAAAAAACAACGAAGTCGAGGAATGCCAGTGACTGGTTTCTTCGGCTTCGTTGTCCGAGGAGGGTTGCTGTGTGAGATGTGGAGCGCTTTCGCGTTGCATCGTCACTCCCTTTAGTAACCCCACCCTGGAAACTGAGTTTCGCTACAGCCTCAAATTATTTCGCTTTTCGGCAACAGCGGCACAAAGCGCGCAGGAAAGATTGCCCTGCAACACTCGTCCCCGCTACACTCCAACAGAGAGCACCGCTCCGCCAGCACCTTCGGAGTGACTGAAAAACCAACGTCCTAGAGCAGCCAACCAAATGCAGATGAAGGACTTACCAAATTTCAGACTGTTCGCCTCCCTGGCTGCCCTGTTTCTGCCTGCGCTGCTCTCCGGCTGCCGTCACAGCGACTTCCCCAGCTACCCCTCCAACTATCGGGAATATGCTTACGTGACCAACGGCGGCAGCAACACCGTCACGGTGCTGGATCTGGTGAACCTGCGCCAGGACCGCGTGCTGCAAGTGGGCGAGCAGCCAACCGGAGTGGCCATCAACCCGGTGCGCAATGAGGTGTACGCCGTCAATTCCAACCCCAACTCCGGCATGGGGAGCGTTTCCGTCATCAATGCCGAGACAAACAAGGTCACCAGCACCATTCCAGTGCGGCGGCTGCCGTACTTTATTGCCGTAGGCCCCAGAGGCGAGCACGGCTATGTCCCCAATTCCGGGTCAAACAACGTCAGCGTGCTCGACCTGGTGCATCACCGGGAGATTGCCGTGGTGGGCGCAGGGGAACAGCCGGGAATGGCACGCGTTTCGCCGGACGGGCACTCACTGGTGGTGACCAACCGCGGCAGCAACAGCATCAGCGTTTATACCATCGGCCAGGACGGGCGTCCCCCGCTGGAACTCCGCTCCACTTTTAACGGCTGCCCCGGCGCAACGGATGCGGTGATTCTGCCGGACTCCTCCAAGACCTTTGTGGCGTGCTCCGGCGGGCATCAGGTGATGGCCGTGACGTTGCAGGCGGCCCCGGGCTCGTATGAGGCCACGCACGACCCGATGCGCCAGCGGGACCACATGCTGGCCCTGCTCGATGTTGGCAAGACACCGCTCCATCTGGCGCTGAAGCCGGACGGCGGTGAAATCTTCGTCTCCAACTTTGATTCCGGCAGCATTTCAGAAATTGATACCGGCACCAATGAAGTGGGCGGCACCTACATGATCGGCAGCGGGCCGGCGAGCGGAGTGGTGAGCGCGGACAACAGCACGCTGTGGATCAGCAACTTCGGCGCGGACTCGGTGACGGTCTACAGCATTGACGATGGCGAGCGGGTGGCCAGCATCCGCACCGGATCTGCGCCGGATGCGCTGGCTTTTTCTGCTGCTGGAAATCTGCTGCTGGCTACGGACACCCGTTCCGGCGATGTGGCCGTGGTCCGCACCCAGCAGCAGTCGGCGTATCGGGGACGATCGCTCTTCACCATGCTGCCAGCAGGCGAACGCCCCAACGCAATTGTGGTGAAATCCTTCTACGTTCAGAAATGAACGGAAACAAGAGCCCTGTAATCAGAAGAAAAACTCAGAAGTCTGGCAATGTCGGGGGGAGTTGACTGCACCGCCAGACTGCTGAGCGTGGTTGTATGCAACGAAAAGCACGATCTCTTATCTTACGTGCAAGGGATGATGGGATTCGTTTTGCAGAAGAAAAGAACTCCCCTCCTCCTCTGCCTGCACATCCCGCTCAGCACATTACAGGCCGAGGTTGATTGTCTGGCCCAGCAGGGTGATGCTGACCGAAGCTACGCCACCGATGGTGCCAAGAAGACCGCCGAGAAGACCGCCGAGAAGACCACTGAGAAGTGACATGTGTTGCTCCTTGTACTTGCAGGTGAAATAGGACACCCGAAGGTGTCCTAGAGCAAAGTAACCTCTTTGCGCAGCGATCCTGTTGCCGACTGGCAACAATGTTACCTATGACCAGCGCAGAAAATCAGCAGCCGCGACAGGCTGCTGTAAAACG
Organism: Edaphobacter aggregans; assembly: GCA_022736715.1. GTDB lineage: Bacteria > Acidobacteriota > Terriglobia > Terriglobales > Acidobacteriaceae > DZDJ01. Next base: position 40,186 of record DZDJ01000015.1, read on the forward strand.
TCACAGCTTTGTCATCTGGTATTTACAGGTAATGCGGATTACTGCTGGCGGGCCAGGACAAGAGTGATGTCATCCGGCTGCTCCTGCGCGCCGATCCACGCATTCAAGGCCAGCATCACTTCATCGGAGATCACCTGCAGCGACTTATGCCGATGCTGATGGACAATCTCCAGCAGGCGCTCCTCGCCGAACTCGCCGAAGTCGTTTTCCGGTTCCGTCACGCCGTCGCTGTAGCCGATCAGAATATCGCCGGAGTGCAGATGCACCGTGCCTTCCTCGTAGTGCATGCCGTCAATCAGGCCCACCACCGTGCCGCCGCGATCGAGCCTGCGCACGCTGCCATCGCCCCCCAGCAGCAGCGGAGGCAGTTGCCCGGCATTGGAATAGGTCAGGTGAGCATTGGCCGTGTTGTAATGCGCCAGAAAGAGCGTGGCGTACTTTTCCGGCTGCGTGCTGCGATAGAGGTGCCGGTTCAGCAGGGACAGGATTCGCCCCGGCGACTCAAACAGCTCGCTGCGCCCGCCGGTGTCCGGCGCAGAGCCACGAAAGCTCGTAAGGGCCGCCAGCGCCGGTTCTGCGTATATGAGTTCCTCACTGGCAAAACGATAAGCGCGCACGGCGGAATGCAGCGTCGCCATCAGCAATGCAGCCGAGATGCCCTTGCCGCTGATGTCGCCAATGGCAATGCCGGCGCCGGTCTCGCGGCCATCCTGGTTGAAGAGCAGAAAGTCGTAATAATCGCCGCTCACCGCGCGAGCAGGCCGGCAGACGCCATGCAGCTCCAGACTGGCCAATCCCATAGCCCCCTGCGGAAACAGGTTGGCCTGCACTTCCTGCGCAATGGAGAGCTCATTCTGCATGCGCTCCTTTTCCTTCTGCTCTTCCAGCAGGCGCTCCAGCGAAGAGGTCATGCGGTTGAAGGAGCGGCTCAACTCGGCCAGCTGGTCATTGCGGATCACGGTAATGCGGTGGCCCAGGTCACCGTGGTCTATCCTCAGCGTTGCGTCATAAAGCCGGGTCACCGACTGGGTAATGGTCCGGCTCAGGCGGATGGCCATATAGAGCGCAAACAGCTCCAGCACCGCAAAAAACAGAGCAATGGTGATCAGCGCCACCCGGATGATGCGCGCCATGTCCAGCGAAGCATCAAAGAGCCGCGCATAGAGCAGCGAAGGCCGCGAGTCGACCCCAAAGGCGATTCCCTTGCTCCCGCCAGTCTTCCACTCCGTCATCTGCATGGTTGACGGAAAACGGACAGTACGGTCGTATGCGTTCACCGGCGGGGGAAGCTGCCCGCCGAGGATGGCCGAATTCTGGATCTCCGCCTTGCTCAGGACGCGCTCCTGCGGCAACAGCGCATCCTTTTCCGCACGCAGCCCAAATGACCGGACGTTTGCGGGACGTACGCCCCCCTTGCCTTCCGGCATGGCTGCCGGGAGACCCAGATCACTGTCAAAACTGACAGTGCCGTTGCTGTTGTTGCTGATGGCAATGCCCGGCGAAACGATGATGCGCCCCAGCCCGGAGGACAACTTGTCCAGCAGCGCCGTATCCACCGGGACACTGCTGACAAAGTACAGCACATGGCCGTTCACTTCTTCCCTGGCAACGGCCCGCAGGTACAGTTTGCCGTCTTCCATTACGATTCCACGGAATCCGTCCCGCACCCACTCAGGCAAAGTCAGGCTGGAAGTGACCTCTCCATTCCGGGCCAGCAGTTGCAGTTTTTTGCCATCCAGAAAGGCGGCCATGTCGCGGTCATCCACACCACCGGACTGACGGTTGCGGGAAAGTTCCGGCAGCACCAGAGCATCTGGAGGTGTTTCGCGCAGGCGCAGATTCGGACGGCTTTGCAGCGTCCGCCCGGTTGCCCCTTCCGGCAGGCGCGGCGGCGGCTCCAGCAGATGCGCGGCGTGCACTGCGTAAGAGCGGTTTTCCGAGCCCAGATGGTTCAGTTCCGCGTGAATGCGGGAGGTGGCAATGTAGATGGCAAATTGCCCTGCCAGTACATAGGCGGAAAGGCTGGCCAGCGTGATGAAGAGCACCACCGGAGCCAGACCAATCAGCAGATACGTCAGCACCAGCTTGCCGCTCAGGCTCCAGAGCAGCCGACGGCTTACCCAGCGCGCCACCAGCACCACAGCGGCAACAATCAGGGCCAGACTGTCCAGCGTACGCAACAGCCCGAAACTGTCCCTGAAAGCACCGGGCAGAAGACTGAGCGGCCAGAGCAGCAGGTGTCCCACTACCAGCCAGAAGGCAGCACGCGGCAATCGGCCCTGCGGCGCCGGGCGGCGCAGCAACCCGTAAAATCGGGCTTCCACCTCTTGTATCCAGTTTCTCTTCATTCTTGATGGCGAGTGTAAATGGCCCGCCTTCCCTCGCGCCAGCCCTGGCTGTGACCCAAAAATCAGCCCTGTTCCAGGTCCGCCTGCCGCGTCAGCCGGATGGTGTACCGGCTGGCCGAAAAATGTGCCCCACCCAGCAAAAGCAGTCCTGAGAGAAAGGCCCACATCATGAGGCCGACGGAAATCGAGAATGGGCCATAGATCGACCGGAAGTCCAACCAGGGCAAGGCCGCGATATAGAGCTGCTTTGCAACCTCCCACAACAGGCCGGTGATGATGGCCGCCGGCAACACTGCACGAGGCGGCAGCTTGCGGTTGGGCAGTATCCAGTACACAAGAAAGAACAGCAGAATGCTCGACAGAACGGCGAAAATCTTCAGTACCCAGTGCGCAATGAAAGTAAATGCGATATTTTGCGTGTGCCCCAGGAACAGGAAGCCCAGCATCTCCTGCTGCGCTGCACTGAAGGCGACGGAGGTCATGGCCAGCACGCCAACGGCAAAGGCCAGCCCCAGAGAAATCAATTGGTTGCGCAGATACGAGCGGTTCTCGCGCACACCCCAGACGCGGTTCAGGGCCACTTCCAGCGGCAGAAAAACACCTGTCGATGTGATCAACAGCATCACCACGCTCCACACCTGTGTGCTCTTGTGTGTGCGCGCCAGAATCGTCATGTTGCGAACCACAAACTCCTGTCCGGTCGGCAGAAAACTCCGCATCAGATCGCCCACCACCTGTTCCATCTCCTGCGAATGGAATACATTGCGGGAGAGCGTCAGCATCAGCACGATAAACGGAAACAGTGACAAAATGGCGTTGGCCGCCACGCTGAAGGCATAGGTGTGCACTTCCGACTGCATCAGGTAACGCAGCAGAGCCAGCACTTGCTGCAGGAAACTGGCGTCTTCCCGAAAAGCAGGCCGCTCCCTGGCAGTCTCTGTGCCGGGTTCAATTGGCAGTGGGGCTTCGATGGGCATTGTTTGTCAGTGAGTTTTGCGCTCCACGCCGGCAGCCGCAAAGCCTGGATATTGCTATTTTACTGTGGGACTGCCCTGGATGCCTGGAACGCATCCATCTTCTCCGATGAGAGAAAATGACGCTTTTCGGGTGCTCCTACCCTCAACCACCCAAAGGTACATCCTACTTTCGTAACGATCTGCATCCACATTTTGGTGCAGATTTTTCTTGCACCTGAGTAAGTTTCCTGCCATAACAAACGTACAACCTGCCACACATGTTGTTACGCATAGCCGTAACAAAGCATTTGTCGGAGGCCATGACGAAACGTTTCGAATAACCGTCTCCCCGCGCTGGAGATGCGGTCAAGCCTCTGAATGTGGCACGCGCACGCAGAGGATTTCCGTTTTCCTTCAGAGCTGGAGAGACCAGAGCAAAGCAGTCTCAGAAGGGAGCAGTTTGTGAAAGAGAGCGGCGTCGTGAAATGGTTCAACGGTGCCAAGGGATATGGCTTCATTCAGCGATCCACTGGCGAAGATGTCTTTGTCCACTTTTCCGTCATTCAGGAAAACGGTTACAAGACCCTGAACGAAGGGGAAAACGTTGATTTCGAATGCCTGCAAGGCCCCAAGGGCCTGAGTGCGGCCAATGTTGTCCGCAGTTCTGTGAGCGCATAGCTGCATCATGATTTGGCATAACTGCATCCGAATTTGTTCGATTTTTTTTCGACCTTCTGCCACGACAGAAGGTCGTTTGTGTTTCAGACGCAGCGGCAGCGCAATTCGTTATCAGTACGCATCATCCTGTGCTGCCTGGTACGCGTGAATCTGTTGCAGCGCCCAGCGGGCAGCCTCCGCCAGTGCGGCGTCCTCGGCCTGAGACCAGACTTCCAGCTGCGGCAAAAAACGGACGGCTTTGCTGTTGCCCATGGCGATCGCCACATTCCGGCGCAGGCCTTTGAGCCGGGTACGCTCCACAGGGGAATTCTTAAAGAGCCGTTTGAAGTCCGCATTTTGCAGAGAAGCCAGCCACTCCAGTGCGGGGTTGACCAGTTCCTGACGCGGCTGCATCTCCGGCGTGCGGCCAATGGGCGCTTTGCGGTTCCACGGACAGACTTCCTGACAAATATCGCAGCCAAAAACGTGGCGGCCGATGGGGACGCGCAGTTCTTCCGGAATGCTGCCCTTCTTTTCAATCGTCAGATAAGCAATGCAGCGGCTGGCATCCAGTTCCCGCGGCGCAACAATGGCCTGCGTGGGGCAGGCCTCGATGCAGCGCTGGCAACTGCCGCAACGGTCAGCCGCAATCTGCAGCGGGCCCTCCGGCGACAGCTCCAGCGAGGTGACGACGACCGCCAGAAAAAACCAGGAGCCCAGCTTCTGGTGAAGGAGGCAGGTGTTTTTACCCACCCAGCCAAGGCCCGCATATCTGGCATAGACGCGCTCCACCAGCGGGCCCGTGTCCACATAACAGCGCGACTCAAACTGGCCGAATTGCCGCTGCAGCGCCGCCTCCATCTGTTGCAGGCGGGCAAGTAAGGTGCGGTGATAGTCCGTGGGTTCCGTGCCGCCGTCCGGTTGCTGCTGGCCGCTGAGCGCATAGCGAGCCACCCATCCGCTGCCTGCCGGTGCGGGCGCACTGGAATGGGGCGTGGCGGAGTTATAGTTCATGGCGCAGACGATGACGGACCGCGCCCAGGGCAGCGCCACCCTCAAGGAAGAGCGCAGCAGTCTTCCCTGCCCGTCGCGGCGCTTCAGATACTCCATTTCCCCAGCGTGGCCAGAAGCGGCCCAGTCTTCCAGGTGCTGGAGTTCGGCAAAATCCTCTGGACTGCCCGGCTCTGGCACTGGAGCAATGCCCGCGGCATCAAACCCGGCGCGCTGCGCCAGCGTCTGCACCGCATCTGCCAGAGAAGCCGGAATGGAGTCTGCCGGAAGCATGTTGTCCTGCGAAAACGCCGTCAGCGGGCGTGCCCTTTGCCCGCCGGAACCACCTTGATCTCAAAGAGCTTGGGCCAGAGCTTGCCGGTTACAAACAGGCGGTTGTCCCTGGCATCATAGGCAATGCCATTGAGCACGGCGTTGTCGTCCCTCCGCTCCACCAGCGGCAGAATGCCGGCCAGATTGATCCATGCGATCACATGGCCGTCGGCCGGAGAAATGCGCGCAATGCGGTCGCTCATCCATACGTTGGCGTAGATTTCTCCGCGCACATATTCGAGCTCATTCAGTTGTTCGACCGGCTTGCCGTGGTCGGTCACCTGAATGCGGCGTTCCACCTGAAAGGTCCTGGGATCGAGAAAGCGCAGGTACGCCGAGCCGTCGCTCATGATGAGCGATTTGCTGTCATGCGTGAGCCCCCAGCCTTCGCCCTTGTATGTAAAGGTGCGCAGCAGGCGGAAGCTGAAACGATCATAGACAAGGCCTTTGTGCGCCCTCCAGGTGAGTTCCACCAGCGTGCTGCCCCAGTCCGTCAACCCTTCGCCAAAGTACTCGCCTGGCAGGTCGTACCGCTGCAGCACAACGCCCGATTGCAGATCGACCATGCGGATGGAGGACTGGCCGTTCAGCCCGGTTCCCTCATACAGGTGACCGTCCAGGTACAGCAGTCCCTGCGTAAAGGCAGAGGCATCATGCGGATAGGTGTGAACGACGACGTAGCCGTCCATGCTGGCCGGACGCGACGCGGCCAGGCTTGCCAGCGGCACACCGAGGCGAACTCCCAGCAGCATCAGCGATGCGGCAAAGAGCAGCAGAAAGAACTGGATGCGGCGATCCAGACCGCGCAGAAACTGAAAAAACCTGCCTGGCAAGTGTTGCTGTAACGTATGACGTTGCAAAGGCTTCATCCCATTTCAACTATAAATGCCAGCGTTTCCCCTACCGGCAGATTTCCATCGACTTTCGCTCTTGCCGCAAAGCAGACTCTGGCTGCTGCGCAGAAACGAGCATTCCAATTCCTCGAATTTTTTGAAATCTGCTGCCGGAGCGACGAGAGGCGTGGCGCGTTCCCGGTGAAGCGCTCAACGCAGCATTGGACAGCGTGCCCCGCAAGGTGAATCCCACCTGCATCACGACAACGAAGCGTCGGGCGGCCCCGCACGGAGGCCAATGGAATGGCGCAACGCGGGCAGGGCCGCCTCTGCTCGACACGATAAGCGCTGCACTCAGAATTTCTCTCCGCAAATGGGCCAGGCTGTCGATAGAATCGGGCGTTGCGGCCGGTCTGACAACAGAGCCCCGTCCAGAAACCGGGGCCCAACGTTTGAGTTCGGCGGCGCTTCAGCTCGTCCGCTTTCCGGTTTACAAAGCTTATCGCCATCCCCGGATGGCAGGACTGATGGTAACGATTCCCTGTTTTCTGTTTATAGTTGGTTCTGGGCAATCTGATATTTCGGCAGTACCTGGAAACTATGAACTCTTATTCGATTGGCATTGATCTGGGCGGGACCAATCTGCGCATTGCTGCCTACTCCGCTGGCCTTGAGTTTCTCCATACGATTCTGTTGCCGACCCGCTTGCACGACGGCTGGCAGGCAGTGCTGGGAGATATGGCAGGCGCCATTCGCCAGATGATGGAGCGCTATTCCCCCGTTTATGAACTGGCCGGTGTTGCGGTTGGCAGTCCCGGACCACTGGAGTTGCCCGCAGGCCGTCTGCTGAATCCGCCCAACCTGATTGGCTGGGACGGACTGGAGCTGCGCACGGAACTGGAAAATCTGCTGGGGCAGCCGGTGATGGTTGAAAACGATGCCAATGCCGCCACGCTTGCCGAGTTCCAACTGGGCCAGGGGAAAATTTATGACGTCGACTCGCTCTGCATGCTGACGCTGGGCACCGGCGCGGGTAATGGCATTGTGCTGGAAGGCAAGCTGCTGCATGGCATGAACGGCATGGCGGGCGAAGGCGGCCAGATCACCATTTACCCGGACGGCCCGTTGTGCGGCTGCGGCAATCATGGCTGCCTGGAGATGTATGCCTCGGCCACGGCCGTCGTCCGCATGGCACGGGAACGGATGGACGCCGCGAATGCTCCGGGCCTGACGGCACTGGCTGCTGCCAGGCCGGGTTTTTCGGCGCGCGATCTGCATTCTCTGGCCAGGACGAACGATGCCGATGCTCTGGCGGTTTTCGAGGAGATGGGCCGGGCGCTGGGAATCGGGCTGGCGGCACTGGTAAATACGCTGAATCTGCCGCTCTACGTCGTCGGCGGAGGACTGGCCGAGGCGTGGGACGTTTTTGCTCCGTGGCTTTTTGAAGAGTTGCGGCACCGCAGCTATGTATTTCGCCTGACGGATGCCGATGCCGAACAGGTGCCGACAACTGGCGGCCGTACCCGCGTGGTTCCTGCGGCTCTGGGCCCGGATGCCGGGCTGCTGGGAGCTTGTTTGCTGCCACTTCAGAATGCGCAATGGAAGTCATCGCGTAAGATTTCTGTAGAAACAACCTCAGACCAATGAAAATCAGCGCATATCTCATCAAAAGCGCCCTTGTGGGCGCGCTCGGCGGGCTGTTGTTTGGCTTTGACACTGCCGTGATCGCCGGAACCACGCACCAACTGTCGCAGGTGTATCACCTGACGCCGACCACGCTGGGACTGACCGTCTCCATAGCCTTATGGGGAACTGTGATCGGGGCCATGTTCTCTGGCATGCTGGGGCAACGCATGGGCGGGCGTGAGGCGCTGCGCATTATGGCGGTGCTGTACAGCATTTCGGCGATTGGCTGCGCCTTTGCCTGGAGCTGGCCGGCGCTGGTTGTCTTCCGCTTTATCGGCGGCCTGGGCGTCGGCGGCTCGTCGGTGCTGGGCCCGGTTTACATTGCAGAGCTGGCTCCGGCCAAGCTGCGCGGACGACTGGTCGGGCTATTCCAGATCAATCTCGTCGTTGGCATTCTGCTGGCGTACTTCTCTAACTTCATGATTGGCCGGTTGAACCTGGGCACCCTGGAATGGCGCGTGGAACTGGGCATGGCGGCGCTTCCCGCCATCCTGTTTCTGATCATGCTCTTTGGCATTCCGCGCAGTTCCCGCTGGCTGGTGACGCAGAACCGAATTGACGAGGCGCGCGAGGTGCTGGTGATGATGGGTTCGCCAGACAGCTATGCCGAGCTGCGCGAGATCACGGACTCCATCCACCTGGAACGCTCCGCCAAGTCCGAGCCGCTCTTCCGGTGGAAATATCGTCTGCCAATCTTTCTGGCCGTGACGATCGGCATGTTCAACCAGCTCTCCGGCATCAACGCCATCCTGTACTACCTGAATGACATTTTTCTGGCGGCCGGTTTCAGCAAAATGTCGGGCGAGCTGCAGGCCGTGCTGGTGGGCGCCATGAACCTGCTGGCTACGCTGCTGGCGATGTCGGTGATTGACAGGATTGGCCGCAAGACGCTGCTGCTGGTGGGCTCCGTGGGCACGGCGGCGTGCCTGTTCGGCGTGGCCCATATCTTTTTCACGCACAACCATGTGGAGTATCTGCTGTGGCTGCTGGTGGGCTATATCGCCTTCTTCGCCATCTCGCAGGGCGCGGTGATCTGGGTGTACATCAGCGAAGTTTTTCCGACGCGGGTGCGCTCCAAAGGGCAAAGCCTGGGTAGTTCCTCGCACTGGGTCATGAACGCACTGATCTCCGGCATCTTTCCGCTGATGGCGAAGTCTTCCAGCGGCGTGCCGTTCGTCTTTTTTGGCGCCATGATGGTGCTGCAGTTTTTTGTCGTATTGCTGGTTTATCCCGAAACCAAGGGGGTATCGCTGGAGCAACTGCAACACACGCTTGGAATTGAATAGTCCACAAAGTGACATTTTTTTGATTGATCTGTCTAAAATCATTCACTTTTGCATGGATTTGCCGGGCCGCCTCCTGTATGCTGGATTGCAGCGATGCCCTGACAGCTTGCGCGTACTCTGCTCCGGCGAAAACGCTGAAAAGTGGCCAGATGGGCACAGCTTTGCGTAACGATTGCATGACGCCTCTTTTGTCCATTTTTGTGGCCGCTTCCCAAAGCCTCCAGGAGGGGATTTGCGCTATTTCTCCTCCACGCAGAGGTAATGTGGAGGAAAGCCAGGCGGGAATGAGACAATCGCATCCCTTCTCTCTCCACTACAATGGCTCGACCGCAATTTGCAATCCAGGCAGTCAGCAGGTTCCTGCGCTGCGAGGATACGGGGGCTGCGTGCGCCAACCCCGGTTCGAACCCAACCCCCTTGCAGGACGGGCAGGACTGAATACCAATGAAGACACCGATTGCACTTGAAATTTGCGTAGAGAGCGTGGAAGCCGCCATTGCGGCCGAGCGCGGCGGCGCCAGCCGGATTGAACTGTGCAGCGCATTGTATGAAGGCGGCATGACGCCCAGCTACGCACTGATGCAGCAGACGCTGAAGCACATCCGCATTCCGGCGCACATTATGGTCCGTCCGCGCGGTGGCGATTTTTTTTATTCCGGGATTGAGTTTGAAGTGATGAAGCAGGACGTCCGGCAATGCAAAGCACTTGGTGTTGCCGGAGTGGTGCTGGGGCTGCTGAACCTGGACGGCACAGTTGATGTGGAGCGCACGCGCGAACTGGTGCAGCTGGCCCGGCCAATGCAGGTCACATTCCATCGGGCCTTTGATTCCTCAGCGGACCTGATGCAGTCGCTGGAAGACATTATTACCACGGGTGCGGACCGCATTCTGACCTCGGGCGGAGCCAACCAGATTGTGGACGGCGCAGAGGTTGCTGCTGTGTTGCAGCAGCGCGCTGCCGGACGCATTGAGATTATGATCGGTGGCGGCGTGAAGGCCAGCAATGCACGGCAGCTTTTCCAGCAGATTGGCGCAACCCACTTCCATGCTTCGCTGCGCGCGCCGGTTCCCAGTCCGATGCAGTATCGAAAAACAGAGATGGGCGTGGGTGCGGAAACGGAGCGCGACTACATTCGCTTCACCGTAAAAGAGGAATCTGTAAGAGAACTGACAGGGCTGTTGCAGGAGGCTGTCTGCGCTGCGGCAGTAAAATGAAAGAGGCTGTCCTGGATAACTACCTTATAGCGGGGTAGAAGTTTAGGATGGTTTGGTGATGCGGAAGTTGCAGACACTATAGCGGTTCTCCAGTTTTCGTGGAGTTTCCAGGAATATGCAGGACGGCTTTTTCTTGAGAAAAAAGCCATTTCAGGGCATCACGTTCCCTCTACACCAACTGGAAAACCGCTATAGCGCACCGAGAGGAGCATGTTGCGCTTGTGCGGAGCTTGGCCTGTGGGTCATGCGAGGTTGTTGTCCATGACATGCAACAGCCGGAAGCAGCCGTAAAAGCCAAACGCTATGGCGTGCAAAGCGAGCCTGCCGTGGTCGTAGACGGCAAGCTCGAGGAGTGCTGCGCTGGCCGTGGGCCGAAAGAACATGCGCTACGCGCCGCCGGAATCGGCGTTCCACTCTAAACCGCATTGCACATCAGTCGGCGCGGTGTGGACGGTCGAACACCTCGCCGGCAAAGGACGAAACCAGCCGCGGGGCGTCTACTGGAGCCGCCACGGAGAAATCTCAGTCCAATGGCTCATTGCGTTCTCCGCCCATGCCGTCGATTTGTCCGCATGGCACGACGTGCATGGATTGGGAATCTTGTATTTGTCCGTCATGGCCGGTGATATGAACCGGAAGGTATGGGCATGAACATAAGCTCCCGGAGTGCCTTCCGTCTCGATCTCCGGCATATGGCAGGCGACGCACTGGCTTCCAGGGCTACCGGCTTTATGGTGGGTGTGCGCTTCCAGAGTGGCTTCATGCGGCCCATTCGGAGAAGCAGGACCGTGACAGTCCAGACAGATTTGGTTCGCGGGCTTGATGAGCTGCGCGTAGTTTCCAGTTCCATGCACGTCATGGCAATCGAAGCATGTGATGTTGTGCCGGTACATCACGCTCTGCACAAAATCGTTGCCTTGCATGCGGTTCTTGTGAGCCGTGCAGTCCGGGAAATAATAGAAATCGGTCTGCCCAAGTGTGCAGTTTTCCAGCCTCCAGTAGTCCTGCAGCTTGAGACCGACATGATAGCCAACAGGCCAGTCGTAATACTTTCCCTCGATCGGATTGGTCAACGTCCGTCCCTGCGAGTGGCACTGGATGCAGGTATCGTTCGCCGCCACTGAATCCATCTGCGCCGGATTCAGGATGTTGCTGCGCGTGGGATGCGCAACGTGTTCGCTCCCGGGTCCGTGACAACGTTCACAGCCCACGTTCCATTCAGCAACCTGCTTGGTGTGGATGTTGTCATCGACGGAATGGCAACCGTCGCAGGTTGGGCCGGTGGGCCGCTGCATGTTGTCCGGCGGATAGAGATGCGCCCACCAGTCGGCTCCATGCGCGGGGATGACATACTTGAGCCATTTGTGATCGCCGATGTCCCACTGCACCGGCAACGGGTAATAATTATCTCCAACTTTGGTGAAGTAGCGTTGTTTCCAGATGCTGCCGTAGACAAAGGCAACCTGGTCTTTGGTGAACGGGGCTACATGGTTGGTCGCAAGGTCGGGAATGATGGCATCGGGATGCGTCCGCGGGTCACGCACCACGTTGGCCATCGGCGTCTTCTTCCAGCGCTCGTAAATATCGGCATGGCACCTGGCGCAGGCTTCTGAACCGACATAGTGGGCCGAAGTGATGGTGGAGGTTTGCTGTTGCAACTCTGTTCCCGAAAGAGGGCGGAGGCTGCGCACGAAGAGCGCTAGTTCCCAGCTCTCCGGGCCGGAGATTCTGTGCGGACTGCCAAAGGCCGGCATACCGCTGAGCTGGACCCCGTTCTCGATGATGTAGTGAATCTCGCCATCCGTCAGTTTTTGGGTCGCGGGAGCCCGCAGGTCCGGGACGCGCGGATACTCTTGCAAACCGATCTGCGTTCTGCCGCCGCCATCGATTCCATGGCAAGCGGCGCACCGCGTGAAAAACTCCTGACGCCCTTGTTCCAACGCTTCGGCATCGCCGGTGAAGGGGTTCTTCTTGTGTCGTTCCTGCCGCGGAATGGCCAGATTCCGCAGACCACGGGCTACGACGGTCTCAAAGGCCGATGGCGTCGAAGTGGCACGGAAGCCCCGCAACATGAAAAATGTCAGGCAGAGGATTCCGAGGACCAGGAATCCGAGGATCGTTGCGAGAATTGGCTTCCATGATCGCATCGCTGTTTTCCTAAGCCTCCGTCTACTTTTGACCAGCGGGCCGCATGATCCTCAATACGGGATGGCCATTGATGTCTTGCAGAGGAAAGTAGACAAGATGCGTCTCTGGATCGACGGCCACGGTATGCGCATGAGGCATGTTGAGGGAGCCGAGCGGGGTGAGTTTTCGGTGGCCGTATTGGAAGATTGTCACAGTTCCAGATTCGGCGGAGACGTACAAGCGCTTCAGGCCTGGGTCGAAGGCGAGAACGTCCGGATCATCGCCCACCGGATGAACAGAAAGAAGCTTCATGGTCCTCAGGTCGAACACGCCCAGGGAATGGTTCTCCTCCCCGGCAATGAAAGCCAGTCGATTCGCCTCGTCGAGCGCGATGCCGTGTGGGTTCTGGATTCCCGGAAGCCTGTACCTGCCGATGATCTTCATTGCAGCCGGATCGATCGAAATGAGCTCATTGACCCCGTGAACCGCCACCAGGATGTGGCCTGAACCGGCGTCGTAGACTGTATTGCCAGCGCCGCCCCCAAGCGGAATGTTCGCTATCAGTTTATTTGTCGTGGCGTCGATGACCGCGTCCACTCCACCATGCTCGTCAGAAACAAACACTCTTTTGGCGGCCGGGGCGTACGCGAGTCCGTCAGGATAGTTGATCGGCCCCGCTGTTGCGATGGTCTTCAGGGTGGCCATGTCTACCACGGCGACTTCGTGGTTGCCAGTCACAGAAGCGTAGACCCTTCCAATCTCCGGGACTGCAATGACGCCATGCACGCGGCTGAATCCGTCGAGATTGGCGACAACCTTGCGCTTTCGCGTGTCGAAGACCACGAGCTGATTGGCATTCATGTGAGAGATGTACAACCGGCCATGTTCCACATCGAGGCTTTGGTAGTCAAAGCGGACCGCCGGTCCCGGCAAGGGAATATCCGTGACCACCGACAGCACTGGCTTGCCCGCCCCAGGTTGTGAATGGGCAGCACCCGCACTCAGGAGCAACAGCACGGTAACAATTCCATGGATCCATTTTGTGGTGCCAATTGGTTTGTTCATCAGGGTCGTTTCTCCATCTGCCAGTTGTTTGTGTCTGAAACAGAAACCGGGACCTGGTGGCTGGGCCTACGCCACCACGCGAAGATATTCAAAAGCTCAGAGAAAGGCCTGCATTCAACAGCCGGTTGGCAACAGGATTGCCGACCTGTGCCGAATAAACACCGCCGGCGAGGGCAATCGACTGGCCAAAGAGCGGTGAACCGATAACATTGACTGGCGTGGCAAGATTGACGTTGTTCAGCGCATTGAGAGCGGACATGCTCAACGTGAGGGCGTAACGGCGGTTCGTTGCCCCACCCAGGCTTGTTCCCCCGCCACTGCTCAGGCCGCGTCCGCCAAGACCACGACCCCGCCCCCCTTCTGTTCCGGGTGCGGAACCTTCTCCGCCATGCTTCCCGCCAACGTCACGGCCAAATCCAAAGGTGCGGCTGAGCCGCAAGTTCAACATTAAATTATTCGGGCCCGACTCTGTGTTGGGACGAATGGGGGTATCGTTTGGCCCCGGAGCGATATTGAAAGAGCCGTACTTAGTTACTACCACATTGGCTGGGGGTGTGGAGGCAGTTGCCAGCGCAGGCCGGGCGGCGTAAACACCGGTTCCATAAATATCCTGCGGAAGCTGGATGCTGAACGGCTGCCCGGAACTCGCGATGAACATAGGGCTGAGACGAAAGGCGAATGGCGCGGCAATGCTGCCGCCAATGACAACGCGATGGCGAATGTCAAAGCTGGTGCGCCCATAGTCCTGGGAAAGATTCCAGGGATTGGTCTGAAAGCTGAATTCTCCGGCAGGGCTGCTCTGCAGGTTCAATCCCGCCTCGCCGTTGGCATTGTTGAAGACGTAGTAGCCGAACAGTGAGACCCTGCTGGTCTGAACACGGATGTTCGCAACCAATTGCGTCTGCTTGTAGATGGCGGCGGACTCGTAGTTGTAGATGTTTCCGGCTGCGTTGCCGAGCGGCCGGACACCGCTGCCCGGATCGGCGGGATTGAAGGTTCCAGGCAATGGCGCGTTGATGTCATTCGCCAGGAACTGGTGAACGCCGCGAGAGTTGATATACGTTAGCGAGACGGTTGTGCTGCCGGACAGTTGCCGTTCCAGGCTGACTGCGGTGTCCATGTCATAAGGGAAGACAAGATTGGGGGCAATTTGAAAGGTCGTGGGAACCGAGGTTGCAGTGCCCGTCAATTCCGGGAGAGGCGGCGGAGTCGGGTAAAAATCAGGGTTGTTCACGATATAGGTCTGCTGGTTTTGTCCGTTCAACCGTTGCGCGATGATCATGTGGTCGTCGTCAAGGTGCGTATAAAAGATGCCCCAGCCTGCTCGAAGCACAGTCCTGGTGTTCGATCCGTGACCCAGACCCCAGGCTATGCCGATCCGGGGCGCCCAATTGATGTGCCTGCTGACGTAATTTTCTGACTCAAAGCGCAGGCCGTAACTGGCCGTGAGGCGCGGCGTGATGCTCCAGTCGTCGTTGACGAAGAGGTCGCCGTCAATACGATTGATCGAAGCCGAGAGATTTCCTGCCGTGATGCTGAACTGGCTGGGGCCGTATCCGGCGGCCTGAATCTGGGCCATCGTCATGCCATTCTGCAACCCTTGCAGTGTTTGCTGGTAGTCCGTCATTGAGTTGAAAGTAAACATACCGTTGAATCCCCCGTTGGTGTTCTCGCTGCGGGGCAGGTCCAGTAGAGTACCGCCAAATTCAATCTGGTGCTTGTGGAGGGTCAGCATCGTATAGTTTTGGATGGTGTAGTGCGTCTCGGAGCGGTTGAAAGTGCCGGAGCTGTCGCCGCCTCCAGTGAATGCGCCGAGAACCTGTATCGTTGGCGAGAAGTCTTGCGGCGTCTCCGTATTGTGGAAATGGAGATATTGAAAGAAGGTCTGATTGACCAGGCGCGGGCCCAACACCTGAGTGTCGATAACCTGGACATTCTGGTGATGGAAAGTCCGGTCATAGGCCTGCGAGGGAAGCGACTGCGTACCTATGCCATCGTTGCGGCCGCTGATTCTGTAAATGCGATAGCTTGCGCTGAGTGTGTTCTTCGGGCTGAGCTGAATATCCACATGAGGGCCGAAGTTGGTAAGGACGCGAGGATTGAGGACTGAAGTCACATAAGGTACGACATTCAGACTGGAATCGAGCACGACCGTATTGACGAGGCTGGCCCGGTTGATGTTGCGGCGCTGAAAGTCGAGGAAGAATGATGCGTTCCTCCAGAGCGGGCCGCTGAGATCTGCATCCCAGAGCCACGTGTGGTACGAGGGAGGCGGCACATTGGAGGCGGACAGAAACGTGCTGACGGCATTCATCACGGAGTCGTTGTATTCGCTCGAAACATCTCCGTGGAAAGCTGCTGCCCCCGGCTTGGTAAAAATGTCGATCCGTCCGTACCCCAGACGGTCGTTTTCCGCAGTAAAGGGATTGGAGTTGACTCGGATCTCGCGGATCGCCGACTTGGGCGGCATATCGCTGCCCGTCATGCCATTGATGTAAATCTCAGCCCCGCTCGCCCCGACCGAAGGGCCAGCCAGGGTTGAAATCTGGTTCTGGAGTTCATCCGGGTCATTGGAAAGGGCATTCAAGTTGTTTCCCGATACGGACACGGTCGAGGCGTTGGACTGCGGCGACACTTCCAACTGCGAAGCGTTTCCCTGAACTACAACCTGTTGCGACTGGATTGCGATGACCAGACGGATGTCCAGCATAACGATGTGTCGTAAGTCCGAAATGGTGGTCTGCTTTGATGCCGTCCGAAAGCCGGATGCCACCGCCGTTATGTTGTATTGCCCGGCAGTTAAGCCCGTGACGCGATAGCGTCCTTCTCCATCGGTCTGTACGCTGCGGGCAGGCCCGGAAGGCTGTGGCTCAACAACGACGGACGCACCCGGTATCACAGCTCCGGAGGGATCCATGACGCGCCCTTCAAGAACCGCGGACTGTTGCGCGTGGGCCCTTCCACAAATCCAAATCGGAAGCGCAATGCAGAAAATCGAAAACCATCGGAAAGTCCTGAACGGGCAATTCTTGTGA
The DNA here is from genome assembly GCA_022736715.1 of Edaphobacter aggregans. GTDB lineage: Bacteria > Acidobacteriota > Terriglobia > Terriglobales > Acidobacteriaceae > DZDJ01. Next base: position 56,717 of record DZDJ01000015.1, read on the forward strand.
GTCCGCACAATAGCTTCTTTGCCCACAGTCGAGAGGGCCGCGGACCGAGTTGGAAGGCGGGTCGCCAGTGAATCGTTCACGATCCCTCGTTCTCCAGGTGTTCCCAAAATTATCCTTATCATCCTTCCTCCTGCAAGGAGCGCTACTGATACTCGATTATGCAGGCGCAACACAACGTGCAATCTGGGGCAGCATCCCGGTTGAGTTCAGCCTTTCCCCCATGGACGGAAACCGCCACTGAACAATGGAGAGTCCAGGCCTGCGCGGCCTTCGGCTCTGGCTCTGGAACTCCCCCATGATTGCGCTTACTGTTCGCGTGCCAGGGGTTGACCATCAGGCCCGACTTGAATCTCGGAGTAACCTCCGGCAGTGCGGACCTGCGCCTCGTATGCGACGATCCTCCCTTCTTTTGTAATGGACTCGACTTTGGCAATCTTACCTCGGCCGGCCCTGCCGCGAAGCCCCGCGGCCACCTGCAATGGAAGAGAATCAAGGGCGACCGCCTCCTCAATTTCGATCAGATGTCCGTCGGAACCGATGGTCACGTCTTTTGAATGACCATTACTGTTCATTTCAACTTCGTACTCGCGCTGTCCGTTTTCAATATCCATCGTGTAGTCCCTGACCGTCGCGCCTTTAGACTGCACGTCTGCCGTCTTCCGCACCGCCTCGGGCAATTGACTACGGGTGATCCGCCGTTCCGCGGCAGAGGCAACGGTGCAGGTTCCACAGACAAAAACAACTGCGCATGCAAGGGCCAGATGATGTTTGATCGACATGAGATTCTCCAGTTTTGAAAGTTTGGTCCGGAGACCGTTTCGTCCTCCCTACTTCATACGCCTACAACCTTAAAGCACCCTTAACCTCTAACCTCCGCTGTCAGGCTGGAGGCCTCCCCACAGATCGCCTCTCTGCCGATGCTTGTGGCGCGGTAGAAGTTCTCTCTTTGAAGCGGAGATCGACTGGACAGCAGCCTGACGGGGACCGTTGAACAGTCTCGTAAAGGTTCTGAAACCAGTCCGTCTACAACCAATATGCCGACAGGCTGTACACACGTCGAATCAGAATGGCCTGCTGCAAACCGCACTATCTATAATCTGGAATCTGGGGGAAAACTGACAGGACACGGCCTTGGTTGCCCCCCAGGGATTCGAACCCCGATTGATCGGTTCAGAGCCGACTGTCCTACCATTGAACGAGGGGGCAATGCAGAATGCAAAATCTCGGCAAGCCAATGGCTTGGCTTACCTTTTCCATACTAAAAGCACGGCGGGAATTGGTCAATCTTTGGCCTGTGTAAAGTTTGCTTTACTCCTCCCGCGGCATCTCCAGAGGCTTTTGCCCCGGAATACGATAGCTGGCCATCATTGCACAACTACTACTCCTCAGCATCCTCGTGCGCCGGTCGTTTCGCTGAAGCCAGAATTTTCTCTGCCACAGCCGGAGACGCAACATCATAATGGTCCATTTCCATATGAAAACTGCCTCGCCCCTGTGTCATGGAAATCAAACCTGTCCCATAACTCAGCATTTCCGCCATCGGCGCCTCCGCATGAATCAGGGCCCCATTGGAGGTCGTCTCCATTCCCTGGACACGCCCGCGCCGGCTATTCAGGTCGGCCATCAGCGTCCCGGCAAATTCTTCCGGCGCTTCGATCTCCACCTTCATCATTGGTTCCAGAAGCACAGGCTTTGCCTGCTCCATACATTTTCGGAATGCAATGCGCCCTGCAAGCTTGAAGGAGATCTCGTTGGAATCAACATCGTGATAACTGCCATCGAAAACGGTCACCCTAAAGTCCACCACCGGGTAACCTGCCAAAAATCCCCGCGCAGCCGACTCCTGAATCCCCTTTTCCACGGCTGGAATAAATTGCCGCGGAATTGCACCACCAAAAACATCGTTGACAAATTCAAAGCCGCCGCCGCGCAACAATGGCTCAATGCGTATTTTGCAATCACCGAACTGCCCATGCCCGCCAGTTTGCTTCTTATGCCGCCCCTGCGCTTCGGCACGTCCGCGAATCGTCTCCCGGTATGGAACTTTTGGCGCCTTAAGAGTCACTTCCGTGTGGTAGCGCTTTTTCAAACGAGCCACTACCACCTCGATATGCGGCTGCCCCGCGCCAGCCACCAAAAACTCATTTGTTTGCGGATCACGAAAAAAGCGGACCATCTGGTCCTCTTCCATCAACTTATGCAAAGCAGGGGCCAGTTTGTCCTCATCAGCACGTGTTTTTGGCTCAATAGCATACGTCATTGCAGGCTCTGGCATGGGCACCGGAAGATAATGAACATCGCACCCCTTTTCCCCAAGCGTGTCCCCCGTAAGCGTTGTGCGCAGCTTTGCCACTGCGCCCAAATCACCAGCATGCAGTTCAGCCACCTCCACAGCCTTTCTTCCCTGCATTACGGCAAGATGAGCAGGCCGTTCACTTTCTCCATGCGTGTAGTTCACCAAAGCTGCATCATTTTTCAACACACCACCAATAACTTTGAAAAAAGAAATCCTGCCCGCAAATGGATCGGTCATCGTTTTATAAACAAAAAGCGATAAGGGCCCCTGATCTTCAATACACCTCTGCACAACGCGCGCCGCTCCAGATGCCGCATCAGCTTCCTTATCTCCGTCCACATCTATTATCACTGCCTGCAATATGGCTCTCGCCACCATTGGCTCTCGTTCTATTGGAGCAGGCGCATAGACTTTGATGAAGTCCAGCAAATGGTCTGCACCAACATTGCGCAAACCACTGGTATAAAGAACCGGGAAAATCCTGTCTTCTCGAATTGCCTCGTGTAAGGCTGTAATCAGATGCTGTTCTGGAATCGTCCCTTCGCGGAAGAACTCTTCCATCAGCTCATCCTTGCCTTCTGCCACCAGCTCCACCAAAGCCTCATGTGCAGCTTTCGCAGCCTCTGCCATTCCTGCAGGGATCTCCCCCATGCGGCCGCGGCCATTGCCACCCGGCTCATAATCAAATGCCTGCATCGTTACCAGATCAATCACACCATGAAAACCCTGACCGTCCACAATCGGCAGTTGCACCGCTGCCACCTGACGTCCCCAACGCTTCTGCATCAAAGCGATTGAGCATCCATCACCCACAGTCGCTTTTGGGTGATCCATCTGGTTGAGCACCAGAATTCGAGGTAACTGCATTTCCGCCGCATAGTTCCAAGCACGGTCTGTCATCGCTTCTACGCCGACCTGCGCATTTACCACAACCAATGCCGCCTCTACCGGAAGCATGGCCGCATGCGCTTCGTGCAGAAACATGTGAAAACCCGGCGTATCCAGCAGATTAATTTTCACCCCTGTCCACTCCGCGAATGCAACGGCATTGGACATCGTCATACGTCGCGCGATTTCCTCGTCATCATAAGCGGTTACCGCTGACCCTTCCTCAACACTCCCCATCTCATCGGTCATACGAGCGGCATGCAGCATGGCGGAAATCAAGGTTGTCTTCCCACTGTGCGCATGCCCCACTACAGCTACGTTGCGAATCTCACTTCCTTTATAGGTATTCATTTCGTCCCCCATTTCCGCTCTTTGGAAGCTGTGCTAAAACAACTTGTCGTCAATGCACGACAAAACAAACCAAGCATCTCCTCAGCAACAGCCACATTACTTCCCCATTGGTGCCAGAGTTACAGGAAACCGTGGAAATGACCTCGCTTTCTTATACGCAGAAGGAGTTGCCAGCGATATGCAGGGACAAAGCACAAACGAATTGGATTGCGCTTTGCGCGCCACCCCGGAGCGGCCCATTGAGCGGCCTTGCCACGTGCTCTCATCCATGAGGCCTTCAGCACAAGGAAATACCACATCCAGTAGATCTAATACTTACGCAACAAACCAGTTACAACGAACCACTGGCAGCTGCCCGCAAGAACGGATGATGCTACCACACCGCTTTCCAGCGGGCAATTTGAGCCCTCAGTATAGACAACAATGATGTTTTAGGCGGTGTCAAAAACCGCTCCTGAATCCTGGGCAATCACGACTCTATCAATGTGTAAGTATCTGGAGCCGATTGCTCCGGGGAAACATCTCAGAATTACTTCTTACTGCAACGCAGAGATGTTGACTATCGACGACATTCCCGGTTCCATTTCAGGACACCTGCACACTCCTGCAATAATCCTGTTTTCAATATTGAAGAATCTACGTAAATTTCCTTTCCCGGTTGCCTATCGGCAACAAGTTCTCCGCATTCTCTGGTTATCGTTGTAGACATAATAGGAACAATTCATAAAAACAAAAAATAAGCATTGCGATCTTTCCAATCAGGGTGACTGCGTACTTGCCCGCGGATTGTAGCGACAGACATACGAAGGCATTCCATCTATCCAGGAGAACAGTTATGAACAAAGAAATTCAACAGGATCCGAAAGTCTCCGAGCTAGCTGAGCGGCTTCATCAAAACCTGCTCACCGGATATTCCAGCACCCACATCGTTCCCGATGTCATTGCCCTGGATACGGCATTGCAGAAAGGCATTCTGCGAAATACCCGGTATCTGCTGCGACGACTCTTCCAGCTCTCCTTGCAGGACATCCCACAGACTTCGGGGGCCAGTTTCAATCGCATTGCCAGTTATCGCCCGAAGTTTTTACGACTGGCTGGCAAGTATTGGCGCTACTTTTTTAAAGATGCCAAGAGTGCCGTGTGAGGCAAAATGAAGTCATCCTCTTTGCTACGCTCTAAACAACTGCTCTACAAATTGCGGAGAGCATCTGTAGAAGATCAAAAACTGATCGTCGAACTTTTCTTTGCCTTGCTGTTCTTTCGGCTCGTCCTTTTTGTCTGCCCCTTTCGTCACCTCCGGAACGTGGCTCTCTTCCTTGCTGACGGCCTCAGACAGCGCGATTCGCACCCGGAGCAGCGCTTTGTCATCGCACGCTTTTGCATGCGTTATATAGCGTTTCCGCCATTCTCCAACTGCCTGGTTCAGGCGCTTGCCTTCAGTTTCTGCCTGACAAGAAAAAGCATTGAACATCAGGTTCACATCGGAGTCAGAAAAACAACGGATGCTGCCTTTTCCGCCCACGCCTGGGTCACTTGCAATGGAGAAATCCTCATCGGCGGCAGCACATCGCAGACAATGTATCAGGAGATTCTACGGATCGCCCCGGCAAGCAGGTGACTCCCCGCGAATGAATTCTCCAGGAATTGGGATTTCGCCATCCCTTTGCCTTACTTGTTACAAAAACGCTCCTCCCGTATACTGGTCAAGATGATTTCTGCCACTTCCATCTGTTGTAGCTGTCGCATGATGCCTTTCATGCAGGCCGGGCAAGTGGTGTGGTCAGGATGTGAACAGCAGCGCTAAAGTTCTCCATCCAAAACTGATGGATCCATCACCCGCAACTGGCTTGTACAGTTTGCGGGTTTTGTGTTTTTGCACGCCTTTATACCGTTAGCAGTCTTGCACATTACAAAGGACTTTGAATGAGCACTGTCTTACAACCCTCTGCGCCACCAACGCAGCCGTTTCTTTCACCAGGAACGCTGAACCATCTGCAGGCATTGGAAGCCGAAAGCATCCATATTTTTCGTGAAGCCGCCGCGGAATTTGCTAACCCGGTCATGCTCTACTCCATCGGCAAGGACTCCTCCGTCATGCTGCGCCTGGCGCAGAAGGCCTTCCATCCCGGACGCATCCCTTTTCCGCTGCTGCACGTGGACACCAGCTACAAGTTCCCGGAAATGATCTCCTTCCGCGACAACTACACCAAAGAAATTGGCGCGGAGCTGATCGTCCACAAGAACCAGAAGGCCCTGGACGCGGGCGCGAATCCCTTCGACCTGGGCACGCAGACCTGTTGCGGCCTGCTGAAGACACGCTCACTGCTGGACGCGCTGGAAGAGGGTGGCTTTGACGCGGCCTTTGGCGGCGCCCGACGCGACGAAGAAAAGTCGCGCGCCAAAGAGCGCGTCTACTCCTTCCGCGACCAGGCGGGCCAGTGGGACCCGAAAAACCAGCGCCCCGAGCTGTGGAGCATCTATAACTCGCGCCTGCGCAAAGGCGAAAGCATCCGCGTCTTCCCGCTTTCCAACTGGACAGAGCTCGACATCTGGCTCTATATCTACGCCGAGCAGATTCCGATTGTGCCGCTCTACTATGCGCAGGAACGCCAGGCCGTCGTGCGCAACAACTCCATTATTCTCACCTACGAAAACACGCCCCTGCTACCGGGCGAGAAGATCGAAAGCATCCAGTGCCGCATGCGCTCGCTGGGGTGCATGCCCTGCACCGGCGCTATCCGCTCCGATGCAGATACCATTCCGCGCATCATAGAGGAGCTCATCACCTTCCGCCGCTCCGAACGCGAAAACCGCGCAATTGACCACGATGAAGAAGGCTCCATGGAAGCCAAAAAGAAGGAGGGCTACTTCTAACAATGGCCACCACGCTTGAGCCCCAGACAAGTTTTGAGAAGTTCCTGCAGCAACACCTGGAGCAGGATTTGCTCCGCTTCACCACTGCTGGCAGTGTGGACGATGGTAAGTCCACGCTCATCGGCCGTCTGCTGCACGATACAAAATCCGTTTACGAAGATCAGCTTGCTTCCATCAAGAAGAGCCGCATCAATCGCGCTGCCGGCCCCATTGACTTCTCCCTGCTGACCGACGGACTGCGCGCCGAGCGGGAACAAGGCATCACCATTGATGTTGCCTATCGCTACTTCTCCACCTCGCGCCGCAAATTCATCATTGCAGATACGCCCGGCCACGAGCAGTACACGCGTAACATGGCAACCGGCGCCTCCACGGCAGACCTCGCCATCGTGCTCATCGATGGCAGCAAAGGCCTGCTGCCACAGTCCCGCCGCCACACCTATATTGCCTCGCTGCTCGGCATTCCACACGTCATCGCCGCCGTCAATAAAATGGACCTCGTCCAGTACGATGAAGCGCGCTTTCGTGAACTACATGCGCAGTTCCTTGCGCTGGCCAACCAGCTCGACATCCCCAGCGTGCAGGTGATTCCCATCAGTGCGCTGGAGGGCGACAACGTTGTTCACTCCAGCAGCAACACCCCTTGGTACAACGGGCCAACACTGCTCGAATATCTGGAGACAGTCCCAGTCAACAACGACATCTCCCAGCAAAGCCTGCGCTTCCCGGTGCAACTGGTTGTCCGGCCCGACTCTACCTTTCGTGGATTTGCCGGACAAATCGCCAGCGGCTCCCTTCATCCGGGTGATGAAGTCGTTGCCCTGCCTTCCGGACGCAAAACGCGGGTGCAGTCCATCGTTACGTATGACGGCGATCTGAAGGCTGCCTTCCATCCCATGTCTGTCACGCTGAAGCTGGAAGATGAGATCGACCTCAGCCGTGGCGACATGCTGGTAGCGCCGCAAGATGCTCCGCATGTTTCGCGCCACTTTGACGCCATGGTGGTCTGGATGCACGAAGACCAGCTCGTTCCCGGACGCACCTATCTCGCCAAGCACACCTCGCGCATGGTACGGGCGCGGGCGCTTTCCATTCATTACAAAGTCGACGTCAACACGCTGCAGCACCTCCCCAGCAAACGTCTGGCGATGAATGATATTGCCAGCGTGCGGTTTGAAACGACTACTCCGCTGCTGTTTGACCCCTACCGCACCAACCGCGCCACCGGCAGCCTGGTCCTGATTGACCCGATCACCAACGCCACCGTCGGCGCCGTCATGATCACGCAGGATGCTGCGCACCAGCACGCCAGCGACGAGGGATTTCCGCACAGCACCATCGCACCCGCTCTGGTGCTGCTGCCCAACCGCCAGCAGCTTGCCGATGCGCTGCTGCAGACCCTGAATCAGGCTGGTCACCGCGCCATTGCGCTCGATGACATCTACATCCCCGCATCCGGACTGGTGGCAGCCGTCCGCGCCACACAACTTGCAGGCGCTGTAGCCGTTATTACCAACGCCGATCTGCCAGTGGATTTTGCTGCGCAGGTGCAAACGTTCCTGCCCCAGGAGCGATATTTCCAGAGCAACACTCTGCCGGCAGACGATACAGCGGCGCTTCAGGCACTGCTGAGCACGCTGGATCCACACAACGATTCCCCGGAAACAGGAGCCAACGCATGAGCATCACCGTCCTGCACGAAGAGGTAGAACATCTGGCGGCAGCCGAGCTGGCGGCCAGGCTTTTCGCAGAAAATACCGGCGCGCCTGCCTGCATCACCAGCAGCTTTCAAGCAGAAGACATGGTGGTGCTGCACCTGATCCGCAAACATGCACCGGATGTTCCGGTCATCTTTCTGGAGACGGGCTACCACTTTGCCGAAACCTATGCCTATCGCGACCAGATGGCAAAGGAATGGTCCCTGAATCTGGTGAATGCTCTGCCCAAAACCACCGTGGCCGAGCATGAAAGCGCCCTGGGAAAGCTCTACATCGTAGACCCTGCGCAGTGCTGCCAGATCCGCAAAGTCGAACCACTGATGCGCACTCTTGAGCCCTACCATCTATGGTTCACCGGACTGCGCCGCGAGCAGTCGCCCACACGCAAAAACCTGCGCAAAATGGAGCTGCACACCCTGCCCACCGGGACCCAGCTCAACAAAATCAGCCTGCTGGCCGACTGGACCTGGCAGCAGGTGCTGGACTATTGCGCAGCGAACAACATCCCGCATCTACCGCTCTACGAAAAAGGCTATCTCAGCATCGGCTGCGAACCCTGCACCACGCTCTCCGACGATCCGAACAACCCCCGCGCCGGACGCTGGGGCGGAAAAAAGCTCGAATGCGGCATCCACACCTTCACCGAGAAAGAAACAGCGCCGCAGGCTTAAAGCGGTTCTCCAGTTTTCGTGGAGTTTCAAAGAACATGCAGGATGGCTTTTTCTTGAGAAAAAAGCCATTTCAGGGCATCACGTTCCCTCTACACCAACTGGAAAACCGCTATAGCCTGCGGCGCTGTTTTGCATTTCGCTGCAAACAGTCTACTTCACCGCTCGCGCTCCTGCCGATGCAAGGCAGATGTAAACATCGGCCGTAATTCCAGTGGCCGCTTTGTACTGTTCGCGCACAGCCTGCATAAAGCTCTCCGCCTCATCCTTCTTCACCAGATTCACCGTGCAACCGCCAAAGCCTCCGCCGGTAATGCGCGCGCCAATGCAGCCCGGCAGCTTCTGCGCAATCTCCACCAGCGTGTCCACTTCCTCGCAGCTCGAAGCAAAATCATCGCGGAAGCTGATGTGCGCCTCTGCCATCAATGCGCCAAACCGCGCCAGATCGCCCTGCAGCAAGGCCCCGCGCGCTTCCAGCACGCGCCGGTTTTCCGTCAAAATATGGCGGCAGCGCAGATACGCCTCGCGCGGCATCTTGTCCGCACACGCCTCCAGATCTTCCAGCGTCGCATCGCGCAGCAATTCAATGCCAGGACGACACTGCTGCAATGCACGCTGCCCAGCTTCCACCTCGTCCCGGCGGTTCCCATAACCGCCCGTAGCATGGGCATGCCGCACCATCGAATTGCAGATCACAATCCGAACATCCTCCGGCACCGGAAGCAGTTCATAGTCCAGCGAGCGGCAATCCAACAGCAGCGCATGCCCCTCCGCACCGCAACTCACCACAAACTGGTCCATAATGCCGCACTTTGCGCCCACATACTCGTTCTCTGCGCGACGGCAAAGCACGGCAATCTTTTCCTGCGGCATGGACACCCCGGCGCACGCCAGCAGCGCCAGCGCCGTGGCCACTTCCGCCGAGGCCGAAGAACTCAGCCCCGCGCCCAGCGGCACATTGCCGGAAAGAGACAGGTTAAAGCCGCCGAGCGCAATGCCTTCCTGCATCAGGCTCCAGGCCACGCCTGCCGGATAATCGCTCCAATGCCCCCGCGGACGCGGTGTGCCAGCCAGCTCCCCCACCGAATACTCCGCCTGCTCCATGTAATTCTGCGAGAAAAAGACGGCCTTGCCATCTTCCCGCGGACTGATCACCGCAACCGTGCAGAAATCAATCGCCACCGGCAACACAAAGCCGCCCGTATAGTCCGTGTGTTCTCCAATCAGATTCACACGGCCCGGAGCCAGGAATGTCGGCCCCGTCTGGCCGAAGTGCTGTTGGTGCAAGGTAAGAATCTTCTCTGTGCAAAGCATACGTTCCCGATCTATCCCCGTAAGTGCGCTGACGAATGTGTTTCCGGCATGGAGCGCAGCCGCTCGGCTGCGCCCTCCGGCGTAATGTCCCGTTGCGGCATTCCCAAAAGCTCAAACCCCACCATGTGCTTGCGTACCGTGGCCGAGCGCAGCAGCGGCGGATAAAAATGCGCATGGAAGTGCCACTCCGGATGCGGCTGCCCATCCGTCGGCTGCTGATGAAATCCCATTGTGTAAGGAAAGCTGACCTGAAAAAGATTGTCGTAGCGCGTCGTAATCTGCTTCAGAATCTGCGCCAGGCTGCGCTGCTCTTTCGCATCCAGCTCTGTCATGCCGGCACGGTGACTGCGGCTCAGGATCAGCGTCTCAAATGGCCATACGGCCCAGAACGGCACCACAACCACAAAGTCATCGTTGCTGCACACCACCCGCTCTTCGCGTTCCAGCTCCAGCTTCAGATAATCGCAAAGCAGGCAGCAGCCATGCTCCGCCAGATAGCTCCGCTGCGATTCCGTCTCCAGCAGCGGCTCATCCGGAACATGTTCCGTCGCCCATATCTGGCAATGCGGATGCGGATTGCTGGCGCCCATCATCGCACCGCGATTCTCAAAAATCTGCACGTAGTGGATGTCCGGCTGCGCCCCCAACTGGCGGAACTCCTCTGCCCACGCCCCCACCACCGGCACAATCTCGTCCACCTGCATCTGCGCCAGCGTCAGGCTGTGGTTCGGATGAAAGCAGACGACGCGACACACACCGCGCTCCGGCTCGGCACGCAACAACGAATCAGCCTCTCCACCAACCTCCACGTGCGATTGCGGCAGCAATGCCGGAAAGTCATTGTCGAATGCGAAAACGCCCGTGTATTGCGGATTCTGCTGCCCCTGCGAACGGCTGTTACCAGGGCACAGATAGCAGGCTGGATCATAAGCAGGAGAAGTGGCAGCAGTCGGCGTTGCAACCTCACCCTGCCAGGGGCGTTGCGTGCGCTGTGGTGAAACTAAAACCCACTGGCGGCGCAGCGGATTATAACGGCGGTGCGGAGTCTGGCTTTTTCCTGGCTTCACATTACCTTCACATCTGGTTCCCAATCGTCAGCATCAGAAAGCACGATGTCGTTTTATATCGTTCCAAATACAGTATATGATACCGATTACATCCCGGTAAGACCATGGAAATTTTGGAGTTG
>DZDJ01000244.1 GCA_022736715.1 Edaphobacter aggregans
ATTCGCTCGATGCGGTTGTTATGCGGCAACGCGACGAGACAACGAGATGAGAGCTTTTTCGACGGCCTCGGTTTTGCCCATGCCGGCCTCTACGAGCGCCACCAAGGCGACCGTAGCCTCCGGCGAGAGGCGACAGTTCAGCAGGCTGCCGCCCCGCTGTAGCAGGGCGGCATTGCTGCGCTCCCGGCGTTGCGCCGGGGTGAGAGGCTTAGGCGACGGTGAGCGCGGCATCTGGCAGCCCCAGCGCAACCCAGGCGAGCGCGCCAGCAACGCGGCGGCGATCAAGGTCGGTGGCGCACTCGATGCGGGCACCCACGGCGGCGAGTGCGCCAAAGGCTGCACCGTCGAGGATTTCAGCGCCGCGCGCACCACGCAGCACGACGCCGAGGCCGTAGCTGCTGGCGGCGTGCTGGTCGGTCCAGCGCAGCTTTTCGCGCCGGCCATCGGGATGGATGAGATTGATCATGTTGCCTCCAGTGAGAGGCGGCCACGAAGGGCCGCGAAGCGGTTAAAGGTCGAAGTCCCAACCGAGGATTTCGGCGGCCTCACAGTGCCCGGAGTCGCCGCGACCGCGCAGGTAGTTGGGATTGATGCCATTCACGCCGAGGCATACATGCTCGGCGGCCTGGCGGGCGATGTTGTGGTAGCGAGACTCTGGCAGGCCGGTGAGCCGCTTGGCGACTTGCTCGGTGATGATGCCACGCATCTTGGATTGGCCGGCCCAGTAGGCGGCGGCGATGGCGCGCTCGACTTCGGTGGCGGACTCTTGGTTTTCGACGGCGGCGATGATGTCGGACAGGCTGCGCATTTTTATCTCCTAGCTCCTTTAGCCCCGGAGCACGGGAACAACGAAGTGTTGTTATAATTAGTGTATGTTGTCACGCCGCGGAAGTCAAGAACCATTTTCACGCGGCACGGCTGGTGCCTGCCGCATAACATGCGTTAGGCATCGTTGCATTCAATGTCCGTGCATGCGCAGCTCTATATGCCAGTGCGTCGGCCAGTGGCATACGTTCAAGCTCGGTGGCCATTTCCCGTGCTTCCTCAATCAAATCTTTTGTGCTTTTCATTTGTCTTGACCGTTGTAGTAAGCAAGGAATTCTTCCTTGGTTGTGAACTTTTGCTGGAGTTCGGCCCGGTCGCCCTCGGGCGTCATCGGTACCTTAAACTCTTCATCCTCGTCATCCATCCACTCTTCGTTCATATAATCATATGCAATCATGTCATGCTCTCCTATTTAGCCGCTCGGAAAAAATACCGGTAGCAGGCTTTCGCCAGCCGCTCCAGATGCGTCCCCGCATTAACGGATACCCTGATTCAAGCATTCAAACAAGCCTTGCTTCCATAAATAGCCGGGCAAATCCCCCGCGTCATACAAGGCGCGCAAGGTGGCGGATTCACTG
>DZDJ01000245.1 GCA_022736715.1 Edaphobacter aggregans
GACGCTTGAGGCGCTTGGAGGTATCCTGAATCTGCTCACGAATACCTTCCATTCCTTGAATGGTCTGACGTACCGCTTCACCACCCTTACGCGCAACATCCACTGAGGATGCCGCCACATCTGCGGAGGTTTGGGCGTTTTCGGCGACTTCACCAACTTTCAAGGCGATCACGCTCACCAGCTCACTGGCCTGTTCAATTTCTTCCGCCTGTTCCTGACTGGAGGCAGAGAGACGCAGCGAACTATCACGTGAATCGTTGGCCGCTTCGGACACCTGTACCGAGGTACGCTTCATCGTGGTCACCAGGTCACGCAAGGCATCAATGGAGTAGTTCACCGAGTCGGCAATCGCCCCGGTAATATCCTCCGTCACCGTGGTGTGCTGTGAAAGGTCACCTTCCGCCAGGTTCATCATTTCGTCGAGTAGTCGCAGAATCGCCTGTTGGTTACGCTCACTTTGCGCCGAAGTAATCGCCTCACGACGGCGCGCATCACGCACCAGGACGACACCCAAGAGCATTACGAACAGCAGGGTAGCGATAGCGAGCGCATAGCCAAGCAGCGTGATACTAGCAAGACCATCGTGCTCACCGACCACGGCCGTATTCAGCGCCGAAGTGGTCGCAATCAAGGTGGTGGACACCATATCGGCCTGCTCGAAGGCGCGCCCCGCTTCAATGAGCTGGGGGCCTTCTGCAAGCACGACCTGTACGGCTTCACGCACGGCACCATATTTCACCGCCATCTGACGCAAGGCATCACGCGCTGCAGGATCGTCTACCTTTTGCAGCCCCGTGCCTTCCTTGCCCGTGAGCATGGCATCCAGGGAGCGCTCAAACAGCGCCGCATCCCGTCCCAGTTTTTCCAGAGCCACCGAACTGAAGGCACCACCACGGGTCAGTTGCAGGGTCGCCGCCTTGATGCGCACAATCAGAAAGCTTTGACGTTGCGCCAGATAGACCTGACCGGCCGAAGCATTGGCGCGCAACATGGACTGAACAACCTCATCACTCAGTGAAGAAAGTTCCTGCACTTCTTGGTCAATCAATTCAGCCGCTTCATTAATGCTGGTGTACACAGATTCTGCACCGGCAATCGCCTCCAGCTTGGGGCGAATATCCGCCCAGTTGTCGAACACGAAACCAAGCTTGGCACTAAATGTATCCTTAAGGGGCGGCATGCGGTTGGTGGGGTTGCCATTTTTCAGATTTTGCAGCAGGCCATCAAAGATCAGTGCCTTGGCTTGCAACGAGGTTGCCGCATCAGCATTCCCGCCTACCGCACGCACCGCATCGTTCATCATGTCCGGCACCATACGCTCGACTTGAGCTGTCGCCAGACGCCACTGCAAACGGTTGTGATCCACATAAGCTACGTAACTGAAAACACCCACCGTGGC
>DZDJ01000077.1 GCA_022736715.1 Edaphobacter aggregans
CAGAGATGGACGGATTCACTCTCACACGTAAGATCAAGGAAGACGATCGCTTCAAAGCCATTCCCGTGGTCGTCCATTCTTCCTTGACAGGACAGGCTAATCAGGAACATGCCCGCAACGTGGGTGCGGAAGGTTATGTCGGCAAGTTCGTCGCGGAGGAGCTTGGCGCTGCATTGCGTAAGGCCGTGGCCGCCGCGATGGCCCAGACCCCCTGAACCCGGCCAACCGTTCAAAAAAACTATGGTTCTCAAACCCATCGTTACCGAAGAAATCTATGGCGCGACCGCCTCCCATGCGCTGCAAAGCCTAGGTGAGCAAACTCGCGCCCGTATCACGGACTTCGTCGGCAGCTTCTATGGGTCGCTGATGCAATTCTCCGACACGCAGCGCATTCTTGATCGTCTTACACCCGAATCGTTTAAGGCCTTGCAGGAGAAACAGGCGCAGCACCTCACGAGGTTGGTCGATCCCAACCTTGAGGCAAGTGAACATCGAGCGGACGCCGAGCGCTTAGGGCGAGTGCATTGCCTCGTAGGCGTGGACATGCTGTGGTTGGTGGAGTCGTACGGCCTCTACCAGCAAGCGTTGCACCACCTTCTGCAAGAAGGCGATGCCGAACATCGACCCAAAACTCAGCGGATTCTCGACCGTCGTCTTTTGCTTGATCTGGAGGCGCAAAGCGCAGGGTATCGGCAAATCGACGCTGAGCTGTCGATGGCTCTGGCCAACATCCAGCAGCAAGGGAATTTGTCTCGAAGCGCCATCGATCTTTATCGAGGGGCAATCAAAGCGCTGTGCTCGATCGATGGTGTGGTGGCGGCCTTCATCGGGCGCGTTGGCCTCCAGGGTGTGCTGGAAATTGAAGCTTTCGATGGCCCTCAGGCCAAGCCCTACTTGAGCGCGATGCAAGAAGGGGTTATTCCGCCCATCCGCATCATCGAACGAGCAGAAACAGCAACAGAGGGCCCTTCTGCGCATGCTTGGCTGTCAGGCCAGATCCGAACCAGTGAGAGTTATGCGCGTGATCCCACCCTTGAGCCGTGGAAGTTAGTCGGAAACAGCCTCGGATTTCGTTCGAGCGCGGCGATTCCGCTGGTGGATGAGACAGGGCAGACATTTGCGCTGGTCAATATGTATAGCCGGTGGCCAGGGTTCTTCAGTGCCTCAGGTCGCCATGCCTTCCTCGAATACGTCCAACAGTCTCTGAGTCTTTTTGCACAGCGACATGCCCATGGTCAGGTGATTCCGTATCAGCAACGCAGGCTCTATAGCGACTTGGTCAAGGCTGAGAAGGTGCAGATGCACTATCAGCCCATTATTGATCTCAAAACCGGACGGCTCATCAAAGTAGAGGCTCTGGCCAGACTCGTCGACGACATGGGCCAAATCATCAGCCCCGGGGTCTTTCTTCCCGCTCTGGGGGCTTCTGGTTTACTGCGACTGTTCGAAATTGGCGTCGAGCGAGTTTGCGCCGCACATCGAAGTTGGGAACAGGCGGGGCTCGATATCCGTGTGTCGCTCAACCTGCCGCCACAAGGCGTTGGAGATGTCCGCTATCACGATGCCCTGTTTGCCACCATTGAGCGTTGCGGCACCGATCCAGCTTTCATTGAGATCGAGATCCTCGAATCGGCCGAGAGTCAGGATACTGCCTTACGCGACCGTTTTTTCCAGAACCTTCAACTTTGCGGAATCAAGGTCGTTCAGGACGATCTCGGGTCCGGTCACAGTTCGTTGCTACGAATGGATTCCATGCCCTTCGACGGGGTGAAGATCGATCAAGGCCTTGTGCTGCGAGCCTCGCAAAAGACGCCTCAACGCGCCTTGGAATTCATTTATCACCTGACGCACTTGGCGCATGCGCTGAAGATTCCAGTCACGGTTGAAGGTTTGGAGCATCCGGGTTTGATGGAGGCTTCGGCCATACTTGGGGCCGACCTCGGCCAAGGTTATGGAATCGCGCGACCGATGCCTGCCGAACAACTGGTCGGTTGGCATCAGGCATTTAAGTATGACGTGAACCCGCAAATGCCTCGGACGCCGCTGGGGGCGATGGCCGGGTATTTGCTTTGGGACCGACAACTCGGAGCACTGAATCATTGGCCCGATCTGATCGAGGACTTCATTCGTGCACCCTGCATGGTGCAAAAATTTATCGATGCAGGGGGAAGCGAGGAGCGCGCGTTACAGCAGATCCTGGACAAAAACCATTCCTTGGCAATCCAAGGAAACTCCGGGAAGGTTTACCAGAGAACCCGGCAGGAACTCATTATGCAATTGAGTGCGATGAGTCGGCTTTCGGCTCAGGCGTCAAGGTGACGGCCAGATAAATCTGTGACGGCGTGCATGGGGCGCGTTTTGTGTTGCCTCTCGGGAGGAGGGATCAATGAACATGCTTGACTGGTTCCGCAAACTGGCTGTGGGTGATCGCCAGGGACTTGAAATCAGCGCTCCAACGGCGAGCGATGCAGCACAGCACCGTGATGTCGGTGGCCTGAATTTCTATACGGCCATCGAAGCCCATCAACGCTGGAAGGTCAGGCTTTCGGCGTATGTGAAGGGACAGAGCAAGGAAGAGCTTGACTGGAAGATTCTCTGCAAGGACGATGCATGCCCCCTCGGGGGGTGGTTGCATCACGAAGCGCGCGTGCCCAATGCCCAACGCCCCCTGCTGACGCGTTTGATTGAGGAGCATGCGGAATTCCACCGTCAAGCCGGGGAGGTAGTGCAACTCACCGATGCGGGCCTTCAAGATGCCGCACTCAAGCGATTGACCCATGGAGACTACGCCAGAGCCTCTAACAAAATCATCGCTTCTCTCAGCCAACTCTACTTGCAATTGACCAATGCTGATCAGCCTGCTGATCAGCATTGAATAGCTATAGCGTTGTATGAATTTTTGTCTTCCATCGCCTTTTCGTTTTACACATCATGACTTGATCGATGCGGCACTCAGCACCTTGAGGAGATCAATCAGGCGTGTTGACTGATCATTAAGTGCTCCGTTTTGAATCTCTACTAACACATTCCCGACATCCCCATCTTGCTCGGCGCGCCGCGTGAGGACTCCAGCCATTTGATGAAATTGCGCGTGGGCACGCATCGTTTCCTCATACAGCGGCCTTAGCTCCGGCGCACAAGAATGACGGTGGCGATAAAGCCAACGTCCCAAATGACACAGGTCATCACGGCAAACCACTTTCCAGTTCAACGGTTTGCCATGCCCATTGATGCGTTCAAGGAAGGCGGTGTTCCAGTTGGCATGTGTGTTGATCGCATGCTTCCAGTCGAAGGGCAGAGATTCCCGCCGAAACGTTTGAGCCCGTTTTCCCAGCGCATGCTGGGGGTGAATCGGGTCAACGGTATAGTCCCAACCTACCGCCCAATCCAGAATTGCTTCTGGCGGGAGCGGCTTGGCGATGGCATAGCCTTGCCCCCAATCCACTCCAAGACAGGCGGCCATTTCGATCAGTTCCACTGACTCCAGACCTTCCATCGCGACGCGCATCCCCATCGTCTGGGTCATTCGCACCAAGGCGCCGAGGAAGGGGATCGACTTGTCGGGCGTCGTGACGGCTTGCCGCACGGTTGCTTGATCGATCTTTACCACATGAAACGGCATGCTCTGCAAACGTTGCAAACCGCTATAACCCGATCCGAGGTCATCCATGCCCAACTGCACGCCAAGGGCCGCCAAGGCCGTAATAGCACTGTCGCGCGCAATCTGATTTTCAATTTCCTCGGTTTCCAGCAGTTCCAAGATCAACCGATGTGGGGCGACCCCTATCGTGGACAGGGCATGGCTGACCCAAGCGGTGCATTCTGGCAACATCAAGACCGCAGGAGGCAAGTTAACACTCAAGTCCAGAATGATTCCTTCGTCGTCCCAGCGGGGAAGCCACCGCAGGGCTTGCATCAATCCCTCGCGAAACAAGTGGGCAAGGTCGTGTTCGCCAAAGGCAGGAAGAAACTTCTCAGGGAGGAGCCACTTATCTCCGTCGCGTAGTCGCGCCAAGGCTTCGACCTTGACCAATCGTCCGGTGTATAGATCGACCAAAGGTTGCATGAACATCTGCAGCTTGCCGCCATGCAGCAGACGCCGAACGTTTTCACGCTCCTGGATCGAGGGCAAGGCGATGGAGGAACGGCGCCCAGAGATCGGTGAGGCAAATCGCTGAAAAAATTGTTGCAGAGAACGCAGCCAGAGTTGGGCCGACCAAGATTCGAACTGACAGGGATAGCCGCCGAAGAGTGTTACGACCCCCACGGGATTTCCGAGGAGGTCGAAGATCGGCAAGGTTGCAGCGCTGCGAATGCCATGCTTGCGTGCAATAGGAGCAATGCCCGAAAGTTCTATGGCGGCGGCGTAATTCGCCACGGTTGTGATGTGCCCCGTCACCCACGCACGCACTGTGCTGCACTGACCCAGTTGTGGATCATTTGGATCAAAGACGAGGTTGGTTCCAGTTTTAACGAGATCGGAAAGATAGTCGTTGGCACACCCTACTTTGACGATTGGAACGATTCGCGCTTCAGCACTCGCCCCACCGTAAGCAGCGCCCCGCAACCCATGCAAATGATGGAGGATTGTCTGGAGCGACAATTCCGCTAGATTGCCGTCCTTCTGGCGTAACCATTCGTCCACCTCAGATTCCAGATAGGCCAGAACACTTTGTCGCGCCTGCTCAATTAGGCGCATGCCGTTGAGTTCCCAATGCATTTCATGCTTGAGTCGTTCGCCGATGACTCCCGCGAGCTCCGCTCTCCTGTCACCGCGCCAGGCCAAGGATTGGATCGAGCGATGCACCAAGCTCGTGTAATCTTGCATGGCTAGGATCATCTCGCTGGCATCCATGCCAACTAAGGCATGGACTTGGCCAAGTTGCTGCGCCTGGGCTCGGTGCTGGGATTCCGATAATGCAGGAGAGAGCAGTTGACGCAAGTGCTCGGTTTGCTTGTCCTGCAAATGCACAAACTCGTCCGCCGTAAGTTGCGCAAGTATGGCCGAAGGCTCGCGCCGCTGATGGATTTCTGCATAAAACTCCCGGACGAACTGCGTCACAACACGCTGCAAATGCTCCTGGATCTGGGAGAGCAATTCAATCGCCTCGGCCCCATAGGCATCAAGTTCGCTGGGCAGGTGTAACGATAGAAGTTTGGGCGCATCACTGTCGTCTCTCCAGCGATGCCACCAGTGCTTGCGATCCGCCTTATGAATCTTCGCTTCATACAAAGCCGCATCTGCCAAGCGCATCAGTGCATCGGGTTCTTGCCCATCACCTGGGTAAAGGGCCAAACCCAAGCTCATGCCAATTTCAGCGAACTGACTGGGCATGACCTCATAAGGGGATTCGACAGCTTGGTGCAAGCGCCTCGCAAGCGTGGCTATCTGGGCCTCAATCTGAAGAGGCAGCAACCCTTCTAGGACGACGACGAATTCATCCCCGCCGAGGCGGGCCAGAAAATCGGCGATACGGAGTTGGTTCTGAAGGCGCTGTGCGAGTTCTCGCAGGAGGGCATCACCGGCGGCGTGGCCCCACGTGTCGTTGATGGGCTTGAAGTCGTCGAGATCGATGATTCCAACCGCAAACGCCTTGCCATCGCGCTGAGCCCTGGCGATGGCAAGAGTCAGATGCTGCGCCAAGCCTGCGCGGTTGGGCAATCCGGTAAGGGGATCCCTGATGGATTGCTGTCGTAAGTCGTCCCAGATCTGATGCTTCTCGGTCTCATCGCGTTGCACGCTGACGTAATGCATGACGCGCCCTGAGGCATCGCGCAGCGGCGTGATGGTGATTGCATTCCAGAAGGTCGAGCCGTCTTTGCGGTAATTGCGCACGCAGCCCTGGAAAATTTGTCCGGCACGCAGGGCTTGGCCCATTTTTTGGATTGTTGCCGGTTCAGTTTGTGGCCCCTGAAGAATCCGGCAGTTGCGGCCAAGGACTTCTTCTGTTGTGTAGCCGGTCAAGGTTGTGAAGGCACGATTGACCGCGACAATGTTCTGGTTGGCATCGGTCAGGACACAACCGTCGGGAATGGCTTCAAGAGCTTGTATCAGAAGCGCACTCGAAATCACGGGTGTCGTGGGAGACATGATCAATGTTTTTCAAACTCGGGGACAGAAAATGGCGTTGGTGCCACTTACAGCATTTTTGAATATGGCAGTATGGTGAAGTTTCCGATTTCCCGAAACATGGAAATTACCGATATGCGATTGTTGACGCATTCGAAGTGGCTCGGCTTTTCTATTGCTCCGGCCCTATGAATTTTGAACTACATGCGGGTGCGTCTCGATGGAAA
>DZDJ01000246.1 GCA_022736715.1 Edaphobacter aggregans
GTTCCTGCGGCGGCGTTTGAGCTGACCCGGCTGGATGCCACGCGGCGCAGTGCCGACCCCAGCGCGCCGGTTGCGCCGCCGGGACGTGGCGGGTTTCTGAACTATGATGTGTTCGCGGAAAACGTGCAGTCGGCCACCCAAACGTCGGCGTTGCTTGATCTGGGTGTGTTTAATGAGTACGGCACGGGCACGCTGAGTGGGCTGGCGCGGCATAGCGAGGGTGCGGATGCTTATGCCAAGGCAGGGACAACCATTGAGAACGTTGTGCGCCTGGATACGGCTTGGGTTATGGACAATCCGGCAAAAATCACCAGTTTTCGCCTCGGCGATACCATAAGCCAGCCCGCCAGCCAGTGGGGGCGTTCGGTGCGTTTTGGCGGGGTGCAATATGGCACGAACTTCGCCACGAATCCTTATCTGATTACCTTCCCTTTACAGGCGGCGGCGGGCGAGGCGGTGTTGCCTTCGACGATGGATATTTACCTCAATAATGTACTGACTTCGAGTCGGGATGTGCCGCCGGGGCCGTTTTCGATTACGGATTTGCCGGCGCAAACGGGTTTGAACAATATCAATGTGGTGGTGCGCGACATTTTGGGGCGCGAGCAGTTGTACAGCCTGCCGATTTACAACAGTCCAACGCTGCTGGCACCGGGCTTGGATGATTTCTCGTACAACGCGGGCTTGGTACGCGAAAACTATGGTATTGCCAGCAATGACTATGGGCGTTGGCTGGCCTCGGCGCGGCATCGGCGCGGCTTTACGGATTATTTCACCGGCGAGTTGAGTCTTGAGGTGGTGGAGGATCAGGCCACCGCCGGGGTGGGGGCGGCGCTACAAATCGGTGAATTTGGTGTGCTGGGCGCGCAGTTGGCGGCGAGCGAGCGTGAAGGGCAGGCAGGCGGCCTCGCCAGTCTGATTTTTGAGCGGCGCACGCGCGGCCTGAGCTTTGGCGGCATTGTGCAAATGGCCAGCCGCGACTTTGTGCAATTGGGCATGGCGGTGGATGAGCTTGCGCCTTCGTTGCGTGCGGGGGCGAATATCGGCTATAGCGATACGGCACTGGGTTCGTTCGGTCTGACCTGGGCGAAATCGCAGGCGCGTGTGGGCGATAGCTCCGAGGTGGTGACGGCTTCGTACAGCGTATCCTTGGGGCGCGTGGCGTATTTCAATCTGTCGGTGATGCAGTCGCTGATGAATGAGCGCGAGCTGGGCGTGTATGCCGGGCTGACCGTGCCGTTTGGCGAGCGCTCCAATGCCAGCTTGAGCAACAGCTACTCGAATGGGCAGAACGAGCTGACGGCGCAAGCGCAGCAGTCGGTGCCGGTCGGCGATGGCTGGGGCTATCGCGTGACGGGCAGTGATCGCGGGCGGGCGGATGCAATGG
>DZDJ01000247.1 GCA_022736715.1 Edaphobacter aggregans
GTCTGCACGCGAAAAACCTTGAGCACGCGAGGCATGAGGTCCTCATGCAGATATTTCAGCATGGGCATCGCGCCATCAGACATCTGAGGCACGTCGCCAGCCACTAATGCTGTCTTGACTTGGTCGGCTAATGCCGGGATGTCCGCACCAGGGAACATGGTCGAGAGCGCTTCTTCAAAGAAGGGTCGATTCGTTTCTAACAGCTGTTTGATGGCACCAGCGAGCCAGACCGGGTCCTGCGCAGCGTCTCGCAACCTGTCAAAAAGCGGAGCGGCTGGAGCCTCGATGAGCTTCCAAATGGCTCGGTTGCGGATGACCAAATGCGACAGCAGGTGTGAAATGTCCGCGTGATGGGCGTCCAGGTCGAGGCTCGCGTCTTCGCGCAGGTGTCGGATGAGTCTGCTCATCCACGTGCGCTCAGCATCTGTGATGGCACCATCGGCGCATTCAATGGTCTCGCCGTTACGCCGGAAGGTGTAGAACCATGCGTCGTGCCCAACATCTGACAGTGCCGCTTCAACAGGGGCAGCGCCTACTCGATACAGCCAGGTGCGAGGAGCGTCATTCGCAGCCTCTAGACGACTGCGGAACCCCACCTGCAGGAAGCGGGGCACGTAGTGCTGTTTTCTGCCAGCCACTAGGCCGCCTCCAGTTGCCGAGCCTGAAAATCATCGATGTTCAGTTGCCCGGTGACGGCGGCTGAAATCAATGAGGAGCGGTATTCGCGGAGGCGGTTGATGTGCTCGGCCACGTGGAGCTTTAGAGAGTCCACCTGCTTGAGCTTGGACTCCAGAAGCATCGCGCGCGCTCGCTGCTCGCGAATAGGCCCAGTAAAAAGAGGAATGTTCCCGATATCGGGCATGTTGAAGTGCGCAACCGTCGAACCTTGGGATAGGTCTGAAATGAAACGAGCGGCCAATCCACCGTAGAGAGACCAAAGTACGAAGGAGGCATCAGCCTTGTTCTGGTCGAGACGGATTAGCACCGTCCGCTGTCCAAGACAAAGGGGCAGTCCCTCCGGGACAAGACATGCCTCACCAGCAGGCGCTTCGCGCGTGAAGAGAATGTCACCCGTAGAGGGTACAGCGCGCCTTGTCCAATCTTCATAGCCTGCTGCGTCTGTGTATTTTGCGCCGTCTAGAGTCAGTCGACCGTTCTTAATATTGGTCGTTCTCGCGACCAAGTATTCGCCGTCATCGTAGAAAGCCACTGTTTTATGTTCGGTGTCAATAATGTCGCGCACCAGAAACTTAAGGCGAGTTTGACTCCACCCCTTCGCATTGACGAGCACTGCCTCTGAAATTGTTGAAGAGCGAAGCTCCTCAAGCGCCTCAACCAACCTCTCCTTCTCTGCAATCAAAGCATCAATCCGCGCCGTCTTCTCG
>DZDJ01000248.1 GCA_022736715.1 Edaphobacter aggregans
CCTTCAATCGTCCAATGCCCGGTGTTATGGACACGCGGCGCAATTTCATTGGCGATAAGACCGTTTGCTGTGACGAAGAACTCGAAACCCAGCGTGCCGACGTAATCCAATGCCTCCAACACGCGGCGTGCATAAGTTTCGGCTTCGCCTTGCATCGGGTCTTTGGCGCGACTGATTGAGAGTTTGAGGATGCCGGCCTCGTGGGTGTTTTCAGACAGCGCATAAAACGCCAAAGCACCCGAACGTGAGCGCACCGCAATCAGCGAGACCTCGCGTTCAAACTGAATAAAACCCTCCAAAATCAGCGCGGTGCCGCCGAGTGCATCCCAAACAGCCTGAATGTCATCCTGACTGTGCAACACATACTGGCCTTTGCCGTCATAACCTAGACGACGGGTTTTGAGTACAGCCGGTAAGCCTACGGCGGCGACTGCATCTTTGAGTACAGCCAAACTATCCACCGCACGCCACGGCGGGGTAGGAATCTCCAGTTGGGCAAACAGAGATTTTTCATTGACCCGATCTTGCGCAACCTCCAGCGCCTTGGGCGGCGGAAACAGGCGGGTCTGTGCATTGGTCAGATGCAGCGCAGGCAAGGGAATGTTTTCAAATTCCAGCGTGATGATGTCGGTGGACTGAATAAGCCGTTGCAGCGCGGCGGGGTCGTCGTAATCCGCAATAATTTGCGTGCCGAGTGTAGCGGCGCAGGCTTCGTGTGCCGGGTCGAGAAAAACAAACTCAAGGCCGAGCGGAATCCCCGCCAGCGCGAGCATGCGACCGAGCTGCCCGCCGCCGATAATGCCAATGCGTTTGGCTTGCGGCTGGGTTTCGCTGGTGAAGGTTTCGGTCAATGTGTGGGTCATTTTATGCGACTCGTGGATCGGGGTGTTCCAAAACACTTAATGTTTGTTCGGCGCGGAACTGCATAAGCTGTTCACGTAGCTCGGGGCGGCTATTGCCCAAAATGGCAATCGCCAGCAAGGCAGCATTTTTGGCACCCGCCTGTCCAATCGCCAGCGTCGCCACCGGTATGCCAGCGGGCATTTGCACGATGGATAGGAGTGAGTCCATGCCGTTGAGAGCCTTGGATTGCACTGGCACGCCGAGTACGGGCACGATGGTCTTGGCCGCCAACATACCGGGTAAATGCGCCGCGCCGCCTGCGCCGGCAATAATCACTTCCAAGCCGCGTTCGGCGGCCTGGTTGGCATAGTCCATGAGCAGGTCGGGTGTACGATGCGCCGAGACGACGCGCACCTCATGCGCAATGCCAAAAGATTCGAGGATGGCCACGCCGTGCTGCATGGTGTCCCAGTCGGACTTGGAACCCATAACGACACCGACGAGCGGCAAAGATTGTAAAGACATGAAAAAAGTCGCCA
>DZDJ01000249.1 GCA_022736715.1 Edaphobacter aggregans
GCGCCGACATGACATTAAAGCCAAACCAGCCAACAGTCAGCGTCCACGAACCCAACGCCAGGAAAGGAATGCTCGACGGTGGGTGCGCAGTTATGCCGCCCAGTTTGCCGTAACGCCCCATGCGTGGGCCAAGCAGAAGTACGGCAGCCAGCGCCACCCAGCCGCCGAAGGCATGCACGACGACTGAACCGGCAAAGTCGTGGAATTTTGCGCCAAAACTGGCCTCAAGCCAGCTTTGCAAGCCAAAGTGTGTGTTCCACACCATGCCTTCAAACAACGGGTAAAACAGCGCGACCAGAATAAAGGTCGCGCCCATTTGCGGGTACAGTCGGGCGCGTTCGGCAATGCCGCCGGAGACAATGGCCGGAATGGCGGCGGCAAAGGTCAACAAAAAGAAGAACTTGACCAAGCCATAACCATGATCGACCGACAGCGTCTGCGCGCTACTCCAGAAGTCCACGCCATAAGCCAGCGGGTAGCCGATAAAGAAATAGGCAATGGTCGCCACGGCAAAGTCGGCCATGATTTTGACCAGGGCGTTAACCTGATTTTTTTCGCGCACGGTGCCGACTTCGAGAAAGGCAAAACCGGCGTGCATGGCGAGCACCATGGCCGCGCCGATTAAAAGGAAAAAGACATCTGTACCTGTGGGCTGCATGGCGGAAACTCGGTTGACGGATGTTGTGAGCATCGCACTTGAGCAAGGGATATGCCAACTTTGAACAGGTGCCGTGCGGCGCAGCATGGAGCGATTGCGCGGATGAATGTCGATGCGACGCACAAAAAAAGCGCCCCAAAATAGGGCGCTTGCTGCATGTTGATGCAGCGCGGTGTTGCTCACCGCGTTGCAAGGAGGTGCTTAGTTACTGTAAGCGCGCTCACCGTGCGAGCTGGTGTCCAGACCTTCACGTTCGGTTTCTTGGTTGACACGCAGACCCATGACCATGTCGATCAGCTTGAAGAGGATGAAGCTGACCACGCCCGACCAGATCAGCACCGTGCCCACGCCCCAGAGTTGGCTGATGACTTGCGCGGTGGGGTTGAATTCGGCCACGGCATTGGCCGCGTAGTCGAACACACCAGAGCCACCGAGAGCCGGATTGGCGACGATACCGGTACCAATCGCACCGACAATACCGCCCAAGCCATGCACGGCGAACACATCCAATGAGTCATCCACGTTCAATGCACGCTTGATAAAGCCCACACCCCAGAAGGCGACAACACCGACCACCAGGCCGAGAACAATCGCACCCATCGGGCCGGAGAACCCGGCGGCAGGAGTGATGGCGACCAAGCCAGCGACCGCACCGGAAGCCATACCCAACATGCTGGGCTTGCCACGGGTCATCCACTCAGCGGCGGCCCAGGCCAGCA
>DZDJ01000250.1 GCA_022736715.1 Edaphobacter aggregans
GTGTCCGACCCTGAGGTTTCCCCACGAATCACGCTGCCACCGCGTGATTGATTGCGGCGCTCACCTGACTTCGCAGACCCTGCCAACCCGGCCACGCGCCTTTGAGTTTTCGCAGCAACGTAGGCGAATCGATCACTCGTTTTGCCAACATCATTACCGATAGTTCCGCCCGGTCTTTACGGCATGTGCTCATCAACTGCAGATGTAATTGCGCGCTCCTTGCCGCCTCGCCGATCAGCCGTTTGGCCATTTGCGCGATATGACCGATCAGCAGCAGCGCCTGCAGGCGCTGCTGTCCATGGCTGCGCGACAAAGCCAAACCCGCACCCAGGACGACATTTTTCGTGTCGCGAAACTCCTCCTCAATCCGCATACGCTGGGCATACAGCCTGACCACCGCTTCAGCGCTCAAATGACCAAGGCTTGGTGAGCTACTCAACAACCAGGGTTCGCGGTAACGCGCAGCGCATTTTTTGGCCGTGCTGTTGTTCTGTTCCTTGCCGCTGGCGTAGTGATGTTTACGGCCTTTGGGCGCATGCTTGATCAGCACCAGACGGCACTTGAGCGGGTGATTGCGCACTGTTTCGTATACGCCCAGATCTGCTGCCACAGTGCGCGCTTGTTCATACAGTTGCTTGGCGGGTTGCCAATCTTCCGTAGCGTGCTTGCGCACGTAATCCCGGTTGCGCACTCGCCCAAGCCATTGCCAGCCCTGCGCCGCAATCAACCGAAACCAGGGATTACGAAACCCGGCATCGGTCATGACGATGGGCGGATGCGCGCTCTTCGGGAGAAGCTGCGCCAGTCGCTTGATGAAGCGTTTATGCACAACAAGGCTGCCCAGGTGCTTGCGAGGGTGAACCTCTTCGTACAGGGTGATTGAACGGCCATCGCAGACTACGGAGGCGCGTAGCCAGTGCCATTGCATGTCCGCCGTCAGGCTGGACCAATCGACCACGATGAGGAGTTGCGGCAGACCTGTCAGCCACTGCTGGGCAAGCGCGGCATAGAGGTCGAAGCGGCATGATTCAAGATGGTCATTGCCCAGCAGCCGATCGACGCATTTGACGCGATGGCGCACGGTGGTTGCGCGAGGTGTGCCCACGGCCAGGGCGACGAGGCTGAGCGCACAGCCATTGACCGAAGAGACTGCCACATCGCGCAGGGCGCGCCAGCGCGCTGCGTGCATGAGCGGCAAACAGCATTGCATGACTTGGGTTACGATGGACTCTGTATGCATGGCACGATCTCCTTGATGGCTTCGACACCTCAAGGAAACTAAATCGCTGCCATGCATGCGCTGTTTTTGCGGAAACTACTATTTAAGCAATTGATTCGCAATCATTATTCGTGGGGAAACCTCAG
>DZDJ01000078.1 GCA_022736715.1 Edaphobacter aggregans
CCGGCCTGTCACGCCGGGGGTCGCGGGTTCGAGTCCCGTCCACTCCGCCAATAAATATGAAGTAAATCAGTGAGTTACAGAGAAGCCCGGCCTAAGCAGCCGGGCTTTTTTTCGTCCATGGCGCCCGCTAGTGGGAATGCATTCCCACTCAATTCCCATTGGAGTCACACAAAAGTCAACTATCCCGCTCCCACTCAATTCCCACGGATCGATATGGATGAACTGCGGAAAATACATGACGATTCTTTATCACTGGCTTTTGTGTTGCTTAAATGAAAATCTTTCGATTTGTATTTCGTCAGGAATTGGCACAATCTCCCAATTTTGGATACCATGAGCGGTATGGGTATGCAAAAGCCATCAGAAGTTCGCGCAGTTGCGCGACATGCGACCAGCAAGCTGTCTGAGAAGGTCTGGCTTGCCGTGGGATTCGCCACCGTAGCCTTTCTTGTGCTGGTGATGTTGCCGCATTTGATGAACATCGAGTTTTCTGCTATGCATGCGGCTGGCATCAGCGCCGCTGCGCTGGCGCTCGTGCCGTTCGGTGCGGTGATGGATCGACGCGATCGGGCGTTTATGGCGGCTTTGTCAATGGTCAAGGCGGACATTCGCGCGCTGCTACATAGCAGACGACGTGCCGTGGACACACTGCTTGCGGGCGCAATACGGCGCATGCGCGATAGTCGTCGCCCGCCGCGTCCCGCCGCCTCGTTGTCGGGGCATCACTTGGCTCACATCTGCCTGGCCCCGCGCATGGCGCAACGCCCGCGTGCCCCTGGAGTGCACGCGGGCTAGGCAAAAGCTTTTCCTGCCTGCCGCCCGCGTTGCTCCGGGCGTTTTTTTGCGCCCCGCCCGGCGCTGCGCACACACAAAACCTCGGCGCAAACCTTTGATGGAAGGTTTGCAAATGAACAAGTGTTTCTGGTACCTGAAAGAAATCGGGCAGGTGTTCGGCGTTTCGCATCTCACGATGCAGACGCGTGGCATCAGGGTCGATGCAGCCAACCCGAGCGTCGGAGTACTGACGATTGGCCCTGGCACTCAAGGCGCTATTTCACTGCAGTGCGTCCGCGTGGGGGGCCGGTGGGCTGTGCCGAATGCTGCCTTGCATGAGGTTTTGCGCGGCTTGGGTGCTCTGCCTGGCCACCAGGATGAAGTTGTCGGTGACGCCGACAACGCTGCTCCTTCAAGTGCGCCCAAGCCCCGCGGTCGCCCTCGCAAAGGCAATCGCCATGGGAGCGCGAAATGATTCTGCACCAGAAATTCGACAAAACGCGCTTGCCAGATCCCGAGGGCTATTACTCCACAGAACTCGGCAAGCTGCGAGGCAGCCGCACCTGGCGTAGCGCGCTGTGCCCATTCCATGAAGACACGAAGCCGTCGCTGCGCGTGAACGTGGAGACGGGCAGCTATCGCTGCTTTGCATGCTGCGCGTCTGGGGGCGATGTGCTGGATTTTCAAAGGCAGCGCTATGGGCAGACCTTTCCCGAGGCAGTGGCGGCCCTTGGCGCTTGGATCGGAGGTCGCCATGTCTGAGGTGATCGACGCCGTAGAAACACCGCAGCAAGCCGCCCGCCGGTTGTCGGCGCCAGCTCTGCGCAAGGGGTACAAGCCGACCGGGCTGCACGCCTACACCAACGCAAGTGGCAAGCCAATTTACTGGCGCATCCGTGCTGAGCATGAGACCGAACCGAAATGGATTCGCCCGATGATGCAGAACGCCGGCGGCGGGTACGTCCTGGGCGAACCGCCCGCGCCGCCTGCAGGAAAGCCCCTCTACAGCCTGCACCGCATCGCCGCCGATCCCGCCGCCGTGGTGATCGTGACCGAAGGCGAGAAGGCCGCCGATGCGCTGGGCAAGCTGGGCATCGTTGCCACCACCAGCGGAGGCGCGAGCAGCGCCAGCGCAACGAATTGGACGCCGTTGAAAGGCCGCGCTGTAGTGATCTGGCCCGATGCTGACGAACCCGGCGCGCAATACGCCAGCGACGTTGCCGACAAGTTACTGGCGCTGGGTTGCACCGTGCAAGTGATCGATGTGGCTGCACTCGGCCTGCCGCCGAAGGGCGATGCTTTCGACTGGATCGCCGCACACCCGCAGGCCACCGCAGCCGACGTACTGGTGCTGCCGACCGTGCAGGCCGAGGCACCTGCGGACGCCTGGCCCGAACCGCAGGCCCTAGTCGCCCAGATCGCGCCAGAGCCTTATCCGCTCGACGCTCTGCCGCCGCGCATCTTGTCCGCTGTGCGAGAAGTCCAAAACTTCGCACAGGCACCTGTAGCACTTGTAGCAAGTGCAGCACTGTCGGCTGTGAGCGTGGCCGTGCAGGGCTTGTACGACATCAAGCGCGCTGAACGCCTCACAGGCCCGTGTTCGCTGTTCATGCTGACCATTGCTGAATCGGGTGAGCGCAAAACCACGGCAGACGGCTTTTTCACCACGGCGCTGCGCGAGTACGAGACCGAGCAGGCAGAAATTGCCAAGCCGAGTATCAAGGCATTCAAGGCGGATCATGCCGCATGGGAATCGGAGAAAGCCGGGCTGCAAGACGCCATTCGCGCAGCAGCCAAGACCGGGAAGGCGACGGGCGAGTTAACCGCCGCGCTGCGCAGTCTGGTCAACGACGAGCCGCAGCCGCCAAGGGTTCCGCGCCTGCTGTATTCCGATGCAACACCGGAAGCATTGACCTGGGGGCTTTCCAAGACTTGGCCTAGCGGTGCCGTTATCAGTTCTGAGGCGGGTGGCGTCTTTGGTTCGCACGGCATGGGACAAGAGAGCATGACGCGCAATCTATCCATCTTGAACCAATTATGGGATGGGCGAGACCTGGTGTTCGACCGGCGCAAGGAAAACGGCAGTTTTGCAGTGCGAGGGGCACGCCTGACGATGAGCCTGCAAACTCAGGAAATCACGCTGCGCCAGTTCTTTGACCGCACCGCAGGTCTTGCGCGGGGCATCGGCTTTCTGGCCAGATTCCTTTTGGCATGGCCCGAATCGACTCAGGGCACGCGGTTTTATCGAGAGGCCCCGAAAACATGGCCCGCACTGGCCGCGTTCAACACGCGGATGGAGACCATTTTGCGGACTGCCGCGCCGATTGATGACGACGGCGCACTGCACCCCGTCATGCTCGACCTGACCCCCGAGGCGAAAGTCGACTGGGTGCAGTTCCATGACGCGATCGAGTCGGAGCTGGGCGCGGGAGGAGAGCTTTCCGACGTGCGGGACCTGGCATCGAAAACCGCTGACAACGCGGCGCGTCTGGCGCTGCTATTCCACGTTTTCGAGGGTGGAGATGGGGCCGTGAGTGCGGACGCTTTCGCAGGCGCTTCGCGTGTTGTCGCATGGCACTTGAACGAAGCGCGCCGGTTTCTGGGTGAATTCGCCATGCCACCAGAAATTGCCGAGGCCGCACGGCTCGACGCCTGGCTGCTCAGTTACTGCCGCCAGAATCGAGCGCAGGAAGTCGGAAAGCGTGAGGCACAGCAATATGGCCCGCTGCGTGATGGGCCGCTGCTCGACGCCGCGCTGGTGGCGCTGGAAAAGCTCGGTAGGGTGCGAGTGGGCAAACAAGGCAAGCGTCTGACCATCGCACTAAACCCCATGCTGCTGCGATTTGCTACTGCTACACCTGCTACACATGGGCAGGGTTCAAGGCCAACTGTAGCAACAGTAGCTGTGGCAAACGGGGGCGAAGCATGAAGCTGGCCGCATTGATACGCGGGGCGCTTCCTGAGAAGCCCCCGGTGCAGGAACTGCCAAAAGGGGCTTATGGCTCTTTTGACAGTACCGCCAGCAGTCGCATTCCAGAAAACGAGGCGCCCCACGAGCTGTCCGCCCTACTGCGCCAGCACGGCGGTTTCCCCGGTGTCGACTGGAAGGGGCTGGCGCTGACCGACGCCGAGCAATCCGCCCTGTGGATCGTGCAGCGCCTGGATGGACTGTTGACCACCCTTGCCACCGTTGACCCGATCCCCAGGCCGAGGAGTTACCGGCAAGCCTGGCCAGCCCGCTTCCTCAAACCCGAACCCACTACAGATGAATTCTCGCATGAGTTCCCAGCGACAAATGCTGTCATCGACCGCGCGAGACAACGCGCCAGACAAACCACGTGGAGAAAATGATGCTTAAAAATTATGCAAAAAACGCGCGCTTGCACGGCAAATTTTCTCAACATGCGGCACTGGCTTTTGTGGCGGCGTGGGGGTGGAGTTCTGGCGTTGTTATCGATGCTGCGGGCACATTATCTGGTAAATCGCGCGGTCTTTCTACGCGCCTTGTGGAGAATGGCTTTCTGAAAACATATCAATGGAATCGGTCAAATCATATCAAATACTATTACACCATCACAAAATCAGGCATTGAATTTGCTGCAGAAACTCACGATTGGGCACGAGATTTTGCTGCGGTGAATGGTTATCCTTTTTCCCCGATGCCGGATAAAATACCGGCATTCAAATCGCATTCGGCAGTTCACGATTTGTATTGTCAAATGCTTTGCGTGATCGGCCTGATTAAAAATAGTGATGCTTATGGCCGGGCAATCATCTATTATGCGACGCCGGATTTATATGGCAATTTCGCAGCAGGTCAAAAAGTTCCTGATTTAATCATCGAGCGTGAGCATTATATCGATGCCATTGAGTTTGAGAATTCCAAGAAATCACGTCCCGAGCTTCTGAATTTTGTGGATCATTATTATCGATGGTCAGGCAGAAAGGAGGGCGGGAAGCAGCGCAGGGTTTTCGTGTATTGTATTAATCAGCAGATCGCGAATCAGTTTTTGGGTATTTGGAAACTAGACGAGATCGTTGCTCCATTTGCAAAAAATAAAAACGGCGGCGGCTGGATTCAAACCTCAGAGTTGGGTACAAAGATTGAATATACACCCAGGCAGCGCTCGGTTTATATTCAAACGATGCAGGGTGGAATGGATGGGCTGTTGCGTGATATTTCAGCGCGCGGAAAACTGGAAGCGCGAGCGCAGATTTTTGAGGCTGACGAGTATGTCTGATTCACCTGCGCAGCGCACACCAAACCGCAGGGGAACCGCATATCAGTGGTGCGCCGTTCAATGTGCTGTTCAGTGAGCGCTTTTCCTGCGGTTCGGTGTTCAGATTCTCAACTTCGGCGCAAGCGCCTGCGCATCAGCCACAGGGCCAATCCCTTCGTCGCTGTGCTCCGCCGCTAGAGCGGACAGGGATTTTTCGGGGCTGGACGCCCCTCACCCTGCGCCTTCCTTGCCTTCACGCAGTCGCCTTTGGCGACGGCTCCAGCGGGCCGCTTGCGCGACCCTCGGGGCGGCCCCGCTTCGCGGGCACCCCTAAAGACAACCCGCGTTCGCCCTGCCGCAGGGCGGCATGTCTTACTCTCGACTTCTCCAATTATTTTCCGCTTCGCGAAAACTAATTGGAGCCTCTCGTCGAGGGATTATCTTTAGGGGTGCCCGCGAAGCGGGGCCGGGGCTTTGCCCCCACCAGAAACCGGGGGCCGTTGGCGGCCCCCTACCTCGGGCACATCATCTATCGATAACGCCCGCGGAGCGGGCTATCGACAGATAATGTGTCCACTCGGTTTTCTGGCGGCTCCCCTACGCACGACACCTGGACGGTGCCGCTTATCTGACGATGAAACCGTCACGACCAATCGCGGCTTTGGGCCGCTCATTGAATCGCTGCGCTCAAGAAGACAGCCCGCAAAGCGGGCTAATAGAGTCGCTGCGCTCCTGACGTGCCGGGCGCGATGGCCCGGCATGACGCCTGCATATATCGTCGCAATTTCGTGATTTGGTGGCGCAGTGATTTTCAACGACTTTAAGGAGATTATTGTGGAGGCGCGCCGGGATACGGCCGCTGCTTCGATTACATTATCTAGCGGCGCTTGTTCGCTCGCTACACGCGCGGCAGAATAAATCCATCCCGCCTATCCTCGGTTTGCAATGCTTTGCCCTTTGCCGTCAATCGGAGATTTCACTTAGACTCGGCGCATTCATACCATGCTGATCCGGTCATGCGCAGCGAATATATCAATATCCACGCGGATGTGCCGTGCCAGTACTTGGGGGATTTTTGTTTTTCCCTTGCCCTGGGTTAATCGCACCAGGCCGCAGG
>DZDJ01000251.1 GCA_022736715.1 Edaphobacter aggregans
CCCGCAAGAATCACCCGCCCAGCCTGAAGGCGAGGGTGGCCATCGAGGCCCTTAAGGGCCAGAAGACGACGACGCAGATCGCGCAGACCTTCTCCGTGCATCCGACGCAGGTCGGCATCTGGAAGAAACAGGCGATGACCGGCCTGCACGAAGTTTTTGGCAACGGCCAGGAACGCCAGTTGCAGAACGTGGAAGCCGAGAAGGGCGAACTCTACAAACAAATCGGCCAACTGAAAGTGGAGTTGGACTTTCTCAAAAAAAGAGCTGGCCTGCTCACCTGAAGTTCTCAAGCAATGGATCGATCCGCAACACGAACTGACCATCGCGCGGCAGTGCGCACTGCTGGGACTGGCGCGCTCGACCTATTATTACGCGCCGCAAACCGAGAGCGCCGAAAACCTGGAACTGATGCGCAAGCTGGACGAGTTGTACCTGAAGCGGCCGTTCTTCGGCAGCCGCAAAATGGCGGTGGATCTCGCGGTGAATCGCAAACGCGTGCAACGGCTGATGCGGCTGATGGGCATCGAAGCGCATTACGCCAAACCCAACTTGAGCCGCCCCGCGCCGGGCCACCAGGTGTATCCGTACCTGCTGCGCGGCGTGAGGATCGAGGGCCCCAATCACGTCTGGAGCACCGATATTACTTACATTCCGATGCGCGGCGGCTTTCTCTACCTGGTCGCGGTGATGGATTGGTTCAGCCGCTTCGTGCTGAGTTGGGAGTTGTCCAACACGCTCGACACGGCGTTCTGTTCGGCGGCGCTCGAGGCGGCATTCGGCTTCGGCCAGCCCGCGATCTGGAACTCCGATCAGGGTTCGCAATTCACCGCGGTCGAGTTTCTCGCGCCCTTGAAGAAGCGCGCGATCGCCATCAGCATGGACGGCCGCGGACGAGCGCTCGACAACGTGTTCATCGAACGACTGTGGCGTTCGCTCAAGTACGAACTGATTTATCTCGGAGACTTCCAAAGTGGTGCCGAACTGTCTGCCGCGCTGGAATCGTACTTCCGCTTTTACAACTTCGAGCGCCCGCACCAGGCGCTCGGCTATCGTACGCCCGCCGACTTGTTCCCGCACAAACACAAAAGGAAAAAGTCATCCTCCTGATGGGGGACGTTGTCCCCCAAACCCCCTGGGATTTTTCGCTTTCCGCCAGACTGGCCCATTTTTCTCTTGCAAAGTTTCGAACTTTGCGTAGAATAGAAGTGCTTGCGCGGAGGATAGGGCAACGCAGGGATGCGACCCGAGCGCCGTCGCAAGTCCGGACTGGTGGCTGCCTAAAACGCCGCCTCCCCGTTTCCCCCGTCCACCATCTAAGGACGCCTGTTTTTTTGTCCAACCGATGGGGTCCACCTCA
>DZDJ01000252.1 GCA_022736715.1 Edaphobacter aggregans
CAATCAAAACTCCGCCCCCAAAGAAAAGTGCAGGCGGACGCTCTCGTCTTCGTTCTCGAAACCATGCGCCAGATACAGACCAATCATCCCCACCGGCGAGCGCCACAACCCACCCAGCCCCGCACCCGTTTTCAAAGAAATATCCGTGCCATTAAACGCATTGCCCGTGTCCACAAACGCCGCCATGCCGAATGGATTTTTGAACATCCACTGATATTCCGCGCTCATCACCAGCAGATGTTCGCCGCCGACCACATTGCCTTGCGCATCAGTCGCCCCCAGCGACTTGAAGGCATAGCCGCGCACGCTTAAATCGCCACCGGCAAAATAACGCAGCGAAATCGGCACCTTGTCAAAATCGCCGGAGATGCTCGTCCCCAGACTGCCGTGCAGCACCCACTGATCGAACTCGCGCACGGGAAGGGTCAGGCCGCCGTTCAAGCGCAACTGGATCAAGGATGTGCTAGAGACCAAGGAGCCCAGCGTCGTTTGCACATCCGCATCCCAAGTCCAGAGCATGCGCCGCCCCCACACCTTGGGTCGATAGAACAGCGACAGCCCCGGCATGAACATATGCCCGTACAGATTCGGCTCGTTACTGATCTCATCCTGTTCGTACAGCATCACCAGGCGCGCCTGCCGCCGCCATGCGCCCTTGGTGTCGTTGGCCGACAGACGCAAGGAGAGCGTGTTGGTATTCACATCGTCCAGCTCCTCCAGCCGACTGCGTAACGCCGTCGAGAAAAAATCCGTACTCGGCGTGCCGCCGATCTCGAAATCGCCCATGCCCAAAAACCGCTCCGTGCCCGTGAATGGTTTAATCCACGGTCGGCGCAACTCCAGGTCGGCCTGAATGTCGCGCTCAGACAGACTGACCTTGCCATGAAAACGATCACCGCGCGCATCCAGAAAGCGTCGCTCCATTTCCGCAGAAACTCGCGCCCCGGTATCCGTACCGTAACCCACACCGAAGGCGTAGCGTGTCTGCTTGCGTGTGCTCAAGCCCGCCGTCACATCCACCGTATGCGTCTCGCGATTGGGCTTGGGCGAAACTTCCATGCGCTCGAAAAACTGCGTGTCCGACAAGATGCGCTGAAACGCAAGCAGGCGCGACACGCGAAACGGTTCACCTTCTTTCCAAGGCACATAACCGTCCAGTAAGGCTTGCTCAAACTGCATCCCTTCAGCCGCCTGCTCAAAACGCGTACTGCCAAAAGCGTAACGTGTACCGCTCTCCAAGGTCAAAAATACCTGCGCCGTATCGCTTTCCGGGTTCACCAGAATCTCATGCCGGGTATAGGCCGCATCCAGATAACCCACATCCTGCGCCAGTTGCAGCCACTGCCGCTTGAAATC
>DZDJ01000079.1 GCA_022736715.1 Edaphobacter aggregans
CGGAGGGGGAAATGATCCAGCTCAAGCGCAACGTATTGGCAATGGCCCTGGCGTCCTCGCTGGGCGTCGTCGCTTTCGGCACCGTGCACGCCGCGCCCGCAAGCGCGGCGCAAGCCGGTAACGTGCAGGGTGGAAGCGCGGCACAAGCAACCACCGAGCCCGCGCAAACCGCGACGAGTGCCGACACGGACACCACCTCGAAGGCGGCGGCGCGCAAGAAGACCGAGGATGAAGCCAAGAAGGCAAAGGAGCTGGGTGTCGTCGCGGTGACCGGCTACGCATCCAGCCTGCAGAATTCCACGGCGATCCAGCGCTACTCGAACAACATCGTCGAGGCGGTATCTGCCGAGCAGATCGGAAAGTTGCCTGGCGTGAGCATTGCTGATGCGCTGGGCCGACTGCCGGGTCTGGCCGTGCAGACGCTGGATGGGCGTCCTCAGGTCGTGTCGATCCATGGTTTCGGACCCGGCTTCAGTACCGCGCTGGTCGATGGACAGGAACAGGTCAGCACCGGCAACAGCCGTGGCGTGCAATTCGATCAATACCCGGCAAGCTGGTTCGACAACGTCATCGTGCACATCACGCCCAATGCCGACTTGATCGGCCAGGGCCTGGCCGGCACGGTCAATATGCGCACGATCCGCCCACTGGAGCATGACCATGCCTATGGCGCGGCCAATGTCAGCTACAACTGGGATCAGCTTTCGGAACTGTCGCCCGGGGGCAGCAATACCGGTCAGGATATCAATGGCATCTTCGTCGACCAGTTCGCGCATCACACGTTTGGCGTCACGCTGGGCGTGGACTTGCAGTCCGTGCCCACCCAGATCCAGCATCAGGCGCCGTGGGGGTACCCCACCGATTCGGCGGGCGATCTGTACATCGGCGGGTCCAAAAATTACGGCATCAGCGACAATTTGAATCGCACGGCCTTGCTGACGACATTCCAGTGGCGGCCGAGCAAGGATTTCGACAGCACGCTGATCCTGACTTACGACAATTTTCGCGAGTCGCAACAGAACAAGGGCATGGAATTCCCGCTGGGTTATGGAGCACAGGCCAGTGGCGCGCCATTGCCGTTCACACCTGGGTCGGTCAGCAACGGGTTCGTCAATACCGGAACTTTCGGTGACGTGTATCCCGTGATTCGCAACGATTTCAACTGGACCCACGCCAAGGTCTACAACATCAATTGGCGCAACAAGATCCGTTTCAATGAGGACTGGTCGGCAAGCGTCGACGCGGGCTATTCGCGCGCCAATCGGCATGACATCCTTCTGGAAAGCTATTCGGAATATGCTTACAACAGGTCGGGGCCGACGTCCACTGTCGGGTTCAGCGAGCTCGGCAATGGCATGCTCTATCTGAATCCATCCTTGGGTTACGATTCCAACCAGATTGTCCTGACCGATCCGCAAGGCTGGGGTGCCGGTTCGAATATCGTGCAGGCCGGATTCAATAATGCTCCGAGCACCGAAGACTACATCGGCAATGTCAACCTGAGTTTGAAGCGCGATTTCGAGAGTGGCCCGTTTTCGAGTGCTGTATTGGGCTTCAATCGCGCGACGCGAAACAAGACCTACACGCTCATTCAGGATTTCCTGACCTTGCCGAACGGTGCGCAAACACTGACGACAAGCCCGATCGGTGCGCAGACGGCACCCATTCCTGGCGCTGCAATCATTGGCAATGGCTCGTGCGATCCACTGGCATGGATGGGAATTGGTCCAGAGGTTTGTTACAACCCCTTGTATTTGGTCAACCATTATTATTACATCTATCCGACGGCGCTTTCGTCGATCGCGGTACCGCCGAACTGGAGTGTGCGCCAGAATACCTACGTGCCTTATTTCCAGTTGAATATCCAGACCCAACTCGGATCGATCCCGGTGCGCGGCAACGTCGGCATCCAGATCCCGGATACCGACCAGATGTCGAGTGGCGCGCGGGTTGTCGCCGGGCAAGCTGGTGCCGGGGGCAGCGGGGCGAACGTCGAGGAAATTCCGGTCAACGGCAGTGCGAAATACACGCGCTACCTGCCCAGCCTCAACCTGATATTCGGCATCGCGCGCAATACTGACTTGCGTTTCAGCGCGGCGCGTGTCATGGCGCGTGCACGCATGGACCAGATGAATGCCAGCCTTGGTGTCAGCGGCAATATCAACCTGTTGACTTCGACCAATCCCAACCAGGCTTATTTCAGTGCGTCCGGTGGCAATCCGAAGTTGTTGCCAACCATGGCCAACAGTTATAATTTGAGCCTGGAGCATTACTTCGATGATAACCAAGGCTACCTGCAGCTCGAAGGATATTTCCTGCAGCTGCATGATTACATCAACCCGAATTCCGCATTTCTGTATAATTTCTCGGCATTCATCCCGGACTATCTGGATGCGGCACAGCAAGCGCAACTCGGTACCCCGTATGGAATCATTTCCGGGCCGGTCAACGACGGGTACGGTTATGTGAAGGGCCTGCAGGCTGTTGCCAGTTTGCCACTGAATCTGCTGTGGAACCGACTCGATGGGTTCGGCGTGAATCTGAGTGCAGATTATACCAAGAGCTCACTGGTTTACAGCGGCAATCCGACCCCGGTCACCGTGCCCGGCCTGTCCAAATGGGCCCTCAACAACACGATCTACTATCAACACGGTGGTTTTCAGGCGCGCGTAAGCGACAGTTATCGCAGCAGCTTCCTTGGCGAAATAGGAGGCATCAGTGCCACGCGCATTTTGCAGACGATCCAGGGCGAGCACACCATCGATGCGCAGGTCAGTTACGCTTTTTCCAGCGGGCGCTTCAAGAATCTGACCTTGATCCTGCAAGGCTCCAATCTGAACGATGCCTTGTTCAAGACCTTCCAGAATAACGACCCGCGCCAGGTCATTTATTGGGAGCGCTACGGCCGATATTATTCGGTGCAGGCATCCTACACGTTCTGACCTGGCCGAATATCAGACTCTGTGTGCGTGGTCCTTTGCCCCGCCGTGAAGGCGGGGCTTTTTATGGCAAGATAAAATTTTGGTGTCGCCGGTGTGGCGCTCGACATGCAAA
The DNA here is from genome assembly GCA_022736715.1 of Edaphobacter aggregans. Classification (GTDB taxonomy): domain Bacteria; phylum Acidobacteriota; class Terriglobia; order Terriglobales; family Acidobacteriaceae; genus DZDJ01. Next base: position 3,055 of record DZDJ01000079.1, read on the forward strand.
AACCTGCTCTGGAGTCCGTAGTCATTCTCGGCGGCGGCACCGCCGGATGGATGGCGGCGGCACTGCTGGCCAAAGCGCTGGGGTCGCGGGTACGCATCGCCCTGGTCGAGTCCGCGGACATCGGCACGGTGGGTGTGGGTGAGGCCACCATTCCGCAGATCCGTCATATCAACGCGTTTCTGGGTCTCGATGAAAACGCGGTGATGCGCGCCGCGCAGGCCACCTTCAAGCTGGGTATCCAGTTCAACGACTGGCTGCGCCCCGGCCATTCCTACATCCATGCTTTCAGCGATATCGGCCTGCCCTATGGGTTGCTGCCGTTTCAGCAGTACTGGTTGCGCGCGCGTGCGCTGGGCCAGACGCACGGGCTATGGGCCTATTCGATCAACGCGCAGGCTGCGGCGCAAAACCGCTTCGCGCGCATGGAACGTGTTGGCAGCAGCCCGCTGACCGGCGTGCGCTACGCCTATCATTTCGATGCCGGACTGTATGCCCAGCATTTGCGCGGTGTCGCCGAATCGCTTGGCGTGGTGCGCCACGAGGGCAAGGTGGCACATGTCGAACAGCGCCCCGAGGATGGTTTCATCGATGCCCTCGTGCTGGAGAGCGGCGCGCGCATCGCAGCCGAATTGTTCATCGACTGCTCCGGATTCCGTGCGCTGCTCATCGAGGGCGCCCTGCGCGCCGGCTACGACGACTGGCGGCAGTGGCTGCCGTGTGACCGCGCGCTGGCGGTGGCCAGCGCCCGCGTCACGCCGCTGCGGCCCTACACGCAGGCCAACGCGCGCACGGCGGGCTGGCAGTGGCGCATTCCGCTGCAAGCGCGCAGCGGCAACGGGCATGTCTACTGCAGCGAGTTCATCAGTGACGACGAGGCGGCATCGGTGCTGCTCGCCAACCTCGAAGGCCCGGCATTGGGCGAGCCGCGTGCGTTGCGTTTCACCACGGGGATGCGCAAGCAGATATGGCTGCGCAACTGCGTGGCGCTGGGCCTGGCGGCGGGCTTCATGGAGCCGCTGGAGTCCACCAGCATCCACTTGATCCAGTCCGGTATCAGCCGGCTGTTGTCGCTGTGGCCGGATCGCGACTTCGACCCCGCGCTGCGCGACGAGTACAACCGCCAGACGCGTTTCGAGTACGAGCGCGTCCGCGATTTCCTGGTGCTGCACTACTGCACCACGCAGCGCGATGACACACCGTTCTGGCGGCACTGCGCGCACATCGGCTTGCCCGATGGACTGGCGCGCAAGCTGGCGCTGTTTCGAGCCAACGGTCAGATCGTGCGCGACGGCGATGAACTGTTCGCCGAAGTCGCCTGGCTGCAGGTGATGGTCGGGCAGGGCATCGAGCCGCAGCGTCATCACGCGCTGGCCGATGGCATGGAGGTGGCGCGGCTCGACGAGTTCCTCGGCGGCATGCGCATGTTGATCCAGCGCGCCGTCGCCGGCATGCCCACGCATGCGCAGTACGTGGCCGAGCAGTGCCAGGCTTCCGCGCAGAGCGCCGCGCGCTGAGGCGCCGTTGCAGCGCCTGCGTGCGCCGCGCCGGTGAATACGTATGCAGTGCGCTCGATCCGGTGCGCGCCACGCCTATCCTTGCGTGGATACGGCGACAACGGCGCCGCATTGACTGCTGGCTGATGGAGTTCCTGACCATGCTGATCCGCCGTATCCCCTTGCAACTGCTCGCGGCTGTCCTCACTGTTGGCATGGCCGCCGGTGCCTTTGCGCAGACGCCAGCCCTGCCGCCCGCAACAGCGCGAGCACTCGGACCTGCGGCGCCCTCGGGTGTTTACTACGAGATCTTCGTGCGTTCGTTCTACGACACGAACGGCGATGGCATCGGCGATCTCGATGGTGTCACCAAGAAGCTGCCTTACCTCAAGAGCCTGGGCGTCAGCGGCATCTGGCTGATGCCGATTTTCCCGTCGCCCAGTTATCACGGTTACGACATCACCAACTATCGCGCGATCAATCCGCAGTACGGCACCATGGCCGACTTCGAGCGCCTGGTGAAGGCCGCGCACGCGGACGGCATGAAGGTCATCCTCGACATGGTGATCAATCACACCAGCAACGAGAATCCGTGGTTCCTGGCTTCGCGTGATCCGCACAGCGCCTATCGTGACTGGTACTACTGGGCGAGTCCGGATACTCGACTGGATGCCAAAAGCTCGATGGGAGGGAAGGTGTGGCACAAGTCGGGCAGGCAGCATTACATGGGCATTTTCAGCCGCGACATGCCCGATTTGAATTACCACACGCCGGCGCTGCGCCGGGAAATGATCGCGATTGGGCAGTACTGGCTGAAGAAAGGCGTCAATGGCTATCGCCTCGATGCCGCCAAGTACCTGCTCGACAAGTTCTGGAACCAGCGCCACAGCATGCGTGCCATCGACGCGGATGTGGCGTGGTGGAAGCAGTATCGCGACGGCCTGGACAAGGTTGATCCGCAGGCTTACCTGGTGGGCGAAGTGTGGGATTCGCACTATCGCCACATGGCGCCCTTTGTCGGCCCCCTCAACGCGGTGTTCGATTTCCCCATGGCCAAACGTCTGGTGGCGAGCGCGGAGACCGGGCACGACGACGGCATCGGTCGCACCCTGGTGCATATGCAACGGATCTATCGCAAGGCCGCCGGCCATTACGTGATGGATGCGCCGCTCCTGAGCAACTTCGACCAGCAGCGCGTGATGACGGATCTGCACGGCAATCTGGACAAGATGAAGGTGGCCGCGGCCATGCTGTTGACCTTGCCCGGCAACCCGTATGTGTATTACGGCGAAGAGATCGGCATGCGCGGCACCAAGCCCGATCCGCTGGATCGTGAGCCGATGCGCTGGAACATCAGCCCCACGGCGCCGGGCGAGACGACATGGGAAACGCCGCCGGCCTGGCTGCACGAGGATGTCTCGGTGCAAGCCGAGCAGGACAACCCGCACTCGCTGCTCAACCGCTATCGCGAGTTGATCCACTGGCGCATGCACATCG
>DZDJ01000253.1 GCA_022736715.1 Edaphobacter aggregans
CACAGCACCTGACCCGCGTCATGCGCTTGGCCTGTCCGACGTACAACCCATGCTGCTGTTTGTTGGACGGCTGGCGTTTGAAAAAAACGTCGAATTTTTGCTCAACATGCTGACCAGGCTGATTGAACAACACCCTGATGCCTGCCTGGTGCTTGCGGGCGAGGGGCCTGCGGAAAAACATCTGCGCAAACTCACCACCCAACTTGGTCTTGATGAGCATGTGCGTTTTGTCGGCTACCTGCCGCGCGATGGCCAACTGCAAGCCCTTTACCGCGCCGCCGATGCCTTTGTATTCGCCTCGGCCACCGAAACCCAAGGCCTCGTCCTCGTTGAAGCCCTGGCTCTTGGACTACCCGTGGTTGCCCTGGCGGAAATGGGCACGCGCGATGTGGTGCGCGAAGGCGAAGGCTGTCTGATTGCACCCAACGATCCACAAGGCTTTGCCGCCCGCGTCATGGAGCTGCTCGACCACCCGCACGAAGCCACTCGACTTGCCGCACAAGCTGTCATTGCTGCCGACGCCTGGCAAGAAGAGCGCGTCGCCGAACGCCTAGTCGCGTTTTACCAGGAAACCATAGCCCGTGGCGAAAGCGCGCCGGTGCGCAAACGCTGGCGGCGCAAGCAAGACGCATGAAACTCGACCAACTCAAGCTCGATAACAGCTATGTGTGCGAACTGCCGGGCGACCCGCTCGATCACCCCGGCTCGCGCCAAGTTTATGCCGCCTGCTATTCGCGCATCCATCCCACTCCGGTCAAGGCACCGCAGCTTGTTGCCTGCTCAACGGATACCGCCGCACTCATCGGGCTGGATGAAGCCGAATGCCGCACGCAAACCTTTGCAGATATTTTCGGCGGCAATGTCCTTCTCCCCACCATGCAGCCCTACGCCGCCTGCTACGGCGGCCACCAGTTCGGCCACTGGGCGGGGCAACTCGGCGACGGGCGCGCCATCAACCTCGGCGAGGTACTCAACGCCCAGGGCGAGCGCTGGACACTGCAACTCAAAGGCGCAGGCCGCACACCTTACTCACGCCATGCCGATGGCCGCGCCGTGTTGCGCTCCTCGCTGCGCGAATTCCTCTGCTCCGAAGCCATGCACCACCTCGGCATTCCGACCACCCGCGCCTTGAGTCTTGTTACCACCGGTGACGGCGTATTGCGCGATATGTTTTACGATGGCCGCCCGCAGATCGAACCCGGCGCGATTGTCTGCCGCGTTGCACCAAGCTTCACCCGCTTTGGCAACTTCGAACTCTTCGCGCAGCGCGGCGACCGCCACACCCTGCGCCTGCTGGCCGACTACACCCTCCGCCACGACTTCCCCGAACTGCTCGCTGCCGATGC
>DZDJ01000254.1 GCA_022736715.1 Edaphobacter aggregans
AGACCTGGATCTTCCGCCACAACGCCCAGCGCGCCACCGCCTTCACGCCCGAACAAACCGACTGGCTGCGCCTGATGAAAGACCACATCGCCAGCAGCTGCAGCATCGCCCGCGACGATTTTGATTACGCCGAACTGGCCGACAAAGGCGGGCTGCAGCGCGTGTGGCAGGTGTTTGGCAATGAACTGGATGGACTGATGGAGGAGATGAATCGGGAGTTGGTGGCGTGAGTCACTCAACCCCATGTCACCCAACCCGATTGACGGTTAACCGGGGCGTTTATACTGCGTTTAAACAAGTGCAAGGAAGGCGATCATGACACACGCAGAAGCCGTTGTCGGCATCAAGAAATGGGGCAACAACCTAGGGGTTCGTTTGCCCGGCAACGTGGCCAAGGCTGCGCAGCTACGCGCCGAGCAGATGGTGCGTGTCACAGTGAGCGATGAAGGCATCACCATTACCCCGGTGGAGAATCAGGCGCTCACCCTGGAACAACGACTGGCCCTGTTTGACCCGGCGCGACATGGTGGCGAAGCAATGGTTGTCGCCCCATTAGGTGCAGAAAACGGGTGAAATCTGCTGCCACTGCCCGCAAGCAAGCTTGGGTGCCCGATCGCCAAGACGTGATCTGGATCAACTGCACCCCCCAGGCAGGCACTGAAATGCGCGACATCCACCCCTTTCTGGTGCTATCGCCCAGGGCCTTTAACGAGCGCACTTCACTGGTGATCGGCCTGCCCATGACTACTGCGGAATACAACGCGGACAACCCCTTTGCCGTGGCCGTGGGAGTCGCCAGCGGCAAAAAAGCGGGGAAGACCAGCTATGTGCTCTGCCATCAACCCAAATCCTTCGATTGGCGAATTCGCCAAGCCTACCCCCATCCGCTCAAGCGGCTCGACGACAACCGTTTTGCCGAGAGTTGCGCACGACTCAACCAGATTGTGCAGTTGGCGGGGTGATGCGGAAGATGAGTTGGGAGATGGTGGCGTGAGTGATTTGTGGGTACTACCAGCGACATGGTGTTGGACAACGACGGGCGACGCGACAGACGTTGTCGGTGGCGGAACACCAAGTACTAACAATCCGAGAAACTTTGAGGGTTCAATACCGTGGGTAACCCCTGCGGATATGTCAGGCTACACAGGTAAGACGCGGGCAACTCAAGGCGCTGCATGTACTCCCGATGCCAGCTCCTGAGCGCGTTCTTCGTCGGATAGCCAAGCTGGCGAATGGCTAAACCAACCCGCTTGCCCAGCCTGATGTAGAGCTGCACGACTCGAAGTCGATCCTCGTATGAATACATGAACTACCTCCTGAGTAGTCCAAGAATTCGTCCGCAC
>DZDJ01000255.1 GCA_022736715.1 Edaphobacter aggregans
CAAAACGTTCGGCTTGCGCGGTCACAGGGTAGTCGCTGCCATCGTCGCGGCGCGGGATGCCCACCACCACGCCCTCGGGTAACCAGTGTTTGATGACTTTTTCTATCGCCGCCCAATCCGGCTGACCGCGCTGCTTGGTCGGCAACACAGTCAACGGCCGCGCCTGTCCGGTAATGCTTTGTCCCACGGCAACACCAATGCGGCGCTCGCCAAAATCAAAACCGAGCCAAAGATGCGCTGTGGGCTGGCTCATGCAAGACCTGACAAGCTCATGCGTGTCCAGCTTGGGCGCTAAGAAGATTCAGGTCGATGCCAATCTGTTGTGCCGCCGCGTGCCAGCGCGTTTCTATGGGCAGTTCAAACAAAATAGTGTGCGTGGCGGGGGTGCTGAGCCAGGTGTTGTCGAGCATTTCCTGTTCGAGCTGCCCCGCCGGCCAGCCCGCAAAGCCGAGCGCAATCAGGCGCTTACTTGGGCCTGCGCCATGCCCAATGGCTTGCAGAATATCGCGCGAGGTGGTCAGGCCAAGTTCATCCGGCAGGTTCAGCGTGCTATCCCACGGGCCTTGTGGAGTGTGGAGCACAAAGCCGCGCTCGAGTGAAATAGGGCCGCCGTAGTGAATGCTTTGCGCACGGATCTCCGGGGTGTCCGGGGCGATATTGAGGTGCTCAAGCACGTCGCCCAGGCTTACTTCCAGCAGGCGATTGATTACGATTCCCATGGCGCCGTTTTCATCATGCTGGCAAATGTAAGTCACGGTTTGCGCAAAATTGGGGTCGCCCATCTGCGGCATGGCGATGAGTAGATGATTTTTGAGTGAGGTGTCGGCATTCATGTGGCTAGTATCCGGCGCAGAGGGGCTTGGGGGCAAGTGCGGGAGCGGAATTAGCGGGTGTTTACCCCGGAGGAGCCGAAAGCCCAGGTGCGTATGATCGTGACGGTATCGAGTTTCTCGCGCATTTCGATGGGGAATTTGGCGTAAGGCTCACCCATGCGCACGATGTTCACGGCGGCATCGTCCAGCACCTTTTGACCCGATGTCTGGCGCACATGCACGGCTAGAACCTTGCCCCACGCATCCAGTTTGACCTCCAGCATCAAGCGTCCGCTGAGGTTTTTGCGTCGGGCTTCATCGGGGTAGTTCTGGTTGCCGATAGTTTCGACCTTGTTGACCCAGGCGTTCAGATAGGCTGCTTCCGCGCCAAAACGGGTGTTGGCGGTCAATACGGCGCTGCGTGCGGCGATGTCGTCACGCAGGCTTTGTTGCAGCACATCGGATTTGAGACGCGCCATTTGCAGGCCGCGCTCGGTGAGTGAGGTGCTCGCGGGCGGCGCAGGGT
>DZDJ01000256.1 GCA_022736715.1 Edaphobacter aggregans
GCCATGCTAAGCGGCCACGACGTACAGTCGGCCATCGGCCACGCCGCCACCGCCGAACTCTTAAGCGAGCTGCTACAACGCCCCGTGCCCGTCAACCGCACAGCCGTCAAACTCCAACCCGGCGACAGCGCCCTTGTATTGCGCCTCACCCAACGCCTACCCGAAGGCCGCGTGCTTGATGCCGCAGAACTTGCGAGCCTCCCCTATGAGCTCGGCTGGCTGCATTTTCACAGCCCCAGCCTCATGAAAACCCATGCTTAAACACCCACACGGAGAACACCCCATGAGCACCACCTTAATCACCATTCTTGGCCGCACCCCCAAAGATTCCAACGGCTACCGCCCCACCCAATATCACTTCGATGACGGCACACAAACCGAGCCACTTGCTTTTTTCGGTTGGGCACTGCAACAACGCCTGCAACCGCAACGCATGGTTATTCTCGGCACCAACGGCAGCATGTGGGATCACCTATTTGAAGGCGACATTAATTTGGGCAATGACGGCACCGAAGAGCGGTTTGCTTTGATGGAAGCCTGTGAGAAAAAACAAGTCACCCAGTCACAGCTTGATCGACTCACCCCCCACCTGACAAAAAAGCTTGGCTGCGCAGTCGAACTTACCCTCATACCCTACGCCCGCAACGAAGCCGAGCAAGTCGAACTCCTGCGCACCATAGCCCGACATGTCCCCGAAGGTGAAACCGTGCATTTGGATGTCACCCACGGATTTCGCCACCTGCCCATGCTCAGCCTGCTCGCCGCCTTGTACCTGCGCATAGCCCGCCACGCCAGCATTGAAAAAATCTGGTATGCCGCCTACGACCCCGACACCCAAACCGCCCCCGTGCTTGATCTCTCCGGCCTTTTGCGCATTGCCGATGGGCTGCAAGCCCTCGCGAGTTTTGACAACGACGGCGATTACGGCATCTTCGTCCCACTCCTGCAACAAGCTGGGCTTTCACCAGAATCCACCCAAGCGCTTAAAGAAGCCGCCTACTTCGAAAACATCCTCAATGTGGGTGAAGCTACCGGCAAATTACGCAAAGCGCATGAAAGCGGACTCAATCAAGCGCAACTAAAACCCGAAGCCGACCTGCTTTTGCCCACCATCCGCGAGCGCCTAGACTGGCTCAACGAAAAACGCCAGTTCGAAAAACAAACCCAACTGGCCAAACGATCCCTAAAGCGTAAAGACTACCTACGCGCCACCCTCTACGCCTACGAAGCCGTGATTACCAAACTCTGCCAAATGCACAACGGACGGCCTGAAGACTTCGAGAGCCGAGAGCAGATCCGCGAAGACTACGAAGCGGCGCAAAAAAACCAGGGCGGG
>DZDJ01000257.1 GCA_022736715.1 Edaphobacter aggregans
AGGAAGAAGCGGGGCGGGGCGGGGGTGTGTCTTTCGTGGACAAGGGCAAGAGCATCGACATTCACGACTGGCGCAACCGCGACAGCACGCTTGCCGCTTTGCAGCTATCGGCGCAGAAGTGGGGCGGCATCACCGTAACCGGGAACGACGAATACAAAGCTATGTGCGTGAAGTTAGCAGCAGAGCACGGCTTCAAGATCATGAATCCTGAGCTTCAGGAGAGCATCCAGCAGGATCGGCAGCGGATACAGCAGGAGAGGGCGCAGGCGATGAAATCGGAGCAGTTAAAACAGTTCGAGCAGTACGCGGAAGCGGTAGGCGCGGAGCGTTACCGGGTAACGTCCATTCGAATGAAACCGGACGGCGACAAGATGACGTTCATCTTGGACAAAAAGGACGGCATCACGCGGGGCTTTACACCGCAGGAGATCGCGCAGCGCACGCCGGAGATGCGGCGTTTGCAGGAGCGCGGGGAAAACCTCTACTACACGCCGCTGTCGGACAAGAAGCATCACATCCTGATCGACGACATGAATCGTGAGAAGCTGGAGCGGCTTATCCGTGACGGCTACCAGCCCGCCTCTGTGCTGGAATCCAGCCCCGGCAACTACCAGGGCATCATCACCGTGCCAAAGTTGGGGACGGCCCACGATAAGGACGTGGGCAATCGCCTAAGCGATGCACTGAACCGCGAATACGGCGACCCGAAGTTATCGGGCGCTATCCATCCGCACCGTGCGCCTGGTTACGAGAACCGCAAGCCCAAGCACCAGCGGGAGGACGGCAGTTATCCCGAGGTGCGCTTGCTCAAGGCCGAGCGCCGCGAATGCGTCAAGACGCTGGCTTTGGCCTCGCAGATCGACGCCGAGTATCAGCGGCAAGCCGCCTTGAAGGTGCAGCAGCCCGAGCGCAGTAAAGCCAAGCCCGCCTTGGAGCTTGCAGCAGCCAGCGGCAGCGCGATCGACGCTTATCAGCGGCATTACCGCGACGTGCTCAAGCGGCAGCGTGGCGGCGAGGTGGACTTGTCCCGCGTGGATTCCATGATTGCCGTGCGGATGCGCGTCACAGGTCACGATCAAGCCGCTATCGATGGCGCTATCCGCCAGTGCGCACCGGCCACCCGGCAGAATGACGAGGGGCGCGACTGGAACGACTACGCGCAGCGCACCGCCCGCTATGCTTACAGCGCCGCAGGCGACCGCCAAGCCGCCGACCTTGGCAAGTACCGGCAGCAGTGGGAGAAGCTGGAAGGGCGCGAGCCTGTACGCCAGCAGGATCCCTCACTGTGTTGAGTGACGCGCTGGACATCCCTGCGGGCGTCCCTTCCCGCGCT
>DZDJ01000080.1 GCA_022736715.1 Edaphobacter aggregans
TGCGAGGCGGAGCGGCTGCCGTCTTTTTCCGCGAAGAGGACGTTGTAGTCCTGCCGGGAGTTGAAGGGCGGATCGAGGTAGATGAGGTCGACGGAGGCATCCGGGATGTAACGGCGGAGCACATCGAGGTTGTCGCCGTAGTAGAGTTGGTTTTTGCCGTCAGACATTTGCGTAAATTGAGGGTAGCACAAGGGGCAAGTGTAAGATGGTTGGGGCCGGGTGCCCCATGTCTCGTTTTATAAGACATGGGATTGAATCACGCTCGCGGAGAGGTTCCCACGTCTGAAAATCCAGATGTAGGGCACCCGCTGGCCTGCCAGCGAAGAACATCACCGTGATGGCAGAGTGCAGTTTGACTTCCAATTGCGCGAAGGCGTAGTAACCCGAAGCAATGGCGTGGAACTGATGCGGCTGGTCGGGTTGAAGGTCTGAACAGGAAAACACCGACGACGTTTGTCAATGCAATGCAAGCGAATAGCGTTGGCTATCGGGCTTGAGGGTTGTATCGAAAAAGTAAAAGCGGGCACTGGGCATGTTCAGTACCCGCTTTTCATGTAAGTCTGTTGAGGTTCAGGCGCGGGCAGCGTCGATCTTTTCCGTATTCAGGCCCAGTTCGGCAAAGGCCTGCTGGGCGCGGGCAGCGTCGAACTTGCCTTCGCGGGCCAGCTTGGAAAGCGTGGCTGCTGCGATGGATTCGGCGTTGACCTCAAAGTGACGGCGCAGATGCTCACGGTTGTCGCTGCGGCCGAAGCCATCGGTTCCCAGCGTCACCAGGCGGGTGGTGAGCCACGGTGCAAGCTGGTCCGGCACCGTCTTCATATAGTCGCTGGCGGCGATGATGGGCCCCCTGGCGTCTTTGATTGCAGAGAGAATGTAGGGCGTCTTTTCCGGCTCGGCGGGATGCAGGCGGTTCCAGCGCTCAATGGCCAGCGCCTCGCGGCGCAGCTCGTTGTAACTGGTCACGCTCCACACGTCGGCCTGCACGCCGTACTTTTCAGCGAGAATTTCCTGCGCGCGGGCGGCCTCGTTCAAAATCGGTCCGCTGCCGAACAACTGGGCCGTGGCCTTGCCCTTCGGCGCAGACTTGAATTTGTAAATGCCGCGCACAATGCCTTCGCGGACGGCCTCGCGGTTTTCCGTGGGCATCTCCGGCATGGGATAGTCTTCGTTGTACATCGTCAGGTAATAGAAGACGTTCTCGCTTTCCTGATACATGCGGCGGATGCCATCCTGCAGAATGACCGCCATCTCATACAGATAGGCCGGGTCATAGGTGACGCAGGTGGGCACCGTGCTGGCCAGCACAATGCTGTGGCCGTCCTGGTGCTGCAGCCCTTCGCCCAGCATGGTGGTGCGGCCGGCCGTGCCACCCATCAGGAAGCCCTTGCCGCGCGAGTCCGCAAAGGCCCAGGCCATGTCTCCGATTCGCTGGAAGCCGAACATGGAGTAGTACATGTAGAAGGGAACCGTGGGCACGCGATAGTTCGCGTACGCCGTGCCTGCGGCCGTAAACGAGGCCATCGATCCCGCTTCCGTAATGCCTTCCTCCAGAATCTGACCATCCTTCTCTTCGCGATAGTAGAGCAGCATGTCCAGATCGTGCGGCTTGTACTTCTGGCCTTCGCTGGCGTAGATGCCCACCTGGCGAATGACCGATTCCAGGCCGAAGGTGCGGCCCTCGTCCGGCACAATGGGGACGATCAGCTTGCCGATCTCCGGGTCCTTCAACAGATGGCGCAGAATGCTGACGAAGCCCATGGTGGTGGAAACGGCGCGGCCCTTGGAGCCGGCGATCCACTCACCGAAGTAGTCCAGCTCCGGCGCTTTGAAGTTGAGCGCGGGCGGTTCGCGGTGCGGCATGTGGCCGCCCAGATCGCTGCGGCGCTGCTGCATGTAGGTGATCTCCGGGCTGTCCTGCGCCGGGCGGTACGGTTTGCCCTGATACGCCAGCTCTTCCGGCACCGGAATGTTGAAGCGCTTCACGAAAGCAGCGAGCGCCTCGTCTGTCAGCTTCTTTTCCGAGTGCGTGGCATTGCGTGCCTGCGCGGAGCCGAGGCCGTAGCCCTTCACCGTCTTGGCCAGGATCACGGTCGGGCCGCCCTGATGCTCCATCGCGCGCTTGTACGCATTGAAGATCTTTTTCGGGTCATGGCCGCCGCGGTGCAGCCCGGCCAGCTCGTCGTCGGACAGATCGCTGACCAGCTCCAGCAGCTCCGGATATTTGCCGAAGAACTCCGAGCGCAGATACGCTCCACCCTTGGCCTTGTAGGCCTGGAACTCGCCATCGACGCACTCTTCCATGCGCTTCAGCAGCAGGCCAGTGTGGTCGCGCTCAAAGAGCTTGTCCCAGTCGCTGCCCCAGATCACCTTGATCACATTCCAGCCAGCGCCGCGGAAGACGCCTTCCAGCTCGTCGATGATGCGTTTGTTGCCGCGTACCGGGCCGTCCAGCCGCTGCAGGTTGCAGTTGACGACAAAGATCAGGTTGTCCAGCTTCTCACGCGAAGCCACCGTCAGCGCACCCAGCGTGTCCACTTCGTCCGTTTCGCCGTCGCCCACAAAGGCCCAGATTTTGCGCTGCGTCTTCTCGATCAGCTTGCGGTTTTCCAGGTAGCGCATGAAGCGCGCCTGATAGATGGCATTGAGCGGGCCAATGCCCATGGAAACCGTAGGGAAGCTCCAGAACTCCGGCATGAGCCACGGGTGCGGATAGGAGGACAGGCCGGGTTTGTCGCGCAGTTCATGGCGGAAGTTCAGCAAATGGTCATCATTGAGGCGGCCTTCGAGATAGGCGCGGGCATAGACCCCCGGCGAAGCATGTCCCTGGAAGTAGATGAAGTCTCCCGGCTGCTGCTGACCGTTTTCACCCGGATACTTCGCATGAAAGAAATGGTTGAAGCCCACTTCCAGCAGCGTGGCCAGCGACGAGTAAGTGGAGATGTGCCCGCCGATGCCAGCGTCCTTCTTGTTCTGGCCATGCACCATGGCCATCGCGTTCCAGCGGATCAGGCTTTCGACACGGCTCTCCAGCTCCCGGTCGCCCGGATAAGGAACTTCTTCATGTTTGGGGATTGTGTTGCGGTAGGGAGTGGTGAGTTCGCTGGTGGAAGGAATTCCTGCCTGTCTTGCCCGCTGCCGGAGTGCGGTGAGCAGTTCGGCCCCCTGTTCCGGGCCTTCGGCGACCACGACTTCGTCAAAGGCCTCAATCCATTCGGCCACTTCTTCTGTAAAGCCCGTCCGGGCTGCGGCTTCTACTTTTACACTCATTCGGATCTACTCCCAAGATTGATCAAAGCGAATCACTACCGGGCTGCCAATCGTGTCAACTTCCCAGTATACAGTTCAGCGCTGACGGTTGGTTTCATTGCGTGGAACCGTGCGGCGGAACCGGTACATTCATCATGCAGGCGCTGACTGTGGGAAAACCGGCAGAAAAAAGATTGAGCAGCCGATGATCGCACACACACGCGATACGGCACGCAGCGCAGGCGCATTGCTGCTTCTGCATGGCAACTGTCATGTGTTACAGAAGCTTTTAGAGTGAAGGTGCGGCGCCGGAAGCAGGTTCCGTTGCTGGCGGCTGTGCTTCTGCTTTCGGATTGACGAGATCGCGCAATTCCTTTGAGGGCTTGAAGTAAGGAACACGCTTGGCCGGAACTTCCACCTTGGCTCCGGTTTTTGGGTTGCGGCCGATGCGGGGTTTGCGTTGACGGGTGCGGAAGCTGCCAAAGCCGCGGATCTCGATTTTGTCGCCAGAGCGAAGAGCGCCGATCACAGAATCGAAGAGCGTATCGACAATTACTTCACCATCACGGCGCGTCAGATCACCCAGAGAAGTGACTTTTTCGACCAGGTCTGCTTTCGTCATAACCGGTTCCTTTCCACTGCCAGATCGCAGGGGATCTGCTAACCCCTGCAAATGATTGTAGATGCAAACCCTTTCGGTGTCAGCAAATTCCATTTACCGTCTATGGACGTCTTTGCTGCCGTCAAAGTTACTTCCAGAGGAAATAGAACCCTGCGTTCTGCTCCAGCAGCTTGCCGGGGTTCGGAAAAAGCGAGTCCGAGTCCGGGCTGCCGGTCAGAATATCGAGCAGACCAATCCGCGGCCGGGCCGGGCGCACCACTATCGGCTCGCCGGAAATGCCCACACTGCGGGCCGTATCGATCAGCGCCACGCGGAAGCCGCCGATTCTGTCGATCAGGCCCAGCGGCAGCGCCTGCTGCCCGGTCCAGACCTGTCCGGTGGCCAGCGGCGCTATTTTTGTATCCGGCAGATGGCGTCCCAGGGAGACGTCATGGATGAACTGGCCGTGCATGTTGTCTACAAGTCCCTGAAAATAAGCCTGTTCCTTGGGCGTCAGGTCGCGGGTAGGGGAACCGGCGTCCTTCAGCTCTCCAGCTTTGAGCGTGATCTGTTTCAGCTTGGCCCAGCGCAGCAGGTCGCCGTAATTCACCCATTCCATGATGACGCCGATGGAGCCGACCACGCTGGCGTCGTTGGCGTAGATTTTGTTGCAGGCAGAGGCGATATAGTAGGCTCCGCTGGCGCCGACGCTTTCCACAGAGGCGACGATCGGTTTCCGGGTCTTTTCGCGCAGCCGCATTACTTCGTGGTAAATCTCCTGGCTGGCCGCCGCGCCGCCGCCGGGGGAGTTGATGTGCAGGATGATGGCCTTCACCGAATCATCGTCGGCAAACTTGCGCAGTTGCTCGTCGGTCTTGTCGGCGGAAAGAATCACGCCATCGATGTCGACCACGGCGATCTTGTTGCTGCTGATGGAACTGAACCCGTCGTCGTTGAAGCCGGAACCAACCATCAGCCAGAGGATGCCGGCAAAGAACAGCACCAGCACGGTGACGGAGCCGCCCCCGACCAGGAGCCAGAACCAGAAGGAACGCTTGCGTTTTTGCGGGACGGGAGCCGGGGAGAACTCAGCGGGTGTGTTGGCGTCAGTCATCTTGCGCTGAGTTTAGCACCACAAGTGGTGGCAGAGCGGGCTGGCGGGGTGGACACGGGAAAATAATTTCGCCGAATACAATTTTGCCGGCACAGTGGCCCAACATTTATCGTATGATGTACGACATTTGCGGGATTTTTTGCGTCTCCGGAGACGGGTTAGACTCAAATTTGCTGGGTTGTACAGAACCAGATGCCTAGAAGGAATGTTGTGGTGCAGTTTATGGGGCAGCCGAAGTACAGTATCGTCATACCGGCGTACAACGAGAGTGCACGCATTGGGAAGACCCTCGAACGAGTGCTGTCCTGCATTGTGGAGCGCCAGTGGGACGCCGAAGTGCTGGTGGTGGACGATGGTTCCCGCGACAACACTGCCGCGATCGTGGAAAGCTGGATGGAGAGCCATCCGCATCTGCATCTGATTCAGAACCCCGGCAATCGCGGCAAAGGATACAGCGTTCGCAATGGCCTGTTGCAGGCCGTTGGTGAGGTGGTGATGTTCACCGACGCGGACCTGTCGTCTCCGATGGAAGAGGCCGAGCGCCTGTTTGCCGCCATTGAGGCCGGCGCGGAAGTGGCGATTGGCTCGCGCTGGCTGGACCGCACCCGGCAGACCATCCATCAGCCGCTGTACCGGCAGTTTTTTGGCCGCTGTTTTAACTGGATCACACGCACGGTGATGGGCCTGCCCTTTGCCGACACGCAATGCGGCTTCAAGGCATTCCGCCGGCCGGCGGCGCAGATTGTTTTCCGTTTGCAGACGATTGAGCGCTGGGGCTTCGACCCGGAGATTCTCTTCATTGCGCGCAAACTGGGATACGCGATTCAGGAAGTGCCGGTGACCTGGGGACACGACGAGCGCAGCCGCATCAGCTACCTGAAAGACGGGCTGAAGATGCTGGAGGAGATCGGCTACATCCGCTGGAACTCGCTGGTGGGCCGGTACGACCGCGATATTGCCGCGCTGAAGGACATCAGCCGCATGGTAACTCCGCCGGTGGAGCACC
>DZDJ01000258.1 GCA_022736715.1 Edaphobacter aggregans
ACAGGCTGCGGAAAAACTCCTTGACTGATGGCGGTCACATCTTTTTTCGCGGTTTTGCTGTATCCAATCAGTATGCGTGGAGACGATCAGAAACAGTCGGCGATGTTCAGTTATTTAACCTTGGCGCAACGGATTCCAGCCGATCATCCAGCGCGGCAGATTCGCGTGCTGGTGGACCGGGGGCTGGCGCGGATGGATGGCGAGTTGGAGAAGTTGTACTCGGACACGGGCCGCCCTTCGATCGCTCCGGAACGACTGTTGCGGGCCACGCTGTTGATGATTCTTTTCTCCATCCGCAGCGAGCGGCAGTTGATGGAGCAGATGAACTACAACCTGCTTTTCCGCTGGTTTGTCGGCCTGGAGATGGACGATGCGGTGTGGGATGTGACGGTGTTTACCAAGAACCGTGAGCGACTGATTGCCGGCGAAGTGAGCCAGTTGCTGCTGCAGGAGGTGATGCTGGAGGCACGCCAGCACGACTTGCTCAGCGAAGAGCATTTCACCGTCGATGGCACGCTGATTCAGGCTTGGGCCGCGGCGCGCAGCTTCCAGGAGAAGACCGATCCGCCCGCGCCGGGAGCCGGTTCGGGGCACAAGGGTGAGGTGCTGCTGCGCGACAAGGTCGAATCGACCACCGACCCAGACGCGCGGCTCTACAAGAAGGCCGCGGCGGACAAGTCGGTGCCCAGCTATCAAGGCCACGCGCTGATCGAGAACCGCAACGGTTTAGTGGTGGCGGCAGAGGCCACGCTGGCGGCTACGGTGGCCGAGCGCGAGGCGGCGCTCAGGATGCTGGACCGAACGGTGGCGCCAAAAGATGAACGCAACTCTGAGCGGAAGATGACGCTGGGAGCCGACACCCAGTATCAGGACGAAAAGTTTGTCCAGGGGCTTCGCGACCGCGGGGTGGCGCCGCACCTCAGCGAGTACACGCAAGGCGGAAGCAACATGGGCAAGAACAGCTTGACGGACGAGGAGCGGCAAGACCCACGGCGCACGATCAGCCAGCGCAAACGCAAGCTGATCGAGCGGGTCTTCGGCTGGTCGAAGCTGGACCGGCCGTTGCGCCAGGTGAAGCTGCGCGGGCTCAAGCGGGTGGATTGGTTTTATCGGTTGACCATCGTGGCGCATAATCTGGTGCGTATGCGGAGGCTGATTCCAATTGAATCGCTGGCCCAATAGGGCCGAGGTGCGCCTGAAAGCCGGAAAAAGCGGCTTCCAGACACGAAATGAAGAGAGGAAACCGCAGCGAAGCAGGCCGAAAAGGCAAAACAATTCGCTCCCAGGAGAACGTAAGACGGGAATCATGCGTTTTTCCGCAGCCTGT
>DZDJ01000259.1 GCA_022736715.1 Edaphobacter aggregans
GTGACCTTGCCCCTGTTTACCGGACTCCATAACCCGACCATTATGCGGACTTTTTCACATGCTGCTGAGTTGCGTGCCAGCTTTTCTCGAACGTCATCGGGCTGACGTAGCCCAACGTTGAGTGCAATCTTTTGTGGTTGTAGAACGTCAGCCAGTCCATCACCTCGTCCATTGCTGCGCGGCGTGTCGCGAACCGTTTGCCGTGCAGCCTGCCAACTTTCAACCGCCCCCACAGGCTCTCGGTCGGCGCGTTATCCCAGCAGTTGCCTTTGCGGCTCATCGACGATTTCATCCCGTAGCCTGTCAGCACATCCTGAAACGCATGGCTGCAATACTGACTGCCCCGATCCGAATGAAAGATCAGCCCCGCATCCGGGCAACGCCGGAACCACGCCATTCGTAGCGCGTCCGTGACGCAGCTTGCCTGCATGTGGTCACGCATGCTCCAGCCCACAACCTGACGGCTGAACAGATCCAGTACCGCCGTCAGATACAGCCAGCCTTCGTCGGTGGCAATGTAGGTGATGTCACTTGTCCACACCGTGTCGGGCGCAGCTATCGTGAAGTTGCGCGCCAGCAGGTTGTCCGCAACCGGCAGGCTGTGGCGGCTGTCGGTGGTGACGACAAACTTCTTCTTGCCCCGCGCCTGTATGCCATGCTGCTGCATCAGCCGCTGGACGCGCGTTTTACCCACTCGAATGCCGCGCGCATGAAGTTCTTTCCACATGC
Source organism: Edaphobacter aggregans (assembly GCA_022736715.1). GTDB lineage: Bacteria > Acidobacteriota > Terriglobia > Terriglobales > Acidobacteriaceae > DZDJ01. Next base: position 730 of record DZDJ01000259.1, read on the forward strand.
GTGGCCAGCCGTATTCGGCTTTGACTTCGGCATGGATGGCGCGAATGTGAACCAGGAGCGCCATGTCGTCGATGCGGCATCGTTCCGCAGGGTTGGTCGGCCTGTCGGGCGCTGCGCGTCGCGCATGTTCAAAGTAGCCGCTGGTGCTGACTTCCAGGACTTCGCAGATCAGCGTGACGGGCCAGTGTGATTTGTGCCGGGCAATCCAGGCGTACTTCACAGCGTTTCCTTTGCAAAGTACGCCGTCGCTTTTTTTAAGATGTCGCGCTCCATCTTGACCCGCGCCAGTTCAGCCCGCAGCCGCGCCAATTCCATCTGCTCGGCGCTGACAGGCTTGTCGCCAGCACCGGTGAGCTGCCCCTGTTTGCTCAGCCGAACCCAGTTGCCCAGGGTCTGTTCCGGCATCCCCAGTATCTTGGCCGTGACCGGCACTGTCTGACCACCTTTGACCAAACGCACCGCCTCCAGCTTGAATTCAACAGTGTATTGACCCCGCGCCCGACCATCTTTGCTCTTGCTCATTTTATGTTCTCCATTTGCCAAGTTTAACAACTTGTTATGGAGTCCGTTTTTCGGGGGCAAGATCAGTT
>DZDJ01000260.1 GCA_022736715.1 Edaphobacter aggregans
CTGCCGGCCGGCGGCAAGCAATTCACCTCGGCGCTCCTGGCTTTGAACAGCCGGACATCGCTGCGGAATATCGCCACCGCTGCTGACGGAACCGTCAATGGCGGCAATGCCATCACTGCCGGCAACTACACCACCTTCAACTATTTCCTCGACTCCTATGATGTCGATGGTGACGGAATTAAGTCGGAGATCCTCTACAACGACTATGCCAAGACCGGTGTCGGCGAGGTTGACTGCCTGATGTGCCATCTCGACGGTTATAGCTGGAATGAACGCAAGGATATGATTCGCAAGGCCAAGCATGATGCCGCCCGCGCTGTCGGCGCCGGGATTGCCACCAACAATGCACTGGTTGCTGCAAACGATGTCATGCCTGATAACTACGGCACCACGGTTGGCGTCTATGATGCTGCCAAGACTGCTGACAGTAATGGCGCAACCGCCGGCGGTGTCCGTCAACTGACACCTGCCTTTGCCGACAATATCAAGAAGACGCCGCCATCCTCCAACTGCAAGGCCTGTCACTTTGGCGACGGATTTACCATTGACCAAGGCGGTTTCAGCGCGGTGGATGTCAAGAAGCGCGGCGATCACTGGACTGATAACGCCAACTGGGATGTCCATACCGCAGCCCTTGAGTGTATGGACTGCCATCACAACTCCACGACCGCCGCCACCGCCGGTTCCACCGGCGCCATGAAGCCCACCGGAGTCGATCTTGTTGACAATAATACCGGCGCTGCTACTCCTGACGGCATGACGGATGACAAGGCTTACAAGGTTGATCAGACAGGCCCTGATGCCGGGATCCTCGGCATGTGTGATCCGGGCCACAAATCAGGAAACTTTGTCGGCGTATGGAACGCCAAAGATAGTAACAGCGATGCCACCGCCTGTATCAATTGCCATTCCAATACCGGCTCCAGGCATGCCGCGTTCCCTCTGGCTGTCGATCCGGCGACTGCCCATGCCGCTCACGGTTTGACCGCGACCAATGTTCAGGATCCCTATGATACCGCCACTCGTCCCCATACCCCTGGTGTGGCCAATGCCTCGCATATTGATATCATCAGTTGCAGCGCCTGTCATATCCGCAAGCTTGAGCATTACGCCGGCGGCGCCTACCTGGATTCAACCGGCAGGGACGCGGAAGGGCATCTGGTGGATCATGAGAATAAGTACACCTTGCGTGACATGTTCGATTCCAGTATCCCCATCTGGTATAAAGGGAAGATCAGGAAGGCCAGTGTTGTGACCACCCTGTTGTGGGTTGATAACAATGCCGCGACCATTGACGCCAACCAGGATGG
>DZDJ01000261.1 GCA_022736715.1 Edaphobacter aggregans
TCACATACATGGTCGAACCCGGCAGGCGATAATTACCCACCCGCCTAGCCGCATCACGCAGCGCCAGCATCTCCGCGTGCGCGCTCGGATCATGCGTACCGATAGGCCGGTTCCAGCCCTCGCCGATTATTTCACCATCACGCACCAAAGCCGCCCCCACCGGCACCTCGCCTTCAGACTCGGCGCGTGCAGCCAGCGCCAAGGCACGGCGCATCCAGTCGGCATCCTTCATTTCACTATTCATCCCTAACGATCCAATGGGCTAATCACCCCGCGACCACCGCGATTGAGTACATGGGTGTAGATCATCGTCGTTTTTACATCTGCATGCCCTAGAAGTTCCTGCACCGTGCGAATGTCATACCCGCCTTCAAGCAAATGTGTGGCAAAACTATGTCGCAGCGTATGCGTTGAGGCGGGTTTATAGATACTTGCCGCCGCCACAGCGCGTTTAATCGCCCGCTGAAGTGCTTGTTCATGCGTATGATGACGCCGCCGAATCCCTGAACGCGGATCAATGCTCAGCTCAGCGGCGGGGAAAACCCAGAACCAACCGAACGACGTTGCGGCATCAGGGTATTTACGCGCAAGTGCATCTGGCAACATCACCCCCGGAACACCCGTGTTCCTGTCCTGCTCATGAATCATGCGGCAGCGCTCAAATTGAACGTGCAATGGCGCAATCAACGCGTCAGGCAACATTGTAATTCTATCCTTACCGCCCTTGCCCTCACGTACCGTGATTTCGCGCCGTGAAAAGTCGATGTCTTTGATACGCAGGCGCAGACATTCCATCAAACGCATACCGCTTCCATAAAGCAGCTGAGCCATGAGTAGATGAATGCCCTCAAGATGCTGAAAAACATGCCGAACCTCGTCCTGGCTGAGAACCACGGGAACCCTTTCACGCTGCTTGGCACGGGTTAGTCCGTCCAGCCACGGGAGATCGACGTTTAGTACCTCACGATAGAGAAAAAGCAATGCTGCAAGGGCTTGATTTTGCGTGGATGCTGAAACATGATTATCAATGGCGAGCGAGGATAGAAAGCGCTCCACATCCACCGCACCCATGTCTTTCGGATGCCGTTTATTATGAAAATAGATAAAGCGCTTTATCCATTGAATGTAAGCTTGCTCCGTGCGCAAGCTATAGTGTTTGGCTCGGATGCGGGCTTTAACCTCATCCAGAAGGCGAGGAGCATGTACGCCGTGTTTGTTCGCATCGGGTGCCGTCATAACGTATTCCACCTTGATTTAAAACAATGGCTTAGAATGTCCCGCTCGTCGTTACACGGCAACAT
>DZDJ01000038.1 GCA_022736715.1 Edaphobacter aggregans
GCCAATCAGGGCATAGTTCTCGATTCTTTGTGAGGCACTCAATGCACAATCCTCCTGCAAGTTGCATCTAAAGAAATTGATGATGTATTTATGCCACGGCTGTTCTCTTTACCCCAGCTCATCAGAGGGCGGCGTGCTACGTTGATTCGTCAAAGAACGTAGTTTTATCACCAAGTTGTCACCTACACACAATATTGCGACCAGGCAGAAAACACAATGAAACAAGAATGTGTTTTAAATTGATGCTGTAAAGTAGCGCTAAGATGTTTGCTGCATACGGATGCCACGATCAACTAACCGCTGACAGGACAACCAATGGCTCTTGCAAAATCTCATGAAGGCAGAAGACGCGTTGTTGTTGAAGCTGTAAAACCCTCTGTGGACGAAGGGCTATACCCAATTAAACGGACCGTTGGCGACCAGGTGGAAGTCACCGCAGTCATCTTCGCAGATGGGCACGACGAAATTGCGGCTGATCTACTTTATCGCCACGAAAAGAGCTCCAAATGGCAACGCACTCCTTTGCACCCTGCCGGAAACGATCTCTGGAAGGCCCACTTCCAGGTAGAAAAAGTCGGACGCTACCACTACACCGTTCAGGCATGGATTGACCACTTCAGCAGTTGGCGCCGGGACTTGAAAAAATGGGTTGAAGCAAGACAGGATATTGGTGTCATTCTGCTTGGCGGCAGCCGAATGCTCCAGGAAGTTGCGTTGCGCGCAAGCAAAGCCGACGTAAAAAGATTACACGCAGCCGCGGAACAACTGGCGGAGCACAGCAAATTGCACCCGACAGAGCCTTACACCCTGGCCCCTGAAATTGCGGAGATCATCAAGCGCTGTCCGGATTTACGGCTTGCGACCACGTATCACAACGAACTGGCTGTTATTGTTGACCGTGCAAAGGCACAATTTTCCACCTGGTATGAGGTGTTTCCACGTTCCGCCTCTCCACACCCAGCACAGCATGGAACATTTCGCGATTGTGAAGCACAACTTTCCTATATTGCCGATATGGGCTTCGATGTACTTTATTTGCCACCAATTCATCCGATTGGCATGGCCTTCCGCAAAGGGAAAAACAATGCCCTGATTGCAGAGATGGACGATCCCGGCAGTCCCTGGGCCATCGGGTCCCAGGATGGCGGCCATACTGCTGTCCATCCGAAGCTTGGCACACTGGAAGATTTTCGGCGCCTGATTGCCAGCGCGCGCAAGCACCAGATTGAGCTTGCGCTGGACATTGCCCTGCAATGCTCTCCGGACCATCCATACGTTCACCAGCATCCGGAGTGGTTTCTTCATAGAGCAGACGGGAGCATTCAATACGCTGAAAATCCTCCAAAAAAATACCAGGATATTTACCCTCTGAATTTTGAAACGAAGGCGTGGCGCACACTCTGGAGTGAGCTAAGAGACGTGTTCCTTTACTGGATCAAAGAAGACGTTCGCATCTTTCGCGTCGATAATCCACACACTAAAGCGTTTCCCTTCTGGGAATGGCTGATTGCTGACATCAAAAGGGCGTATCCGGATGTCATTTTTCTGGCCGAAGCATTTACCCGGCCTAACGTCATGTATGGTCTGGCCAAACGTGGATTCAGCCAGTCCTATACATACTTCTCATGGAGAAACACACAGCCAGAAATACGAGGATATTTTGAAGAGCTGACGCAGACGCCAGTCCGGGAATTTTTTCGCGCCAGCCTGTGGCCAAACACACCGGACATCCTGCATGAGACCCTGCAAGCCGGCGGGCGTCCGGCATTTGTGATGCGTTATATTCTCGCGGCAACTCTTGGGGCAAACTGTGGCATTTATGGTCCAGCATATGAGCTATGCGAGTGTAGGCCAGCCCGGCAAGGCAGTGAAGAGTATCTGGACTCGGAAAAATATCAGTTGCGAGCATGGAACAGGGGGGTGACGCACTCCATTGCCCCGCTCATTGCAAAGGTGAATCACATTCGCCGGGAGCACCCGGCCCTGCAGCAAGACCACTTTCTGCATTTCCACAATACAGACAATGCCATGCTATTGTGCTACAGCAAAGTAATGGCGAATGCATCTGACATGATTCTGACTGTAGTCAATCTTGACACCCACTCCACGCAATCTGGATGGACAGCACTTAATCTTTCCGCCCTTGGAATCCGTGAGGACGAGACTTACACTGTGCGCGATCTGCTGACAGACATGGAGTATTCATGGCAAGGGGCCTACAACTACGTTTCACTGGATCCTGAAGCCATGCCTGCACATGTTTTTCACATCCAGAGACATCTGGACTAAGCAGTTCAGGCTGCAATAATACAATCAAGAGGTCGCTCGTGAAGAAAAGCGGAAGCGCATCGGACCCGGTCTGGTACAAAGATGCCATCATCTACGAATTGCATGTGCGGGCCTTTGCCGACAGCAACAACGACGGCATAGGTGATTTTCCCGGCCTGATGCAGAAACTGGACTATCTGCAGGATCTCGGCATCACCTGCATCTGGCTGCTTCCATTTTTCTCGTCACCGTTGCGTGATGATGGTTACGACATCTCCGACTATCTTAATGTGCATCCATCTTACGGCACGCTGGAGGAGTTCCAGGCTTTTCTGGATGCAGCGCATGAGCGCAATCTGCAGGTGATGATTGAACTGGTCATCAACCACACATCGGATCAGCACCCCTGGTTCCAGCGGGCAAGGCAAGCTCCGCCCGGATCGCCCGAACGGGACTTCTACGTCTGGAGTGACAACGACAAGAAGTATGGTGATGCCCGCATCATCTTTACTGATACTGAAAAATCAAACTGGACCTATGACCCCACTGCGCGCGCATATTACTGGCACCGGTTCTTTTCCCACCAGCCGGACCTGAATTATGACAGTCCGCTGGTATTGGAAGAGGTGCTGAAGGTCATGCGCTTCTGGCTCGACAAAGGAGTTGATGGGCTGCGCATCGATGCAATTCCTTATCTGGTAGAGCGCGAAGGGACGAGTTGCGAAAATCTTCCGGAAACCCACGCCATCATCCGTACAGTCCGCGCTGCAATTGATGCGGAATACTCCGGCAGGATGATTCTGGCAGAAGCAAATCAATGGCCCAGTGATGTGCTGCCTTATTTTGGCAATGCAGACGAATGCCACATGGCCTTTCATTTTCCGTTGATGCCACGGATTTATATGGCTCTGCGCCAGGAAGACCGCCTGCCCATCACAGAAATCATGGCGCAAACACCAGAGCTTCCAGAGTCCTGCCAGTGGGGCCTGTTTCTGCGCAATCATGATGAATTGACACTGGAGATGGTCACCGACGACGAGCGCGACTATATGTACTTCGCTTATAGTGCCGATCCCCGCATGCGCGTCAACATCGGCATACGCAGAAGACTGGCTCCGCTGCTGGACAACAACCGCCGCCGTATAGAGTTGCTCAACAGCCTGCTGTTTTCGTTCCCCGGAACACCTATTCTCTACTACGGTGACGAGATCGGCATGGGCGACAACATCTATCTTGGCGACCGCAACGGTGTGCGCACGCCAATGCAGTGGACGGCCGATCGTAATGCCGGATTCTCCCGTGCAGTGCCAGCCAAGCTGTACAGTCCAGTCATCATGGACCCAATCTGGGGCTACCAGGTGATCAATGTTGAAGCGCAACAGAGCGATCAGTCCTCTTTACTGCACTGGATGCGCAACATGATCGCGCTGCGAAAACTCTTCAAGGTCTTTGGCCGCGGCTCGTTGGAGTTCCTGAACCCCGCCAATCGAAAGGTGCTTGCTTACATACGGCGCTACGATGGTGAGCTTATACTCTGCGTTGCCAACCTTTCCCGCTTTGCCCAACCGGTGGGCCTGGACCTGAGCGAATTTGAAGGCATGATGCCGGTTGAAATGCTGGGCTATGTCTATTTTCCTGTGGTCACCAGGCAGCCATATTCCATCACGCTGTCACCGTACGAATTTTTATGGCTGGAACTTCAGCCAGCACCGGAAATGGTGGACATGACCCACATGCACGCAGAAGAGGCTGCATTACTGTTTCCGGCAAATGGATGGATGGGGATTTTGACGGGGACTGGAAGAGAAACACTGGAAACAAGGCTGCTGCCAGAGTTTCTCCTCAAGCAGCGCTGGTTCGGCGCAAAATCACAGCGGATCGCCTCCACCCGCATTGTTGACTGGGCGCTGCTCAAAGCATCCGACACAGCACACTTACTGGTGCAGGTAAAATATGCCGACGGCAAAGAAGATCTCTACTCAGTCCCGCTTGCTGCCAGCTTTGGAGCAAACGCGGAAGAGACTCGCGACAATGCAGCGCATGCTGTGCTCGCATTTGTAGTCTCCGATGCCGGCCCCGGCGTGTTACACGATGCACTTTATAGTCAGGACTTCTGCACTGAACTATTGCAACTGATCACATCTCATCAACCATTCGCTACCCAAGCAGGAAAACTCCTGGGCGGGCACAGCAGCCAGTTCACAGCAGTGCAGCCGGACAGCCGGACCAACCTTTCCGCCAGACCCAGTGCGGCCGAGCAAAGTAACTCCTCCATTCTGTACGGAGAACAACTGTTCCTGAAGCTGTTTCGCAGGTTAGATGCCGGACCAAATCCCGATGCGGAGATTGCTGCCTTTCTTACGGAAACAGCACACTTCGACCGTATTGCGCCGTTTTATGGAACTATCACCTATCAGAGGACGGGAGCAGAACTGCCCGCCACCATTGCAATGCTTCAGGGGCTTGTAGAAAACGAGGGCGACGGCTGGCAGTGGACACAGGAAGAACTACAACGCTATTACGAATCTTGCGCAACTTCTTCCATTTCCACGCAGGAGGTTCTCCAGCAGGATGCCTCGCTTGTCGATATTTTTTCTGCCACCGCATCGCCCTTGGCCAAAGACTGTGTAGGCATGTACCTGGATGATGCTTTTCTACTGGGCCAGCGTACTGGGGAAATGCATCTCGCATTGGCAACCCCCACCAGCAACCCTGCCTTCCATGCAGAACCCTGGACGCAGGAAGATATGCAGTTGCAGTCGCGGATGCTCGCAGAAGATGCTCTCCAGGCACTGGAGGCCCTGCGCACAAACCTCTATCGGCTGCCGGAAGACACCATTGAAGCGGCCGGTCTGGTGCTCAGCCGGCGCACCGCAATTCTGGACAATGCCAGGTCACTGCTAAGCCAGCCGCTGCACAGCTCGCGCATCCGCATTCACGGGGACTATCATCTGGGGCAGGTTTTGCGCGTGCGGAACGACTATGTTTTTCTTGACTTTGAAGGTGAACCGGCCCGGCCCATTGAGCAGCGCCGCAAAAAGTATTCCCCCTGGAAAGATGTAGCTGGAATGCTGCGTTCCTACAATTACGCGGCGTCTTCGGCGCTGCATCAATACACCACACGCCGACCGGAGGACATCCGCACGTTGCGGCCCTGGGCGCAATTGTGGGAGCGGTCCACCTGCGGGGCATTTTTGCGTGGGTACACAGAAGCGACACAGCATTCACCGTTGCTTGCCTGCTCCGCGGCTGAACAAACAGCTCTGCTCAAAGTTTATCTTCTGGAAAAGACGCTGTATGAACTACTCTATGAGTTGGACCATCGGCCGTTGTGGGCCCATATTCCTTTGGCGGGGATACTTGCCCTGCCACTGTGACCGGGCCAATAGTCTGACAATCAAGATGAGCGCTGTACCAGAACACAAGTAAACATACCTTCCTATGGCTGACGTTGAAACAGGACACGAGACAATCGCCACGGAACAGCAGACAGCTTCCGCTGACCTGCTGGTGCATATCGCGCCACTCAATCGCGGGTCTCTGCATGTCTCGCTGCAGCACATCCGTACAAGCCTGCTCCAGATGAACCCAGGAATTCGTGCACATGTAATCTTTCCTGACTTTGACGCCCCTACCAGCGAACCAGAAAAGGCCGCCCCCGGTTTTTCCGCACTGGATCCCATACAGGTTTCTTCTTATGCTCCACCACCAAACACACAGCCTCTGCGCTGGCTTCCTACAGTCTCAGTCTATACGGCCGCTTTCAAAAGGGCGCAGGAGTGCGAGGCCAGAGCATGTCTAATTCTGGGCAGCGAGCTGGATTCTCTGCAGCCTGCCGCACTCACAGCGCTGGCAACTCCAGTGCTGGAAGAAAAGTTTGACCTCGCGCTGCCTCTATACTCACTGGAGACATTTGAGGCCCTGCTCAACAGCGCACTTCTCTATCCACTCACGCGCGCGCTATACGCAGGGCGCATACGCTTTCCTCTGAGCATTGATCTCGCCTGCTCAACCCGCTTCCAGCAGCATCTGCTGACGGCTGCACCGCGCGGGAATTCTGCTGAGCAGGAGAATGCCCTGCTGTGGCCCGCAACAGAAGCAATCACCAATGGCTTCCAGATAGCGCAGGTGGAGGTGGGCCACCGCCGCTTTATAACGCCGGAGCCTATGGATCTCAGCTCGATTCTCACTTTGCTGGTGGGCTCGCTTTTTGCAGATGTAGAGGCCCGCGCAACCTACTGGCAGAAGATGCGACCGGCTCTCACTGTCCCGACGCTTGGGTCCCGGGAATGGCCGCAAGGCGAAGCAAGGTCGATCGAAACAAAGCCGATGATCGATTCTTTTAAGCTCGGCATGGCCAATCTACAGGAGATATGGTCACTGGTATTGCCGCCCAACACCCTGGTGGCGTTGAAGAAACTCGATCGCATGTCACCGGAGGAGTTTCATATGCCGGATGCAGTCTGGGTCCGGATTGTTTATGACTTCGCGCTCGCTTACCGGCTGCGCAACATCAGCCGTAAACATCTGCTGGGCGCGCTGACTCCGTTGTATCTTGGATGGGTCGCCTCCTATGTGCGGGAGGTGATACTGCGAGGGCAGGCAGTGGCAGAAGAGCGCATTCAGGCGCTGGCGCTGACATTTGAATCGGACAAACCCTATCTGGTTTCACGCTGGCGCTGGCCGGACCGCTTCAATCCATAGCGGCGCACAGCGCAAAGCTGGACGAAGGAACCGAATGACTGGAGGAATGCAATCATGTGGCAGCAAGTAGAACTGGCACTCGAACAATCCCTGGCCCGCGTCATCACAAAAATGGCTGCTCTGTTGCCAGGGGCGCTGGCGCTGATTTTTTCCGTCATTTTGTTTACGCTGATTGGCCTGCTGCTGGCATTTTTATTGCGCCATTTGCTTACAGCGTTGCACTTTGATGAGCGCATAGGCCAGCGTGGCAGCAACCTGCTTACCGAGTGGTCCCCCATGCAAAGCGCCACTCGTGTGCTTTCGCGCATCGTCTTCTGGGCCTGCGTCATTCTGGGTTTTGTGCTGGGCATCACTGCGTTTGATGCCTCCTACGGCAGCGGCCTGCAGGTCTCCCGCTTTTTATTGCCATACGTGGTGCATATTGTTGGGGCCGCACTAATCCTGATTGCCGGCAGCGTCATCGCCAGATTCCTTGCACGGAGCGTGCTGATCAGTGCAGTCAATATGAATCTGCAATATGCCCGGCTGCTGAGTCTGGGGATGAAGTGGCTGGTGCTGGTGCTGGCGGCCGCCATGGCGCTCGATCGTCTTTCCATCGGCGGCGTCATTGTAGAGCTGGCCTTCGGCATTCTGTTTGGCGGCATCGTGCTGGCGCTGGCCCTTGCCATCGGGCTCGGCTCACGCGACATGGTAAGCCGCTCGCTGGAGCGCGACGCGCAAAAACGCTCCGAGGAGCCCCCAGAAACATTACGCCATTTTTAAAATGCTCTCTGGAAATTTAAAGCAAAAGCAGAGAGGGTGTAAGACGAGGCCGCAGCCCCTGAGCCGGCCCCACCAACAGGGAGCGGCAGCCGGGGCCCCCTTCAAAAGGCGTACACCTCACAGTGACCTGCGTCTGCCTTAGATATAGGCCCGTTTCACCGTTGCCAGACGCTTCGGCTGCAGAATGCGCACCGTGATCCACATGAACGGCACAAGAAAGACAATCGAACCGATGACCCACATGATGGCCGCGCCCAGTATCTGGTCCTGCAAAGGTGCAACGTGGAACGGGTTCGGATCCGTCAGATAATAGCTGTAAAGCGGCCGGTTACAAAAGGCGAGAAAAGCAGAAAGTGCTGTATTCACAAAATCGGCTGTCATCAGATACGGCAGCAGCAGCCAGCGATTGCGCACACTCTGCGTGGGCCACGGCGCAATGATTGGCCACCAGAACAGAATCGACGAAAAGAGAAAGCAGATGTGCTCAAAGTCATGCCAGTTCTCGTTGCGCAGCGCAAAATCATAAGCGGCAGGCATGTGCCAGCCAAGAAATGTGACATTGAACAGGAGCCACGCCACGACGGGGCTGATTAGCCAGTGAGCAAAGCTGCGCACCGGCCGCAGACGAATCAGCGGATTGGTTATTCCACGCCGGAACCAGCGCGGCAGCCCACGCAACAGGGGAACCGTAGGTTTGCCCAGCAGCACCAGCGGCGGCACAAAGGACATCAGCAGCAGATGCTGTACCATATGTGCGCTCAGCAGCACATCCGCGAAGCCGTCTATCGGAGAGCCAATCGCCAGCCACAGAACCAGCATTCCGGAGGCAAAATAGCCCAGCTCCATCGAAGTGAATTCCTGCGGACGCGTTTTACGAATAGCAAACCATCCCCGCAGATAGAGCACCATGGTCAGGACGGTGAGAATCGTCACGATCCATGGTACTTCCCAGTCAGCGAAGATGGCCTGTACCGCAGGGGACATAGTGTTTCTCAGTGCCTCGCCAGGTCCGGCGTAAACTGCACGTTATGCTCGCCTGCCAGTTGACGCGAAAAGTCCCGCGCCGGGCCCTGGCTGCCGCGCAGCGTCTCCAGAAACTTGACCAGGGCCGTTGTCTCCTCCGCATTCAGCGCATTGCCATAGGCAGGCATATTGCCGCCGCCCTGCAAAACCTGGCGCACCAACTGGTCTTCTGTCAGCCGGGAAGCAACTGTGTCCAGCGCCGGACCGCGCTCGCCGCCTTCACCGCCCAGCTCATGGCAATTGCGGCACTGCTTGGCCTGGAACACAACCGCGCCCTGCCGCTCCAGTGGTGTCAGTTCATGCAGGTAGCGCACTGGCACCGTATCGCTGGTCCACGCATTCATCTCCGGGCTCCACGGCTCCGTTTTGCCAAGCCCGGTCAGGATGGAAAGGCTGACCGCGATCACAGAAACCATCAGCACCGCCACTGGACGGCGCGACCAGTGCTTTTCCCCTTCGCCTGCGACCAGGGGCAGCAGCAGCATGATGCCTATCGCAACCACTGGAGCCACCATCAGGAACGGCGTTTCCATGTTCGCAGGCAGGAACGAAAGAATTGCAAACAGAAAATAGAACGGAGGATCAGGCCGCGGAGATGCCTGAATGATGGTGGGGTCCGGCTGTCCCGTTGGACCAAAGGGGCCAAAGTAGAAGGCGCAGGCCATCACCGCCAGAATGATTGCGACCGCAAAGACAGCATCTTTCCACGCACCGTCCGGAACGAACGGCATGCCGTCCTTGTGCGTCAACTCGTGGTACTCCTTCATATATGTGCTGCGGCGCACAACGCGGCCGGGCATCGGCCATTCATTGATACCCAACCGCAACACCATCCACACATGCAGAATCACGCAGCCAATCAGGATGCCCGGAATTACAAACACATGCAGCACAAAGAAGCGTGACAGCGTGGCCCCGCCAATGAACTCTCCACCCAGCAACAGATGCACCAGCCTGGAACCGATGACCGGCGTTCGGCTCATGATCGACGCCCCAATGCCAAGGCCCCAGTAGGCGTCCTGGTCGAAACGCAGCACCTGTCCGGTAAAGGCCATCCCCAGCGTCATCAGCAGCAGGAAAACGCCAATGATCCATGTAAGTTCGCGCGGATATTTGTACGCGCCAAACATGAAGACTTGGGCCATGTGAATGACCACAATGGCGACCATGAAGTCCGATCCCCAACCATGCAGCGCGCGCAGATACCAGCCCAGCATCAGATGATGGTTCAGAAACTGCAGACTCTGCCATGCTTCACTCGCCGTCGGCGCGTAGACCAGGCCCAGCATGATGCCGGTCACAATCTGGAGCGTAAAGATGACTGTCGCAGCACTGCCAAAAACATACCACCAGCTCGCACTCTTGGCAGGAATCGGATGCTCGGCAGCTTCACGGACTGGCCCGGTCAGACCCAGCCGTTCCTCAAACCAGTTGTAAACCGCGGTTCCCCGCTCTTTTACGCCTTGCATGATGAGCACCCCTGTTTGGCAACACTGGCAAATTCGCCGCCCGTGGTAAGCGTAGGCAGCTCACCTGCGTATATCAGCAGGCTGCCTCGCGAAATTTTGTGCTTGTACTCAAACAGTCCACGCTCCGGCGGACCAGCAGCGCGCTCACCATCCTGATAGTAGGCGCCGCCATGGCAAGGGCATAGAAAGAGTTTTGACTGTGCAAACCAGCGCACCGGGCAGCCCAGATGCGCACAGTTGATGGCAAAGACCTGAAACTGCTGGCCGGCAACGCGGCGCACCCAGCACGGCGTTTTGGCCGTCTGACCGTCCCAAGGCGTCGCATTCGGAGCCACAAACTCCGCCAGGCGGGTCTCTCCAACAGGAAACTTGTCCAGCTCCCCCAGCGAAACCCAGGAGTTATACCCGGAACTCTTTTTGAAAACCGGCCCCAGAACATATCCAATAATGGGCACTGCAAAAATTGCGCCGACCACAGCATTGGCGGCAACTGCAACCTTCATCAGGAAGGCACGGCGGGTGTGCTCTTCCTGCTTTCGCAAACTTTCAGAATGTTCCTTCTGCTCATTCATGGGAATCTCCACGTTGTGTCCCTACCTCTTTGTTTCTGAATACTGTTGTCCGGGGAACTCCACGCGCTGCGAAGCCAGCCATGCCACCACGTTCGTTACATCCTGGTCGGTCATTGCGGCAAGCTGCTCATGCTCATTCCATGCCGGCATCTTCAGATCCGGACGGCCAGCAATGATCGTGGTGCGCAGATACTGGTTGCTCACCAGCGCCAGATACGTCGGGTCCGTAATCGGCCCGTGCCCCTCATTGCCCTTCCCGTCCTCACCGTGGCAGCTCGCGCAATACGTGTTGAATGTTTCATGTCCCTTCTGCGCATCGCCCGTCAGCGTCGTCGCATAGGGAGGAATATTTTTTCCGTCAAGGATGCCCGGCTTCCCCCACGTGCTGTAGAGGCCATGCACAATGCTGTCAATCTGCTGTTCTGTCAGCATTCCACCCGCGCTCTGCCCAAAGGCGGGCATCAGCCTGCCGGGAACACCGTTCTCAACAATCTGTCGTACACGGGTTTCGCCCGCGAGCGCCAGATACGTCGGATTATTCAAATCAACATCCACACCATGCTGACCGCTGTCACCATGGCAGGCAGAGCAGTTCTGCTGATACAGTACTGGAAAACTCACAATCTGGTCCGGACGCGGAACCTCCGGGCCAGGCTTCGGCTTTCCCGGAGCATTGCATCCAGTGCTGCCAAGCGCCACCAGGGCAAGAACAAACGAGGCCCAAATGCAGGTTACTTTCATTTCGAGTGGTTCTCCTCATCCTCGCCATGCAGACCCGTAGCTTCAACACCGGCGCGCAGCGCAAACGGCAAAGACTGAAATTGGGGAGTGCGAACTTTCACCTGTAGGTTCACAACAAAGCCGGCAACCAGCCCAAAGGCAACCTGCGACAGAATGAACCATAACCAGTGGATACGCACGTTCAGCACCGGGTTCACCAGGTTCAGAACGCTGTACAGCAGCCCTGTCCATAGCAGCGGGGCCACAAAACCGGCTGTCAGAATCGGCTTGCGCGGGAACATCGGCAACATCACTCCATACAGCAGACCCACCATCACCGACGCCAGTCCATGAATGATGGCCGCGACAATCAGCCCCTTCAGATGAAACTCCACCAGGAACTGCGTACTGGCCGTGCCCC
The DNA here is from genome assembly GCA_022736715.1 of Edaphobacter aggregans. Lineage (GTDB taxonomy): Bacteria > Acidobacteriota > Terriglobia > Terriglobales > Acidobacteriaceae > DZDJ01. Next base: position 11,940 of record DZDJ01000038.1, read on the forward strand.
AGCTATTGAAAACACCGGCCGCCAGCAGGTTTACCGGGTACCAGATGCTGTGATACACAATGACGCCAAACAGCCCCGCAGGGACCGTCATCGCAATGCCACCGGCAATGCCGCCCTTGATGCCCGCAGCAATGCTGTATGTCTCCACCGGATAAACCGCGCGCTGCGCTTCTTCCACCGGGATCATCACAACGCGCTTGCGCATTGATTTGATCTCTAATGCGTCTGCATGTATCTCTACCGGCTCATGTTTCTCATGCGGCAACACCTGCCGGAACCACCCAACCGAAGCCGCCACTGTGAAGACGGCCCCCAGAGCGCTGATGCCCCATGCCGTCACCAGACCAGTGATGATCAACGTAATGCCCAGAGCGAGAACAACTGGCCATGCAGTTGGCGAAGGCAGCAGCAGACCACCCTCAGAATGATGTGCGTGCCCTGTATGATTGCTCATTTTTGCTACCTTCCCACCACATACACAACGGTAAACACAATGATCCAGACCGCATCCACAAAGTGCCAGTACAACGAAAGCACTTCCATCCGTTCCGCATGTTCCTCACGCACATGGCCACCCAGACCCAGAATCAGCGAGACCAGCAGCATGATGAGACCCACCACTACGTGCGTGGCATGCAGACCAACCAACGAGTAGAACGTGGTGCCGAACAGGTTGGTGCGGATCGTCAGACCATCCACGTAGATCAGGTGGTACCACTCCTGCGCTGTACCCGCCAGAAAAATGCTGCCCAGCAGAATGGTTGCCGCCAGCCACAGGTTGAAGCTGCGCACCCTGCTCTTGCGCAGTGCCGCAACTGCCCAGTGAATGGTGAGGCTGCTCGACAGAAGGCAAATGGAGTTGAAGATTGGCAGCTCCAGAACCTGCTGCGGGGTGGGGCCGCTGATGCTTTTACCAATGTAGTACAGATAGGCAACGACAAAAATAATGAAAATTGCCGACTCCGCAATGATCAGACAGACCATGCCGACCATGCCGCGATGCGGCAGCACCCAGGGCTGCTGCGGAGCTTCGGTTGTAACGGCTGCGGTGCTCATTCGTATCTCCAGTCAGGGTCTTCGGGATGCTTGATGTCCCACAACGGACGGCGGCTCATCACTTCCGGGATTTCCGCAAAGTTGTAGTGCGGCGGCGGAGAGGCCGTGGCCCATTCCAGCGTCCAGGCGTCCCACGGATCGTTGCCAGCAGGATAGCCCTTGAAATAGGAACGGACCAGGTTATAGACGAAGATCAAAACCGCAATGGCCTGGATGAATGCACCGATCGTGGCAATCTGGTTCCAGATCGTCCAGCCGTGCCCCGGATCGTAGGTATAGATACGGCGCGGCATTCCTTCAAACCCCGGAATGTGCATGAAGTCGAAGGTGAGATGGAAGCCGATAATGAAGAGCCAGAAGTGCCACTTGCCCAGCGTCTCACTCATCATGCGGCCGGTCACCTTCGGATACCAGTAATAAAAGGCCGCAAAAATGTTAACCAGAATGGCCCCCACCAGCACGTAATGGAAGTGCGCCACCACAAAGTAGGAGTTGTTGAGCTGCCAGTCCAGCGGGGCCACCGAAAGCATGATGCCCGTCAAGCCAGCAATCAGGAACTGAAACAGGAAGGCAATACAGAAGAGCATGGGAGTTGCAAATCGTATCTTGCCGCCCCATATCGTCGCCAGCCAGTTGAAGATTTTGATGCCGGTGGGGATGGCCACCACCATGGTGGAGAGCACAAAGAAGGCATTCGAACCCGCACCCAGACCCACCGTAAACATATGGTGCGCCCATACGCCCATCGACACAAAACCAATGCCGACGGTCGCCGCCACCATGGCCGGATAACCAAAGATGGCCTTCCGCGAAAACACTGGGATAATTTCGTTGGCGAAACCAAAGGCCGGCAGCACCAGGATATAGACCTCAGGATGGCCGAAAATCCAGAAGAAGTGCATCCACACAACTGCCGAACCACCAGCCTGCGTATCAAAGAAGTGCGAACCGACGTAGCGGTCCAGCGTCAGCATGATCTGCGCCGCGGTGAGTGGCCCCACCGCGATAAAAACCATGGCAGAGGTCACAAAGTACAGCCAGACCAGCAACGGCATCTTGGTCAGCTTCATACCAGGACAGCGCATGGAGATCACGGTCGTCACAATATTGAGCGAGGTACCGATGGTGCCTATGCCGCTCAGGAAAACCGAGAGCGTCCAGTAGTCCGTGCTATGGCCGCGTGAAAAAGCAATTGAGGTCAACGGGGCGTAGGCAAACCAGCCAACATCCGGAGCGCTGCCCGCGCCATATAATCCTGAACCGCCGATGAAGCTGTAGTACATCAGTAAAGCGCCAAAGGCCGAAATCCAGAAGCTGAATGCGTTCAACCGCGGAAACGCCATGTCCCGCGCCCCAATCATCAGCGGAACCAGATAATTGCCGAAGCCAAACAAGATCGGCATGCCCACAAAAAAGACCATTGTGGTGCCATGCAGCGTAAACAGTTCGTTGAAAAACTGCGGCGGCAAAAACTTGAAGTTCGGGTAAAACAGCTGCGCGCGCATCAGCAGCGCTTCCACACCGGCCACCAGCAAAAAGAACAGCGAGACACTGATGTACATCAGGCCGATCTTTTTGTGGTCCACCGTAGTGACCCAATCATAGACAACGTCCAGCGCCAGTGGCCTTGGCTTATGTTTCTCCGGAATGCCTATTGCGCCGGGAAGAGAAATTGAATCAGCCATCGCTTCCTTCCTTTTCCTGTAAAAGCTAGTGGAGCGTTAAAAGATAGGCCGTAACAGCATCGAGATCGTGATCGCTCAGGTGCATTGCAGGCATCAGAGAACCGGGCTTGATCGAATCCGGGTCCTTGATCCACTGCCGAAGATCGGCCGGCGTATTCATCGTCGCTCCGGCGGCCAGCGTATCGCGGCTCATCAGATGCGTCAGGTCCGGACCAAACCGTCCATTCGCCATCGTGCCGCGAATCGCGTGGCAGTTCGCGCAGGCATTCCGTAGAAACACAGCTTTGCCTTCCGCCACACTGGGGTCATCCACCGCAGGCTTTTCCTGGTTCTTCGCCCAGGCATCAAAGTCCTCCGGCGTCTGCGCATAGACGCGGATCAGCATCTTGGCGTGCTCCACGCCGCAATACTGCGAACACTGCCCTGCATACATCCCCGGCACATGCGGATCAATCCACATCGTATTAACGCGATTTGGAATCATGTCCGTCTTGCCGGCCAGACGCGGCACCCAGAAACTGTGGTCGACGTCCGCGGAAGAAAGATCCAGATAGGTCGGCAGTGGGGCCTTGGCATTGCTCACCGGCACATGCAGTTCATTTGCCGTCACAATGCCCAGCTTGGGATAGCGGTATTCAAACCAGAACTGGTGCCCAATGGCCACCACATCCAGCGCATCCTTGGGCTTCTTTGCCAGTTGTGTTCCCACAATCACATGCAGCGTGGTCAGGAAAAGCACCAGCACGATCAACACGGGAACCACGGTCCAGGCCACTTCAATCTGCGGACTGCCGTAAATCTGTGTCGGCTCGTTGTATGTTACCGCTGACCGGGCCCGGAAGCGGACCAGGGAATAGACCAGCACACCGGCCACTGCCAGAAAAATAGCGCCAGTGACAACGAAAACAAACATCGTCAGGCCGACAATAGAATGCGATGGCGACGCCGCCGGCGAAAACATGCTGGTAGGAGACTGGGCCTGTCCTGCGCCCCCATGCCATGCAAAAAAGTGATGACCTAACATTGTCCCGGCTGCAAACAGCGGGTGCGCCAGCACAAAGAGAGTCACACTACACAGTTTGAAAACCTGCGATCTGCGGAGTTTCAAGATGACGGTACTCCATTGAAGTGCGTTTCAAGCACACGACCAATTGAAACGCTGCGTTGGAAACCTCAGCGACCGGATTACGTAAATCTGCCGACCAGACAACGGAGGGCAGTCTTCCAGCCCTAACTATGATTGCGGTGGATGGTTCCAGAATAATTTATAAATTACGGACGAACCCCATCCATATACATCTTAAACGAAGTAGTCGATGATTGCGAGTTAAGAGGGCAGTTAATCGCAGTATTGTGCAATTGCACCAATAGAACCGCCACACACCTTCAGCAGATCCTGCACCAGAAATGGCGCAACCACGCTATTCTTGCAAAAGTGTGGATGCTCTGCCGTGATGCGCGTCACAAAAATCCCTGTGCCGTTGCCGCAACCGCATTTCGTCCGCGCCGGATTCATGTACCATCCCTAACGACTGCCCATGAACATGCTGCGTGCTGCTGTATTTCGCAATCTGTTTCTGTCCGCGCTGCTGATGCTGGCCATGCGTCCGGCCACAGCGCTCGACAGCAGCCGCACGTTACGCCAGTGTGGGGAACAGGCGTGGCAAACCAGCGCCGGGCTGCCGCAAAACACAGTCCATGCCATCACACAAACCAAAGATGGCTTCCTGTGGATCGCAACCGAAGGCGGACTGGCGCGCTTTGACGGCACCAGTTTCACCGTCTTCGATACGCAAACCACACCGCAACTGCGCAGTGACTTTCTCTACAACCTGATGGAAGACGCACGCGGCGCGCTCTGGATCAGCACCGGCGATGGACTGTTGCGCTACGCGGACAATCGCTTCCGCGAATTCCGCATTGCCGATGGACTTCCATCGAACATTGTCTGGTCCACCTGGCAGGGCCATAGTGGCCGCTTTTTTGCGCTCACCTCCGCGGGCCTGGCCGTTCTGCAGGGCCAGCACTTCACAGCAATTTCTGGCACGGCGGGCATCGTCAGCGACTCCGGCCAACAGGTTCTGACGGAAGATGCGCAGGGAAGGCTGTGGCTGGCCTCAGCCCGCGGCCTGCTTTCCATTGGGCCAGGCGCCGGCGCCGCGCAGATGGAACACCCCTTCACTGAAAGCATTGGAGAAGTGCTGGCACTGGCAACCGATAGCACCGGTCATATCTGGACCGGCGGCCGGAATGGGCTGGCAGTCTTCAACAGCAAAAGCAAATCTCTCACGCTGATACAGCAGGGTCTGCCCTCTCACACCATCACCGCGCTGCTGGCCAACGCCGACGGCAGCATGTGGGTTGGCACCACCAAAGGACTGGCCCTCTTCCGTCATGGAGTTGCAGTGCAGGCAGCCGCTACCAGAGCATTGGCAAACGCGCGCATTGCAAGGCTTTACCGCGACCGCGCAGACACGCTGTGGATCACCTCTGATCAAGGACTGGCAAGACTCGTCGGCAGCCATCTGGAGCAGTCCCGCCAGTTTCTCGCAGGCAACTCCGTGCTCTCCATATTTGAAGACCGCGAAGGCAGCATGTGGTTTGGCACGGACTCCGGCGGACTCCACGTGCTGCGTGCGCAGAAATTCTCCACGCTCACCGCAGAAGATGGCCTGTCAAATGATTTTGTCCGCGCGGTGCTGCAAGACCGCGCAGGGGACATCTGGATGGGGACGAACGGCGGCGGGCTCGATCGCCTCCGCGATAACAAAATCACCACCCTGCGCACAGCCAATGGACTCTCCAGCGACATCGTCCTCACGCTGGCCGCCACCGGAGACGATCTATGGGCCGGGACGCCAGATGGCCTGAACCGCATCCGCAATGGCCACATTCAGGTGCTCACTTCCGCCGATGGTCTGCCCGACGACTTCATCCGCTCGCTCTATGCCGACCCGGACGGCTCGCTCTGGATCGGCACGCGGCATGGCCTCGCCCATCTGCTGCGGGGAAACATCACGCTCTACACGCAGGCCAACGGACTGGGCAGCGACGTTATCGGCACCGTTCTGCGCGGCCGCGACGGCTCGCTCTGGATCGGCACCATGGGCGGGCTCAGCCGCCTGCGCAACGGCAGCATCACCAACTACACCACCCGTGACGGCCTGAGCAGCAACATCATCACTACCTTATTCGTGGATGCCCACGGAGATCTCTGGATCGGCGCCAGCAACGGCGGCCTGAACGAATTTGTCGACGGGAAATTCCGCCAGTTCCCCGCCGCAGTCAATGCACTGCCAGAGACCATTTACAGCATTCTGCAAGATGCAAGCGGGCATCTGTGGCTCAGCTCCCGCAAAGGCATCTACCGCGTCAGCCAGCAGGCACTGACCAGCTATGCCAGCGGACGCAGCCGGTCCGTTCCGGTCATCTCCTATGGCACCGCCGATGGCATGAAGATCAGCGAATGCAGCAGTGGCGGTTATCCCGCAGCCTGGCAGATGCAGAACGGCTCGCTCTGGTTCGCAACACTGAAAGGCATCGCCTTTCTCAACCCCGGCTCCGCGTTTGAGAACCGCGTGCCGCCGCTGGTCGCCATCGAACAGATTGAGATTGACGACCACCCCATTCCAACCGCCACTGCCTTTACCGTTGCACCCGGCCACAGCCGCATCACCATCCATTACGCTGGGCTCAGCTTTGTAGCGCCGCAAAAAGTGCGCTTCCGCTACCGGCTGGAAGGCATGGACCGCAACTGGATCGACGCTGGCGGCCGCCGCACGGCCTACTACACCAATCTTGCCCCCGGCAAATACCGCTTTCTGGTGGATGCCGCCAACAATGACGGCATCTGGAGCAGCCGTCCCGCAGAAGTCTCCTTCCGCATCCAGCCCCGCTTTTACCAGACGTACTGGTTCTACGCCCTCATTCTGCTGGCGTTGGCGCTGTTGGTTTACCGTGGATACCGCTGGCGCGTCCATCAGGTGGAAAAGCAATATCAGGCTGTACTGGCAGAGCGCGGGCGCATCGCCCGCGAAATCCACGACACGCTGGCGCAGGACTTTGTCGGCGTTTCCGTGCAGCTGGAGCTGATCGCGCGCCTGCTCTCCACCTCCATCGAGGCCGCCCGCGAACAACTGGAACGCACCAGGGAACTGGTTCGCACCAGCCTGGCCGAGGCCCGCAGCTCCATCTGGAACCTGCGTTCCCAGGGAACCACCGCAGAGACACTGCCCGATCGCCTGACCCGGCTGGCAGAAGCCGCCGCAGCCGCCAGCCAGATCAAGGCAAAGCTGCACGTACATGGCACTTACCGGCCATTTTCCCGCAACAATGAAGATGAACTGGTGCGCATTGCCCAGGAGGCCATCCACAATACCGTCCGCCACGCCCACGCCAGCCACGTTGCAATTGAACTACACTATGACGCAAAGCAGCTGCGCATGGAGATTGCCGACGATGGCCGCGGCTTCGACGAGCTGCCGCAGCACTTCGGTCCGGAAGGGCACTTCGGTATCCAGGGCATGCGCGAACGTGCCGCAAAGATTGGCGCGCAATGGAACGTGGAAAGCGCCCGTGGCCGTGGCACCCGCATTTCCGTCACGGCGGACGCGCAGCGGCTGCAGGGAAAGGACTAATCGATGAGCAGCGCCATCCGCATCATGATCGTGGAAGATCACCATATCGTCCGGCAGGGCTTCATTGCTCTATTAGGAACGATGCCGGAGTTTGAGGTGGTCGCGGAGGCCAGCGACGGCAGCCAGGCACTGCAACTCTTCCGCCAGCACCAGCCGGACGTTACGCTCATGGACCTGCGCCTGCCCAACGTGAATGGCGTGGAAGCTATCTCGAAGATTCGCGGTGAATTTACTGCCGCCCGTATCATCGTCCTCACCACCTTCGACGGCGATGAGGACATCTATCGCGCTTTGCAGGCGGGTGCGCGCGGCTATCTGTTAAAAGGAATGAACACGGAAGAGTTGATCGAAGCCATCCGCATGGTGCACCGCGGCAAAACCTGCATTCCCGCCACGGTAGCGCAACGGCTGGCCGAGCGCATGGCAGGGCCATCGTTGACAGAGCGCGAAAAGGAAGTGCTGAAGCTGATTGTGGGCGGCAACAGCAACAAAGGCATCGCTGCTGCGCTTTTCATCTCAGAAGCCACCGTGAAGACCCACATCAACAGCCTGCTGAGCAAGCTCGGCGTGGAAGACCGCACGCAGGCTGCTACGACTGCCTTGCAAAGAGGGATTGTTCATTTTGACTAGACTGCGGATTTTCTTCGTCTGCCTGCCATTGCTGCTCACCACGCTGCTGGCCACGCCACTGGCAGCCCATGCTGCAACCTGGCACGCAGCCACCAGGGAGCAGTTGCGCCCCATCATTCCTGCGCGTGCTCCGGTGGTTTCCGAACGCATTGAAACCGAGTTCCGCACCGCCTCCGGCATCACCGATGGCGAGGGCCATTTTGTGGCGGGGGCCGTGCTCATCACTGCTGGCTACTCCGCCGATGGCAAATACTCGCACTATTTATTAGCACAGGTGCCTATCAAAATCGCCGACACCGAACTCCGTGCCGGCAGTTACCTGATCGGATGGTCGCGCAACAGCAAGGGCCTGGGCGTTACGCTCTTTGAGGCCGCCACCGGAAAACCCGTAGTGCAGACAGAGGCCACGCTGAACGAGTCCATTCACCGGGTCGAGTCCTTCCGCATCTGGCCGCCGGGCAGCTTTTCCGCCATGCAAATCGGCCGCTTCACCTTTGCCTACAGCATTGTCGGCAGGTAAGCCGCAAAGCCGTTATGTTTGCCAAAAATAAAGCGCCCAAGGGACTGGGCGCTGGAGACTGTCGATTGCTTACACAGAGTACGAAACCTCCCGCCAGATGTCTTGCATCCCAGGATGGGTACTTCCCTCCATCTTCCGATGGAGCCGTCCCCGGCCTTACCGCGAATGGCCAAGCCAGAGCGGCACCGCAATCATGGCCACTGTCAGCAATAGAAATGCCCAGGTAGTGCCGTGGCCAAAGTTGAGCGTGTAACCAACGCCACAGCGCTTGGGCACCAGCAGCGCCGGATCATTGCCGTTCCAGTAAAACTGACCCAGCTTCCAGCAGGCATCCGGCGTGGTATCCAAGGCCACGCCATAGCGCTTGCGCGCCCAGTAGATAAGCCCCACCACAGCCAGCATCAGCACATCCAGCAGCACCAATATGGCAAGTTGCAGCGTATCCACCGTCTGATGCACCCCCGGCAGCGGCTGATTGCCATAGACCGGCAGCAGCGCATCCACACACAGCATGGCTGTACTCAGATTGCAGATCGCCAGCAGCCAGAAGCGCATCCCCTGCTGGTAGTTGGCCCCAACACCCGGCATACCTGCCCAGTCAGAAGCCCGCGAGCGGAACTCGAAAGCATACAAAAGAAAGAGTATTCCCAGGTACAGTACCCCTGAGGCCATCAACTTGCCATACAGATGCATAGCATCGGCCGGTGCCCACATCCGGGCCACACCCGCCTCCGTCCAGCGCACCGGGAAATGGGCCGGAATCTGGCCAAGGTGCGCCTGGAGGAACCAGAGTGTGGCCGCCATCATCGCTATTGGCAGGATCAGCCCTGCCACAGAAAGCACGCGAACCAGGCGCTTCCCTCCCGGCGACAACGGACTTGCCGCTTCCCGCAGCGTCACACTACGCACTCGTGGCGCAGTGGAAGCATACGCCTGCGCCTGCTTCCAGCTCTGCCGAAAGAGCATGGTCAATCCGACTGCGTACAGAGCAATCAGGCCAACGGTGAAGTTCAGATTCTGCACGCGCGGAAAGCCAACCAGCAGCACCGTCACCCCAGCCGCCAGCGCCCACAACCGCCAGTGAAATTGCCGCAGAATGCGGCTGGCCTCCGGCGATCGGCCAAAACCAGCCTCCACCGTTACGCCAAAAAAGGTTGTGCCCTGCCGCTGCCAGCTCGTCATCCAGGTCAACATCACCGGCAGCACCAGCAAGCCTGCCGCAAATCCTGCATACGATGCGTTCATAGCTCCAATGTCTCCAGTACTCCGCTCAACTCACGAGCGATATGTTGGGTGCTCAGCCCGCGTGCGCGCAGCTCCGCCACCAGTTCGCGCAGCCGCTTCCGCAGCGTTTGCACCGCCTCCTGCTCCACTTCTTCCGCCACCGGCCGCGCCACCCGTTCCACCACACGTGCCGCACGGCCATGCGTTACCTCCAGAAATCCCTCCTGCGACAGCGTGCGGTAGGCCTCTGCCACCGTGTTGAAATGCACGCCCAGCTCCAGCGCCAGCCTGCGCACCGGTGGCAAGGCCTCCCCCGGCTTCAGCACACCTTCCACCAGCAGCGCGCGCAACTGGTCAACAATCTGCCGATAGGCCGGCACTGTGCTGTTCAGATCCAGATACAGTTTTGGCTCGTTTTGCATATCCCCACGCTGTACAGTGCACCCATCGACTGTACAAATGGAGAGTACAGTTAGCTGTACAATATGTCAATACACTATCCGTGAAAAAATAATTGAAAAAATTCTGGGCGAGCAACCCGCCAGAGCAATCTCAGCATCAGAGTCTGTAATGCAAGCGACACAGCTGAATTTCTGCCCAGCCCAGTTCGTCTGAAGAACGGCATGAGAAATCTGCACCGCCAGGGAAAGATGGCGTGCTGCAACCAAGCTCTCCCAACCAGAGAGAACCAAGGCAGATTGGCCCCTCACCCGAGGGGCCGTTTTTTTTGCATGTGGAATCAGAGAGAAGGCCGAAAACCGAAGGAAGAATGCAGCTCAGCGAGGCTGTGCGGCGGCATGAACAGCCATCAGGATTTCCAGCAACCATTTTAGATTCTTCAGATCCAGCGCGTTCGCGCCATCCGACTTGGCATTGGCCGGATCATCATGCACTTCCAGGAAGATGCCATCTACCCCAGCCGCCACCGCGGCTCGCGCCAGTACCGGAATAAACTCCGGCTGGCCGCCGCTGACGCCGTTGCCAGCGGAAGGCGTCTGTACGGAATGCGTTCCGTCAAAGATGACCGGGGCAAAGCCACGCATCACCGGCAGGGAGCGCATGTCCACCACCAGATTGTTGTAGCCAAAGCTGGCGCCACGCTCCGTCAGACAGACGCGGTCATTTCCTGACTCCCGTATCTTGTTGACAGCATGGCGCATATCCCACGGAGCCACAAACTGCCCTTTTTTAACGTTGATGGCCCGGCCCGTCTGCGCTGCGGCCACCAGCAGATCCGTCTGGCGGCAGAGAAATGCCGGAATCTGTAGCACATCCACCGCTTCGGCCACCGGCTCGCAATCGGCTGCCTGATGCACATCCGTGAGCACGGGCAATCCAGTCTTCTCCGCCAGTCCGCGCAGAATACGGCAGCCCTCGCGCAATCCCGGTCCGCGGAAGCTGTGGATGGAAGTACGATTGGCCTTGTCGTAGCTGGCCTTGAAGATGTACGGAATCCCCAGATCGCTGGTAATCCGCTGGATGGCATCCGCCATTGTGCGGACATGCTGCTCGCTCTCGATCACACAGGGCCCGGCAACCAGAAAAAGCTGGCCATTCCCCACCGTCACATTGCCAATTTCAAAAATAGGAGACATATAGATTCGCTACGGCTCTGGTTCCGATTTCCTTTTCCGTATACTGCTTCGTTCTGATTGTATCGTCCCGCTGCATGCCATAACCGCCTGCCTGCGGCCCGGCTTTGTCGTATATTGAAGTGGTGCGTTTATCCCTGAGATCAGCCTTTTCTCTTCTTGGAACCACGGTACTGTGTGGTCTTCTGGCAGCATGCGGCAGCAGCAGTTCCGGGACAGATATTTCCGGCAACTGGTCTTTCACGGCCAACTCCACGGCCTCGCCCAACAACGGCCCGGTCACCATTACGGCAGCGCTCAACAGTCATAAGGGGCAGGTGATCGGTGTCCTGCATGTCTTTGGCTCCGGCTGCATTGATCCTTCGGCCGATATTTCCGCAACGGGCACGCTTGCCTCCGACGGCACCGTGAAGCTGACCACCTCCAGCATCAGCAGCCAGGTCATCACGCTCAGCGCCACCGCTTCGCAGGATGGAGGCGCCATCACAAGCGGAACCTACACCATCACCGGCGGCTGTACCAACAAGGACACCGGCAACATCTCCGGCGTGCGGATTGCCAACATCACAGGGACCTTTGCCGGTGCGGTCTCTGTACAGGCTGGCCCTTCCCTGACGCTGAGCACTAAACTGACGCAAAGCACGACGGCAGATTCCGACGGCTTCTTCGATCTGACCAGTTCTATCACGGTGCAGGGCTCGTCCTGCTTTACCACCGGCGCCACCAAGGGCAGCCCCGGCGGCATCCTGTTTGGCACACGCATGGTGGCGATTTACACCATGGATGACGGATCGACGCTGACGTTGGACGCCACCACCAACACCGGAGGCACTTCACTCGCCTCCTATACTTACATCACCAACGGCAAGTGCAACGGTGTCGGCTCCGGAACGCTGACCAGACAATAACGCACTGCACCGCAGCCCGCAGAGGATTAACCACAGACCAGAACCGGCAAAAGCAGAGACAGCGCAGGACGAAGCCGCGGAGATCGTCACCGGTTAAGGCATTGTTGTGATCGAGCTTGCCGTCCTTACCCCTTCGGTGCGGCCCAGATTCCCCATCGATACGGCTGGTCAAGGATGTGGGTGTATTTCTTGCCTTCTATAGCGCGGCCTCAGTACTCTTGTCCTGCTCGAGATCGTCGAGGTATTTCAGGAAGAGCAGCCACGAGGCCTGCTCGGTGTAGTCCAGTTCGCTGGAGCACCCCGCCTCTTTCCAGAGAACGTCATCGATGTTTTTGAAAGTTTGTTCAAACATATTTGGTTATAGCAGTTTTCCAGTTGGTGTAGAGGGGACGTGATGCACTGAAATGGCTTTTTTCTCAAGAAAAAGCCATCCTGCATGTCCCTGGAAACTCCACGAAAACTGGAAAACCGCTATAGGTCCCAGTTCAGTAATTCCCAGAGAGGGCCATAACGCCCAATGAATGCTGGCTTTGCGGGATTGAGTGGAATCCCCCAAATCATACGTCTGTCAGCGGCACTCGTCCAGCGACCGTCAGAAGCACACGACGGCCACCTTCGAGAGCGCCGCAATGTTGAACTTGGAGGATTTGACCGGCTACAAAATCGTCTACATCGGGATTTTTGGCGATCCCGGAAAAGGCTGCATCCGCTTGTAAAAGAATGGTCGG
>DZDJ01000262.1 GCA_022736715.1 Edaphobacter aggregans
GCGCCATGCGCCGCTTGGAAGCCATGCTGATTGTGGCGGACAAAGAGACCATGCTGACCATCTCTGGCCTTGGCGATGTATTGGAACCTGAACATGGCTTGTTGGCGATTGGCTCAGGCGGCGCGTTTGCTCAATCCTCGGCACGCGCCCTGCTGCAACACTCCAGCTTAAGCGCACGCGAGATTGTCGAAGCCTCGCTCAGCATTGCCGCAGAAACATGTGTGTATACCAACCGCAATTTCACCATCGAAGCCCTAGGCGAAGTTAAATCATGACCACACTCACCCCCGCAGAAATCGTTGCCGAACTGGATAAACACATCGTCGGCCAAGCCGATGCCAAGCGTGCCGTCGCCATTGCCCTGCGCAACCGCTGGCGTCGCCAGAACGTGGCCGAACCAATGCGCACAGAAATTACCCCAAAAAACATCCTGATGATTGGACCGACCGGTGTAGGCAAAACTGAAATTGCGCGCCGTCTGGCCAAACTGGCCGAAGCGCCGTTTCTGAAAATCGAAGCCACCAAATTCACCGAAGTGGGCTACGTCGGGCGTGATGTGGAAAGCATCATCCGCGATCTGGCGGAAGTCGGCATGAAAATGCTGCGCGTGAGTGCGCAAGCCAAGGTGCGCGAGAAAGCTGCCGAGGCCGCCGAAGAGCGCGTGCTGGATGCCTTGTTACCGCCGCCGCGTGATCTGGGGCAGGAAACCGGCGCATGGGAACAGGACAGCCACACCGAAAAAGCCTACAGCAACACGCGCGAAAAATTCCGCCAAAAACTGCGCGATGGCAGCCTGGATGACAAGGAAATCGAAGTCGAACTTGATGCGGCACGCCCCGGCATGGAGATTTTTGCTCCGCCCGGCATGGAAGACATGGCCAGCCAACTCAAGGGCATGTTTCAAACTATGGGCACGGGCAAAACCCAGCGCAAGAAAATGCGCGTGGATGAAGCCTTGCGTGTACTGACTGAAGATGAAGCCGCCCGCCGCGTCAACGACGATGAGCTTAAGCTCGAAGCCGTACAACTGGTCGAACAGCGCGGCATCGTGTTTATCGACGAAATCGACAAAATCTGCCGCAAAGGCGAATACAGCGGCAGTGATGTCTCACGCGAAGGCGTGCAACGCGACCTGCTGCCGCTGATCGAAGGCAGCACAGTCACCACCAAGATCGGCATGATTAACACCGATCACATCTTATTTATAACTTCTGGCGCATTCCACGTCTCACGCCCGTCGGATTTGATTCCCGAATTGCAGGGTCGTCTACCCATTCGCGTCGAGTTAAGCG
>DZDJ01000081.1 GCA_022736715.1 Edaphobacter aggregans
GCGTCGATCATCGAGCCGTGACAAAGGTCAAAGCTCGGTGTGACGTAACGGGGATTCCGGTACAGTTCGCGGCGCGTATCCACGTCGATGATGCGCAGTACGCAGTGATCGAGGATGGGTTCGCCCCCCATGGAGCGGCTACTGGCGATCAGCAGGGGCACCTTCAGCGTCCCGGTGGAACGTCCGATGGTGCCGATCACATCGTGCTCCTCGAGCCAGTCGCGCCCGGTCTGCGTTTCCCCATAGAACAGGCGCAGTCGCGAGCCGCTTTTGCGAGCACCCTCGAGGATGTCGCGAATAGCCTTTGGGGTGTTGCGATGGAACCAGGTTCCGAGAGCGATCTCTCGGGCTTTGCTGAGCAGGTCCTGATATTTCAGGTACTGCTCGACTTTGCCTCGCTGTTCTTCGCGCGGAAGCGGCTCACCGAGGCGCTCGGCGAGTTGACTGGTTTCATCAAAACAGCGGTCAAATCCGAGGCAGCTGTAGCCGCCACCGTCACCAGTTGGTATCACGAACAGACGCTGCTCGTGGTTGAGGGTTACGTTCATGGTTTCTCCATGGGTTATGGAGAGCCACGAACCCCCGGAGGGAGTGCATGACTCCCCGTGGGGTGAAGGCCGTGTTTCACGGCCATGGTTGGTTGTGCGATCACCTTGGGAGATGACCGCTGAGCTGGCTTTCGGCCGCCAGCGAGGGCTCTGGGCGTGCTTGCACGCTCATACCAAGTGCCTGACCTTGGAATGAACGCGCCCACAAGGAAGCACGTAGGCGATGATAACTTATATCATTTGGATTGTTCCGATTATGGTTCATCGCCTCCATGCATACGACGCCACTCGTGCTCGTCGACGACGTAGGAACCATCACGTCCGGCCAGGCAGACTGGCCGATTGATAAGTGCGTGAGGCACGCCTACCATCGTGGAGGCGCGTTGTTCCCACAGGAGTTGATGTGGGCGCGCGTGTTGGGCGTGCTTGCCGTGTTGCAATAAATGACGTTCCTCCTAGAGTGATTTCATCCATCTACCAAAGGAGGCGAAATTGATCTTATTGCGCGTAATAGAAGGCGGGCGGGATCGCCTGCTCAATGACTCCAGACAAGCCCTGGACGATTTCTTGAGCCTTTCGGATAGGCACCGCTCGGGTCATGCATGGCGCCAGATGGTCGACTTGAACCGTCGACTTTCGACGCGAACACACTCGCTGCGTGTGGTCGTATCTCAGGTGGACCGATAAATTTCATTCTGGAATCAGAAGCCGGTTGGCGCAACTAATCTGCAGTCGGCAAGCTGCTCTCCCTGAAGGGAGGTGCCACCCAAGTCACAGGCTGTTTGAGCAGCGAGTAGGCCGCTTCCATCGTCCGTCGGCGCGGGGTGTCTATTTCGATCAACATGCGATCTTCCCGATCCTCCAACACATAGGCCGGCATGGGCACATTCCCGCGTTCCGCGCCCAGCGGCTTGCGGAAGGCCCTGCACGTCTGGACGAGTTTCTCGCACAGGAGACTGTCTTCCGGGCCGAAGGAAGGCAGCCATGTGTCGTAGCTCACCAGGGGCATGGTTGCGAGATCCGTGACTTGGAGCCATGACCCGCGCCGCCCTTCCCTCCCCTCGACCCTCGCCAGCACCATCAGCGGGCGCGTTGCGTCCAAGTCTTGGCTAAACCAGATTTTGGACAGGCCATCCCATGATTCCTTCTTGACCCACAAGGCCATGCGGGAGTGCGCCAGATGAATGACGATAGCGCCATCCTTGGCAAGTTCGAGATCGCGTACCAGACCCAGCACGAACCCTTGTGTCTGGCGACCGCTCTCATCGGGGAGCCTGCGCTGCAGATAAGCGGTGGTCTCGCGCTCGATCACGTCACTTCGTTCGGGCTTGAAGGCGGGCGGAATGAACAGCAAGTCCGTAAGGTGGTGGCCCTTAACCCGGACGTTCCTGGACGCCTCAAGCAAGTGGTGCCGCACGACCCCGTAATGCCTTTTCCCGGTGAATCCTGGCCGCCACACATTCAGCTCGCCCTCGTTCCAAAGCACATCGAGGATCGTGCGCAATCCGGTGGACCTTCGGTGCACCGTCTCAAGCGGGACCTGCTGCATGCGCCGGTCCTTGCCGCTACCTGCCAAGCCACTCTTTTGGATGACACCATCGATCTTGATGTTGATGGTGTCGCCATCGATCCTGACCGGGTGTTCGATTATCCCCGAGGTGACTGACGCCTCCGTTCGATGGGGGCATCCTGGGGCATGGCGTTGGCCGTCTCCATGATGAAGCGGGTACAAGTAGAACGTGCTGTCCCGCAAGGCGACCCCCATGGGCACGCCTTCCCTGTGACACAGGCATAGCACCCGCTCTCCTTGAGTGTGTACCTTCTCCAGATAACGGGATCGGGATGCCTTGTCGAACAGGACGGCCGACAGCGCGGTTCTTTGCTCGCCAATCCGGATCAGAGGATCCATGCGGGCCTACCTTGCCTTCGTGCCGTTCGGCAGCACATTGACGCGAAGAAGGTCCGTCGCGTTCGCACCAGATGCATCCTTGTACTGATACGCGAAGCTCAGGGTCGCCTTCTGCGCGACGGGCGGGGCGACGAATGTGGCCACGCTGCGGTCTGGTGAGAACAGATCTACGCGGGGACCGGTTGCCTGCGTCCAGCGGCTTTGGGTTGGGCCGATGCGGCGGCTGGTGCCCACCCCTTCCAGCGTGACGGACTGCCCTGGCTGGACGGAGATCTCGTTGCGCTGGCCGTTGGCCCAAGCCATGGCGTAAATCCGTTCGTCATGCCCCGGCGCTGGCGATGAGCTGGCGACCATGGTGGGCGCGGACACCTGGCGCGGTGTGGCCAGATCTTGGGGCCATGCGGTATGGGCGACGGCCATGAAACCCGCAGCCATGAGTGCCTTCAATGCGCCTGGATAAGCCATGCGATTGCTCCACCTGACAGACTGTATGGAGCCCATCGCCATGCATGGATGAAGATGGTACGCCATAGCGCGTCCATGCCGTGCCTTCGAGCCCACCCGGCCACCACGGTGGCTGAGTAAAGGTAAACCATCAAGCCGCCCGCCAGTACGCTGAAAATCACGGATGAAAGTATGGGCTGGGCGGTCGAGCCTGCGCCCCAGGCTCCGCCCAGCAATCCGCCCAGCAAGGCCATCATGGCAGCCGGGCGAATCAGTGATTTTAGGGTTTTCGCCTTGTGGATCGGCTTAGTCTGCACGCGATCTCTCCCATGAAGTCATCACAGGCACAGCTTCCACATAGTCGCCCCATGCCTCGAAGTCGATCTCGAAGATGCATGTGTACATGATCTTTTTTTTGTCCTGCAGTATGCAAAGAATCATAGATGTGTCCTCTGGAACCAGCCTTGACGCCATGACATCCTTGATCACGGATTCCACCCAGAACGAAGCGTTGCTGAGGATGTCCGACGAAGCCGGTTCTTTAACGTGAACGCGCCAGGTACCTTGTTGATCGGTGGGCTCTGCCGTGACCCGAATCACGGTTTGCTCGTACGGGATATCGACCGTCCCCATCGGGTCTTTTTCTGTAGGTGGATGGGTCATGATTTCTGGATTAACACACGCATATATTATTGCAAGGCCTTAGCATCGCTGGGCGCCTCCGAACATGAGCGAATTGACATCCTCCCGCCCTAAAGGACGGGGCTTGTCGCGCACAGGGCCACGCCATGATGCCCTTCGAGACATGGGTTGCCATGCTTGGGATTGTGGCTCGTCCGGACTTTGCCTTCGCCCGCGTGTTGGCCGCTTAAAAGGCGTCGACATGGCGCGAGCGCTGATTGCGCGTGACCGTAAAATGCATGAGAACTCCTTTCCCAGGTATTGCCATGTCCTTTGACCATGCTTCCGACAATCCGCCGCTTGTTGCCTTCTCTCTGCTGCATGAAAGCGAACGCCCGGACGACTTCCTTCGTGTCGCCCCGCTCAAACGCGACTGGATGGAAAAGACGCCCGACCGCTTTGCGTACCGTTGCCTGCCGCTGAACATCGCGAACATGCTTGGATGGGAGTTGATCAATCCGGTTGGCTTTGAGGCCACCTGGGATGGGTCAGACCACAAGGATGGCATCCGCATCATCCCTGATGTCGAGGGGCATGCGCGCATGCCCGTGAGTCACTTTGGTTCAGGCATCCTGACTTTCCATACACCGTTTCTGTTCCGGACACCGCCGGGCATCCAGTTGATGACGACCGGGCCGATCAATCAGGTGAAGGACGGTATCGCACCTCTTGCTGGCGTGATCGAAACCGACTGGCTCCCCTTCACGTTCACCATGAACTGGAAGTTCACCACCGGGAACAATCCGGTGCGTTTCGAAGCGGGCGAGCCGATTGCTGTCATCGTTCCTGTCATGCTCAGCATGATCGAGGCTATGGAACCGCAGATTGTCGACATGAAGGATGAGGAAGGCCTTCAAGATCGCTTCAACGAGTGGTTCACTTCTCGTAACGAGTTCAATGATCGTCTGGCTCAAGGCGACCCGGAGACTCTCAAGGAGGGATGGCAGCGCCATTACTTCCAAGGCAAGCACCTCGATGGTCTGGCGTCGAACGCGGAACACCGGACGAAGATGAACCTTCGCTCATTCGAGGATCGCCGCCCCAAGCCGGCACCGTTCGTGGGCATCAACCCGAATTACCGGATGAACATCAAGGCATGATCCTAGATCCCTCCGTCCAGGGGGACGCGCCACATGGGCTTGGGAAAACATCATTTGACCAGTTACGCGAGGCCATGTTTGCACGCCTCCAGAACTACCTGATAGCCCCTGAGACGCAGGAGATGGAGAAGGACATGGGCGTGTGGCCGTGGGTCCACCATCTTCCGCGCCCGCACATGGAGGACATCGCCTCCTTCCCGAGCAAGGGCGTGTTTCACTTCGGCATCCATCTTCCAGATGGTGGCATGCTTCTTTTCGGGCTATGGGTGCGCTTCGGTGAGACGCGGATCGGCGTGTTCATGCCCAGCGAAATCCTGCGTCGGGTTTCCGAAGAGACGGTTAGGGACGAGCTTTCCCGTGTATATGACGGCAGACCATGCGGGCGCATCAGCGCAATGCAGGATCGCGTGCTGTTCGACTGGATCTTTGACGATACCGAGCACCATACGAATGCCCTGATCCACCGTTCCGTGGGGCCCGCCGTCGCTCAGGAACTGGTGGAGCGCACCTGGCACATCTATGTGTCGTTCCTGAATGCCTTCATCGCGCATGTGCCTGAATATGTGCCAACACTTTTTGGATTGGCGTCGGTGCAAGACGTGGACGAATATAAACTGGTCCTGCGTGGCCTTGGGCAACCCACGCTCGTCCGTAGTCGCTTGTCTGCTGTGGCCTATGTCAACCAGGTCACAGCCATGGGCAATGGATTGTTTGTGTACTCGATCTTTCTTCCCAAGGGGGTCGGGGACTTGGAATGGAGCGACCTGCTGGGCGTGGACATCGAGCTGGTTCAGGTCTCGCGCCACGGCACATGAACTACCGCCCCTAAACCGCAGAAGCGGTTGTAGGAGCGGCTTCCGGCCTCGATGGCCTGTGCGCGGCGGGGTTTGCCCGTTCGCGTCTTCCCTGGGTCTCCACCTGCGTAGTCACGGCACGGGGCCGTGACGGTTCGGGGCGCTCCGCCCCTACCCCTTGCGGATCGGTTTCGCACCTGCCGAGCACGGCGCGCACGCCGCGCCGGGCAATGACCCGGCTGGCGTGCTTACTTATGTCGCTTTTCTCATTTTTCGGTTTCGTATCCCA
>DZDJ01000082.1 GCA_022736715.1 Edaphobacter aggregans
TCCGAGCAGCATCATGGATGATGCGTATCGGGGCGGGAGGGCAAGGACTCAACATTCCATCGTGATGCCTTCACGTGCGCATTGATACTCTCGAGTCGCTCCACTTTACCAAGGTCCTGCATCATTCCTGCATTGCCAATCATCGTGTGCAGGACCTCGCGAGCTCGGGCCTCATCCCGGGCCGCCATGCTCTCCGCCAGCTGCTCGCCATGCTTGCGCATACTGTCCAGATACCTGGCTTGGTAGATCGAAAGATCGATTTCCACGGGAGACGCGTTCAAGGATGTGATCGCGATAGAAGCGATCACCTCGCGAAGCTTGTCACGATTCAAAGGTTTGCCCAGCACTTCGCGGACACCTGCTTCCCTCAGGCGCGTGACAACCGCCATCTGATTGTCAGCGGTCAGGGCCACGATCGGCATGAAGGGATCGATCTGGCGGATCTTGGTGACCAGCTTGTAGCCGTCCATATTGGGCATGTGGAGATCGGTGATAAGCAGATCATAAGGTTTGTTGATCTGCAGCGCGGACAGTGCATCGGCGCCTGAAAACGCCGCGTCAACGTCTTGGATGCCAATCTTCGACAGATACCCACGAATGATGTCAACATTGACATCCTCATCGTCGACGACCATGACCCGCATATTGCTGAAGTCGCTAATACGGCTCGCCTTGCGACGATCTCTTTTGCCATCCCTGAGCAGAGGCAGGATGTGTTCGAGAATGTCTTCGCCCATCAGTGGTGACATCAGGTGCAGGTCCGCCCCCTCACCGCTCATGACTCCTCGATACTTGTCGGTGGCCTCGCGCGTCATCAGCAGGACGGATTTGCGAGCCAAACGGCAGGAACGGATCACTTTGACAGCCCCGCAAGCATCATCCGAACTGATCAGCAAGTCAAAAGGGACCCCATGGTGAGCATTCACCTCAGCCATCGATGCATACTCGACGGTGGCATCAAACCCGTTACGCAGAAGAGCACCGCTTATGCTCCGGCGTTGCGATTCACGTGGAGCGACTACTACGGCTGTCAGATCTGGATGCGCGCTGTTTGGCACTTGAATTTCATCAGGAAGGGCCTTGATGGGCCAGCTCACTTCGAAGCAGGTGCCTTTGTCTTGCTTGAGATGGCGGATGTATCCGCCCATCATCGACAGGTATTTGTTTGCGATGGCCAGGCCCAGTCCGGACCCTTCGTGGATTTTGGTGGTACCGCTATCTACTTGGTAGAAGGGGTCGAACACACTCTGGAGGTGCTCCTCATGAATCCCCGGCCCGGTATCGCTTACGCTGACGCTGATCCATAATTGGGACCCTTGGCCGGCGATCTCCTGGTCAATATCAATAGTTTTGGCATGGACCTCGATATGACCCTTGTCGGTGAACTTGGCGGCGTTCGATATAAGGTTACCTATGACCTTGCGGATTGCTTTCTCTGGAGTCTCGATCAGACGCGGGACGTAGGCGTCGATGAGGATATCCAACCCAATCCCCTTGCTACGCGCCCTCACGGCATGGATGTCGCAGAGATCTTCGAGCAAGCCCCATATATTCACCCGGTCTTTCTCAATGGTTTTTGCACCCGCTTCCAGCTGTGCGAAGTCGAGCATATCACTCACGATGTTTGTAAGGTGATGACCGCTCTTAGCCACAGTGCGTAGACGAGACTGATTCTCCATGCTCAGTGCGCCCATCGTTTCAGGCTCGTTGGCCAGCAGTTCGCTGTATCCACAGATGGCATGCAGAGGGTTGCGGATCTCGTGCGATATGTGAGCAAGAAACTCGGTGCGCACTCGCTTGCTTTCCATGGCCCTGGCCGCCTCCTCTTCCAGTCTGATATTTTCTTTATGCATACGCAGATTTATTTGTGAAACCTCCTTCAGGCGGATTACGGTGGTTTCAAGGGAACGGAGCTCATTGCGGGCGGAAGGCTGAAAATCGAAATCAAGAACACCTTGCGTAATGTTGTCGAGCGCGACATTGAGGCGATCGACCGGCCTGCGGATATTTCGAGTAACGTGTCTGATGAAATAGGCCAGCATGAGGATGCCTCCAACCAGCCCGAGACTGGTGATGCTGATGATTCGCCACATCTCGCTGGTCTGCTGCCGACCATCCTCTTCAATAATGATGTCACCGAGGGGCTTACTGCCCTCCCCATCAAATCGATTTTTGATCGTAACAGCGTGGCGTTTTCTATCCTTAATTGAGTCGATTTCCTTCGCATAGATAGGGTTTACCATGACGAAAGGGGTTTGAACGTCCGGCATTGTGACGGTAATGCGGATTACTCCTGCTTGCCCGATGACCCGCTCGAGCTCGCTATACACCGCGCCTGTGTTCGCTGTTCCAATGGGGATTTCGAGAGTGCTGGCCAGGTAATTTAGCAAATTGCTGATCTGCGCTTCACGGATCGACTGGATGGACCTGTTGAACTCCATCGCCAAATAGATGATCCCGAAGAAGAACAATGCAACCATCGGTGCCAGAGCGATGAAGAGATGTTTAGTCAGTGATGGTGTTGACTCAGCCATTACTTGGTCTCCTCATGGGTGTGAGATTGAATCGTAACACCGATTAAATCGAGCAGATGTCGATTTTCTATGTAGGTAACCTTCGGATAGCAAGGGGTCTTCATCCATACCCCATTTTTCTGGACATGATCTACATAAGCTCTCCTGCAATCCTCCTTGGCCTCCTCGGTCACGATCCATCCAGCGGAAGCACCGGCGTTAATCTGACCCTCGGTCCAGGCCCCGACCATAGGCACGTTGTGGCGCGCAGTCAGGGCCACCCAGTAACGCATCTGTTGAGGCCCGTAGATGGTGGCGACGGGGAGCATCAGCAGAGCCTGCGCCTCGTTGATACGACGCGCCACTTGCCGCAGTGAATTCACATCCTGCTCGATGACGACCGGGATAGGTTGAATCCCTGTCTTCATCAATAGTTCTTCTATTTGTGGACATAGATCGCACTCCACTCCCTGTGGAATAGGAATGAGCACGGCCTTGATCTTGGGGCGAATATACTGGAGCAGCTCAACCTGCTTATCCAGCGCCGGATATTGCATCACCCCGCTCACGCGCCCCGGGTATTCGGCGTCCAGCTGCTTGTATTGGTTGGGACTCAGGGCTCGTATCCAAATCAATGTGTCTGGAGATTTCGAAGCCTCGTAGGCCGCTTCCTCTGCGTCCACATCGACAATATGCTGCGCACGCGTGCTTCCGCAGATATCCTGGCTGATGCCAAATGAGAGCGCAAAGGAGGATGCCAGAAATCTCATTCTCATTGGTTTCAGCACATCGTCGTCACAGGTGGCTGATCACGAGTCGGACGAGGCCTGCTGGCGCCCACGACGCATCAGTACGGAAATCGTGAACCTCGCCGAGGAGGTTCCGCCCGATCAGGGAAAGCTCGACGTCGGATCGCCCGTGTCGCCACAACTTGGCGACCCTCAGATTAAGGAACTGGTTGTCGCCTACATTGGGGTAATCGACCCAGATCCATCGATATCCGGAGATGTACTGATAGGTCCCCGACACCACCCATCCGTGGGCGAGCTTCTTGCCAAGCAGGACCGACAGGTTGTGCCGCGGCTGCCCATCTTCGTAGAGAAAGCAGGACCCCGCCAACGAGTCCCCACACACGCTTTCGTTCCTAACGTCGCTGTAGGTATAAGTTCCGCGCGCGATCCAATCATGCTCGCGCCACATAGTGCTGGCCTCAACGCCGCGCGAGGTCATCTCGTTCGCATTTCTGAAGTCCATCACGACGCCTGGGTAGAGCGAAAGGCCTGCGTACGGTCGCTCATACGGGGTGATCAACCTATCCAGCCGGGTTTGATATACGCGCAAGGATGTTTCTAGGGTCCAGTCAGGGCGATGAATCCAGGCCGCATCAATGGTCCTGTTTCGTTCCGGGTCGAGGCCACCAAGGCTTTCCACGTACTGGACCCGTCCGATCATCGGAATTTCGACGAACCTATCCGCCATCTCTTCGTAGACCATCGGATGGCGGTACCCTTCGGCATACGCCATGCGGAGGAAATGTCCCTTGGCGAACTGGTAGTTGACCGCGATGGTCGGCGCGAACTGGGTATCCATGAGATCCCCCTGTTCCCACGCACCCATGGCGTGCAGTACCCAGTCTTCGCCGGGCGCCCACTCCATCTGGGCGAAGCCGCGCTTCATGTGCACGGTCTGCGGATCGTTGCCGCCCAGCAGGGCTGTGCTATGGATGCATTCGTCTCGGTAGGCTGCCCCGACGAGAGCCCGTAGATCGTGGTTCAGGCGATGCCCGACTTCGATTTCCGCGTCGTTGCGGCGCCCGGTGTAACCATTGTCATAGCTGGTGTCTAGCATGGGTGGAATTACCAGCGCCTGAATTTCCTTCACGCGATCATCCATGTGGGCAAGGCGCACGGTGGTGAAGGTTGCCCCGTATTCACCCCGCCAAGTCAGGTGCTGGTAGTTGTGAATGGTATTAGACTCGAAGGTCGCCTCGTTGCCTTGAGGCTCATCGATCCATGGATCGATGAAGCCTCCGAGGTCAGTGGTCTCGCGTGAGGCGCCGATCTCCATGGTCAACTCCCCAAGGCCCGTGTGCAGGCGATTGAGGTCTCCATCCACGCGCAGTAGTCCACTTCTATGGCGCATCTCGTCTGTGAACGGCGCGATGTCCGACTTCACATCATAACCATCGATATCTGCATAATTGTGCATGGACACCGTTGCAGCCAGTACATCTCCAGCGGCGCTGCCGCGGAGGCTGAAGTTGCGGGTGCCGTTAGTTCCGAACGTGGTTCCGACCTTGAAAGTCTCGGTTTCGCGCGGATGTCTGGTAATGATGTTGATGGTGCCGAGCAGCGCGTTGCTGCCGCTCAGGGCTGTGTTAGGGCCATGGATGACCTCGATGCGTTCTACATCCTCAAGCTGAACGGGGATGGCCTTCCATGACACACCTCCCGATGTTGGAAGGAAAATGGATCGACCGTTGACGAGGACTTGCGTCCGCCGGGGGAATTCGTCGCTGAGGCCCTGGTAGGAGATGGACTCCATGCCAGCGTCCTTGTGCCCCACCAGCACGCCGGGGACGAGACTCAGTGCGTCGCCGATCGACAGGGCGCCCGACATGCGGATGATTTCTCGATCGATTACGGTGATGGAGTTTGGGCTTCGCTCGACAGACTGGGGTAGTCGGTAGCTCAGGGCAACATCTTCTATGGCCATGGCGGGAGGTACGACAACTGCGGCGGCGACAAGCATGAGTCGAGCGAATGGGATCATAAAAATTCCTGGGAAGTTTAAGCGGAACCCACTGCCCCTGGACATTTTATCACCCCATGTATGGCGTAGATCTGCGCTGAGGCGGGGAAGGACAGGATCAGACCAGGCGATCCTTGAGCGCCTTGGCAGCGGCGAAGCCTACACCCTTGGAGGCTGCGATGGTGATGATCTCACCGGTTTGCGGGTTGCGCCCCTGCCGGGCTGCTCGCTCTTTGGGCTTGAACTTGCCGAATCCGTGCAGGTCGACCTCCTCGCCCCTGGCCAGGGCATCGGAGGACTCGCCAAGGAAGGACTTCGAGCAGGCAGGGACACCTGCGAGCCGCCGTGTCGGGTTGCGTGAGCACTCCGACACGTGCGTGGTTTGGGTTTTGTCATTGCCCGGTTGATCAGGTATAGGCATAACCGTCGCCCCTTTGCAGAAGTGGTTGTCTGTTCTGATCCGGCACAAAGACGCGCTGCATACAAACTCCTTTGG
>DZDJ01000263.1 GCA_022736715.1 Edaphobacter aggregans
GGTGCGTTTGCGGCCTTGGCTGCGCATTTCGATCAGTACCCGCGCGCGGCCTTTGCCGGGGGGCGTTTGTTGTATGACGATGGTCGCCTGCAAAACGCCGTTGCGCCCTTTCCGCGCCTGTTGGACGAGGTTCTGCCCAAGTCGCTCATGCGCCGCCTGCATCCTGCACGCTATCAGGGTCGCCCCGGTGGAGATATGCCGCTTGAGGTCGAAAGTCTGATCGGCGCTTTATTCGCGGTGCGTATGGATGCGGCGCGGGATTTTGGTGTACTGGATGAGGATTTCTTCTTTTTTCTGGAAGAAACCGAATGGTGTCATCGCGCCCATGCCCGTGGATGGCAAATCTGGCATGTGCCGGCTGCGCGTGCCGTCCATGCTCAGGGCGGTACGGCCAAACGCTACAATGCCTTGGCGCGCATCGAGTACCAGCGTTCGAAGTTGTTGTATTACGCCAAGACGCAGCCCAGTTTGTTTCCGCTGGCTTTTGTTGTGTTGCTGCTTAAAGCGGCGAGCAACGCGCTGTTCAATGGGCTGGCGTATGTCTTGGGTGGTGTATTTTCAGCGCGTCAGCGTGCGCGTACTGGTGTGTATTGGCGCGTATTCGGCTGGTATCTTTCCGGTCGCCCTGCCCATGTTGGGCTGCCCGACAAATGCCCTTGAGAGAAGTCGCCATGCCCATCCCCATTCTTATGTATCACCAGATTGACACCCCGCCTGCACGCGGTACACCGATGCGCGGCATGGTGGTTGCGCCCACGCGCTTTGCAGCGCAGATGCGGTTGTTGAAATTGCTGGGCTATCGCGGCCTGTCCATGGGCGAGTTAATGCCTTATTTGCGCGGCGAAAAGATCGGCAAAGTGGTGGGCGTAACGTTTGACGACGGCTATTTGAACACCTTGGAAAATGCCGCGCCCATCCTGCAAAAACTTGGTTTTTCAGCGACGTGCTATGCGGTCAGTCAGCGTCTGGGCGGCTTTAACGACTGGGATGCCGCCATGGGTGTGCCGCAAAAGCCCTTGATGAATACCGCGCAACTGCGCGCCTGGGTGGCTGCTGGCATGGAGGTCGGCGCACACACGCGCAATCATCTTGATCTGACCACGCTTGACGATGACGTGGCGCGCGAGGAAATCACGCGCTGCAAGGCGGAGCTGGAAGAGGCGTGTGGCGCGAAGGTCGAGCATTTTTGTTATCCCTATGGACGCTTTACGCCCAGCCATCTGTCTGTTGTGCGCGAGGCGGGTTACGTCACGGCAACCACCACGCGGCGCGGGCGGGCGGCGG
>DZDJ01000264.1 GCA_022736715.1 Edaphobacter aggregans
GAGGCCGCGCTCATCGACCAGCAGACGCATCAGCTCGGCCACGCCGATGGATGGGTGGGTATCGTTGAGCTGCACGGCGAAGCGCTCCGCGAAGCGCGTCACCGGCTCGCCGCTCTGATCCAGGATGTGCAGCATATCCTGCAGGGAGCAGCTGACGAAAAAGTGCTGCTGAGCCAGCCTGAGCTGCTTGCCGGCCTCGGGCTCGTCATTGGGATACAGCACCTTGGTCACGGTTTCGGAGGTGATCTTTTCCACCACGGCCTGGTAGTAATCGCCGGCATTGAAGACCTGGAAGTTGAACTCCTCCACCGCCTCCGCGCTCCAGAGCCGGAGCGTGTTGCAGGTATTCACGCCAAAGCCCTGGATCGGCGTGTCATAGGCCGTGCCGCGCAACATGCTCTGCGGGATCCAGCGCACGCGGTGGCGGCCCTGCTCGTCGTAATAATGCTCGGTGCGACCGCCCCAGTTGACGAGATAGGAAATGCCTGTCTTTTCGATCTCCCAGGGGTTGCCATGGCTAAGCCATTTGTCCGCCGCCTCGGACTGCCAGCCGTCCTGGATCGACTGCTCGAAGATGCCGAATTCGTAGCGGATGCCGTAGCCGATGGCCGGACGTTCCAGGGTCGCCAGCGAATCCAGATAGCACGCGGCAAGCCGACCCAGACCGCCATTGCCGAGGCCCGGCTCATCCTCGCATGCCAGAATGTCGTCCAGGTCATGCCCGAAATGTTGCAGCGACTCGCGGGCGGACTGCTCGATGCCCAAGTTGATCAGGTTGTTGCCCAGATGCGGCCCCAGCAGGAATTCCGCCGAAAGATAGCAGGCGATCTTGCGCGACTGCTCAAGGTAGACCCCGCTACTGCACGCCCAGCGCTGCTGCATCCGGTCGCGCACCGCATAGGCCAGGGCGAAATAATAGGCATGTTTGTCCGCTTGGGCGGGCAGAAGGCCCTGGGTGTAGCGCAAATGATTGCCCACCGCCATGGTCAGGCCTTCGGCGGTCAGGCTGGTGCGGCAATCTTCACGGGAAGTGTGGGTAAGGGTCTTGATAATCCTGTTAAGCGTGCTCATGCCGGGTCTCTTGGCAACATCAATCAGTTAAGAAGGTCACGATCATACCCGCACATGGGGCATGACGATGCATGAAGGTTCGATGAAGAACGGGTTCGACAGGCCGCCTCGCCCCGCGTAAAGGCCTTGCGCCCGGGACGGCCGCCGCGACTTGTTCGCGACCGCTCAACCGCGCGGATGATGCTGATGATGCAGGGCCTTGAGCCGGGCG
>DZDJ01000265.1 GCA_022736715.1 Edaphobacter aggregans
TCAAGCGGTCTTGGCAAGGGTGGCAACCGGCCACACATGAAAGGTCTTTCCCGGCTTGTGCCCCACGCCGCAGGCGCCTTTGTGGAGGTAAAGAACCCAGGCCCAATCGGTTTCAAAATAACTGGTGGTCGATGACCAGTACGCCTCCTGAACCTGAACAAAGGGATGACCGGCGGAGAGCGCCGGTGAATGAAAGCGGCAGTCCACCAATGATTCCAGCTCATTGATATTCGGCAGCCGCCAGCTGGTCATGTTGCCGTATCCCTCCCGGTTCAGCCGCCGGACAGTGGCAAGGGCCTCATCCCAGGTGACAGTCCGGCCGGCCGCATCCGCCACCCCGGCCCAGATCAGATCCGTCAGTCTGTCAACAACCACCGCATCGTTTGCAACGAATCTGGGCCGCGGCCAGGAAGCACCCGCCTGGTTTTCCCCGTCCTGACCGCTTCCCCGGCAGGGGATTTCCGCGCCAAACGCATCAAAACAGCGATCCGCGCCGGTGGCCGCCAGCAGACCGTTGCCCGCACCGCGCACCGGCCAGAACAGGGAAAACTGGTCCTTGCCGCCATAAAACATGCGCGCCCCCTCCAGATGCACAGACCAGGCATAGGCCGGATGGATGGCGGCGCTGGTGGATGTCCAGTACCAGCCGAGGAAGACATTGATAAAAGGATGGCCGGCGGGCAGGGACGGTTTTCTCGCCTGATAGCACATCAGGCTGCGCAACTCCCGGCGATTGGGCAGCCGCCAGTCATAAAAGCCGCCGTACCCCTCTCCGTCCAGGGCCGCGATCTGGACCAACGCCTCCGGCCAACTGACAGGGAACCCGGCAATATTGGCATCCCTGGCCCAGACAAGCCCGGTCAGATGATCCCGGACGACCGCGCCCTCCGCCGCGAATCGAGGGTGCGGCCAGGGTTCGCCCGCCCGGTATTCCCCATCCTGCCCGCTGCCGGCGCAGGGTATTTCCCGGCCTCCATCGTCATAGCAGCGAAGCTGGCCGCTTTGCGCAATATGTTTCATTAAAAAACCTTGAATCGGCCAATCAAATATGGTGAATGGTCAGCAGCTTGCCCGAACTCCATTCGTGCTCCATTCTTCATGCCCCGGCAATAACGCCCTTCACGTTCATTTGTATCCATGCTGTCACCATGCGACCAAACAGCCCACGCCCTGTTCTCCTCCTCGCCTTCTTCCTCGTCTTCGCCGGCAGCGGGCCGCTGACCGCGCTTGCCGCCCGCAACAGCACCATTTTCAGCAACACCCTTTCCCG
>DZDJ01000266.1 GCA_022736715.1 Edaphobacter aggregans
AATCAGCGCATTTCGCCCCCGGCCACGAAGTCATCGTCATCAACAGCCCAGTGGGACGGCTGGGTCTTGCCGTGTGCTACGACCTGCGCTTTCCCGAGCTGTTTCGCCAGATGCTCGTGCAAAATGTCGAAGTCATTGCCCTGCCCGCCGCCTTTACCCATGCCACAGGTCAGGCACACTGGGACGTGCTGCTGCGCGCGCGCGCCATTGAAAACCAATGCTTTGTTCTCGCCGCCGCGCAAGGTGGCGAGCATTTTCCCGGTCGCAGAACCTTTGGTCACAGCCAGATCATCGACCCTTGGGGCACGGTTTTGAGTGAACATGCCCACGGCTGGGGTCTTGCGCTTGCCGAAATCAACCGCGCACAGCAAAACGCCCTACGCGAACGCTTCCCTGCACTGCGTCATCGTCAAGAGTGCTGTTAGAATCCGCCCATGCTTAGCTTCCAATCGTTGATTTTACTGATCGCCCTCGCCAGCGCCGCCATGCTCTCCTGGAACAACTGGCGCGCACGAGAACACGCCGAACGTCTCGCGCGCGACACCTGCAAGCGCATGGGGCTGCAATTTTTAGACGACAGCGTAGGCATGAAAAACTGGCGCATCGTGCGCGATGCCGACCCACGCACGGGTCTGCGCAAGTGGGCGATTCGCCGCGTATTCCAGTTTGAATTCAGCCGCCTGGGCGCAGATCGCTGGCCGGCCGAACTGACCTTGCTCAGTGGCCGTTTACTCGGTGTCGAATTCAACCTGATTAGCGATAACCCGGCCACTACACCGCCCGTCGTTCCGCGCCAGGACGCTGCGCCGCAGCACGACTCCGCCAACGTCATTCCCTTCAAAAAACCACCGCAACCTTGAGTATCCAACACCGATGAAACGCTTTCTAACCATCCTTGGCCTGAGTTTTTTCCTCCTAGCCTGTTCCGGCAAACCCAGCGTCAGCGAACTGGAAAAGCTCGTCGCCATCGAACTCAAAGCCAACACCCCACAAGCCATTTACAACATCGAAAACTTCAAAAAAATCGACGGCCTAGCGCAAGATGCAACGCACTACAGCGCCGATGTCAGCTATGAGCTGGTGTTCAATAAGGGCCTGCAAGAAATCGCCGATGCTGCTGGGCAGGCTCCCGGCGGCCCACTCGACAAACTGGGCGCGGGCATGAATTTAATCACCCTGAGCTTACTCTACGGCGACTTCAAGGCTGGCGACCGCCTGCCGCGTCAGCAGACCCTGCATTTAGTGAAAAGCGAGAATGGCTGGCGTT
>DZDJ01000267.1 GCA_022736715.1 Edaphobacter aggregans
TTTCCGACATCTACGCCATGGGCGGCAAGCCCTTGATGGCGATTGCGATTTTCGGCTGGCCGATCGACAAGCTGCCCGCCGAAGTCGGCCGTCAGGTGATTGAGGGCGGGCGGGCGGCCTGTCATTTGGCCGGCATTCCGCTGGCGGGCGGGCACAGTATTGATGCGCCTGAGCCGATTTTCGGCCTGGCCGTGACCGGGCTGGTCGATCTGCACAATCTCAAGCGCAACGACACCGCTCGCGCCGGGGCGCGTTTGTACCTCACCAAACCGCTGGGCATTGGTCTGATGACCACGGCGCAAAAATCCAAGCTGCTCAAGCCGGAACACGCGCATATCGCCCGCGACTGGATGGTCACGCCCAATCGTTTCGGCGCGGAAATCAGCGACATGGACAAAGTGGTGGCCATGACTGATGTGACGGGCTTCGGCCTGCTGGGGCATTTGCTGGAAATGTGCGAAGGCAGCGGTGTCAATGCCCGTGTTGAGCTGGACGCCATTCCGGTGATTGAGGCCGCGCACGAGTATGCCGCCTTGGGCTGTTCGCCCGGCGGCACGCACCGCAACCATGCCAGCTACGGTCACAAAGCCAGCCCGATCACCGAAGCGCAAAAGCTGATTCTCTGCGACCCACAGACCTCCGGCGGTTTGCTTATTGCCGTCATGCCTGAAGGTGAAACTGAGTTCCTGCGCCGTGCCGCAGCGTTTGGTTTGGAGCTAAGTCCCTTGGGTGAGCTGGTTGAACGCGCGCCGGGCACGCCCGCCGATGCGCCTTTTGTGAGTTTTGTGTGAAGTCTGTCCTGCCGTTGGTGAGCGATTTTGCGGCGTTATTTTTAGGTCAGCGCCCCTTGCTGGATGTGCGCGCCCCGGTCGAGTTCAACGAAGGTGCGTTTCCCAACAGCATCAACCTGCCGTTGCTCAGCGACGATGAACGTCATCAGGTCGGCATCCGTTACAAACAGCAGGGGCAGGATGCTGCTATCGAGCTGGGTTATGCCCTGGTGGACGCGCCTGCCAAGGCCGCACGCATTACGGGCTGGGCAGCATGGGCCGAGGCGCATCCTGACGGTGTGTTGTACTGCTTTCGTGGCGGCCTGCGCTCGCGTTTGACGCAACAGATGCTGGCCGATGAGGCGGGCGTGGTCGTGCCGCGTGTGGCGGGTGGCTACAAGGCCATGCGCCGCTTTTTACTCGACACGTTGGTCACGCAGGCGGCGCGGCAAAACCTGCTTTTAATCGGTGGGCGCACAGGCTGCGGCAAAACCG
>DZDJ01000268.1 GCA_022736715.1 Edaphobacter aggregans
GCCGTCATTTCGCGCCCCCCGCCCCCGCTGCAGCATGTTTGCGCGGGCGGCCCCTGCGTCTCTGTGGCGCAGCCACTGCATCGGTGGCGGTGGGTTCACCAAGGGAAGCCGCCTCGATGGCGATAGCGCCTAGGGCGCGCAAAACGCTATTCAGCGCCGCGCTCGTCACGACCCAGTGCCCGCCAATACGCAAGCAGGGCATGGAAATAGCGCCCCGCGTGCCTGGGCCAATTGTCAGGATTCCCCGGGTCGGGTCAGTTCGGTCAGGCGCGATGCCCCTCGACTGCAAAGTCGTATGTGATACGCCAAATATTTGTGCGATCTCTCGCAGGCCTTGGAAATACTTTTCCATTTGCAAACCTCATCAACACAGGTTTGCGCCGGTGATTTTTGTGCGTGCGCTGCCGGGGCGTCTGGCGCAAAAAAAAGCCGCCCGCGGAGTCACGCGGGTGGCTGATCAAGAAAAGGAGCCTACCCCGCGATTGCGCGGGCCGCGCTCGGGCGTCGAGCCAGTCTAGATGTCAGGCAGATATGCGCCAGGCTGCGCCCTGAGCGCAGGGCGATGGGCCGCGGACAAGGGCGGCGCTCAGAAATATCGAGGTCCCGCGCAGCGGCGACAACTAGGTCATTTAGAGCAAGCCGCGCGGCAACCAGCTCTTTTGAAACAGCCGATCGTGCCGCCCCCAAGCTTTTCAGACTGGCTCGGTGCCCGGCGTCGCGTGCGCAAGCGAATGGGATCAAAGCCCCCGCCCCTGCAATCAAGCCAGCCGCATGGAAGACCGAAAGCTTAATGCCCAGCGTGTGCGGCCCTAGCACCAGCACAGCAAAGGCCAGAATCGCGAAACCCACACAAAGCCACACCTTCGTTCTCTGTGCACGGGCGGCTTCACGCCGCGCTGCGCGAAGTTTTGACGGGGTTTGCGTACTCATGTTAGGCATGCTATTGAAAAATGTTGGATTGTCAATCATCAGGCAAAAAAATGATTGAAAAGTATGGATTTCAGCAACATCAAAGGGATTGATAACGAATCGTCATTTATTTCTGGTGGTGCTCAGTGGGAATTCAGTGGGAGGGCAAAAGTTGGGAATTGTTAGAACTCAGTGGGAATTGAGTGGGAATTCATTCCCACTGAAGGCCCTTTAGACGAAAAAAAGCCCACATTGTTAGTGTGGGCTTGTTATCTAAGGCCTTGATTCTATTGGTTCTATTGGTCGGGGCGAAAGGATTCGAACCTTCGACCCCCTGCACCCCATGCAGGTG
>DZDJ01000269.1 GCA_022736715.1 Edaphobacter aggregans
GGTTCAAATCCTGTCCCCGCAACCAATAGATTCAAGCACTTAGCCCAGCCTCACCAGCTGGGCTTTTTGTTGCCCGGCGTTCATGTAGGCGCTGTGTAGGCTTTTCGCGGGAATGGCCGGGCCATGCAAGCGGCTTCGAGGCTGCGTCTGTCCCGCGTGCGAACCGGAGTTTTCCGTAGTTCGGCACCCGCTCCTTTTTTTGTGGCCGCGCCCTGCCACTTTGCCTGCCACTTTTCAGCGGCCACTGCTAATCGGCCCCGGCAGCTTGGGCCTTGCGGCTGCGCTGCACTGCGTAGGTTGTCAGGCAGGCATGCGCCACCATGTCCAACACCGGGCGCGGCTCGCCTTGTGGCGGCGTCCATACCTTCGGCGTGAGCATTCCGGCAAGGTGTACCGGCTCGCCAGCATGCAGCGCCAGCAGGGCGGCACCGGCGGCCTTGTCAAAGCAAATCACGTTCACAAACAGGGCTTCACCGCTCTGCATCGGCGTGCGCACCTTGCACACAACGAAGGGCTTTCCAGCTTGGCCGGTTTTCTGTTCGGCGGCGGCGTGAAGCGTGCCTCCTATCAGGGCGTCAATCATGGGCGGCCTCCTTTGGCACGGTTCAGGATATGCAGGGCAAGGGCTGCAATCGTTGCAGGCGGCAGCCCTGCAAGGCAGAGCACCAGCAGGGCGCAGGTTTGGATGGCGTTCATGGCTTTGGCTCCAGGTTTTGGTTTTGCTCCAGGGAAAGGTTTTGCAACCACACACCCGGCCCGGTTCCCACACCCGATTCCACCCTCCCCCTAAAGGGGGAGAGGGTGTTTTCGGGTGTTTTGTGGGAGTCCGGCGATACCCGAAACGGGTGTTTTCGGGTGTTTTCGGGTGTCACGGCCTCCATAGCCAGCCCTCCCGAACTGTCACAAGGCCAGCGGCATGCAATCCCGTGATGGCAGTCTGCGCACGTCCTTTCTTGTGTTTGGATTCACACGTCAGGCGCTGCCAGATGGCTTCAATGACGGTTTCCACTGGCGCTGCATCTTTGCCCGCTGGCACGCATGCGGGTATGCCTTCACGGCTTGCCGCTTTCAGAACATCCGGCAGTGCGTCCCACGCAATGCGCTGATTGCCACCGCTGGGCAGCTTCACCCGGCGCACTTCGCTGGCGCTGGTGTCTGCCACCACGGCGCACGATGTCAGCAGCGCGCCGTCCGGCTCAATGCCAAGCGTCACCACCTCCAGCCGAAACGGGATGCTCTCAGCGTCGGCACCGTCCTTGC
>DZDJ01000270.1 GCA_022736715.1 Edaphobacter aggregans
AGACAGTAACCATTACTACAACCTCCCAGCCAACGGGCGCATAATTTCATCATTATAGATACGGCCTGTATTTAACATGACACACGGTAGGAGTGGGCTTGCCCGCGAAGTCTTCAGCAGGCGGCTTTTCGCGGGCAAACCCGCTCCTACAATTCAACATATATTCGTACCGAATCAATAACTCCGCGCGTAAGGAGCCTCGCAATGAGCACCCCACCTCCCAGCCCAAGTGACAACCTACTACGCAATCCGCCCGACTTCTCGCTGGTTCACGGCGGACCGCTGTTTCAGATTTTTCTACGGGCGCATCTCTCGGATGATGCAATGGAGCTGGCGCGCCAACGCACCATCGTTATCGCCCTGCTGGCTTGGCTTCCGTTGTTTCTGCTCTCGGCACTGGACGAGCATCTCTTGGGTGGCGTTGCCGTCCCCTTCCTGATGGATGCGGAGGTGCATATCCGCTTTTTAGTCGCCATACCCCTGATGGTCGGCGCGGAACTGATAGTGCACCGGCGGATGCGTCTGTTGATAAAGCAATTCCTGGAGCGCAATCTGGTTCCCGAAGCTGCCTTACCGCGCTTCGATGCCGCCATTCACTCGGCATTTCGCCTGCGCAACTCGACACTCGCCGAGGTACTGCTGCTCGCCTTTGTCTACGGCGTGGGCGTAATGATTTTCTGGCGCTATTTCATGGCGATTGATGCGCCGACTTGGTACGCCGTACCGACAGCGGATGGATTTAACCTTTCGCTCGCCGGAATGTGGTTTGTGTTCTTGAGCTTGCCACTCTTCCAGTTTCTTTTGTTGCGCTGGTATTTCCGCCTGTTTATCTGGGCGCGTTTTCTCTGGCAGGTGTCACGCATCAAACTGAACCTGATTCCCACCCACCCCGACCGCACCGGAGGGCTGGGTTTTCTGGCCGACACGGTCTATGCCTTTATCCCGTTACTGATGGCGCACGGCGCACTGGTTGCCGGCAACCTTACCAACCACATTTTCCACCTCGGCTCCACGCTACCCGAATACCAGGGCATCGTTGCTCTCATGGTCGCCTTTCTGCTGATTGTGGTTCTCGGCCCGCTATTTGTCTTCACGCCTCAACTTGCCGAACTGAAACGCACGGGCAAACGCGAATACGGCACGCTGGCACAGCGCTATGTGCATGAGTTTGATCGCAAATGGCTGCGCGGCGGGGCACCCGCCGACGAGCCGCTGCTGGGTAGCGCCGACCTCCAGTCCCTCGCCGACCTGAACAACGG
>DZDJ01000039.1 GCA_022736715.1 Edaphobacter aggregans
CCTACCCAAAACCTCCTACCCAAAACCTCCTACCCAAAACCTCCTACCCAAAACCTCCTACCTGTAAGCCCCTACCTACAAACCCCTACCTACAAACCCCTACGACCTGCCGCGCAGGCGGCTCAACTGGCGGCGGTCGCGCTTGGAGGGTCGGCTTTCTGGCGCAGGTTCAAAGGCGGCCATCCCTTTGCGCTGTTCGGCCAGTTGCTGGCGGCGCTCGCGGCTGGCCCCGGTTTCGCGGTACAGCGCCTGGGCCACAGTGGCCGGGCCGCGCACCTCGCTCAGCCCCAGCACCTGCACCTCAAACTCGCCGCTGTCGGTGCGGACGGCCAGCATATCGTCCACCCGCACGTCGCGCGCTGGCTTTACCGGCTGGCCATGCAGCTGCACGCGGCCCAGCTCACAGGCGCGCGCCGCCAGCGTCCGCGTTTTAAAGAACCGCGCTGCCCACAACCATTTATCCAGGCGAACCGAGGTCATAGGGATATTTTCCTATAAAAAATCAGCCGGAAAGAGCCCGCAAGGCGCTCAGCCGAAAGAATGCAGCCCGGCAGCCGCAGCGCAATGTAGTAGGCCAGCGGGTCCTTCCCGGTCGTGACCGCAAACTCCGGCCCCGCGACAGGCTGCGCATCCGGCACCGCCCCCGGCCAGATCGGCACCTGCGTATGCCCCGGCGAGGGCTGCCACGTGAAGGTTTGCGCGTGCAGGCTGGCACAGGCACACGCTGCAAAAAGAGCGATGAGCAAAGTTTTCATGCAGGAGTCTCCACAGCGGTGAGAGAAAGAATTCCTCTTCAGAGCAGCCAGTGTACGGTGGTCACTCGCAGGGCTGGTTTCTCTTGTTGCAGCGCGAATCGACTCGGTTAACAAATCCAAATCCTCCAGCCCGCGCAGCCATCCACCTCTAACGGAAGTGAGGTTCCTTCGGCGGGATTGCAGGCGCGTTTCCATCTGCCGGATTTATCCCGGCTTGCCCTCCCCGTTTCGGTTAGCCGACTTGTATACTGAAGGAAATGCGTGAGAAAGTGGGCAGTCTACCCCGAAAGTTTTTCTGTGAACTTGCTGTGGCTGCGCTGCTGGGAACCGCAGCACAGGCGGCCACGTTAGCAGCGCACAAAGTATCCACACCCCCAACTCTCAGCCCTCTGGCAATGACCATCGGCGGGCGAATGCTGACAACACCAGCGGCAACGGTAAACAGTTTTGGAGCGAAGGACTACACGTCGCAGTGGCCCGGAAGCTACTTTCGCGCTGCATTCAAAGGAACCAGTGTGTTCTTCCGGGTCGCAGGCGGCAAGGAAATCCTGCACATCGTGGTGGATGGGCAAGACGGCGCGCCACTGGTAAAGCCCGCAGCGGGCGTGTACGAGATCGAAGGGCTGAGCAAAGGGAAGCACCAGATTGGTGTTTTTGTCGCGACAGAAAGTCAGGCGGGGCCAAACGCCTTCGGCGGCTTTGCGATTCCCGCCAGAGAAAAAGCGCTCACGCTGCCGCAACGTCACCGCCAGATCGAGTTCATCGGCGATTCCCACACGGTTGGCTATGGAGATACCTCACTCAAGCGCGGCTGTACCGAGGACGAAGTCTGGGCCGACACAGACTCCACGAAGGTCTTTGGCGCAATTACGGCCCGGCATTATGACGCCGATTACCAGATCAACGCCATCTCTGGCCGCGGAGTGGTTCGCAATTACAACGGCTTCAAGGCGGACACACTGCCGCAGGCATACCCCTACGTGCTGTTCGACAGGAAACAACGGTACAACGACCCTGCATGGAAGCCGCAGGTGCTGGTGATTGCGCTGGGAACCAATGACTTCTCCACGGCGCTCAACCCCGGCGAGCGCTGGAAAACCAGAGACGAGCTTCACGCAGACTACGAGGCGACCTATCTGCGCTTCCTGCAGGCGTTGCGCGCGCGCAACCCGCACGCCTACATCATCGTGTGGGCCGCGGATGTGGCCAAGGGTGAGGTGGAAGCGGAGGCGCAAAAGGTGGTGCAGCAGTTGCAGGAGCAGGGAGACAAGCAGATCTCGTTCCTCCCCATCAATGGGCTGCACTTCAGTGCCTGCAACTCGCATCCCTCACTTGCCGACGAAAAGACCATTGCTGGCAAGCTCACGCAGTTGATCGACGCCGACAAGCAGGTCTGGCAGAACCCGTAGCCATCAGCACCGCAGGGAATGGGCCATCCCCCGGCAAAACCCCTGCGGCGCTGCCCCCGGCCAGATCGGCACCTGCGTATGCCCCGGCGAGGGCTGCCAGGTGAATGTCTGCGCGTGCAGGCTGGCACAGGCACACGCTGCAAAAAGATCGATGAGCAAAGTTTTCATGGTTGGATTCCCCGCAGTGAGGAGAACGGAACGTCCTCGTCAACGCAGCCAGTGTACGGCTGCCAGTTGAAGGGGCTGGCGCATTTGTTGGGGTGGGAGTTGGGGGAGTTAACAAAAGGGGTAGTGCTTCCGCTGGAAACTTCAAACAAAGTTTCGTGGGTGCGTGGGTGGCCTGCCCGATGTTATGAACCAGTGGGACAGTTTGTGCAGCGCAGTTATGTTCCTATTTGTAAAACAATGCCAATCCCAGAATCAGCACCAGCAGCATTCCGATTAGCGCGTTATAAAAGTTCAAATAGCCGGATTGCAGACCGCTGATTTTATCGGCGGCCTTTCTCACCAGGCGCGTCAGCGGCGCGAACAAATACGGTCCAAAGATCGGAGCGACCTCCTGATTGAAGATCAAACGGGTCACGAAGTATGGTCCGTGATCGTATTCGCGCTCAAGATTGTGGGTTGGCCCATAGATGAATCCGTAGAAGGTCCGCAGCGCATTAGAAAACGCCAACGAAGTCGTGGCAATGCGGCGGGCATCCTCCCGCCGGCCACCCGACCAGACCGGCACGCGGCGAACCCGAAACAGACGCCGGCTGAACAGGAAGAGGACGATTGGAACCAAAGCCAAAAGCGGACCGGCAATGACCATCTTAGTCGGCGAGATGAAGGCGAAGTGTGCGCTCAATGGAACCAGGAGCCAGCCGTCCTTCATGGATGCCGCCGCATTGACTCCAAATAGGGCATGGCTGGCCGGCCCAAGCGCTTGTATCCACCACGGCATGCCCACGGCCAACCCCAGCACGCACAGGCCGAGAAAAAAAACACTGCCACATCGTGCTGGACCGAGATGTGTCGGATGAGTATGCCCGTCTCCAAGCAGCCCGATTCCGAAGAGCTTGGCGAAAGTTGCCAAAGCGACGGCCACGACCAACGCGAGGCCGGCAGCGGCCAGGGCGATAGTTAACCGCGCAGCGATTACCTTCACCTGCATTCCCTGGAAGAGGGTCTGGAAAGCATACCATTCGCTGACAAACCCGGACTGCGGAGGAAGCGCGGCAAGGCTCATCGTCGCAAAGAGCGCTCCGACTCCGAAAAAGGGAGAGGAGTTTCGCAGCAGACCAGTTTGCCGAATCACATAGCTGTTATTGGCTGAGTACACTCCGTCGGCGGTAAGGAAGAGCGTGCCCTTGGCCAGACTGTGTCCTCCCAGGTGCAGCAGGCAAACGATCCAGGCCAGTCCCGCTGGGCCAGGCAATCCACTGATGGCGAACAGCAGAGAAACGCCCAGGATCGAGACCGCCACGCCCGCGTTTTCAGCCGAGGACAGACTCAACAGCCGCCGCCAATCCTCCTCCTGAAACGCATTGAAGATGGTCAGAATTGCGCTGAGGATGCCGACAATAATCATGACAATGGCCACTGTCATCACCCACACTCCGGTTCGGGGGAGCCATTCGAGTACGCTGCGCGCGAGCGCGTAGAACGCTGCATTGAGAACGATGCCAGAGAAGATGACACCCGTCGCGCCGCTGCCGGAGCCATATGCAGCCGGGAACCATTCGTAGAAGGGCAGAACTCCCAGCTTGGCACCAAAGCCGAACAGCAGCAACAGACCGACGATCAACGTGTCCGACGCAGGCCCCGCCAGTGATGCCGCAAGATTCGAGAATGCGTAGGAACCAGCATGGCTTCCAAGCAACAGCAAAGCCAGTAGAATTGCGACTGCTCCTACTTCAAGCAGCGAGAGCATAAAGAGCATGGGCCGGCCGGAGGACTGGGAAACGCCTTCGCCCAGGATCATGGCTGCCCCGCCGACGCTCATCACCTCCCAGGCAATCAGGAAGGACATGGCATCCTGCAAACCGAAAACTCCGAGTGCGCCGAGGAGCGTGAGCGAGAGGCCGGCCAGCCAGTATCTTTTGGCCGATCGCGAAGCGGCCGTAGTATTCAATGCCGCCGCAAAGAGGGCGGTCAGCAGGCCAAACAGCAAGAGCCAACAGCCACCGGCGTCCAGATGAAACTTCACCGGCGTATCGCCTACGCTGAATCCCGGCAAAAATGTCGGCGTTGCCCCGGGAAGACCCATCAAGCACGCTGCAACACCGCAGCCGCATCCGAGAACGATTCCGGCGCGTGCCAGCTTCCCGCTTGACTCCAACAACGCCGCCAGAAATGAGCAGGCCCAGAGCGCTGCCATCGCCAACAGAAATTCATTTTGCAAAATGGCCTCCCTGAACGAACTGCTCCGCGCGGTTGAGAAGCAGGAGCAGAGCGTGGATCATCGCAAATGGATTGGGCGGACAGCCCGGCACATAAATGTCGACGGGCAATATCCCTTCGACACCATGCGCGCAGCTATAGCCGCCGCCCGTCGCGCCGCCTGAGACAGCGCAGGTGCCCATCGCCATCACCCATCGCGGTTCCGGCATTGCGTTATAGGTTTCGAGCAGCGGCTCATGCATTGCATACGTGACGGAACCGGTTACCAGCAGCAAGTCGGCGAAACGCGGTGATGGGGTGAAAAAGATTCCCAGTCGATGAAGGTTGTAATAGGGATTATTCAGCGCCTGCAGTTCTGATTCACATCCATTGCAGGAACCTGCGTCTACATGACGAACATGCAGGCTTCGCCCGAAACATTTTTGAATTGTCCTGGTCAGTTCGTGGGCCGGTTTCGAGGCCAATGCTTCCGCCCAAACCAGGTCCTCACGGTCGCGCACGCCAAAGGCCCAATCCTCGGATTTCATCAGCGCATCATTCGGACAGGACTCTGTGCAAAGCTGACAGCCGATACATTTTCCATAATCGAGGGTGAGCCGCTCCCCGTATTGTCCGGCTGTAATTCCAATCGCTCCAGGAAGACAGACCTCGGCACAGGCACGGCAGTTCTCCTGGCAACGGTCCGGCTGGAAACGCGGTAGACCCAGCACTCCTGGCTGGGCCTCCGCATCCTGCTTGCCCGGCCACGGAGTTGTGGCGATTCCCCGGTTCAACCCATACAGCGTCCAGATCGGCATATTCTTTGCCCCAATCTCTAACGGTCGCAGCCAGCCATTGTCAGGCCGAAGCTTGCCTCGTTGATCGCGTAGTCCATCATGTTGGTGTCGTGTACCGTGAACGGAAATACGCGCCAGTTGGAAAATGACGCGGACTTCACCTTGACGCGTGCCAATCTGCCTGTCGCGTCGAAATGCACGCAGTAGTAGATTGACCCTCGTGGGCCTTCACACCATCCGAGTCCTTCGCCTCCCGAAGGTAACGTAATCCCGGTCTCGACCGGTCCTTCGGGCATAGCGTGGAGCGCACTGAGCAGAAGCACCAGGCTGTTCCGGATTTCTTCCATGCGGACCTGAGAGCGGGCATGTGCATCGCCCTCCGTCCGCATGGGTATCTCCATCGAAAGCTGGTCATAGGCAGCGTAGGGATGGTCACAACGCAAATCGTGCTGGATGCCAGACGCCCGTTTGATCGGGCCGGTCGCGCCCTGGTCAAATGCGACCTGGTGCGGTAAATGACCAGTCGTGATCAACCGGTCAAGATGGCTGTTGGTGTTTTCGAGAGCAACCATATATTCAGTGATATCGTGCTCCAATGCGCGCAGGCGCGCAGACAGGGCACTCAAGTTCAGGTCGCGCCGGAGTCCGCCGGGCTTGAGCAGCCCGCGCAAGAACCGGCTGCCAGTGAAGAAGCCGTTCAGTTGTTTGCATTGTTCGGCAAGGAGCTTGCCCTGCGCTTCGCCCACTTTGAGCGTTGTCGTGTGGCACAGATGGCCAAGATAGTAGAGGTGATTGTAGAGACGCTCCAACTCAGCCAGGATGGTCCGCAAATAACGGGCGCGTTCTGGAACCTCACATTGGCTTGCTGTTTCGATTGCCTGGCAGAATGCAAGCGCATGAGCAACGCTGTCCACGCCGGAAATACGTTCCGCGATCAATGTACCCAGAGCGGGAGACAGACCCTCAAAGCGCTTCTCCATTCCGCGATGCTTGAAGAACAGACGCGGATGGCAATGCAGAATGGCTTCGCCGACGTAATAGAAGACGATCTGCGCCGACTCAAGCACGTCACCCCTTACGGGACCGAATGGCAGTGTCTGGACATCACTGCCCTCTACCGACGGCAGGTCCCACGGCAACTCGGTATATGGAACCATTTCGCCTTTCGGATAGCGCGGGTCGAGCGGCGGGACCGATGGATGAGCGCCTTCATGCAACACCAGCGGGCGAGGCTCAGGATGGCCTTGAAAGGAAACTCCGCAGAGGTCCGTCATTTCACGTTCATACCACCCGAGGAGCGGAATGCTCTTTGCAAGCGACGGAAGTTCTTGCGA
This sequence comes from Edaphobacter aggregans, assembly GCA_022736715.1. GTDB lineage: Bacteria > Acidobacteriota > Terriglobia > Terriglobales > Acidobacteriaceae > DZDJ01. Next base: position 6,660 of record DZDJ01000039.1, read on the forward strand.
ACCCTCGGGAAGACGACACCGCAGGAGTGAAAACGGCTTATGTGGGCCTTGGTCGGCGAGATAAAGGACCTCAGGAGACACACCAGGTTCCGGGAACCAGGCGTAGGCCATCTGTAGGCGCGCGCCGTTTTCGATGAGGTGCTGGCAAGCGGATGGGACTTCATTCGACTGGAGTGTCCGTTCAGTCACGCCCTTCATCGGCCACCTCCCGCCAATTCGACCGATACCTTTATGAAGACATCCCACAAACCGTGTGGCCACCAGAGGCCCAGCACTAACATCGGGAGAAAGGCCAGCCACATCGGAAGAGTGCGCCAGACCACCCATGGCAAACGACGTACTTGTGGTGCTTGTTGTTCCGGGGTAACTTCAAAATACATAGAGCGAAAATGCGCGAGGAAACCGATAAAAACGACCACCAAAAACACCACAAACAAGACAGCGGCCCAGCGATAAGGGCCGGCGATCCCGACGCGCAGGATGGTGAATTCGCTCAGAAAAAGTGCGAACGGCGGCGCTCCCGCAATGCCCACCGCACCCAGCAGCCAAAGCGTTCCGCTGGCCGGAAAGGTCTTCAGCACATGCCGGATGCCTGAGATTTCTTTGGTCCCATACGCGCGCATCGCATTCCCGGCACCGAAGAACATCAGAGATTTGTTCATGGAGTGATTCAGCATGTGGTAGAGGGTCCCCGCTACACCCAGCACACCGCCAAAGCCAAGCCCAAGAGCTTGCACACCAATGTGTTCGACACTGGAATACGCCATCAAGCGCTTGATGCCTGTTTGCCTCACGATGAAGAGCGCTGCCAATACAAAGGAGAAAATGCCGAACGTAACCACCGCCGTATGCGCGGACCGGCTGATGGAAGCTCCACTGACGACGCCGAGAAAACGCGCAATGCCCAGCATGGATGCATTCAGCAACGCTCCGGAAAGCATGGCGGAAACAGGCGCTGGAGATTCGCTATGTGCGTCCGGCAGCCATGTGTGCATGGGAGCGAGACCTGCCTTCGTCCCATAACCAACCAGAACCAATAAAAATGAGATGAGGAGCAAAGGCTGGTAAACCTGCGGAGCCGAGGTGTGAAGCGCGGCCCATGTCATCGCATAACGCGGACCCAGCACGAAGGAGCCACCCCAATAGAAGAGCACCGTGCCGAGCAATGCCAGCGTAATACCGCCGGAGACGACAACTATATATTTCCAGGCAGCCTCAGTGCTTTCCGCTTCGCGCTCAAAGCCAACCAGGAAGGTGCTGATAAGGGTTGTCAGCTCAATTGCAATCCAGTAGACCCCGACATTGTTCATAACACAGGCCGCCAGCATGGTGAAGGCAAAGCCGGAGAACAACGCATAGAACAGTGGCAGGCGCTTCTCCTCATCGAGAAGCCGCATGTAGCCAACGGCATAAATGGAAGAGAGCGCATACACAATGGAAATGCAGAGAATGACCCACGCGCCCAGCGTGTCGACCCTTATGTAGCTGTGCCAACAAATGACAGTACCATGCAGGGTCTGCAGAACCAGCGGCACGCTTACAACAAGATCGATAATCGCGGCGGTGACAGTCGCATATTCCGCGACCCGTGAATGGCGCAAAGCCATGGACAAGATCGTGGCTGCAAGCGGTGCGGCAAATAGAACCAGAAATAACTGCTGTGCCATGGTGACTCAGCCCACCAATCGATTGAGTTCGCGGCTGCTGGTGGTGCCTGCATGCACCACCAGAAAACGGACCAGCATACCGAAGCACGCCACCACAATGAGCAGATCGAAAAGTATGACGATTTCGATCAGCAGTGGCATGCCCGGCACAAGAATCTGTGAACCGAGGAAGATGCCGTTTTCCAACACCAACAGCCCGAGAATCTGGCTGACTGCCTCGTCGCGCACGGAAAGCATCAGGAAGCCGATGAATTTCATCGACAGCATGATGGTGAGGGCAAGCACGACCACATGGGCGGCGGAGGTAGTCTGCCGGCTCATATGGTTGGCGATCACAAATGCGAACATCACCAGAAAGGCTCCGACGACGAGGCTGGAGCTCGGCTGGAGGACTGCGTGAATTTCGCGTTTGACATGCAGCCTGTCGACAATGCGCATCAGCAAATATGGCAACACCAGGCCGCGGAAAAGCGCTGTGAGCACCGCGATGACATAGAGCTCTGGATAACCCGCGAAATACCCAACGAACGCGGAGAGTGCGGCAATCAGCCATGATTGGACAGCAAAGGCGTACACATAATTGCGCAGCCAATGCGACCCCAGCATTACAAAAGTGAGCAACAGGCTGACAACAGCCAGGGAACTGAAGATCGATGCCTGCAACGAATTCAAATGCGCCAAAAACATCGAATTCCCCTCACAACAACTGGCTGGAAACGATTGCAAGAATGGCAAAAAGAAATCCCGCGGCCAGAGGTTCCTGATAGCGGTAGAAGCGAAGACGGGACTGTACAGTCTCCACAATCACAACGACGAGGGCCACCAGGAGAAACTTGAGAAGCAATGTGATGACAGAACCAAATTGCCCGAACGCCGTTCCGAATTGAGACATGCCCCACGGGAGCAGGAACACATTGCAAAAGATGGTATAGAGGATGAACTGCTTCATCATGGATGCCCATTTGAGCAACGCAAGCAATGGCCCCGAATATTCAAGAATGCGGGCCTCGTCGATCATGTAGATTTCCAGATGCGTGCTCGAATGCACTGGCAACCTGTCGGTTTCTACCAGCAGCAGCGCAAAAAAACCCAGTATCAGAAATAAGTGTGCGGGACTCCAGTATGCGGAAGCGCTGCCAAGGAGAAGATGGTTGACTACGAAAGGCAACATGGATTTGGCGAGCAGACTGATTCCCACAAAAACCAGGATTAGTGTCGGCTCGGCAAGGATTGCCAGCATTGCCGTCCGGCTCGATCCGATCCCGCCGTAGACATTTCCTGTGTCGAGCCCAGCCAGAATGATGGCAAATGAGCCGAGGGTCAGGACCATCCCTCCACCCAGTATGTCGCCCATATTTGAAAGCGGTAGCGGCCTGTCGGTGAGTACGGGAATCAGAATCGGCACAACCAGCATGGCTGTGAACGAGATAAATGGAGCGAGAAAATAAATCCAGGAGGCCGATTCTGGCACGACAGATTGTTTATGGAAAAATTTCCAGAGATCGCGGTAGGGCTGGAAAATGTTGGGGCCCCGACTTCGTTGAACCCGCTCCTCGGCCTTCAAAATGAAGCCTTGCAATAGCGGCGCCAGCAGAAGCACGCACAGAACCTGACCAATCTGGAGGAGGATGTTGGAGAGAATCACGCCAGTCCCCCAATACCCTGCTGATCTGGAACCAGCGATCCAGGAACCAAACGGAAGACATTTTCATCGGGTTGGCTGGAGAGGATTTCAGTCTTCTTCATGGCACAGTTCCCTACAGCGGTAGGAGTCATCAGCCATGAAGGCGGTTAACGGTGGACCTCATCACCTAAACCGAGTTGTATGAGTTTCATTTAAAGCTCCGAGCTCCCACTTGTCAAGAGATTCACATGACATCGGAATGCGGTTCCACCCGCCCAACCCGCAGACGGAGCCGCGAAATGATTCGCCGCCAGTTGACAACACCGATTGCGGCGTCTTAACTTGGAAGCGTGTTGTGGTGAAGGAGTTCACCCTTAACCGCTGTCCATGCTCATAAGCCAAGCCGGACAGATGATGACTCCTGGCAGGGAAGCCTGTCGCGGAGTCGTGCCTGCGGCGCAGTCCCTGTTAAAACCTGAAGATTGAGTTTGCCAGCCATTTGATTTTGATGGTCAGGCACTGCCGGGTATTGGGAACATGAAGATCGCAATCATTACCGACATTCGCGAGAACTTTGCGGGAACTTCACCTGCTGCATCCCGGGAGCCCGGCTGGGCCCCGGTGACAAGCCCCAAGCCCTCTTATGCAACTCGGGAAGACGGTCTGTCTCCCTGGAAATGCCGTTCATATCCGTTTGAGGAAGCCGTGGCTGCAAGAACAGCCTTGCCTGTTTCGCAAGCGGTTCAAGAGTACTTATGCGACTCATCACAACTGGCGACCTCACGGTCGGGAAAGACTGAGCAATGGCTGAAATAAAAACACTCGAAGCGCTTGAAATTCTGGATTCTCGTGGAAATCCCACTCTGGACGTGACTGTAACGCTGAACAACGGCGTGAAAGCGACGGCCAAAATCCCGTCTGGAGCGTCCACTGGTAAACGGGAAGCAATGGAGCTGCGAGATGGGGACAAGCAACGCTATAGCGGTAAGGGGGTCCTGAAAGCATGTGGATATGTGGAGGGCGAAATACTGAATGCCGTTCGCGGTATGGATCCAAACGAGCAGAAAGCGTTGGATTCGGCGCTCTGCAAGCTTGATGGGACGGCGAACAAATCACGCCTTGGAGCGAACGCCATTCTTGGTGTCTCGTTGGCCTCAGCCCGTGCAGCCGCAAAAGATCGTGGTGTTCCTTTGTATGCGCATCTCGGCAGCGATACAGACTACATCCTGCCGACTCCAATGCTGAATGTTTTAAACGGCGGCAGGCACGCTGACAACAGCGTCGATTTTCAGGAATTCATGATCGCGCCCGTCGGCGCTCCGTCCTTTCGGGATGCCTTGCAGGCAGCCGTTGAAACCTTCCACGTCCTAAAGTCCGTACTACAGCTAAAAACGTACAGCACGGCAGTCGGTGACGAGGGCGGTTTCGCACCTGAGTTGAAGTCGAATGAAGAGGCCATTGAGCTCATTTTGGAGGCGATCGACAAGGCCGGATACAGGCCTGGCGAAGACATCGCGGTCATGCTCGATCCAGCCGCCAGTGAGTTTTTTGAAGACGGCGGATATGTCTTCCGTAAATCCGATCAGAGCCGCAAGAAACCTGCTGAGATGGTGGCGCTCTGGAGAGAGTGGCTGCAAAAGTACCCCGCTATCTGGTCTTTGGAAGATGGGCTTGGCGAAGAAGACCGCCAGGGCTGGCAGCAATTAACGAGAGAACTCGGCGACCAAATACAGTTGGTCGGTGACGATAACTTTGTCACGAATCCGGAATTGTTCCGGCAGGGCATTCAGGACGGAATCGCCAACGCCATCCTGATCAAGCTGAACCAGATTGGGACTGTGACAGAGACTCTTGAGTGCATTGCTCTCGCACAAGAGCACGGCTACGGGGCTGTGATTTCGCACCGTTCTGGCGAAACGGACGACACCAGCATTGCCGACCTGGCGGTAGCAACCGGAGTAGGGCAGATCAAGACGGGTTCCGCCAGCCGCGGCGAACGTGTTGCCAAATATAACCGTCTACTGGCGATCGAACGCGAACTGGCCGGTAAAGCGCGTTATGCCGGAGCCGGCGTCTACAGCCGGTGGAGGAAGCCTTTTGCAGTCGGGAAACCCTGAAATTCATGCTCGGAAGCAACAGGTAAAGGCCTGAGAAATCCTATGGGTGTTGGAGTTCACCCCTAACCGCTCAATTGGGCAAATGACTCCTCGAAGTTCTTAACCACTTGGAGGAGTTATGCCCGAACGAGACTGGAAGGTTGCAAAGACACGACATGCTGGAGAATTGAATGAGAATCAGCAAAGACGCCTTCGCATCTCATGCCAATATATTGACAAGTTGCTTTCCGATATCGAGGATGTTCTCCACGAGGCGACCTCTCAATCTCCCTTTCCCCGCCATGTCATGGATGTTGGCCCTGCGCAGATTCGAGTCCTTGAGGACTACATTCGCCGTATCCGCTCGCAGTTAGTTCATGCCATCGGCTGGCAGAATATGAGGCCTGAACCGCCCGATATCCCGGCGACCCGTTCGCTACTCAGCTCTTTGGCGTTTATTGACATTGCTATTGAAGAACTTAAGCCGAAGTACATGCGAGGTTCTGGGGCGGTTCCCGAAGATGCGGTTGATGCATTGAATGGCGTGGTGTATGAGCTTCACTCGGCAGTGGATGGAATGCAGGGCTACCTCAAGCAGAAACTTGGGGCAAATCTTGAACAGCGCCTGCAGCATCTGGAGAAGACAGGTTATGACGTAGGACTGCTTCGTCTGCTGGAACAAGTTGCCACCCGCAACGGACTGGTTGAGTTCCGGCCAAGGATCGATGCACTCGCTTCCCGCCTGGAAGACGATAGCTTTGAAGTCGCTCTCTTCGGGCGGGTCAGTTCTGGGAAGTCTTCCCTCCTGAATGCCCTCCTCGGAACCGACGTATTGCCCGTCGGTATCAATCCCATCACCGCTGTTCCAACAAAACTCCGCTACGGAGCTGTTCTGAAGGCCACTGTCTCCTATGGAGATGGCCAGAGCGATTTGGTCACGGTCGAAGAACTGGGTCATCTGGTTACAGAGCAGGGGAATCCTGGGAATCTACAGAATATTGTGCGCGCGATTGTGGAGGTTCCTTCTCCGCGTCTCAAGGAAGGCATTCTCCTGGTAGACACGCCGGGATTGGGGTCGCTGGCCAAACGGGGGGCCAGAGAAACGCTGGCCTATCTTCCATCCTGCGATTTCGCTCTTCTCCTGATCGATGCTGGCGCTACGCTGAACGAGGAAGACCTGGGCACTCTGCGTCTGCTCTACGAGGCTGGCATCCCGGCGCTGGTGCTTCTCAGCAAGTCTGATTTGCTCGCGGAGGCGGACCTTCATCGGGCGATCAACTACATCCAGCAGCATGTCAAACACGATCTGGGACTGGATGTTGTGGTTCATCCGGTGAGCGCACTGCCGGACAGCTCGGCGATACTAAACCAGTTTTTTGCGAGAGAGCTGGTTCCGCGCTTCGATCAGGCACGGGTCCTTCGAGAGGCTTCAGTGGCACGGAAGATAGGCGCTCTTCGGGAGGCTGTCAAAGCTGCACTTGAAAGTAATCTCGATCGCGAGAAACGGACTGCGGTTCAACAGAACAAGTTGGATACGACTGAGATTGAATCGGCCCTGCGGGTTATCACTGGAGAGGTAGGCGAGTTAGGCACAACCCTGGACCGAACATTTCGTGAATTTGGCGAAACACCGGCTATTGTTCTGGATGGCGTCGCAACCAGAGCTGTCCAGTGGCTACGCAACAACTCTGAGAACCATTTGCCCTCGCTGCAATTGTCCGAATGGATTCACGATGCGGTTTGGAGTTTAGTGCAACCATCCATCGAACATTTGCGCTCCGTGGGCGGGCACGCCATAGAAACTCTTCAGAACACCGCCAGGGAAATGGGTCGCATGGATGCTCCGTCACGCGAGGATTTAGAGCTCCTGCTGCGCGATATGCCCCGCTTTGAACTCTCTGTCATCCCCAAGCCGATTAGTCCTGGCCCCTGGAAGTTTTTCGGCGAACGCATTGTGCGCGCCCGAATCAAGGCCAACTTGAATGACTCGATGGGTCCGTTGTTGAAGCGCACACTTCACCTCTACGGGCTGGCCTCGTCGCAGTGGAGCGGGCAGGTTATACCGAAACTGGAAGCTGTGGTGAACTCTTATGCGGACGCGTATCGCGTGCAAATCCATCGTTTGAACAGTACGTCCGAAAGGGTGATCAATGTCGGCCAGCTTGGGGAGGATTTGAATTTTCTAACAAGCTGGGACCTGGCCAGCAGTCCTGATCTTGCGGAAAAACGGGCATAAGTAAGGAGAGTTAACTTGCAGAAATATTTGCTTATCGCTATTGGAGGCTCTCTTGGGGCCATCGCCCGTTACTGGGTTGGTTTAGCCGTAGCCGACCGGATGGGAACCAAATTTCCCTACGGAACACTCGTGATCAACATCACGGCCTGCCTGATCATTGGATTCTCTTTGGTATTTCTGGGACGGCGCGCAGAATTGAATCCGGCATGGCGATTTATGATTCCCATTGGTTTCATCGGAGCATACAGCACGTTCTCGACCTTTGAATGGGAGACATTTACGACCATCCAGACCGGAGCATTCTTCCTGGCAGCTCTTTACGTAGTGCTCAGTTTCTTTCTTGGGCTTATCGCGGTGTGGTGTGGAGCATTGCTTGCGAGGGTAGTTTCATGAGAGCGAACAAGATCATTTTCTACAATTCTATTTTGCAAGTGCTTCCGGAGCCCGGTTGCCCGCTTTGCCGATTCATGAAGAACTTTCAGGCAGCATTGCTACAGAACCCGGCAACGCGGCAAGTTGGCCATCTATGCAATTTCCATGCCTGGGGCCTGGCTGCCTCCCAGGACGCCGCAATTGCAGCCGAACTGTTTCTGGGACTGCTTCAGGAACGATACGAAACATTTATCGGCTCGCCCTGCGAGATTTGCCACGTCCTCCAGGAAGAGGAAGCTTTGCGAATCCGGGAGTTCGTGAATTTTATGGGCAGGAAGCAGGTTAAAGAATGGCTGCGGTTCAAGACCGCATGTTGTATTGCACATGGATTGAAACTAAAGCAGTCACTCCCACCGGCCGCTGCAGCTGCTATCGGGGCGATTCTCGATGGTCACCGGCAGCAGTTGGCTGAAGATCTGACTAAGCTGCTTGATGAACGCGGGTCAGAGCATTCGAGATGGGGGGTGCTGGGCCAGGCAGCGGAATTTCTGGTGTCACAGCGTGGAATCCACGTATAAAGGAGAGCAAATGTTACAGGCTGGCAAGGCTGTGAAAGTTTCTATTTATCTGAGCGAAGGCGCAACGCACCATGGTGTGTCAACGTCTTCAAGTATCCTCGACTTTCTTTTTTTTCGTGGCGTCTCGGGCGCGACAGTTCTGAAAGGCATAGCAGGATTCGGTGCCGACCATCACTTGCACAGTTCCTCCCTTGTGGCCATCTCAGACCATCTTCCGTTGAAAATCGAGTTCATCGAGACCCGCGCAAAAGTGGATGAGATCCTCGGAAAACTTGAGGAGATGGCCGGTTCGGGGATGATCGAACTGCAGGAAACCACAATTGCAAAACCATCTCAGGTCTCGAAGCACAAGAAAGTCGGCACTCCTGATCACGTCAAAATCGAGGGCAAAGCTCAACTGATGCGAATCTATATCGGTGAGCATGACCAATGGCAAGACAAGCCACTTCACGAGTCCCTGGTTCATGCTATGCGTGCAAACGATCTCGCCGGAGTCACCGTCTATCGGGGGATTCTCGGCTATGGCGCCCACCGAAGGATGCATAAAGATGCAGCCCTGCACCTATCGCATGACAGCTCGATCATGCTCTCTGTCATCGACACGGAGGAGAAACTCCGCGCTTTCCTGCCCATAGTGGAGCAGATGGTTGATGAAGGGCTTGTGGTACTTTCCGACGTTGACATCATCAAGTACGCCTATCGTGGGCATGGGGACGATGAGTCTAACGTGCCGGAAGAGAAGGGGGTTCAGTCATGAAAGAGCAATATGAAGCACGCATGTTGCGGATTCACTTTGGGGAGGTTGATAAATGGCACGGCAAGCCGCTCTATGAAGCGATTGTCAATCAGTGCAGGGAACTTGAAATCGCTGGTGCGACCGTCTACCGCGGAATTGAGGGCTTCGGAGCAAGCACGACGATCCATCACAGCAGTATATGGGCATTCTCAAAAGATGCCCCGATCATGGTCAGCATCATCGATACGGAAGACGCGATCCAGAAACTCATTCCTTTTCTTGATGAAATGGTCGCCGAAGGCCTGGTCGCTATGTCGTGCGTCCAGGTGATCCGCTATTCGAAGTCGCCGTCCGGCTCAGCTCCAGCCACTCACTAGTGCGAGCCCAAAGGCTGCTATGACAGGGATTGATGGCAACGCGGGAAAGACATCAAAAGAAAGACAATCGGTCGAGTATGCCATCGCTTCGCTCCTCACCCTATGCAAAGGTGAAGCCAAGGGCAGTGGCATCAGCAGCAAATTGCATACGCTGCAAAGGAAACTTAGGACCAATCGGTTTCACCTCGCCGTATTGGGGCAGATGAAGCGAGGTAAAAGCTCCTTTATCAATGCTCTCCTCAGGGCCGACATTCTGCCGACGGGAGTTATTCCCGTCACGTCGGTGATTACGGAAATCAGGTACAGCTCCAGCCCGGCAGCAACCATTCACTATTCGACGGGTCAAAGCGAAAACATTCCGATTGCACTTCTGGCCGACTTCATCACCGAGGCAGGAAATCCTGGAAATAAAAAACAAGTAGGATCCGTAGAAGTGGGCTATCCGGCCTCCTTTCTGGGAGCAAACGTCGTTCTCATTGACACACCTGGCATCGGATCGACTCATGCGCACAATACGCGCACCACTGAGAGCTATCTGGAGAAAATCGATGCAGCGATTGTGGTCCTTTCTGTCGATCCGCCGATCACCCAGGTGGAGTCTGATTTTCTGGAACGCGTCAAAGACGATATTCCCAGGTTTTTCTTCGTCCTGAACAAGATCGATCTTGTTACGCCAGAAGAACTCTCTTCGATCTCCCACTTCCTGCTGGAGGAGCTTGAAAACCGGCTTCAGCTTGATTCGCCAGAACTCTTTCCGCTGTCAGCACGGCAAGTGCTCTCCACTAAACGCGATAACTCGGACGCCTCTTTTCCAATTAAATTAATAGACTTTGAAGAGCGCCTGCTGCAGTTCTTCTCTGCAGAAAAAGATCAGGTACTGCTTCAGTCAGTAGCTTTGGACGTAACCACTATCGCCCGCACCATGCGATTTGCTATAGCCATCGGAATCAGCGCTAGAGCCATGAGTGTTGAAAATCTTGCCGACAAAGGGCGGGCCCTCAATCAACTCATTGCGCAGGCTGAACTGGAGCTTCGCGAGCTCCACGTTCTGCTGCGACAGCGGACAGCAGACATTCTGGATCAAGTCGAAGGTGATCTTAGGTCCCACGTGGAAAGCACGATTCCAGATCTACGAAAGCGCCTCAAGACCTTTGAAAGGCAACACCCCAAGGAAACGCGCACCAGTTTAGGGCGAATTCTCGAAGAATTTCTTATGCAAGCGGTGGATGAAACATTCCACAAGTGGAAGGTCCAGGAAGATGCACGGATCGAGGCAGAACTCCACTCCCTTTCTGATCGTTTCGTTGCCCAGGCCAATGGAATCTTAGAAAGACTTCAACAAGGCGCGGGTACGCTATTTGAAGTCCCAGTAGAGCAATTCTCGATTGCCTGCAATCTCGATGTCGAGAGCCATCTCTACTACATGGTGGAACCCATCTTTCACTCCCTCGACAATTTTATTCTTTTGCTTCCACGCTTCTTGTTGCGTCTGGTTGTGTTCCGGAAGCTCGACAAGAACCTGTTCAGTATTCTGGATTGCAACGCAGGGCGAATCCGCTACGACTACGTTGGGCGTCTTGAAAAGAGCATAAACAAGTTCGATAAAGAGTTGCAGGCAGCGGTGAGCATAGTAACGGAAAGCCTGAAGTCAGCGCTCTGTACGTCGCCTCACAAGGCAAATAATCAGGCCAGGACCCTCAATTTACTGGACACGCTGATAGCAGATTGCTCGCGAACTGTGGCGTAATGCAATACTTCGGCACAGATCGGCAACAGGCCCACAGCCTGCCTTCTGGAACGCCATGATTGCATTTTTGACCAATTGCTTTGACGAAGTCAGTTTCAGGGCCATCGCTGCTCTATATGTGGAGGCTCCAGTTTTCGTGGAGTTTTCAGGAATATGCAGGGCGGCTTTTTCTTAAGAAAAAGCCATTTCAGCGCATCACGTTTCCTCTACGCCAACTGGAAAACCGCTATAACTGTGGGACTGGCATGGGTCTAAGATTTACAGATTACCACTCCGCGGAAGAGAAGATTCCTGCGGCATTGTATTTCAGAGAGCCTGCGCCGAAATTTTGCGGACGATGAGCAACAATCCGTAGACAACAAATTCAAGAGCCGGTATTTGGGCGCTATGCCTGTCCCTATTTCCTGTTGACGTATCCAAGATGCCATAAGATGCGCCATGTAGGAGACAGCCAGTTCCGATGCTGTTCCGGTGTGTTCAGATTGTTTACGATCTGCATGGCCGCGTGGCCGGCTTCTGCTCTGTGTTCTTCAAGCAAGTGGATGACCTCATCTTCTTGTAGCCAATTCAGCTTGTCTGCGACCCTGAACAGGGCCTGGATCATGCGTGGAAAGTCCTCAGGCGGGGCCACACGGAAACCCGCTGCCACAGTATTCACAACTGTCTCTGCATCCTCATCCTCGAGCAAGGCCCCCCGCATTTCCTGCCATTCCTCTCTGGAAACGCCGAGGGTCCGAAGCAATGCTGCTGTCGCACGCCTGCGGCGCGATGCGGCGGGACCGATGAGGCTTGCTTCCGTTTTCCCTCGTAGTGAAAGGACTGCATAATCAACAGTCTGTTTTGGCGTCTTGCACAAAGCATCCATCGCTGCGTTTCGGCAAAGATCATCTTCCAAAGTTTTGAACAAGAGTGGGACCGTTTCGACACTCTGAAATTCATCGAGTGCTTCGATCATGCCAATCGTTACGCGCTGTGCAGCCGCCCTCAACAGAGTCTGAAACACCTCCTGCGATTGCCACCGCAACAATTCGCGTGCGACCGTACTTCGGACGGCGTCTTCGGAAAATAAGACGACAGGATCGCTGGGCAGATTACATTTTTCAAAGTAGGCAAGCAGAGTCTTGTATGCGCCCAACGCTCCCAAAGCGCGAGCGGCACGGCAACGCGGCAACGCGATTGTTCTCGCCGCGCCCAGAAGCAACAATTCTTCCAGGGGAGCAATGGCCCGTTCCCCACACGCAACAAGCAAATCGACGGCGAGGTCCCCCTCTGCAAGGGAATCCAAGGCGCAAACCAGCCGTCGGACCTGAGAATCGTCGATTTGGGACATTGGGACGCTGCTCATCTATTTTCTTCTGCTGCTGACGTTTGCCGTTGGCAGTTCTCCTGTATGTAAGACAGTGATCAACGCCTCTTGGTCGTGGCGCGAGATCGGCATGTTGCGTATACCCTTTTCAGTTTTCTGGATCGGATATTCGTACTCTTTGAGCGAGAAGTTGCCGTCTTCGTAGAGCGCATAGCAGGCCAGAGGCCGTCCGGTCTTGGGCTGGCCGAGGCTTCCTGGGTTCACAACCAGCGTCCGGCCAATTTTGCGGATGAATGGAGTGTGAGTATGTCCGACCACAAGCACGTCCGCGGTGATGCGGTCTATTTCCTGCTGCCATCTATCCGCTGTCTCAGCGCAGTAACCAAAGAGGGGATCGCTGGGCATGGCGTGCACACAATAAACACTTGTTTCACCCATTGCAAATTCCTGATGAAGCGGCAGTTTTCTAAGAAGATCGCGCTCTTGTTCGCTTACGGAGGACATTGTGTATTGTTTGGTGACAGCGGCGAGACCCCGAAATGCTGGCGAGCACTGCGGGGCCACGTCGAACCCTACGGCATGGTCGTGATTTCCCCGAACGGACACGGCCGCATTTTTCTGCACCCACTGAATGACCTCGTGCGGATTGGGGCCGTAATCCACAAGATCGCCGATGCACCACAGTTGGTCATAACCGGTTTCCGGGAATGCTTCCAGCGCAGCCAGATTTCCATGAATGTCGGAGATGATTGCCACTTTCACGAGAACCTCGTCCTTCCCGACGAGGCATTTCCTTGCTCAGGGAAGGCGCGTCGAGATCAAAATTTTGTGGGAGTTCTGTCAGGAGTTTTCGGAAACGCCCTGACAAACCTCGCCAGGGGTCATCATCTGCGCGCCAAAGACGGCGCCACAGCGGTTATTAGGGCGAACCCCTTCGCCCATGCACCTAAAGCTGAGATGCACAAGATCATTGTAAGGCATAAACCGCAGCTCTGAATCAACCCTTCTTCAAACCAGAGTTTCCGCGGGAACTCGAGGGCCCGCTGTGCGATCAGTTTGCCTGGAGTTGCTTGACATGCGATCTGCGCGCCGAGGATACTAAATCCAGAGCGGGTGTTGGAGTCCACTCTTAACCGCCCCTTCACCCGAAGGGGAAGATGACTCCTACGAGTTTGAAACTCGGAAGGAGTGGTTATGCCTGCTCACGCTGCTAAACGCGGTGTTCCCATTGAGCGGTTGGCGCGATTCGGCGCGTTCTCTGAAACCCTGTGTCGTCCGGAATTGGATTCGACCGGTCTGAAGTTGTCCCATACAACCTCTTGTACATTCCTATCCTTTAGGGCGAGAAAATGAGATCCAAAACCACCTCAAGCATCTCGGCCTGTCCGCCACTCTTGATGTCGGAGCGAGTTGGGCCGGAACTCTTTCGCAGCGTACTGTTCGATGGGCCTGTTCCAGATACAAATGAAAGCAAGGCTCCAGAAACCTTCGGCGATCTGAACCTTGACCAAGTGGTTGAGGCCGTAACAGCAGGCCGCGACGAGTACGATCTGAAGCCCTTTTTTTATGTGCCATTGCTGCATGTAGAAACAGTCAATTACCGCCAGGAGGTCTTCCGCGATCTCGAAGACCAGGTGCTTGCCGGGTTCATCCAGTCGTTTGCCCAGGATATGCGGAAGATGCGGACGCATCTCGATCAAGCGGACAAACTCTACTACAGACGCCAGAAACAGAGCTGGTTTCTTGACGCCGTGGAGGTCTATTGCGGTGCGGTTAGTCAGCTCAACCGCAACCTGCTGCACGCACAAATTGGCTCAGCCGGTTTGCGCGCTTTTCGTGCCTATCTGGCGGCCTATGTCGAATCCAGTGAATTTCGTGCGTTAGTGGCTGAAACACAGAAGCTCAAGACCGGTCTCGCGGGTATCAGATATTCACTTTATATCGCAGGCCGGCGCATCACCGTCAGTAAATACGGCTCTGAACCCGATTACAGCAAAGAGGTGCTGCAGACATTCCAAAAATTCAACCAGGGTGCGGCAAAGGCATACCGGTTCGAATACCGCTCCACACCGGACATGAACCATGTTGAAGCAGCCATATTGGATCTCGTTGCGGAGCAGTTTCCGGAAATTTTCTCGTCCCTTGAAAAATACTGCACACAGCACAGCGGCTATTTGAACAACACGATCGCCAGGTTCGATCGCGAGGGGCAGTTCTACTTCGCATGGCTTGAGCATACCCATCGCCTCAAACAGACCGGCCTCCCCTTTTGCTACCCAGACGTCACCGGTCGGTCTAAAGAGGTCCACGGAAGAGGCGTGTTTGACCTTGCTCTGGCTACGAAGCTCAGCCGGGAAAAGTCACCGGTCGTGCTGAACGATTTTCATTTGCATGACCCAGAGCGCATCTTTGTTGTCTCCGGACCGAATCAGGGCGGCAAAACAACTTTTGCCCGCACCTTCGGCCAACTCCACTACCTGGCGAGCATTGGCTGTCCAGTGCCGGGAACGGAAGCGCGCCTCTTTCTTTGCGACAAACTCTTCACGCACTTCGAAAAAGAGGAGGACATCCGCAATCTCAGCGGCAAGCTTGAGGACGAGCTGCGCAGAATTCACCAAATCCTGGAATGTGCCACGCCGAAAAGCATCCTCATTATGAATGAGAGTTTCCTTTCTACTACCTTGAACGATGCGCTTTTCCTGAGCAAAGAGATCATGCGGCGAATCGTCGAGTTGAACATGCTGTGCGTATCCGTAACGTTCCTGGATGAACAGGCATCGTTCAGTGAAACTGTTGTCAGCATGGTCAGCACAGTGAATCCTGAGGACGTGGCACTAAGGACTTTCAAGTTGGTCCGCAAGCAGGCCGACGGGCTTGCCTACGCTGCCGCCATCGCCGAGAAATACCAGCTCACGCACGATGCTGTACGGGAGCGGATTGCCGGGAACGTGGAGAGGAGCGTGACGCCATGAAAGCCTTTCTCATGTACAGAGATCGGGATTTTAGACTTAACGAAGACCACCCATCGAATACTGACGATTTAATGCAGGATCTGGAGCTGGACACTCTACTTCACGCAATGGCGGGCGGGGACGAATTCTTGCGCGAAGTTGCGAAGAAGGCCGTATTGGCGAGCTTGCGCGAGCCGGAAGAGGTCCTCTACCGGCAGCGGGCCCTTGCCGACTGCCAGGAATGGCCGGAGGTCATCAGGGACCTCTACGCAATCGCCGTTGAGGCAATCGAGCGTGAAAAGAGGGTGTGGGGTTGGATGTCCCAGAAGTATCCGGAGAGCACGCTGTACCGGTCTGTTGAGGTGCT
The DNA here is from genome assembly GCA_022736715.1 of Edaphobacter aggregans. GTDB lineage: Bacteria > Acidobacteriota > Terriglobia > Terriglobales > Acidobacteriaceae > DZDJ01. Next base: position 22,717 of record DZDJ01000039.1, read on the forward strand.
TCAGATTTTCGTGGGTCTCATCAAAAAGCTGCGGCAGACTGCCGATAAGCATGGCGACAAGTTTCGTTCCGAGGGCTTCAGGCGGTTCTTCGACATGCTTTCGACGGAGCTCAACGATGAGTATCTACAGCTAATCGAGAACCACCTGGAAAGGCTCCGATTTCGCAATGGCACTCTGATCAGTGCCGAACTTGGCCAAGGCAACATGGGCGCCAACTACGTCCTGCGGAAGCCATCCTACACAAGGCGGAACTGGATGGACCGGGTTCAGGAGTGGCTGGAGCAGGCGGTCTCCAAAGACAGCCAGGAGCATGTGTATGAAGTCCACGAGCGCGATGAGGCTGGATTCAGGGCGCTGTCGGATCTGCGGGGCCAGGGGATCTGCCATGTTGCTACAGCGCTTGCTCAATCAACGGGCCACATTCTGAGCTTCTTTAATATGCTGCGACTGGAATTGGGCTTCTACGTGAGCTGCCTGAATTTGCGGAACGAACTGGTTCGGAAGCGAGAACCGCTTTGCTTTCCAAAACCGCTGGCAGCCGATCGGCCAATGCTTACCTGCCAAGGGATCTACGATGTCTGCCTTAGCTTGAGGATGGACGAGAGCGTCGTCGGCAACGATGTAACTGGTGATGATATGAGGTTGATCATGATCACCGGCGCCAATCGAGGTGGAAAATCCACTTTCCTGCGCAGTGTGGGCCTGGCGCAGCTCATGATGCAGTGTGGGATGTTTGTGGCGGCGGAAATGTTCGCAGCCAATCTGTGCGATGGTATCTTTACGCATTTCAAGCGCGAGGAGGATGCCAGTATGAAAAGCGGGAAGCTCGACGAAGAACTCAGCAGGATGAGCGTCATCGTCGGCAAGGTAACTCCTCGCAGCATCGTCCTCTTTAACGAGTCGTTTGCCTCGACCAACGAGCGAGAAGGGGCAGAGATCGCGAGGCAGATTGTTCGTGCGCTGCTTGAAGCGGAGGTCAAGGTTTTCTACGTGACGCACATGTTCGACTTGGCGCAAGGCTTTTACCTCGCAAAGAGCGCCGACACCTTGTTTCTTCGCGCGGAAAGGCTCACCGGCGGTCAGCGAACATTTCGGCTTGTCCCAGGCGAACCGTCGCCCACGAGCTATGGAGAAGATCTGTATCGGCGCATCTTCGGACGCTCCGCTCTCCCTACGAATCGGCCATCTGTCTCCGCACCTTGAGAAATAAAGGGATGGCAGCGATTTCAACGATGACGCAGAAAGCGATGACCGCAGGAATCGAGTGGTCATATAGAACCCCAATAACGGCACTTCCCACAAACCAGAAAACCCCATAGGTTCCGGTGAACAAGCCATAAGCGGATGGCCTGCGACCAGCAGGCACCATCATAGCCTCTCCCAGGATGTTGTTCTCCTGGCATGGTATGGTTCCGCAAACTCAGGATGGCGAACGAGCCAACGGTTGAGGTCGATTATGTGGC
>DZDJ01000271.1 GCA_022736715.1 Edaphobacter aggregans
GCCAAGACCCGCTTGGCCTATCCATTCGCGTCAAGGGTTTTTCCTGCGAAGTCATTGGCTTGCTGGTGAGTAAAGGCCAGTCAGCCTTCGGTTCGGATCAAGACGACACCATCGTCATGCCGCTCAAAACCGCCCAACGCCGCATTACCGGCTCGCAGGATATTTCCGCCCTGCGCATCTCGGTGCAGGACGAAGCCGCTATCGACCAGGCCAAGCGCCAAATCACGCTGCTCTTGCGCGAGCGCCGCAATATCACCGCCAACGAAGACGACAATTTCAGCGTGCTCGACACGCGCCAGATTACCGAAACCCTGTCGGCAACCACCAAGGTCATGACCACCCTGCTCGGTGCGGTGGCGGCAGTAAGCTTGCTAGTCGGCGGTATCGGCATCATGAACATCATGCTGGTGTCGGTCACTGAACGCACCCGCGAAATCGGCATTCGTCTGGCGATTGGTGCGCTGGAGCGTGAGGTGTTGTTGCAATTTTTGATTGAAGCCGTGGTTCTCTCTTCGCTGGGCGGCATTATCGGCATCATGCTGGCAACCGCCGCATCCATAGGTCTTGCGGCAGTGATGCAACTGCCCTATCTGTTCGACCCGGCAATCAACCTGCTCTCGTTCCTTTTTTCAGCCGCGATAGGTGTGCTATTTGGTTACTTCCCGGCGCGGCGTGCGGCACAACTCGATCCGATAGATGCCCTGCGGCATGAATAGCAGGCGTGTAGGTGCGAATTCATTCGCACAATTCAGCTTTGCTTCTGCGAATGAATTCGCACCTACAAGGCAATCATCAAGATGGCTCAACGGCTCCTATAGCGTATTCGCACACACCTCACCGCGCTCAACCTGGCTCAAATTATTCAGCGTGGTTTCAGCAATCGCGGCCAGGGCTTCACGGGTAAAATAGCCCTGGTGCGAGGTAATCAGTACATTGGGGAAGGTTAATAAACGCTGCAATAAATCGTCCTGAATAATCTCATTCGAGTGATCCTCAAAAAACAGTCCCTCTTCCTGCTCATAAACATCCAGCCCCAATGCGCCAATATGCCCAGACTTCAATCCCGCAATAATGGCCTTGGTATCGACTAATGCACCGCGTCCGGTATTAATGACCATCACCCCATGTTTCAACAGCGCGATACTTTCCTTATTGATAAGGTGGCGTGTTTCGGGCGTGAGCGGGCAATGCAGGCTGATTATGTCGCTTTCCTGCAGCAAGGTTGCACGATCAACATAGCGCACGCCCAA
>DZDJ01000083.1 GCA_022736715.1 Edaphobacter aggregans
AGGCAAAGGAACTGCAGACCATCGTGGTCACCGGTTCGCGCATCCGCCGCGTGGATATTGAGACCGCCAACCCGGTCTTCACGATTGGCCGCCAGCAGATTTCCGAAAGCGGCAAGCTGACGCTCGGCGACCTGATCAACCAGCTGCCGGCGAACACCGGTGCCAGCAGCAACCCGACCATCAACAATGGTGGTGGCGGCGGTGGCAGCTTCGTTTCGCTGCGCGGCCTCGGTACAGCGCGTACCCTCGTGCTGGTCGACGGACACCGCATCGCCAATAACGACCTCAATGCTATCCCGTCGTCCTTGGTCGAGCGCGTCGAAGTCCTGACTGATGGCGCGTCGGCAACCTATGGTTCCGATGCAATCGCCGGCGTCGTCAACTTCATCCTGCGCAAGAACTTCCAGGGCGCGGAGTTCAGCACCAATTACGGCGTTTCCGACGCCAGCGATGGTGCGCGCCGTGGTTTCAACTTCACAGTGGGCCAGACGTCCGACAAGGGCAGTCTCATTGCCGGTATCGACTACAACAAGTTCGACGGTATTTCTGCGGCCAATCGCAATTATGCGATCAACGCCTCAAATCTGAAGAAGTCGAATAACGGCACCTGTTCGCCGTACAAGGGCTACTTCCTGTGCCCGGCGGGTTCGGCTGCAAGTCCGCAGGGCATCGCCTACGGGTTACCTGCGGGGACGACGACCACAGCAGTGGTGCTGAATCAGGGAACCACGGGTGTCCCGCAGTATCCGGCCGATTACCATAGCTTTACAACCAAGCCCTACGATACGTTCAATTATCAGCCGTACAATTTGGTGCAGACACCGCAAGAGCGCACATCGGTGTTCGCGCTGGGCACCTACAAGTTGAGCGATTCGGTCGAAGCCTACTTCCATTTCTGGCACAATCAGACCAATGCCTCGGCAATTCTGGCGCCTGAGCCGGTGGATCTGGGCAATGCTGGCATCACGGTGCTGGCGAACAGCCCAATCAACCCGTTTGGCGTGGATGTCGGAGCGCCATATGCTACAACTGCGGCAAACTGTCCGGCAACCAGCAACTATGCGAATGGAATTTGCGCTCCTGCTGCGGGCTTTGCATTTCGCGCATTGGCGCTTGGACCGCGTATTTACAACAACAACACCACCACGGATCAGATGGTGGCGGGTCTGCGCGGCTACGTTGGTTCGACCAGCTGGCAGTGGGACGCCAATCTGGACTATGGGCACGTTTTCTATAGTCAGTCAGCCACTGGCTTCCTGAATACCGGAAAGCTGCAGGCGTCTGGCCAATTGGCTCCGACTTGTGGTCAGCCCGGCATGCCGACGTGCCTGAATATCTTCAATCCTCAGGCTCCGTCGACGATTGCTGGTTTGCAGCCGTACATCATCAATGGCGGCTTGTATCAGTCGATCTACACGCAGCGCATCGCGTCGATCAATGCCAATGGCAATGTGTTTGACCTGCCGGCTGGTTCGGTGAGCCTTGCGGCGGGTGCGTCGTATCGCAAGGAATACACCAACAACGATCCCGATCCGCTCTACGTCTCTCAGGGCCTGACGCCGTGTGATGCAAACCAGCTGTGCACGCCGCATACTCAGGGCGGCTTCAATGTCAAGGAGGCGTACGCCGAGGTGCTGATCCCTCTGCTCAAGGATCAGCCGTTTGCCAAGTCGTTGAATATCGACATCGGCTCGCGTTTCTCGAAGTACAACACCTTCGGCAGCACCACTAACAGCAAGTTCCAGGTGGAATGGCGCCCGATCGATGATCTGCTGGTTCGCGGCACCGTTTCGCAGGTCTTCCGCGCACCGACGATCAATAATCTATATGCCGGTGCGGCTCCCAGCTATCCGGGGTTCGTGGACCCCTGCGCCTTGGGTGGTGCCGCTGGTCACGCGGGCGCCTGCCCGGGTGCCCCGACGACGGCAACGTGGCCGGGTGGCAATCCATCCACCACGCCTTCTGCGCAGATCCCGGCGACCAATTTGGGCAGTGTGGTCGCCAATCAGCTCGGTGTCCCGGTGCCGGCGCTGCAGCCGGAGAAGGGCGAGTCGTTTGACTACGGCTTTGTCTACGATCCTAGCTGGCTGCCGGGCTTTTCGACCAATGTCGATCTGTGGCGCGTGATCATTCATAACCAGATCACGCAGGTGTCTGCCACGACCTCAGCGAGCATCTGCTACGCGACGAACGATCCGAACAACCCGTATTGCCAGCTGATCCAGCGCGCGGCCACTGGCTTCATCAATGTGATCTACCAGCCGAGCGTCAATCTCGGCAATCTGTACTCCTCAGGCGTGGACGTCGGCTTCCGTTACCGCTTCCCGCAGACGCGTTTTGGCAACTTCATGGCGTCGTTCCAGGCCACTTACCTTGCGTCGAACAACAACGAAGTGGCACCGGGACAACCGGGTGATTACACCGTGACCGAAGCGGGCCATTACGATCCCAACAATCACATCAGTTTTCCGCGCTGGCGTGGTCTTGGGGGCCTGAACTGGAACATGGGTCCGTGGCAGGCTTACTACTCGGTCATTTGGGTCGGTCATCAGACCGTCGGCTGGAAGCAACCCGCTGAGCAGGTTGTTGTTGTAGGCGGATTGCCGGCTAATACGCAGTTCAGCGTTGGCAATTATTTCAACCAGAGCGTTTCGGTGGGCTACAACATCGAGCCGATCAACACGCTGGTTCAGGTGGGCGTGAACAACATCGCCAACAAGCAGCCGGCACTTTTCGGTTCGAACAACGCGCTCAATGCGAACACCGATCCGACGACCTACGACATCATCGGTCGTTACTATTGGGCTCGCGCGACGGTCAAGTTCTGATTGATCGTTAGCTGAAGTCCTTGGGGCCGCGCGGTCAGCCGCGCGGCCTTTTTCATTCTGATGCATGGCAGCACACCGGATTGACATGAAGCAGATCGCGATTGAGAGCAACACACCTGGTGCGGCGGAGACCAGTGTGATCGCGTTGGTCAATGCGTTCGAACGCGATGCGCAGACCGACCATTCTTCGGGTCCGCTGGTGCGACTCGTGACAAGGCTTGCCAGGTACAGTCAACATGACATGGAAATGTGCGCGCTGACGCTGGTTCAAAAGCAGTGGCCGAATGCGGCCCTCGCTGTGCTTGACGTCATCGAATCACGCTATGGCAGTGCGTGTTCGATTGACTACCATCGTGCAGGTGCCATGCGAGCGCTGGGCAAGCTGGATGAGTCGGATGCTTTGGCAAAGCGTGCGATCGCGGCCGACCCGACAAATCTCGAGGCTGCCATCTTCCTTGCCTGCAATTATCGTGAGCGTGGTCAGTTGCGTGCTGCCGCAATCGTGCTTCGTGACTATTGCCAAGGTGCCATCACACGAAACGAAGCGGATAATCTGCTCGCTGCGCTTCGTTTTCTATCGGAGTCAGTTGAAATCGATATCGCCGCCGAACTGTGTGAAGCGGCAATCCGCTCTGGTCTTGATGACCCAAGACTTATCGCCGAATCTGGCAAACTGGCTTTGCAGCTGGGCGAGTTTGAGTTGGCGCGTACCCGGTACAAGGATGTTCTTGTAAAGATGGACCGGCCGCATGAAATGTTTGCAGCGCAGGCAATCTCCCAGACAAAAAAATTCTCTGATCCGGATGACCCCGATGCTGTCCTGGTGTTTTCGGCGCTTGGCGCTCCTGGTTTGTCCCCAACAGCAAGGGCAAGCGCATTGTTCGGTTGCGCCAAAATCTATGATGACCTGGGTAATTTTCAGGCGGCAGCCGCAGCCCTCCACGAGGCCAATCAGATCATTCATGCGGAAAGAGGTTGGGATGAAGGGGAGTGGTCAGCACGCCTTGAACGCGCTCTGCATCCGGAATTGCTCCGTAACGAGCAAGGCGCCGATTTCGATTTCGTGCCTGTCTTCGTTGTGGGCATGCCTCGCAGCGGCACCACTCTGACAGCCGAACTGTTGCAAAAGCATCCGCAAGTTCGTTCTCGCGGGGAGCTGAACTTCATGCGACAACTGGATGGCTACGTTCTTTCAGCCCCACCGCAATCAAGACAGGATGCCGTACGACACGCATCAGAAATCTATGCGACGCACCTTCTAAGGGATGATGAACGTTCTCGCTTCTATGTTGATAAAAATCCGATGAATTTTCTGCTTCTGGACTTGATATTCGCATCATTTCCAAATGCCAAGGTGATTTGTTGCACGAGAAGCAAGGGCGATGTTGCGCTGTCGCTATGGTTCCAGTTTTTTACAAGTCCACTCACCAATTTCTGCTATAGCTTGGGTAACATCAAACAGGTTATGGACGGTTACGATCGCGTGATGCAGTTCTGGATCAGCCGTCAGGCGATTCACGAGACTTCCTATGAACGACTGGTGTCGGATCCGCAGGGCGAGACATCAAGGATGCTTGATTTTATCGGTGCGTCCGACGCCTGCGATTTAACTCACGGTGCCAATGATAGGCGGCGTGTTATTTCGACAGCCAGTATCTGGCAGGCACGTCAACCTATATATACAACTTCAGTAGCAAAGTATAAAAGATACATAAAGTGGATTCCCGAGTTGGAAGTATTTTCCTAGTAACTGGATTTCATATGCAAACCTCACTTGCAGACTATGTTATCTCATTTGATGACGTGCTGAATCGAGGCTTCTGTGATCAACTAATTGTTCAATTCGAGGGGATGAAAGGCCGGTGGTATCGTGGTGGCACCGCGCAGATGCCTGGCTTGGCTGAGAGCTCCTGGGCCGAGCTTAATATCAGCACTTTTGCGGATGACGCCTTCAAAGGATTTTTTCTATCACTAATAGATAAATATCTTTCTGAATATAATAACCGCCTCAAGCTCACTCGGCCTGTTCCATTAAGGCCTCGGTATGAAGATTTGCGTATCAAAAAGTATTCGGTTTCTGCGAATGATAAATTTCAACCTCACTTCGATTCGACGGATATTCATCCGCTTCGCTATTTGGTGTTTCTTTGGTATCTCAATGATGTTGCAGATGGCGGCGAAACTGAATTCTGCGATCTCGGTCTCCGAGTTCAAGCGCGTGCAGGACGGCTGTTGATGTTCCCGCCCTATTGGATGTACCAGCATGCCGGGCTGCCACCGCTCTCCAACGATAAGTACATTCTCTCAACTTACTTACTATTTCAGCCGTCCACAGTTCCTTTGGTTCGATGATGAGGGTTCATGGCCAACGACAAGTTACGCGGATACGATCGCTGGATATTTCACTTAGATCTCGACGTCCCCCCGCTTTGAGTAGCGGGACGGTTGAGAGTCCGGGTTCACTGTAACTGCTTCGCATAAGTGGCGGGTGTCAGCCCGCCCAAAGCCTTCTTCGGCCGCTCCTCGTTGTATTCCCGCCGCCAGCGTTCGATCTCGGTGCGGGTGTGCAGCAGGCTGGGAAACCAGTGTTCGTTGAGGCATTCATCGCGCAGGCGGCCGTTGAACGATTCGATGTAGGCGTTCTGATTCGGCTTGCCCGGTTCGATCAAGCGCAACTGCACGCCGCGCGCGCCGGGAGCATCATGGGCAACATCGTCTGGTTGTCGTCCTATCCGAAGT
>DZDJ01000272.1 GCA_022736715.1 Edaphobacter aggregans
AAGCCGCCTTCTTCGCGGAACGACCACATGTACATCTTGAGCGCCTTGAGTTCAACGCAGCGCTCATCGGCAATATAGTCGATACGAATCGTAGCAAAATCCGGCTGCCCGGTCAGAGGGCACAGACAGGTAAACTCCGGAACGCGGATATGAATGGTAAAATCGCGTTCCGGGTTTGGGTTGGCGAAGGTTTCAAGGTTTTTGGACGGACGTGTGGACATTGGTTTTCTCTTTATTTAATTCAACGCGATTCTGAAGCATAAAGTATGCGTCTAGCAACCTTGCGCCTGGCTGGTTTCAAATCGTTTGTCGAGCCCACCGAATTAAACTTTCCCAGCGAACTGGTGGGTATTGTCGGGCCGAATGGTTGCGGCAAGTCCAATACGCTGGATGCGCTGCGTTGGGTGATGGGTGAGTCGTCGGCCAAACAGCTGCGCGGACAATCGCTGGATGATGTGATTTTTGCGGGCAGCGGGCAACGCAAACCCGTTGCGCAAGCCTCGGTGGAGCTGGTGTTTGAGCATCACGACGATACAAGCACGCTGCAAGGCCCGTGGGCGCGTTTTCGTGACCTGAGCATTCGCCGCGTCTCGACCCGCGATGGACAATCCAAGTATTTTCTCAACGGTACGCGTTGTCGGCGCAAGGATATTGCCGACTTATTCCTCGGCACGGGTCTCGGGCGCGGTCACGGTGCAACCTCCGGCACGCGCAGCTACGCCATTATCGAACAGGGGCAAATCAATCGCCTGCTGGATGCGCGCCCGGAAGAACTGCGTGCCACGCTGGAAGAGGCGGCAGGCATTTCGCGCTATAAGGAGCGCCGCCGCGAAACCGAGCTTTCCATCCAGCACACCCGCGACAACCTCACGCGCCTGTACGATTTGCGCGACGAGCTAAGCCGCCAGCTCGACAAACTTGAGCGCCAAGCCAAGGCCGCCGAACGTTTCCGGCAGTGGCAACACGAGGCCACACAGCTTGAAATCGCACTGCATTCGCTGCAACTACAACAGTTACAACTCAAGCGCGAGCATGAGTTGATTCTGCACGCCGCCGAGCAAGCGCAACTTGATGCAGCGCATCATCAACAACAGCAGTGCCTAACACAGCTTGAAGCCAGCCGCGCCCAAGAGAGCGAACTGCAAGCGCAACTGCACCAAACTCAGGCGCAGGCGTATGCTCTTGCCGCCGTGGTCGCCCAACTTGAGCAAGCGCGTCGTCATGCGCAAGCGCAAGCCGAGCAGGTT
>DZDJ01000273.1 GCA_022736715.1 Edaphobacter aggregans
CCGCCAAACGCTCGACTTCACGCAACATCTGGCGTGCGCCAATCGGGTCATCCAGTGCGCCGATGCGCAACTGTGCCGCCGCCAGCAGGCGTTCGATTTCACTCAAGCGCCACTGGCTCGCATCCTGCCCCAATTTTTGCTTCAGGCTATCCAGGTGTTGCTTGTGCTCCTTGAGCGTGGTTTGCAACCCGGCCACCGCAAGCTGCAAGGCTTGCTGCGTGCTTTGGGTGTCTTCCGCCAGACGGCCAAGCTCGCGCGCGCTGGCGCGCTGGGCCAGTTGGGTGTTCAGGTTTTGATCGAGTTCCGCCACACGGGTTTGCAGTGCTGTGAGCGACTGTTGTTGCTGTTGCCACATGCCATAGCCCCAGTAGCCCGCGCCGCCCATCAGCAACACCAGCAGCAGCAAAAACCACATGACCCGCCAAACTCCGCGACCTGCTCTTTTGGGTTGTGGCGCAACGGCATCCGAGGGGTTATCGGTCAAGGTTTCGAGCGGCAAATCAGCTTCAGATGAGAGCGTCGTTTTGTCCATCATGAGGAGTCTCCTTCAGTTGGGCACAACGCAGCAGTGCTGCAAACACCGCTGCATCGTCAGGGCTTGCTGCCATGATGCCACGATTCAGGCCGTAGGTTTTAGCCTGTTCGGCAATGCGGGGGTGCGCAAAGATAAAACACTGCGCCGCAAGCCAGGCGCTAGCATCAGCATCACGCGCCGCATTGATTAAAATACGCAAGGCCTCGGACGAAGTAATGACAAACGTAAGCACGCCCCGTTGGCGCAAGGCCACCACATCCGGCGGCAAGGCCACTCGGCGATACACCACCGCGTGCTCGACCATCGCGCCACGCTCACTCAAAGCCGTAGCCAACAGCTCGCGCCCGCCCTCGCCGCGCACCAGCAGAATGCGTTGCCCGGCAAGGTGTTGCAACTCCGACAAGGCCAATACGGCCTCACTGTCCGCACCCTCGCGGGGCGCTAAAACCTGGCTGAAACCGGCTTCATGCAGGGCACGCGCCGTGCCTTGCCCAATCGCCACAAGCCGGGGCACGGGTGGCCAATCCGGCGCGGGCAGAGCGGCCAAAGCCATACGCAGCGCATTCGGGCTGATAAAAATCACCGCATCAGCGTGCGCCAGTTGCGCGTGCAAGGTCTCGGGCGCAAGCGCCAGAGTTGGCGGTGCGATTGCAAGCAAGGGCAAAACAAGCACCTCGCCGCCCGCCGCCTGAATGCGTTCAGCTAAAG
>DZDJ01000274.1 GCA_022736715.1 Edaphobacter aggregans
GCTCATGTCGCCGCCGAGCACCACCAGCAGGTCAAACTCGCCGACAGACGGCAACATGTCGTTCTGGTCAAGGCGATGGATGCGCTGCGTGTGGCCGCGTGCGCTTGCCCAGTCGGCGATGCTGCCGGGGCCTTCGTGGGGCAGGTGTTGCAGGATGGTGATGTGCATGGTTTTTTTACCTTAATTTTTGCCACAGAGGTCACAGAGTTTGGAATGCACTTTTCCGTGATTTCACGCTGAGCCGTAGGGTGCGCCATGCGCACCATTTAGCCCATCGGTGCGCACGGCGCACCCTACGCTTTTATGGATTAATCGTGCCGGATCAATAAATACGGATTTCATCTCGGTGCCCTCTGTGTTCTCTGTGGCTAAATTTTTTGGTTTTTTAAGCTGCCTGTGCGTGCAGCGTCTTTTCTTCCAACGTGGCCGGGCGAATCTGGCCGCGCTCTTCAACAAAGATCACATTCTCGTCCGGCGTATCGCTATTTACAAAGGCGCGGAACAGTTTGACCCGCTCCGGGTTCTCCACCGTGGTTTTCCATTCGCATTGGTAGGTGTCGGCCACATGCTGCATCTGCGCTTCAAGCTCCTCGCCCAGGCCGAGTGAGTCGTGAATAACCACCTCGCGCAGATAATCCAGCCCGCCTTCGAGGTTATCCATCCACACGCTGGTGCGTTGCAGGCGGTCGGCGGTTTTGACGTAGAACATCAGGTAACGGTCGATGTATTTGACCAGAGTTTGCTTGTCGAGATCGGAGGCGAACAGGTCGGCGTGGCGCGGTTTCATGCCGCCATTGCCGCAGACGTACAGGTTCCAGCCCTTGTCGGTGGCGATAATGCCCACGTCCTTGCCCTGCGCTTCGGCGCATTCGCGCGTGCAGCCGGAGACGCCGAACTTGATCTTGTGCGGGGCGCGTAGACCTTTGTAGCGATGTTCAAGCTCGATGCCAAGGCTGGTGGAGTCCTGTACGCCATAGCGGCACCAGGTGGAGCCGACACAGGTTTTTACCGTGCGCAGGGATTTGCCATAGGCCTGACCGGTCTCGAAACCGGCATCAATTAGTTCTTTCCAGATCAGCGGCAGTTGTTCCAAGCGTGCGCCGAACATATCCACGCGCACGCCGCCGGTGATCTTGGTGTAAAGGCCATACTTCTTGGCCGCCTGACCGATGGCAATTAAGCCGTCTGGGGTGATTTCGCCGCCCGGCACACGCGGCACGACCGAATAGGTGCCGTCCTTCT
>DZDJ01000275.1 GCA_022736715.1 Edaphobacter aggregans
CCTTGACGTGTCATTGAGTCCTGACTTATCACATGGAATGCTCACCAGAAGATACGGCCCCCAACCCCCTGAAGTCACACTCACTCCCGAGCAGCGAACTGAACTTGAGCGTCGAGCCAGTAGCTATTCCCTGCCCAAGCGGGATGTCGACAGAGCAGAGGTAGTAATCAGACTATCGGATAATCCATCTCCGTCGGAGGTTGCCCGGTCGACGGGATGCGACGTGAAGACGGTGCGCCTTCACCGGGACAGGTTCCTGGCTGAGGGCCTGCCCGGCCTGGATGACCGGCCGCGTTCGGGGCGCCCGCCCGTCATCTCGCTAGAGGTCCGGTACGAGACCATCAAGACAGCGTGCGCGAAACCATCGGAGTTTGGCGTTCAATATCGTGACATCTGGACGATAGAGGAACTTGCCAGGGTCGTTCTCGACCGCCATCCTGAGCTGGGCACCTTCTCACCCAGTACCGCGTGGCGGATCATCAGCCGGGCGGATGTCAAGCCGCACCAGGAAGAGATGTGGCTTCACAGTCCAGATCCTGAATTCAAGGCCAAGGTCGCCGCTATTTGCGAGATCTACCTCAAGGTGCCGCCTGGTTCCATCATCCTCTGCATCGACGAGAAGACTGGCATGCAGGCCCTGGGACGCTTCTACGATGTCAAGCCGGCGACCGAGCATCGGCCCGGACGACGAGATGCGGACTACATCCGTCACGGGACAAGGAGCATGATAGCAGCGTTCAACCCTCATTCTGGTAGGGTCTTCGCGCACATTGGAGCCACCCGGAAGGCCGATGACCTGATGGCCTTCATGGAGGATCTCGCCCGCGAGTATCCCGGCGTGGACATCTACGTCGTCTGGGATAACCTCAACATCCATCATGGTGGCCGCTCCGATCGCTGGACCGAGTTCAACAAGAGGCACGGCGACCGCTTTCATTTCCTCTACACGCCCCTCCACGCCTCTTGGGTCAACCAGGTAGAAAGCTGGTTTGCGATCGTTCAGCGACGAATACTTCGACACGGCGTCTTCGAGAGTGTCGAAGACCTCGGGGCCCGAATTCGCGGCTTCATCGACTACTGGAATTCGATGGCCTGCCGTCCCTTCCGCTGGAAGTTCAAGGGCTATCCGTTAGACTGCTCGGAGCGCGCCGCAGCCTGAAGGCGCCTCCGAGTACTCATGCCGTTCACCGCCACAGAAACACAAGAAGCCAATCTCCTCGACCTGCTTCACCGTCATGGTG
>DZDJ01000276.1 GCA_022736715.1 Edaphobacter aggregans
GGCCGCGACACTCGGAGCCACCACCTCGGCGCAGGCCGCAACCTGGAGCGACGCCTGGGTGCACTTTGCCTACGGCACCAAGTTTGCCGAGCCGGGCTACACCCAGAGCATTGCCAAGCGCATCGTTGGCTTTTCCTACGCCGGTGGCGATAGCTGGGGCACCAATTTCTTCAATCTTGACGTGTTGATGTCCGACGCCAGCGACCCTGAGGCCTGCGCAGCCGGTGCCAACTCCCCGTTCTGCGCCGCGGCCGGAGCGCAGGAGTTGTATGCCGTCTATCGCCGCACATGGTCTTACGACCAAATCAGTGGTAACAAAATCAACTGGGGTCCGATCAACGACGTGAAACTGGCCATGGGCGTGGACTACTCCGCCAAGAACACCACATTCGGGCCCAGAGTGCGCAAGCTGCGCGTCGGGCCCATGTTCGGTCTTGACGTGCCGGGCTTCGCCGAGGTTGGGCTTGAGGTGTACAAAGAGAGCGGCCACAACGGTTTTTCACCCTACCCACAAGGGGGTGATGTGACCTTCAACACCACATACGTGCTTGCGGCAGATTGGGGCATTCCTTTTGCGGGCGGCAGCTTGAAGTGGTCTGGCTATTTCGACCATATCGGTGCCAAGGGCTATGGCACCGTGCCCGAGACGCTGTTGTCCACTGAGGTGATGTACGACGTGGGCAAGGCGATGTACGGCGTCCCGAACAAACTGTGGGCCGGGGTGCAGTACCAATACTGGCGTAACAAGTTCGGCAACCCCGCATCCACCGTGCCGGGTGCAAAAGCGTCCACGCCAATGGTGCGAGTGGAATATCACTTCTGAACATACTGCAGTGAAGTCAAAAAAGCCCCTGTCAACCCAGCTGGTTCGCTGGGTTGACAGGGGCTTGAAGCCAGGCGGGAGCGGGACTCGAAAAAAGCATTCAACTCATTGATATACAACGAAAATATGGTTTTCGGTTTGGGGGGTGTTGCTGGAAAAGTTACTGAAAGCATGCAACACGCGACAAGCCATCATCTGCAGAGTCCCCGCTTCAAAGCTAGCGGGAAGCCGTTTGGACTGTTCTGTCGGGCTTACGGGCGCTGGCGCGGTTTGCTGCCTGCGGGTCAAGCGCCCAACAGGCGGCGAGCAAGCACGGTTTGCAGGTCACGGCGTCCGTCCGCGATCAGGTAAATGATGACATGGCGGCCTGTGACACGATAGACCACGCGGTACGGCTTGAGAAAGGTCTGACGGTATT
>DZDJ01000277.1 GCA_022736715.1 Edaphobacter aggregans
TGTTACATTGGACACGCTGATTGATCCCCATTCTGAAGGATGTACAAAGCATGGTAAGCAGTCTGCAATAGCAAGGCGGCAAATGCGCAGGGCATGGTTTTGGCCGCGCCCTGTCTTGCTTTTTATCAGAAACCCGCGTGGTGCAATGCGGCCACCACCACGGCTGCCGCCAGGCAGTAAATGCCGAAGAGATACCATCGGCCACCCTCCAGCCATTTGCTGAGCCATTGGAGCGCCAGCAGTCCGGCAAAAAAGGCGCAGACCATGCCGAAGAGGCTCGGCAGCATGGCTGAAGCCAGATTGAGCCCAGTGTGGATATGCCGCGCCTGCGCCAGCCGCAGCACCTCGCGCATGACCACCGGAGGCGTCAGAATGACGGCCAGCGCAAAGCTGAAGGCCTCTGCCCGGAATTTGGGCACCCCGGCCAGCATCCCCGTGGAGATGGTGGCGCCGGAGCGCGAAAATCCACGGAAAGGCAGGCACAATCCCTGCACCGCGCCGATCCAGCCGGCCTGCCGCAGCGTCAGCTCACCAGCGGCCTCGGCCCTGGCGGCATGCCGCTTTTCCTGAATGCCTGCAATCAGGATCAGCACGCCGGCGGCGGCCAGCGCCGGGGCGATCAGCTCCAGATGGCTGAACAACTCCTCGATCTGCGCGTGCGGCGCGCCGTGGAAGAAGGTCTTCTCGATGATCTTGATCAGCACTTCGCCAATGATGCCGGTCAGCAGCGTGGCCCACAGGGCCGGGATGGCAAAGGCCTTGAAGGCCGCTTCGTTCTTGAAGTAGGTGTCCCGCCACTGCTGCCAGAAGTAGGCGATGACGGCAAACATGGTGCCGGTGTGCAGCATCACGAGCACCAGCGTCATCTGCGGCGACGAGGGGTCCAGCCCCATCAGCTTTTCCGCCACCACCACATGCGCGGAACTGGAAACCGGCAACAGCTCTGCCATGCCCTGCACAATGGCAAGAATGAGGATTTTGAGAAGAGTCATAGAGCCATTCTAAGGGGAGAGATGTGTGTGCAGGATGAGAATTGCGGGAATATGGAACAACAGAAGTGACAGGTTCAGGGCATCACGATTGTGAGTTCGTTGGGTAGGTCAGGGCTTCAGCCCTGACATTTAAATCCGCTCCGGAACGGGGCTTCAGCCCCTGAGGTACGCTTGTGCGCGCTCCCGGCAAAAAAGTACCTCAGCGGCTGAAGCCGTATTTGCGCAGGCATTCCATTCCGAGGGCTAAA
>DZDJ01000278.1 GCA_022736715.1 Edaphobacter aggregans
TGTCGTTTTAATGGCGCAATGCTTGAGCGTGAGCACAAACCCAGTTTTGTTTTTAAGGGTATGGCTGGTGGCTGCGGGCTTGAGCCCCCCGGTGTCGTAAGTGCTTCCTTTGCGCCTTTTTCAGACGCGGTGCAGAAGAACCTCACCAGATTCTTTTTGCTCTCTTCCGGCCTACATATTTCGATACAGCAGAGTTTTGTCGTTGCAACAGTTGTTGTTGTGCCGCAGCATTCCCCGGAAAAGAAATTTTCTTTTTGACATCCACGGAACTTCTCTTTCTCCTTTGCGTATTTTGCTGTGGTGATCATAGTTGCCTGTTGCATACAGATCAGCCGGACCGCCAACAAAGGAGATTTATGCGTATTCAACACATTGCACTCGCTCTGCTTGCCACTGCTCTCCCCTGCTTCGCCGCAGCACACAGTGCGAGCACATCGCTGCCCTCCATGTCGACCACCAGGTTGCTGACATGCGACGGCACTCCTTGCATTGACGTTACCGTGGACGGTGGAAAGCACCTGCGGCTCGCAATTGATACCGGCAACTCAGCATCTTTCCTCGACGCAAAGGCCGCAGAGTCTCTGGGCCTGCAACTGCAACCGCTGGAAGGCCCCAGCGCCAGCGCGCATCCTGACCTGAAGACGGCCACGCTTTCCCGCGTGCAGATCGGCAATGCAAATCTTGGCAACGTAGACGTTGTTGTGGGCGATCTTTCGAAGCAGATTGCACAGGGCACATTCCCCAACGCCGATGGCACCATTGCTTACACCGCCTTCAAGGATCGCATCCTGCAACTGGACTACCCAGCCAGCACCGTCAGCGTCTCCGAACCGCTCACTGCGGCAGTAACCTGCCCGCCCGCCAACTGTGGGATGCTCTCGCTGACGCCCTTCCGCGAGAACGGGCCAAAGATCATTGCCAGCACCGGCTTCAACGTGAATGGCCGTTCCCTGTACGCCCAGGTCGATACCATGTACACCGGCACCATGCTGATCTACCCCAGCGCCGTAAACATGTATGGCCTGAAGAAGCTCAGCAGGACGCAACAGACAAAACACTTTTCCTTCACCGATGGCGGAGTGGACATGTTTGAAGCACACGTAGGCCGCGAAGGCTTCGGCCGCCAGACGCTGCTCACCGATGCCCCCATCTACTTTGCAGGACCGAAAGTGCATCTGCCAACCGCGCAACTGGAGGGCACCATCGGCACCGGACTGCTGGCCGGGCACACCGCCACCTT
>DZDJ01000279.1 GCA_022736715.1 Edaphobacter aggregans
CCGGCGGGCTGGTTTGGCAGGCGTTGCGCGATTATCAGTCGGCGACGCCGGTGGCCCAGGAGAACCTGCGTGGACTGGCCCTGACCATGGCCATGGCCATGGAAGGCATGGCCGTCCGCGACCCCTCGCTGAAATCCCTGACCTCCTTCCAAACCCCCGAGATCGCCTACGCCGCCCTTCTGACCGAGGATGGAACAATCATCTTTCATACCAACCCTGATCTTGCCGACTCCAAGGTAACAGATGACCGCTACGCCCCCGTTCTGACCACCGGGAGATTCAGCGAAAATCGGATACAGCTTAAAACCGGCGAAACGGTCTATGAGTTTCAAAACCCGGTGCACCTTGCCGGTCAGACCCGAGTGCTGCGGCTGGCCCTGCACACCTGGCGCGCCGACAGTGTCATGCGGCGGGCACGACAGGGGATGATCGTAATTTTTTCCCTGCTGGGCGTGGGCTGGCTCCTGGGCGCAATCATCCTCCGCCTGTTACGAAAACAGGCGATCGAGCAACAACAGGCCGCACGTCAACAGGAGCTGGCGCGGCTGGGCGAGGTGGGCGCCGTCATGGCCCATGAAATCCGCAACCCCCTGGCCGGAATCAAAGGGTATGGGCAACTGCTCCAGGAACGGCTTACAAATGACAGGGAACGAGGATATGCCGACCTGATCGTCGGCGAGGCGCAACGTTTGGAGAGGCTGGCCCATGATATCCTTCTCTACACCCGCTCCTCTTCATTGCAACCGGCATCCTGCCAGCCGGCTCCTGTTGTCACGGAAGTTCTGGCAATCCTGAGTCCTCAGGCCCGGGAGCAAGCGGTGACTTTTTCCACTGCCATTGCCGACGACCTGACAGTCGCCTGTCCGGCGGAAGGACTGCACCAAGTTCTACTCAATCTGCTCACCAACGGATTACAGGCGTCATTCCCAGGCGGCGTTATCCATATCTCAGGACGGCGCAGGGGGCAATGGGCGGAGATTATGATACAAGATGATGGGCCCGGCATTGCCGAAGAAATGCGAAACGTCCTGTTTGAGCCCTTCCGTACCAGCAAGGCCCGTGGCGCGGGGCTGGGACTTGCGGTCTGCAAAAAGATTGTGGATAGCTGCGGCGGCAACATCGAGATCAGGAATAGAAAAGGCGGCGGTGCGGAGTGCCTTGTACGGCTGCCGGTGGCCTTGAAATAACTATCTAACGCGGGCAACCAGCCCGCAACCCAAGTAGTCAGTAGTCAGTAG
>DZDJ01000280.1 GCA_022736715.1 Edaphobacter aggregans
ATGGTGCTGACGTTGGTGGCATGACCACTGACGAAGACGATGCAGTCTTCCACCGCGTAATTCTCGGCCAGCGCCTGTTCCAGTTCCCGCTGGATGGGGCGTTCTCCGGCAACGATGCGACTGGCGGATGCCGAGGTGCCGTAGCGCTCGATGGCCGCCCACGCGGCGCGGTTCACGTCAGGATGCCCGGACAAGCCCAGATAGTTGTAGCTGGAGAAATTGATGAAGCTGCGCCCGCCGATGGTGGTTGTGGCATCCGCCACGCCTTCATGCGACTTGAAGAAGGGGTTGGCAACCCCGAAGCGCTCGGCGGCGAGCTTGGGCACCAACATTTTTTCATAGCCGGGATGCCGGTCGAATCGGCAATAGGCCTCGGGGATAGTGGAGTGCTCCGTCTTGCGCAACCCGGCGGCCTCAGCGCTCGTCTGTGAGTGCTCCGACTTCTTCCCCAGAAAGCGGCCGATCAACTGGCTTTTGTCGAACGAGCCACGCTGCGTCTTGTTCATCCGTTCATCCTTTGTGCGCCTTGCGAAATGGCACGAGCCTCATTCGCAAGCTGTTGCACAGTGTCCTTGCCCATCAACTCGCCGTGCTGTTCGGCCACCTGCCGCACTAGCGCGTCGAGCGATTCACCCCCTGCGCCAGCCTGCTCGTCACCGCCCAGCAGCTTCTCGATGATACGCGCGGTGACACGTTCGGCGGTGGGCGCCTCGTTGAGCATCATCACCGGAAGTCGGATGCTGAAACGCCGCTCCAGCCCCAACGCCAGTTCGACCGCCATCAGGGAATCCATGCCCAGATCGTGCAGCGAGCGGTTCGGCTCGATGCGTTCGGCGCTGATGCTAAGGATCTGCGCGACCTCATGAACCACCCATTCGCGCACAAGCTGTCGGACTTCTTCAGGGTTTTTGTCCGCAATCAGGGTACGAATATCGGCTCCGTGCTCGACAGCGGGGCTTTCTCCAGCATGTCTGTTGAGTTCATCGAATCGTGACTCCCCGGACGAGGGCAGAAGCCGGGACAGCACCGCCCAGTTGAAGTTGGCGATGGCGCGCGGACTCTGATCTGCGAGCAGCATCGGTTCGAGTTGCTCAAGCGCTTCCGCAGACGACAAAGGAGCCCTGCCCAGTCGCTGTTCGAGGCTGTCCCTGGCCGCCTCGTTGCGGGTGAGATAACCGGCATCACCGATGGGACCCCAGCCAATGCACGTGGCAGGCAGGCCTTCGCAACGGCGCATC
>DZDJ01000281.1 GCA_022736715.1 Edaphobacter aggregans
TTCGCGACAACTTCGAGGCGCCGATTTACGGCTGGCCGCGCGACGCTATCGACGGAGCCCTATATGCCTTACTGGCCGCTGGTCACATCAAGGCAATTGATGCCGCATCCAAGCCCGTAGACGCCAAGAGCCTCGACCGCGCCAAGCTCACCCAGGCGAGCTTCCAACGAGAGGGAGACACCATCTCCCCGCCGCAACTCATCAAGATTCGCTCGCTATTCAGCACCGTGGGCGTGCCTTGCCAACCTAAAGAGGAGTTGGCCAAAGTGCCTGCGCTTCTCGCAAAGCTACGAGAACAAGCTTCCAGAGCGGGAGGCCCGCCGCCTGCCCCCGAAGTGCCGAGGCTGGGGAACATCGAGGCCATCGAAGCACAGACGGGTAACGCGCAGTTGCTGGCGCTTTTTAATCGCTATGACGAGCTTGTTGGCCTCTCCAAAGCATGGACGACGACGGCTGAATACATCGCCAAACGTATGCCCATCTGGCGCAAGCTGAACGACCTTTTGCGCCACGCGAAGACCTTGGGCCCCTACGCTGCACTCAAGGCCGAGGCGGATGCCATCGACGCGCAGCGCAGCCTCTTAGCAGAGCCCGACCCCGTGCGGCCCCTGCTGGACAAGACCGTTGACCTGCTGCGCCAGGCGCTGAATGCAAAGCTCCATACGTTTCAGCAAGCCTTTCATCAGCAGCAGGCACAGCTCCAGGCTGATACCGACTGGAGCAAGTTGACCGAAGCCCAGCGCGCCGAGTTGGGCTCCAACCATCATCTGGCTGCAATAGGTGCGTTTGAGATAGGTACACCGGAGCAGCTACAGGACGCCCTGGACGAGTGCGACCTGGACCATTGGGTCTCGAGGACCCAGGCGCTGCCCAGCCGTTTCGAAGCAGCCCGCCACGCCGCCGTTCAGCTCTTGAAGCCTAACGTCGTTTACGTGCCACTGCCGAAGCGCACCTTGAACGACGAGGCTGAGCTGAAGGCCTGGTTGGCTGAGGTTGAGGCCTTGTTGAACGCCAAGCTCAAGCACGGGCCGGTGGCGCTCTGAACACTACACAAGGAGGCCGGGTCGCGGTTATCCCGTTACCCGCGTTACGTTTAAAACAAGACAAAGAACACCATGCCGACCCAGAGTACCAGTAACCAGCCACTGGCCAAGCCCCTGCGCACCCAGCTGGAAACCGCCGTCAAGTGCGCCCGCGACGTCGCCGAGAAAGGCGCCCGCGCCGCCCTCGCCCAA
>DZDJ01000282.1 GCA_022736715.1 Edaphobacter aggregans
GCCACGCATGAACCTCCTGGACGCTCTGCTGGAACATTTGAAAAGCTGGGGGGAAGTGCTCCCCCAGCGGCGCACCTTGGAGCGAACGTTCGCCATGGGGTTGGGCATCCTTTGCGGGGTGGGCAAGCGCACGATCACGCGCGCGATCGGTTTTCATGGCAACACCCAGAAGGACTGGTCGGCCGACTACAAACTCTTCAGTCGTTCGCCTTGGGAGTCGCGGGCCTTGTTCGCCCCCATCTTGCGGGAGGCCATCGGCCAACACCGGTTGGAGCGGATCGTGCTCAGCGTGGACGACACCCGCGTCTGGCGCACCGGCCAACGCGTACCCCAGACCCAGTGGCACTGGGATCCCATGGGGCCCGCCTTTCACGCCAACCTGCGCTGGGGGCATCGGTTCTTGCAGGCCAGCCTGGTGTTGCCGCTCTATCGGAAGGATGACGCCAGTGGGGCGCGCAGCCTGCCGGTGCGTTGGGAAATGGCCCCCGTGGTCAAGAAGCCGGGCCAACGGGCCACCGACCCGCAATGGGAAGCCTACGCCAAGGAGAAGAAGGAGAAAAACCTCTCGCGCCAGTTTGTCACCCTGGTGCAAGAACTCCGAGGCCATCTCAACGACACCGGCCAGGCGGGCAAACCGATGATCGTGGTGGGCGATGGCTCCTTCTGCAACCGCACGGTGCTGGCCGAGGACTGGCAAGCCCAGAACGTCAGCTTGGTCGTGCGTTGTCGCAAGGATATCGTGCTCTGCAAACGAGCCCGGGAAAAGGGACGGCGCTTTTTCGGCAAAACGAAGTTCACGCCCGAACAGGTCCGCCGGTGGGCGGGGTTGGCGGTCTGGCAGCAGGCCCGCATTTTCCACGGAGGCAAGGAGCGCTCGGTCCGGTACAAGGAACTCGGGGGCCTATACTGGCAAAAGGGGGCCCGCAAGAAACCGCTGCGTTTGATCGTACTCGCTTCGACGGGCTACCGCAAAAGCAAGCACAGCAAACGCCAATACCACAAACCGGCTTACTTATTGACCACGGACCTGGAGACGCCGGCAGCGATCCTCATCCAGGATTACTTCGACCGCTGGGCCATTGAAGTCAATCATCGCGACGAGAAGGAAATCCTCGGGGTGGGCCAAGCCCAGGTCTGGAACGACAAGTCCGTCGTGAAGGTACCGACGTTGTTGGTGGCCATGTATAGCTGGTTGCTCCTCACGAGCCTGGAATGCTACGGTCC
>DZDJ01000283.1 GCA_022736715.1 Edaphobacter aggregans
GTGGGAGAACAAACTGCGCAAGGCGCAACGCGGGGAACTGCGCCTCCACCTGCCCGTGGGTCTGATCTTTGATCGCCAGCAAGGGGTGCGCCTGGACCCCAACGAACAGGTTCAGGCGGCCGTGAAACTGCTGTTCGAGCGTTTTCGGTTGAGCGGTTCGATCAGCCAGGTGGTGCGTTACTTCCACGAGAACGACCTGCTGTTTCCCAAGCATCAGGGAGGCTGGGAAGGACCTTTGGAATGGCGACCGCTCAGTTGCCAGCGAGCCGGGGCGGCGCTAACCAATCCGGCCTACGCCGGGGCGTATGTCTACGGACGCGCCACCCGTCGGGCGGCTGCCAAAACGGTCGCCCAGATGCACCGCCAAAAAGTTCGTTTGCCGCCGGAAGACTGGCTGGCTGCCATCTGGCAGTCCTTTCCAGGTTACATCACGCAGGCCGAGTTCGAAGCCAATCAGGTGCAGATGGAACGCAAGCGACACAAAACCCAGGGACAGGGACGACGGCAGGACGGCAGGGCGCTGTTGAGCGGGATCGTGCTGTGTGGGCGGTGTGGACAACCCATGCAAGTGGTCTACAGCGGGAAAGATCACCAGCATATCACGTACATGTGTAATCGCCGCCAGAGAAGCTATGCCCAGTCCGCATGCCAGCGCGTGCCCGGGCGGGAAGTGGATCAGGCCGTGGCAACGGCGGCGCTGACCGCTTTGAACCCCGCCCAGGTGGAACTGAGTCTGGCCGTTCTCGAAGAGAGCGAACGCCAGCAAGCGATCCTGTGCCAGCAATGGGAGTTGCGCCTGGAAGCCGCTCGGTATGCCGTTCGCCAAGCTCAACGTCGTTACGAACAAGTGGACCCGGAAAATCGCCTGGTCGCACGCACGTTGGAAAAGGAGTGGGAAGCCTGCTTGCAGGAA
Source organism: Edaphobacter aggregans (assembly GCA_022736715.1). Taxonomy (GTDB): domain Bacteria; phylum Acidobacteriota; class Terriglobia; order Terriglobales; family Acidobacteriaceae; genus DZDJ01. Next base: position 914 of record DZDJ01000283.1, read on the forward strand.
CAACAAGCCATGCAGAGCAACTTGGAGCGTTTCAAAAAACAGGTCCCACTCAGCCTGGACGAAACCCAACGCCAGCAATTGTTCACCCTCGTCACAGACCTGCCCCAGGTATGGCAGTCCGAAACGACTTCCTGGGCCGAGCGCAAAGAATTGCTCAGGCTGCTGGTAGCCGATGTCACCCTGACCCGCCAGGAAAGTGAGATTCTGGTACAGGTGCGTTGGCAGACCAATGCGGTGGATACCTTCCCGGTGGCTTTTTCCCCGCGTGGCGCTGATCCGCTGCCTGCGCCGGTCATCGAGCGTGTCCG
>DZDJ01000284.1 GCA_022736715.1 Edaphobacter aggregans
CATCGGGCCAGGCCTTTGCCGGGGCCTGCGGTGGCGGCGGCCCAGGGGTTTTCAGCGTGTGGGGCAGCGACGGAAAAATCGCCATTGGCAACAGCTACACAACCGAAACAAGCACATGCAACCCCACGATATCGGGCAGCTCTTACTTCAACGTCAGCGCTGACAACTTCATCGAGCCTCAATGGATCGATGTCAACGACGGCAACAAATTCAAGGACGCCTGCTCCGTCATCCAGAAAAAAGTTTCACCCACGGGCGTCACGCTGGATCGTTTTCCCCTCCCCGCCTTTCCCACCGTCACGCGTGCGGTCGACATCAAGTACACGCACCCTGACAGCTTCATCAGCGTGGGCAACGACCCCGCCGGCGACCTAGGCCAGGGATGTCTCGATAACCAGTCGGCAGATTGCCGCCCGTATCGGTTCATTTCGAGCGGAAGCAAATGGAAGCTCTGGGGCCAGACCAATGCGAACGACCCGACGTTCACCCGCGACGACGGTGCAACCTTCCCATCCATGAAGGATGCCCCGCTCATCATCTCCAACAGCGTTCAGCATGTCTACGACGAGGTGTACGGCATGTCTTCCAAGCTCTATTTCAAGTACGACGGCACCGAGCCTTACGTCATCAACACGCTCACCGTCGGCAACCACGGCATGGAGGTCACTTTCGAGCCGGGTGACTACTACTTCAACAGCTTCAGCTTCACCACCACCATCGTCCTCAAGGTTGCCGACAAGGACAGCAGCGGCGACCCCCTGGGCAATGGCAGCGGCAAGGTCAATATCTATGTCAAGAACGCCAGCGGTTCCACCTTCGTGGGCAGCGGCTCATGCCTGAATATCGATGGCGTGACCACCTTCCAGCAATGCATGGACGTACGGACCCGCATCAACGCCGGCATCACCCCCGTCATCGACCTCAACGCCCAGCACCCTGAGAAGCTCGCCTTCTGGTTCTATAACGGCACGCTCCAGCTCAACGACACCCTTTTTGCCTCTGCCTCCATCTACAACGACGACCCTGCGGGCGAGGTCTTCTTCCGTGCCAACAACAACACCACGTTCGTCGGGGAGATTCTTGCCAAGAACATCCGCACCCTGAACCAGGGGCCGGTGTACATGCACTACAAGGACACCGGGGCATTTACCCAACAATACACAAACGCCATCATCCCCAGAACCGGCGAATACAGCCTGGCCCCCCCCGCCCTGCCGCGC
>DZDJ01000285.1 GCA_022736715.1 Edaphobacter aggregans
GATAACCATCCCGACTTGCTCAACGAGATACGAACCGCCTGACGTGCGTAAATCACCACCTCGCCGAACCGAATTTAATGACCGCGCCAGCGGTCGAGCGCCGTATGATCCAGTGAATCGCAGTACCGTAGCATCACGGCGCGTCCCCGCCACCATCACAACGAAGCGTCTCCACGGCTGAGGCATGGGTGAAACCCATGACGATGCCGTGCTTGTGTTGACCTACATTTCGTAATCGCAGCCAAGATATTGTTCATGAGCCAACTCAGGATTCAGGCGTTCCCGCTCTAAGCGTGCCTCCCTTTCAGCCTCGCTCGCCAAGCGTACTGCCTCCTCGCTGGATGCACGCGCCCTGTATCTCCCCTCGCCCTCTGGGAGAGGGGTCGGGGGTGAGGGCGCAACCCTCGCCGACCTGTACGACCCGCTGACCATGCCCGCCGAACTGGTCAAGGCGCACCAAGCGCTCGATAAAGCCGTGGATGCCGCCTATGGCGTGCGCGGCTTCGAGAGCGAAGCCAAGCGCGTGGCCTTCCTGTTCGAGCGCTACCAGCACCTCGCCGCACCCTTGGTTGCCAGCGCGCAAAAGCCGATCAAAAAACACTCGAAACCATCTGCTGAGGATTGATCGGAGCCGACATCCTGATCGTTCCCGCGCTCCAACAGTCTGTCGGACTTGAGCGGCTCAAGTCCGGCAGGCTGCCAGGTTTTGGCGTGCGTACTGTGGACGCAGCAAAATGATTCAGTGCAAACAAAAAAACCGCGAGATGTATCGCGGCTTTTTGCATTGGATGCTGACGTTTAACCGCCGATTTTGCGCACGCCATCTTTGCTGGCCAGAATCAGTACATCCGCCGGGCGGATGGCAAAAATGCCTACCGTAACGATGCCTGGGAGGTTGTTAAGCTGGGCTTCGAGTTTGGCGGGCTCCATGATTTCGAGGTTGTGTACGTCGAGAATCTGGTTGCCGTTGTCGGTGACGAAATCGTCGCGGTAGACGGGGTTGCCGCCGAGTTTGACTAGTTCACGCGCGATCATGCTGCGTGCCATGGGGATGACTTCGATGGGCAGGGGGAATTTGCCGAGCATCGGCACAAGCTTGCTTTCATCGGCAATGCAAACAAACGTTTTGGCAAGCTGGGCGATGATTTTTTCGCGGGTGAGTGCGCCGCCGCCGCCCTTGATGAGTTGCAGGTATTGGTTGGCTTCGTCGGCACCATC
>DZDJ01000286.1 GCA_022736715.1 Edaphobacter aggregans
CTGAGTTGAGCGCGCGCCACGGGCTTGAATTGCAGCCGGGTTGTGGCGACATGCCCGAATTGAATGCACCTTGGGCATCCTACCCCGCCGCGTTGCAACGCGCCTTGCTTGGGCGTATGCCGGGCGAGACGGCGCCTGCGGTGGCGGTGAGTGCGGATAAGCGGCAGGTTGTGGTCTGTGTTTGGCATAACGGGCGGGCGTTTGCCTTGCGTTTTGCTGCGCCGCATTTGCTGGAGGGGCGCTTGTGGGCTTTGGGGCTTATTTTGCTGGCCTCGTCCCTATTGGCCGGCATCATGGCGTTGGTGATGGCGCGGCGCGTGGTGCGTCCATTGGAGACTATGACGCGCAGCGTGCAGGCTTGGGATCAGGCTGAACCCGCGCCGTTGCCGGTCAAGCCGGGCGATGTATTTGAGTTATGCACGCTGGCGCGCACCCTGGAGGATATGTACCAACGTCTGCGCAGCCATGAGCGCGCGCGCACCACCTTGCTGGCAGGTATTTCGCACGATTTACGCACGCCGCTGGCGCGGATGCGGCTGGCGCTGGAAATGTTGCCGGAGAAGGCTGGTGCTGGACTGCGCGCCGGACTGGTGCGCGACGTGGAGGCGATGGACGCGCTGATTGCGCAAACGCTGCAACTCGCCAGAGCGTATCAACACGGCGATGCAGGCGCGGCCAGCCTGCCAGTCGAATCGCTTGATCTCATGGCCTTTGCTCAAGCCTTGGTCGATGACGTGCGTCGTGGCGGTATGCAGGTCAGTCTGCATGGCGAGCCGTGTCGTGCGGCGTTGGCTCCGCTCGCCTTGGAGCGTATTTTGCTCAATCTTCTGGATAATGCTTGGCGTTACAGCGGGCATTTGCCGGTGGATTTGGTGTTGAGCTGTGCGGGAGGTGCGCCATGTTTCGAGGTGCTGGATCGCGGTGCGGGGATTCCTGAAGCCATGCGTGAGGATGTGTTTCAGCCTTTTGTGCGCCTTGAGGCTTCGCGCAATCAGGCCAGTGGCGGCAGTGGGCTTGGCCTTGCGATTGCGCGCCAACTGGCCGAGGCGCAAGGTTGGGTCATGGGGATTGATGCGCGCGAGGGCGGCGGGACGTGTGTGTGGTTGCGAGCGCGCAAATAAACAAGTTAGGGCTTACGCAAATGTTGTTTTAATGGCGAATTCAAGTAATAAGTGCATACCCCACTAACGTTTCAGCATTGATGCCGG
>DZDJ01000287.1 GCA_022736715.1 Edaphobacter aggregans
CGCTGGAAGGGCGTGCCGAGGGTGAGGTTTTTGAGGTGCTGATTGCGCCGGAAGATGCTTACGGTACGCGCGATCCGGGTGGTTTGATCGAGGTTCCGCTCAGTGCATTGAGCGAAGAGGTGGAGATCGAGGTCGGTAATCAGGTGCAGGCCATGGGGCCGGAAGGGCGCATGGAGTTCACCATTGTGTCGTTTGACGACGAGATGGTGACGCTGGATGGCAATCATCCGCTGGCAGGCATGACCCTGCACTTCGCGGTCGAGGTCGGGACGATGCGCGAGGCACATGCCGATGAAATCAAGCATCACCGCGTGCATCCGGCGGGGCATCACTTGATGGTGGCGGATTCGTCATTGGATATGGTCGTCGAGGGCGCCGATGATGAAACCAGTGATGAAATCGTCGATGCCGTATTTCCCGATACTTCAGCCAAGTCGGTTTAATTCCGATGCTGCACTACCGCGTTAGCCCTGCAAGCCCTGAAGCGCGTGAATATGCGCTGGAATTGACCATTCCCCAGCCACACGCGGATGGGCAGGTCGTGGCTATGGCGGCGTGGACACCCGGCAGTTACATGGTGCGCGATCATGCACGGCATGTGACCTGGATTGAAGCCGTGGATGCCAGTGGGCAGGCGGTTGAGCTGACCTGGCTGGACAAGCAGAGCTGGCGTGCCGCGCCGAGCACAGGGGCGTTGACGGTGCGCTGGCGCATTCATGCTCATGAGCTTTCGGTGCGTACCGCGCACCTGGATAGCTTGTGGGGTTTTGCTGATGGCGCGGCCTTGTGGTTGCGTCCGGTGGGTTTTGAGCATGTGCCTTGTCGGGTTGAGGTGCAGCGTTCCGGCAGCGCCATGGTCAATGCAGGCGCGCAAGAGTGGCGTGCGGCCATGATGCTCCCGCCTGAGGCTGTGGATGCGCATGGTTATGGTGTCTATGCGGCAGACAATGTCGAAGCCTTGCTGGATGCGCCTGTGGCTTTTGGCGCGCTGCGCGAGTTGAGTTTTTCCGTGCGCGGGGTCGTGCATCGTTTTGCCTGGCTGGGGGGGGGGGAATTTGATACAACCCGGCTGGCGGCAGACTTGGCGCGTGCCTGCGAAGCGGTGGTGGGCTTGTTTGGTGCGGAGCCGCCTCCATTTGCGCGTTACCTGTTTTTGGCGCTGGTCACACCGGATGGTTACGGCGGGCTGGAGCACCGTGAGG
>DZDJ01000288.1 GCA_022736715.1 Edaphobacter aggregans
GGTGCCTAGAGTGATTTTTTGCATGGTGTGTCCTCGGGTTAATTGGTGGCCGCTATGCACGATATTTGGCATTTGAAGCTGTTTGTCAGCTTGTTTTGCTCTTGAATGTGTCTTGGCGGTTCATACTCCGGGTGCCAGCATAGTCACTTCGGCTTGTGAGGCAATGAAGTTTTTTTTATTCGGTTATTGTCTTGGGTTTTATTAGGGAATGCTGATATTTGGTTTTAATGCCTTTGTTCTTTTTTGCGCTCGCGTGCGGCGAGGATTTGCGTTTCAACCAGTTTGATTTGTGCATCAAGGCGTTGGCGAGCGATGACTTCGCCGCCTTGGGTGCCTGGTTGGGTCAGTGCGCGCGCGGTTTCAAACTCGGATAGTGCTTCTGGCAGGCGTTGCTGTGCCATGAAATACATGCCTAATGCTTCGTGGTGTTCGATGGGGCGGTTGGCGCGGGCGGCGGCTTCGGCAAGCGCGCCAAGCAAGGCATCACTGTGTGGGGCGTTGCGCAGCGCTTGGCGCAGGAATTGGTAGGCACGTTCGGGGTCGTCTTCCATCCATAGCTGTGCGAGCTTTAAGCTGAGCACGGGGTGATCGGGGTAGTAGGTCAGCTGCTTTTGCAGGGTTTGGCTGGCGGCCTGGTCGTGCTTGATCTGGCGCTGAGTGTCGGCAAGGGCAATGCCAATCCAGAGATTTTCCGGGTTTTTGCCATACAGCGTGTTAAGAATGTCGAGAGCCTGTTGGCCTTGCCCTGCGCGCGCCAGGAGCAGGGCGTAAGCATAGCGATTCACTGCTGCTGTATTTTTATTGTCCGTTTTGGCGAGGGTCGAGGCACTGACCAGCGGTTGAGGGGATAGCTCGGCGGCGAGCGTGGCTTTGGCGTAGGCATAGTCGGGGGTGTTGAGGATTTTTTTCGGGCGGAGTGCTTCGGCACGGTTGCTGGCTTCGGCAATGCGGTTGGTGGTGACGGGGTGGGTGCGTAGCATTTCATTGTTGACGTAAAACCCATCGCCTTCCTGGCGGCCAAGTTTGTCGAAGAAGCTGACCATGCCGCTGGGGTCGAAGTTGGCATCGGCGAGGATTTTGATGCCAATGCGGTCGGCTTCGTATTCATTTTCACGGGTGAAGTTGATCTGTTGCTGCATGGCTCCGGCCATGCCGAGGCTGGCGGCGGCCATGCCAGCATCGGGCGAGCCGGAG
>DZDJ01000084.1 GCA_022736715.1 Edaphobacter aggregans
TTGCGGAGACAGAAACGATCAAACAGATCATCGACACCATTAACGCAAGAATGGGAGCGATCGACCTATCCGCCCACAAGGCTGTGGCCTTGTACTGGGACAGAGTCAAGTTCGAGAGATCGCAGCGAGATGTCCGTGAATGGCCGAAGATTGGGTGCCGCGTGAAGTCGTCCACACCGCGCGAAACGTCCGCAGGCCCGTCGATTTCTATCCAGTGGTACAAGAACAGGTTCGTACCGGGCAAGGCCGGCGAGAAAGGACGAGTGTTCTCAACGCACATCAAAGAAGGCACAACCCTCTCTGCAGAAAAGCGGGCAGAGCGCCTGGTCGCCATGTCCCAGGACTACATGGCCGACACAGTGCTGCAGACAGAAGCCACGTTCGAAGCGATCCGCCAGGAAATCAAGGCGCTGACATCGGCAAGAAAAATCTTGAAGATCGCCCTCAACACCATCGAGCGGAAGATCGAGCAGGCGTTGTAAAAATGGGGTGTTGCATTTTCTGGAACCTGTGGCCAGCTAAAAGCGAGACCACAACGGAGCACAGACATGCACACTCACACCGACGAAGCCATTGACCTCTGGGGCGAGGTCTACCGCCTCTGCCAGATCCATGCCTTGGGCTTGACCTTCGAAAACTTCCTCGCCGATCCATGGCAGACGCTTCGCGCCATGGGACAAGAAGACGCACCAGATATCATCCAGTCCGGTTTCCTCCCGCTACTCCCGAAGCAGGCTGAAATCCGCAAGCGCCTCGACCGCGAGAATCAGGTTCTGGTGATTGATCTCCAAGCACAGGCCAGGACACTGGATCACCGTAATCAGAACCTGCGTCTGGTACATTAAGCACCAGACACGAATGTGACCCAGCTGCCCGGGGATAAATGGGGCAGCGGCCCAGCCGGCGGTGGTCACAAACACCGGCAGTCCTGCACAGGCTTTGCGCTACAACCAGCGCTTCCTCCGGCCTGGGGCAGGACACCAACCAAGGAACCATCTCCCTATGAACATTCTCGTCATTGCGGACGCGAACAACCAAACCGCGTTTTCCCGCGAACGCCTGGCCAAGCTGCTGAGCCAGTACGAAACCTGGCGACTGATCCTGGTCGGCACGCGCCCGGCATTCCAAGAGTGGGCGCACGACTTCCCACTGTTCGACGACATGCGCACGACCAAGAGTCAGCTCCTCACCAACGCCGAACATGCCACGCACATCCACATGGCCTTCGAGGCTGCCAAGCTCCTCTGTGGCGGAGAGCAACCGGAACGGTGCATTGTTCTAGGCCTGGCACCGTCCATGCGGGAGCTGGCCGACCTCATCACCCGCCAGGGCGTACCCGCCATCCATGCGGGGCGGATGACCGAGGCGCACCTGAAGCCTACTCAAGACCGGCGCGCAGACCTGATCCAAAATTTGCGCAGAATTCACCTCACCCTCGCACGGCAACACAAAGGACCGGTGAGTCTCTCGCGCTTCGCCGAGCTGGCGGTGAGCGAGCACCCGGAACTGCAGGACACCGAACAGCGCATGCGCTTGTTCGGTGCGAAGAGATTTCAAAGCATCGCCCGTGCCGCAGGACTGACCTGCAAAGGCGACAAGATCACTGGCGTCTTGCGCAGCCTTGATCTTCATCTCGAGACGACCCAATGAGTACCGAACAACAGATTCGCGCCATCACGGAAGAACCGCACCAAGACCTCGATCTGGTCAGGGAAGGCCTAAAGAAAATCCTCCGGGTCCAGCACAGCGGGCGAGCAGGGGAAGCGGCCATGCTCATGGAAGATCTCATCGAGATCATGGAGCCGGCTACATCGGAGCGGCACGAGGCTCTCCCATGAACAAATCAACCACACCGGGCGACGCCAAAGCGATCGCGATGACCCGGGTCATCGAGACGGTCGAGGACAAGGATCTGCGCGACCATCTACTGAGAAGCCTGCTGGAAAGCAAACATCACGCAGGCGATGAGGCGATTCATGTAGATCCCGAGACCGAAGAAGCAGCACCATCCGCTATTGCAGCGATGGTCAACAAGATCAGCGATGTGCGCGAGTCCTGGAGGGCCATTCCAAAGATGCGCCGGTTCGCCATTGCCGCAGTCATCCTCCTGGGCATTGGCCTGATCATGTTCGGAATCGCGAGCCTATTCGCGTCGGCCGGAAAGACCTTTGGCAGCCTGCAGGATGTCGGCACAAGCGCCTTGGTCATCATCGCTGTAAGCGCTCTGGTCGTGCTCAGGATGAAGCGGCGGCGATGAAGGGACTGCTGTTGCTGGCGATGCTGTTGCTGGCGATGTCGCCTGCACGCGGAGAGGACGAATTTGGAGCGCTCCAGGGCGCCGATCTTCTTCGGAAGGATGCGACGGTATCCCCAATGCTTGAAGGTGGCGCCAAACCGGCTGCCAGTCCATCTGCCGCACCCAATCTCTCCTCACCAACCCCAACCCCGATCATTTCCCTTGGCGGGCCAAAACCAACGCAATCCAAACCACGTCCGGAGGCAACCCCACAGCCGCCGATTCTGCTCGACTGGCGCACGCCAGACGGGAAGGCTGCGCCACGCACCGAACAGGACAGGGAGATCGAGGACCTGCGCCGGCGAGTAGGCGCCATAGAAGCCATCCTCAAGCGACAAGGACTCATGCAGGCCGCCCCGGCGCTTCCATTGGACAAAGATGCCGAAAAGGCCGCCAACACGACGGGTCAATGATGACCATGGCGGACTAACATGCCTGTCATGGCTCGCATCTCCATCACCGATCGCCTTCGGCACATTGGCATCCGTACCGGCTTGGCCGTGCTCCTGCTTGGATGTGCGGCCCCGACCATGGCGCGTAGCCCGGATCAATGGAACGGACAGCGCATCACGCACGAAGCGGATGCGTTGAACGACGCGACCTATCGATTAATTTCCCCATTCAGCAAGACCGTGCGACTCGTCATCGACCTGGACGCAGCCTGCGCCCTGGACGGTCTTACCCTAATCGCGCCAACCGTGCTCGCCACACCAGTCGGAACCATGGTGACCGACTATGCCGAAGGCACGTTGATCACGGGCGCTCACGTCATACCGGTGACGGCCACGGCGGAAGTCTCCAGCGACGGACGATCCACCTTGTACTACCTCTGGGGAGATCCGAGCCACATGGACGACCTGCTCGACCTGATTCATCGCGACGGCATCGCCATCCACCTTGAGCATGACGGAACCAGCGTCGTGGACGTCACCATTTCTACAGTGCGCTGGGCGGAAGCCATTCAGCGCATTCAAAACCACTGCCAACGCTGAGAAGAATCGCCACATGCAAATCAAGAACGCCATCCTTTACAGCCTCGATGAGATTGCGCCAGATGCGGACGCGATCCGCGTGCTGCTTGCGCAAAAGCCGTTCGCGCCGGCAGGTGCTCTTGAGGCCAGCGTACATGGATGGGTGGCCCCGATGAGTGATGAGGGCGATCTGCTGGAAGTGATCGATGGGCGCCTCATTCTCGCCATGCGTAGCGAAGAAAAGATCGCGCCTCAATCCAGTGTCCGCACCCGTGCAGCGGAGATCATCAAGGCGCTCGAGGCTACGGAAGGCCGGGATGTTGGGCGAGCCGAGGCCCGCGAGATCCAGGATCGCGTCCTGACCGAGATGCTGCCTCACGCGCCGACGCGCCGCCGCACCACATGGGGAATCATCAACGCGAAGGACAACCTGCTGATCGTCACCGAAGCCACCTCAAGCAAAGCCGAGGTCTTCACCAAGTTCCTTCGTGACACACTTGGCACGTTGTCCGTCACCCGCGCCAAGACCGACTTGCCGATGACCCACTACCTCACCCGATGGGTTCAGCATGGCGAGACGCCCGCGCGATGGACAGTCGAGGACCAGGCCACCTTCGAAGGCCAAGATGGAGAAGGCGTCATCGCTTTCCGCAACCACGATCTTGGACAACAGGACGTTCTGCGCCACCTCGAGAACGGAATGCGCGTGAAGAAGCTCGCCTTGTCGATAACGGACACGCTGACCTTCAAGATCGACGACAACATCACCATAACCGGCATGCAGCTACACGACGTCCAGCAAGAAGCCGATGACGCACTGGACGACGCGGGCATGGCACTGGTAGCCATCCGTGCCATCGAGGCACTGCGAGCTGACCTTATGGCGCACGAGCAGGCCGAGCGCTTCACGGATGAGTCCGTCGGGACAAGGCCGAATAAGCAAGCCAAGGAAGTCCAGATCGACTTGTTTGAACATGCCGCATGACCGAATCCACACCCATGACGGACATCAAAATTGAAGGCCCCCATTTGGACATCCATTTCAGCGGATTCATCCCCGCACTGACACAGTATTTCGCCACCGACCATTCGCCGCGCATGCTCGTATCGATCAAGCACGATATGGATCGGCTCCATGACTACCTGGCCCGCTACTCGGTGCCACTGTCGCAGGAGGGGGGCATCGACACCGCATGGACATGGGACGGCGAGACCCGGACCGTGACGGGCGCCATGGGCTTAACCCTTCAGGTGGAACACTTGCTGGACCCGACCCCCGACGATTTCCTGCATGCCTTGCTAACCACAGCGGGGGCCAAATTCATCATCCTCTCGCTCCAGCACATGTCGGATGTGCTGGGTGAAGAAAACACCGAAGACAGCGACCGGAGGGCGGCCGACGAGATCGAGCGGCAGCTGTTCGGCCACGAAGGCGGACTATCGCCAGTACAAACCATGCTGAGCGCCGGGCTCACCATCGAGGACATCGCGTTCCAGACGCAGCAGGACGTGGAGATCATCAGGCAATGGTGGAATCACCGTCCTGCAGACGGGCCCCTGGCCATGGTGGAACAACACCAGCGACTGATTCGCGCGGAACTGCTCGACTGGTACGCCGCGTCCATGCAATCCGCGTTTGCAGATCGCCCGAACGACGAGAGGGTCATGGTATGGCTAACGCAGGAGGCGCTGGAGACATTGAGCGACGCCCAGGACCACTCGCCGCCGGGAATGATGCCGGATGCATTCCTCAGGAAAAGCGCCACGCGCTACGCCGAGGCGCTGGGTGGACTTCCATGCGTCGAGCCCGACCTCAATGGATTCGAGACTTGGGCCAAGAACAAGCCAGACTCGGCTCGCACGCTGGCGAACTTGCTACGTCACACGAGCGAATACCAAAAACTATTGCATGGCCCTACGATGGGAATCGCCTAAATCTCGCTATCTCGCTCGGAGGAAACCACATGCCAACCACCTACCGCCGCGCCAAGAGAACATACAAATGGATG
>DZDJ01000289.1 GCA_022736715.1 Edaphobacter aggregans
CCAGCGTGCGCAACAGCTTCCTCGCCGCAGCCTACGAGTTGCGCAACGGCATGCCGTCAGGCGCATCAGCAGGAACCAAGGGGTCGGACATGATTCGTGGCATGTCCACCGAGCTCTGGCTCAACGCACTGGGCATTGCGGTTGACAGCAAAAAAGCCGAGGGCATGAAGTTCACCATCAATCTGGTGACACCGGACAACCAGGAAAAATTCGCGGTGGAAATGAGCAATTCAGCGCTCACCAACATCAAGGGTCAACAGGCGAAGAACCCGGATTTGACCGTCACGCTCAATCGCTCCGACCTTGAATCCGTGATGGGCGGGACGACCTCCTTCGACAAACTGCTGGCTGCGGGCAAGGTGAAGTTCGAAGGCGACCGCAAACCGTTTGACCAGCTGCGCAGCACGCTGACGGGGTTCACCCCGGATTTCGAGATGCTGCCGGGAACCAAACCCGCCAAGGCGGTTGCGCCGCCAGCGAAAGACCCGTTGGAGACGCAACATCCGGCTGATACCTCGGGCGGTTGAGTTTCACACAATCTGAATATTGCAAACACAAAAGGACAGAACATGAAAACTTTCTCCATCACCGCAATGGCCGCGCTGGCAACGCTTGCCTACTCCGGCCATGCCGCCGCCGATTCCGCCGAACTGGCCAAGCAGCTTTCCAACCCGATTGCGGCACTGATTCAGGTGCCGTTTCAGTACAACTGGGACACCGGCATCGGCGCGGCGGATGCGGATCGCTCCATTCTCAATATCCAGCCGGTGATCCCGTTTTCGATCAGCGAAGACTGGAACCTGATCTCGCGCACCATTCTGCCGATCATCGATGCCGATGCCCCGGTTGCGGGCGGCGAGAGTCATTCCGGCACGGGCGACATCGTGCAAAGCCTGTTCCTCGGCCCCAAGGCACCCACCGCCAGCGGCTGGATCTGGGGCGCGGGGCCGGTGTTCCTGCTGCCGACCGCCAGCGACGATGCGCTGGGAACGGATAAATGGGGGATCGGCCCCACCGCAGTGGCGCTCAAGCAGCAGGATGGCTGGACTTACGGCGCGCTCTTCAATCATATATGGTCGGTCGCGGGCGACGACCAGCGCGCGGACGTCAACGCCACCTTCCTGCAACCCTTCCTCGGCTACACCACGAAAACGTATACGACGATCACGCTGACGCCCGAAACCACCTA
>DZDJ01000290.1 GCA_022736715.1 Edaphobacter aggregans
GTCTTTCTCTTCCCGTCCTTCGTGTCAAGCCAGATGCCGTCGCGGGCGTCACCCTGGACGAGATCGAGGGGACGGGCCGCCTGGAAGCGGTGGAAGGACATGCGCCCGTCTTCGGACAGGAGCGCATGCCGCGTCTTCTGCGACAGGCCATGCTCGAAGAGGAATCGATAGATCGAACGATCGGAGACCAGTCCGACCTTCTCCGACAATCGCGCATCGACAGCGAGTAACTTCCTGAGCTTGGGGACGGTACGTGTCGGTCGTTCCTTGACGAGGGCGAGAATGGCGGTGGCGAGTTCCTGATCGTGGACCCTCGGGGATGGTTCCCTCTTGATGGGCTCAAGGAATGCCTGCGCTCCGCCTTTTCTGTACCGGGCGATGTAGTTGCGGATCGTCCGGTCGGATACGGCGTGCCGGTAACAGTACTCCGTACGGAGCTCCTTGTGTTCCTTCGGGGACAGAGCTTCATCGGAGAGGGATTCGACAAGTTCGAGGATGGTGACGCTTTTCTGGAACCGGGCGTCCGATAGGCCCTGCCAGTCGCTTTCTTTCATGCAGTTGACCTCCTGTGGTCGGGATGCCATCTGTTTACCATGGCGCTCAGGTGATCGGAATGCATGGCCGATTGAAATTTCGAAAGGATTCAAAGCCCGGGCCGAGCCAGAGAACCGGTTTGATGGCCACTGCGGCCAGGGAGCCTGAAAGCTCCACCGTGGCCTTGAGAAATCCGTCCCACAGTAGATTGAGTATCACGAAGGGATTCGTGCCGGGCAGGAAGGCCTGGCTTTCAGTCGCACCGGGTGCGGCAGCGCAGAGCTCGGCGAGAATCGGCAGCTTGGCGTCCACGGCGTTGCGGAGGGCATGTATGTGCTTCCGTGCCGTTCTCGGGTCGATGCAACCCAGAGCCGCGCATGCCGCATTGGTGAATCCGGGAGCAGAATCGGCTCCCGCTTCGAGCAATGCAACAAGTTTTCCGCTCGAAAAAGGGCTTCGCCATATAAGATGCTCTGGCAGGAACCTCTTGGTATAGGGCCGCCCTGCATCACGCGAGGCCTGGCAGAGGATCGTCGCTACCCGGATCCGGCTCCGCTCGCCGCCACTCCCGACAGCCCCGCGGTGCGGGTAGGAGTGGAACGTGAGTTTGTGGTGCTCTCCGCAGAGGGGACAACCTGAAAAAGAGGTGGCG
>DZDJ01000291.1 GCA_022736715.1 Edaphobacter aggregans
GCCCGCGTGATCATTGGTAGCCCGGACGCATGGGATATTGATCAGGTTCGCAAGGAAGCTCGCCGGATGAAGACACTGGTGGACAGCGGAACTGACCCGCGCCAGGAGCGCGAAGACAAAGCCGAATCGCACGCCGCCAAACAGCGCGAAAAGGAAGCCAGGGCTCGTGAAACAGTCAGGCAGAGCGTGACCCTTGGCCAGCTATGGCCGCGTTATATCGAAGCACGCAAGGATGATTGGGGTGAGCATTCTCTCAAGGGGCACTACAAGGCCATGCAGATGCCCGGATTACCCCGTGCCCGCTCCAAGGAGTTGACCAGACCGGGTGCATTGTTTTCGCTGCACGATGTGCGGCTGGTTGACCTGACGCCTGCTCGGCTGGAGGCGTGGCTGAAAATTGAAACCAAAACCCGCCCCACCGTGACGGCTGGAGCCTTTCGCCTTTTGCGCGCCTTTATTTCCTGGAGTCATACCCAGGATGATCTGAAGGGGCTCGTTTCCGGTGATGTCACCAAGGCGCAAAACGTCAAGCGAGCCGTGCCCAGCTCCAAGGCCAAAAAGGACGCGCTGGAGCGTGAGCAGCTTGAGGCATGGTTTGGCGAGGTGCACAAGCTTCACAGTCCCGTTATCGCAGTCTACTTGCAAGCTCTGTTGCTCACTGGCGCTCGACCTGAATCCATGATTGCCCTGCGTTGGGAAGATGTGGATTTCAAGTGGAACCGATTGACGATCCGCGACAAGGATGAGTCTTACGGCGGTAAGGATGAAACCCGTGTCATCCCGCTGACGCCTTATCTTGCCAGCCTGTTGCACGACTTGAAACGTCGTTCACCTGTAGTGCATAACATCAACGCAACTGCGCCGAGCGTGCTGTCTCCCTGGGTATTTGCCAGCACGAAAAGCGCGCGCGGATACCTGACTGAGCCAGGCGATCGTGCCAAGCGTGTATGCGACATGGCGGGCATTGTTCCTCACGTAACGCTGCATGGTTTGCGCCGCTCATTTAGCAACTTGTCCGAATGGGTCGAGTGCCCGACAGGAGTTGCTGCGCAAATTATGGGACACAAGCCAAGCGCCACCGCTGAAAAGCACTACAAAGCCCGACCTATCGACCTGCTGCGCATGTGGCACACCAAGATAGAGGCCTGGATATTGGAGCAGGCCGGAATCGAACAGCCCGCCGTCA
>DZDJ01000292.1 GCA_022736715.1 Edaphobacter aggregans
ACCGCGCCGAAAGTGCGCACGTCGAAGAAGTTCTGGCACATCCAGTCGCGCGCTTTGTTGACATCGTCGCCACTGCCTTTGCGCTTCTTGTCCTTGCCGGATTTCTTTTCTTTCTCTGGGGCTGGCTCCTGCGCGGGAGCTGCTAGCGCAAACTCCGCCACGCTCACCACCTCGTCCAGTTTCAACGCGGAATAGGCGCGCTGGTGTTGCAGATTGAGGATGGCTTTTTCGCGTACATAGATTTCAAAGCGCTTCTCGCCGGGCGCGGGTTCGCGTTGCTCCTGGTCATGTGTGAGGGCAACAAAGTTGCGCACCTTGCGCTTGAGTGACACATCAGTCACCAAACCGTTTCCGGTTTCCGCGTCCAAACGCGGCAGGTTTCCTGCGTCGGGGTCACCATTGGGGTTACCGTCGCGCACATCAAACAGCAATACAAAGTCGTAGCGGTTCTTTATCGTCATTTCAATTACCTCGTGAAGTGGGGGTCGCCATTGGGTTTGCCGTCATTGACATCGTTTCAATCCGCTCCGGGTTTGTCTGCCCGTGAGAAAAAGGCTTGGCGCTGGTGGTAGTACCCCAGAGCGAAGCGGCCTTGGTCAGGCAAGGCGAGCTGGCGCGGAAAATCATCCAAGCCCTGCATGATTTCGCCAATCAGTTTTTCCATCTGCACGGCGCGACCCTGATGGAGTTTGCCCAGATGGTGGTTTTTCAGTCGCAGCAAGGTGGTGAACACGGAAACCGGGGTGCTGGAAGCCGCACCGTAATAACGGTCACGGATAGTGGCATTGAGGCCGGGGCTGGCTTCTTCCTGGATTTTTTCCAGTACGGCGAACAGGCGGCCTAAGCGGTAGGCCGGGTTGAGGTTGGCTGGGTCGAGCATGGGCAGAAACTCCCTTTCGTTGGTGTTGGCACGGCGGATGATTCGGTTGAGATACGCCTTGATGGCGGCGGCGCGGGCGTAAGTTGGCTTTTGTTCCGCCCGGCAGCGTTGCACGGCAAGATTCAGCATCGGTGTCGGGTATGGCAAGCCTTCCAGAATGGCGCGCATGACCTCGCCGCCCAGATTCGGTGGAATGTTGTCGGCCTTGTTCAGCAGCGCCAACCCGGTGAGCAGGCGAAACAGCGACAAATGTTCCGCCTCGTAATCGGCATGAACGATACGGATGTCCTCGAAAT
>DZDJ01000085.1:0-1480 GCA_022736715.1 Edaphobacter aggregans
TGCACCCGCACATGGGAAAGCCCCTGTAACTCGGCCTTGACATCGTGCCGGGCATCGTCCCAGATGGTCATCTCCAGGCGGTTGGCCATGCTCTGGGCGCTTTCCACCAGCAGGCTCTGCCCTTCCTTGGTTTGGTAGGTGGCGGCTCCAAGATTGGGAAAACCGGTGGGCTGGAAGCGCGCCCCCTGCAAAGGTTGAAGCGGGATGGAAAAGAGCAGGCGTTTGACAGGGGCGAGTTGTGACAGATCGACGGTCATGATTATTCTCCTTGTTTTGGTTGAATGCTATTGGAATCGAGGCGGCGAAGCATGGACTCCGCTGTAATCCGGGTTATGGGAAAGGCCAGGGCAGCGGCCCAGAGCCGTGCGGTTTGCGGCGATGCCGTACCCATACGAACCACCGGACGAATACCGGCAGCCCGCAAACGATGCAGGGCAAGATCAAGGGCCGAGGCGGCATCGCCGCTGGCCAGCCTGCGGACAATGGCCGGGTCCACCCTGATCTCGCGGCCATCCGGCAAGGGCCAAGGCAGCATGGCCAACCGAATGACCAGCCAGGCATCATCCGGCCAGCCTGTTTCAACGGATGGTTGGAGCGGTTGCGGACGCATGGCCCAGGCCCGGCCATCAATCGCCATCAGGGCGCGGGCAAGGGCCAGGGTACGATCCAGATCAACCTTGCCCGAGACCAGCGCGGCCAGATCGGCCACAGAAGACGACGCGCGGAATGCCGCCACCAGCGGCAAGCGGCGCTGCCCGCTCTGGGCCGCCTCGATGAGGCGGCGCTCCACCAGGGCAATGGCGTCATCCAGGCCGAAACGGCCCTGCATGACCACAGCGGTTTCCTGATTTTTCAGGGCAATCCAATGGTTGCGCACAGAATTAACCGGCATTTTTCCACGGTTAAACGCCGCTGCCTGCAAGGCCAGGCTCACCGCCAGCCGGAACTCCGGTGAGCCGTCATCTCCAGCCGTCAGCCATTCTGGACGCAACTTTGGGATTGGCCCGGTCTTCACGCCACTCCCATTCACCATCACCGCTTCCACCCCAGCCATGGCCAGCAATACCGCCTGCCATCGGGCAGCTTCCTGAGGATGCTGGACAACGGCAAAAATCGCTTCGGAGAGACGGTGTTCGGCCGCTTTCAAACGATTTAATGTCTCGCGTCGCAAACGGGGCAACCAAACATCAAGGTCGTCAAGGCAGGCGAGTTGCGGCACTGTCTGTTCCGGCACGACAAAACGACCCAGGGGAACCGCCAGATTGGCTTGACCATTGCGCTCGATATAGCCATATCGCTGGAAGGCGTAGATTCCCCGCGCCACTCCAAGCCGCGCCACGGCACGGGCCAGATCAAGAGGCTCCTTGACCGCCCTGGCTCCAACCTGCGCCCGGCCTTCGGCCAGCAAGTGCCGCAGCTCGGCAAGCAGCATGGGTTGCCCCCAAAGCGGCATCCATTGTTCCCCTCTGGCGCTTTCGTC
>DZDJ01000085.1:1580-5209 GCA_022736715.1 Edaphobacter aggregans
CCCTTCACAATCAAGGATGGTCAACAACCGGAACCGTTCCCCGTCCCACCATCCGCGGGCCTCCGGGTCGGCCTGTTCCGAAACCAGACGCAGGATGCCGAGCGCCTTCAGGTAATGGGCCAGCGGTGCGGGGGCACAGCCGGCGAGATCATGCACATGCGGCGTCATCATGCCACCTCCTGTTCAAAACGTTGTTGCCAGACACGCATCAGAGGCTGCCAGTTCAGCCGGTCCGCCTCGCGTAACGCATCAAGGTAGTCCTGCCAGCGATCCGGGGGCGGAATAAGATCAACCGCCGGCAGATCAAGACGGCGCAGAAGCAGCCGGAGGAAAACACGGGTCACCCGGCCATTGAAATCGGCAAAGGGATGGATGGAAAGCAGACGACCTTCGGCAAAGGCCATGGTTTCAAGAAGCAGGTCACTTGCCTCCTGCCCGGATGCCGCAAGGCGGACGGCAAGATCGCGGCCATACTCGCGGATGAGCATGGGAACCTGGTAGAATGGCGGCGGGTTGTGCTGGCCTACCAGAACATCGTGACGACGCCAGCCAACAAACTGGGGTGTAAGTTCTTCGCAGATCAGACTATGGAGAGTTAAAACAAGGGTGTCGTCAAAATCGGAGGCGTCGAACTCGCCGGTATCAATCCATTCTTCGATGGTCTGGACATTTTTAGCCAGATGGGGGGCAAGCTCGGCATAGGTCAGGAGGCCGAGCCTGGTTTCGATGTGACGGGTGGCATGGGCTGGCGGGCGTGTAGCGCTTCCAGCATCTCCTGATCCACCGGTTCCCCCTCGAAGGCCATGCTCTGGGCCACATTGCGGGGAATCCGTTGCCAGCGGATACGCTGTTTTTCCTGTTCCGGCAGGCGTCGCCAAGCCTGAATCGCTTCTTTCCATTCTAAAATTGCCATTGATATTCTCCTGAAGAAGAGGGTCTGGGGTCGCACTATCCCGTGAAGCGCGCTGGTCGGCGGCCCGCAACAGGGCAGCCAACCAGGCCAGACGGAACGGCCCGTATTTTGTAAGCAGGCCAAGCACCCGCTCGGTCCAACCCTGACCGGTGCGGGGGTTAAGTCCGGCCGAGGCCGGAGCCAGATTCAAAGGCAGTCCCGGCAGACCGGACAGTCCGCCTGCCGCATCGAACAATGGCATGGCCGGCAAACAGTCGCCATCACACACGCCCCGCAAGCGGGGTTGCCCGTCAACTGCTTCCTGATCCGCCGGGCAGGCGTGCCAGGCAATTCCTATTTTACCATGATGGGCGCAGACAAGAAAGGCCAGAAGATTGAACTGATCTGCGTCCAGGGCGATGATCTCCCGTTCCAGCGAGGTGGGCGGGTCAACCGTTTCATCCTGCACGAAGGGGGGCTGCATGCCGACACAGGCCAATATCTCCCGCCAGGGGCCAAGCAGGGCGGGATGATCCGGGGCATGGCGCTCCAGCACGGCAAAAAGCGCCAGCACGCCGGCCAGCTCATGACGAAACCCCGGCCTCCGGGAACCGTCCGGCATGGGATAGAGACGCCTCCCTTTTTCCCAGTATTCGTCTGGTGCCTTGGCAAGATCATTCCTGTCCGGCCTTCCATCCATCCTTTTGATGGAGCCCTGCATGGCGTCAAAGGCTTTGCCTGGATCATGCACCCGGCCAGAAAGATCAAAAAGCGGAGCAAATTCCGGAACAAGACGCTCGGCCATCCCGCGCACCAGCAACGCGACCTCCCGGCCATGGGTGGCGATGGTGCGCCACTGGTTGATGCTCAGGGATTCGTCATCCTGCCCGGAGTCCGCCTGTTCGTCCAATGAAACATTCTCTGCGGCAACCGGGAATACCCTGCTTTTTTCTTCCGGTCTCCAGCCAAAATCATCATGGTATCCCCCACAGGACGCAGCCACCAAAACCGTTTGACCGGGATAGAGATCGCGTCGCTCCGCCTTGCGCCAGCAAGCATCCAGCCAATCCCATACCCAGGCTCGCTTGTCGCTTTTAAGCCGGGGTGCTTTCGCATTCTGCGTCTCCGGCCCGCATAGCCAATCCCGAACCTTCAAAAAGGGCACGGCGCACAAGGCGTCACGACAGGGGCGTATGTTTGCCAAGGGATGAACCTTGTCCGGGACCTCTTCCCAGAAAACATGCAGGTCACGCTCCTCGCCCGAACGAATGAAACGACTGATATCCACATCCGCGCCGGTGAGATCAGGGGTGGTGTCAAAAAGCTGATCCAGTTCGTGGCGAAGCAATAAATGGCGCGGTTCATAGGGATAAAGCCCCGGTAGCAGCGATGGATTGTTTTCTTCAAACTGCTCAAGGCGCAGAGGTGACACATCATCGAGCTGCGCCAAGGCCGAACGGGCTGCCTCAAGGGCCTCCACCTCATAGGGCGCTGCTTTTTTCTCCTTGTGCTGGAAATCGGCGACGATCACTTGCGCCTCCCCGCCCCACCTGGCGCAACGGCCAAAACGCTGCACCAGACTGGCCCAAGGTGCAAGCTCGGTGATAAGCAACCCGGCAGAAATATCCACGCCGGCTTCCACGACTTGGGTGGCGACAATGATCCGGTTCGTGCCGGGCGCGCAGGCCTCGCGGTTCAAAAAAACGGTGCGCCAGGAGCTTCGCTCTGCCGGGCGAAATCGGCTGTGGACCAGGCGCAATTCGACATTTTTATTTTTGATTTCATTATCTTTCTTAATGGTTTCATACACCTTTACAGCCCGATCAACGGTGTTTACCACCACCAGGGTTGGGCCGTTGGCTCCGCAATTACCAAGAGCCGTATCAAGATGAGAAGCCGCCACCAGTTTTGCCAGCGCCGCGTCATCCTTCACCGTCTGGATTTCACAGGATTTGTGCACATCATCCCACAGAAGCCCATGCCGGTTCTCCTCCGGTATGGCCGTTTGCGGCAAAGACGCAGCCAACCCTTTGGTCTCCGGACTTTTGCCAAGCCATTCCCGTTGCAGGGTGGCACTCATCCACCAGGTGCAACAGGGACGACCCGCCTTGACTTTGCCCCAGTCTTCGTCCCGGAATGATTGCAATTGGCCGGAGGTGGCAAGCCCGACATCCATAAGCTGCACCTCATCCATTACCCACAGAGAATCCTGATTGAGCAGACCGAAATCCATGGGCCAACGGGCGCGGGCCGCACCATAACCCCGATTGAGGGCGCGGGAAAGCAGCATGTCCTGGGTGCCGATCAGCACGGCGCACTCGTCAGGGTACAGATGCCAGTCTCCGGAATCAATCCCACCCATGAGCAGATGGACGCCAACCTTGCCGGTATGATCCCCGCTTGCCCAGAGAATACCTAACTGCTCCAGAACCTTTCTCGTTTCAGCTTCGGTCTGTTCCACTAATACCCGCATGGGCAGACACCAGACCAGACGGCGCGGCCAATTGTCATCATTCTGCACCACACGGTTCCATAGCCAAGCAGCCAACACTCCCTGCGTTTTGCCAAAGCCCGTGGGAATCCGAACAAGGCGACTTCGACATACGCTGTCATCGGCCAAACCAGTTTGCCAGGCATGGGCCTGAGCATGACCTGTCGTTTTCCTGAACAATTCTTCGTGATTCATGTTAAACCCGTTTTACTCATGAAAATAATGAAATCAATCACACCCATCCTC
>DZDJ01000293.1 GCA_022736715.1 Edaphobacter aggregans
CTTATCCACCCTACAAATACTCTCCCGCGTGGGGAGGTGGTTTAAGCCCACATTTACGTAAGTCCTATGAATCTTGATTTACAAGCTTTGCTCAATATGGCGCACCCCGTAGCCCGGATGGAGCGCAGCGCAATCCGGGGATGTCCCTGCCATGTGCGCAACATTCCCCGGATTGGCATCCGGGCTACGACAATATCGACTCACTCAAACATTCAGCCACAGGTTCCAAATGTCCGCACACTGGCCGCCGCCGTTTCAAATCCGCCTATCCCAACGCGCCAAACGCATTCTGGTCAGCATTCACCCCAAGCGCGGACTGGAAATCGTCACGCCGAAACGTCTTGGCGCACAACAGGCACTGGACATCATTGCGCAGCACCGCGCATGGATTGAGGCCAAGCTGCACGCCCGGCAATCTCATGCCCCACACGCCGCTACGGCTTGGCCAGCGCACCAGCTACCCGCACACATCCGCCTGCCCGCCTTGGATGAACACTGGCAGCTTGTCCACCTTGCCACCACGACACGCGCACAACTGCGCATTGACTCCGCACAGCGTCAACTCACGCTCCTAGGCGAAAGTGAACAGGTCTGGGGGCTACTGCAACGCTGGTTTATCGCCCATGCCAAGGCACAACTACTCCCCGCGCTGCACCAGCTTGCCGAGGTTCACAACGACCCGTTGCAAGGCAGTGGGATACGTTGGAACCACACCCGCTGGGGCAGTTGCTCACACGCCGGGCGCATCAATTTAAGCGCCCGTATGCTCTGGCTTGAACCGTGCGAAGTGATCTATGTACTGCATCATGAACTAAACCATCTGCATCATTTCAACCACAGCCCAGACTTTTGGCAGGCTTTGGAGGAGCGCCTGCCGGGAGCTTTGGCTTTGGATCACGGCATTCGTCATGCGCACCGACGGGCGAGTTTCCCTGAGTGGTTGAAGTTGGTTTAGCTTGCCTGTGCGGCTGACTATCGCTTGATGAACGCTCCCTATTGATTCAGCTGGCCTTATCCGTGATTGTCAGTAGGGTGCGCCGTGCGCACCGTTATGCCTATCGGTGAACATGGCGCACCCTACGATTTCATGGATAAATCGTGCCGGATCAATAAGCCGAATCCCGCCGTAACTCCCTTGGCATGGGAAACACCACCGACTCACGTGCCGACTCA
>DZDJ01000086.1 GCA_022736715.1 Edaphobacter aggregans
CCAATAACACCACGCCGCGATCCAGCCAACGGTCTTGTTTACTCTGCGCCGGGTCATCGTGTTCGGATGATGGCGCGTCGCCTTGCAGCTCCAGCCGCGCTTCACCGCCACCGAAGAGTTGCTTAAAGGTTTCGCCGAGTTTGGCGTTGACGGCTTCAAAGGTTTCGCGGAAGCGTCCGCGCGTGTCCTGATCCATGGTGCGCATGGCGGTTTCCAGTGTGGTCAGCGCGTCGTTGAGATCGGTCTGTTGCGCTTCCATGGTGGCGTGTTGCTGGCGCGCCTGCTCGTATTCTTCCAATGCGGCGAGGTTGACCGCACCGAGGCGGGTCATGCGCGTTTGCGTGTCGTGCAGGCGGGTTTGCACTACGTTCACATTAAGCTCACTCACCCACGCACGAGCGCGGTCAATCTCGCTTTGGGCATGGTCAGCAAGCTGCGCGGCAGGCGCTTCGGCGCGCAATTCCAGGGCTTGCAAACGCAGCCGACGACCTTCAAGGGCGGCGCGTGCCTGTTCCAGTGCGCGCTCGGCGTGAACCAGTGTTTCCTGCGCGTTGCGCGTGACATCGGTGTGGGCGGTGAGCCTGTGGCGCGCCTGCTCAAGCTCCGCGCTGGCGAGGCGCTCAGTCGTGCGCGTTTGCTCAAGTTGCGCATCAAGCTCGGCGTGCGGCGCGAGGCTTGCGTGTTGACGCTCAAGTAGCGCGTGCTGGCGTGTGGCAAGGTGCGCGCCTTGCGCTTCAATCTGCGCCAGCGCCTGATTGCGCACGCCATGTTCACGTTGCAGGGCGTGCAGGCGTGATTGTGCCGCGTGTTCGGCACGTTCCGCTTCGCGCGTACTCTGGCGCTGACGAGTCACGTCTTGTTCGGCTTGTGTACGCGCTGCGCGTGCGGCGTGGAGTTCGGCTTCGTGGGTGCGCAGAATGTGCTCAAGTTCGATAACCTGTTGTTGCAGCTGGTTGCGACGCTGTTCGCCACGATGCAGCTCGTCATGCAGATCCTCATGCTCGCGGCGCTGTCCACGCAGGCGGTTTTGCGATTGCTCTAGGCGTAGGCGCAGTTGCTCTGATCGCAAGGCCAGCTCGCCCTGCTGGCGTAGCGCCTCGCGGTGTTCGCGCTGCCTAGCGCTGTGCTCGCTTTCAAGGGTGCTGAGCGCCTGGCGCGCGGTTTTAAGCTGCTCATTAGTTGCGTGTTGGCTTGGGTGTAGGCGCGCCAGATCGGACGCCAGTTGTTCAAGGCGTTGACGACGTTTGAGCGTGCCGTGATTGCCGTGTGGCGCGGGTGGGCGTTGCCATAGATGACGGCTGACTCGGTCGCCTTGCGGGGTAAGCCACGCTTCACCGGGTTGGAGTTCGTGGCGTTGGGCGAGTGCGGTTGCAAGGCTATTACTTGGGCGCAGGCCATTGAGTAGGGCTAACGCGTAGTCGCCGTGCAGGAGCGTGTTTGCGCTCTCGCTGATTGAGGATGCTGCAATGTGTCGTTCAGTGAGGCTTTGGACAGGATCGCTGCATTGTAGGCCGGATAAGCGCAGCGCATCCGGCAGGGTGGCGGGGTTTGCCGGATGCGCTGCGCTTATCCGGCCTACGGGCTGATGAGGATTTTGAACCCGTTCGACCAGCCACAAGCCGTGCGTCGCCTGCGTATCGGCCTTGGTAAGCCAGCCATCCAGCGACTCCACCGGCACGGCTTTTAGCGCATCAACCAGCACCACATCAAGGGTTTCCAGCCAGTCTGCGGCGGCCTGGACATGCTCGGCGGCGTGTTGCTTATCTAAACCATGCTGCTTTAACCAAGCGCGTAGCGCCGGGGCGATTTCGTTGCTTTGCGCCTGATCCAAGGCCGCGAGCGCACGCTGTTCGGCGCTGATTGCGCTTATCTCGGTTTGCAAAGCGCCAAGCTGCGCTTCAGTGACGGCAAGGGTCTGGCGAGCGCTGGCGAGGTTCGCGGCATGATTATCCTGCATGGATTCCAAGGCATTGACGCGCTGACTTCGCTCCTGATGCGCGGCGCGTGCGGCCTCGGCATCACGCTCCAGCGCCTCCGTTTCACTTTCAAGCTGGGCAATGCGTAGACGTTGCAGGCGCTCGTGCAGGCTGCGTTGCTGTTGTTCGCTATGGCTAAGCTGACTGCGCTGGACATGCAGTTGCTGTGTCGGCTCCTGCGCCAGATTTTGCAAGCACTCAAAGGCAAGGCGGCTGTCCTGAGAGCGCTGCTCGGCGGCTTCGAGTGCATGGTTAGCCTGTGTGACCTGCTCAATCAGCGGCGTGATCTCTGTTTCAGCGATTTGGGTATCGCGCACCAGTTGCGCCAGATCATCTTGCGCTTTGATTTTGTGGTGTGCATGTTGCGCCGTTTCTTGTGCGAGTTGCTGTAATTCGCGCTCAATCTGCTCGGCTTGGCTGAGTGCATGGCGACGCGCTTGCTCAAGTTGGGACACTTCAGCGGCACAGGCATAGGCGAGAGCTTGGGCTTGGTGCAGTTGCGCTTGCAGCTCCGCATCCTGCGCACGCTGATCTTCAAGGACGGCATGGCATTGCTGCTGGTGTTGCTGCGCCGTATCCAGTTGTGCCTGTTCGGCGGCGTGCAGAGTCAGCTCGTGTTCGCGCTCATGTTGCAGCTGTTGCAGTTGGAGCGAATGCAGCGCGATTTCAAGTTGCGCAGCCTCGTGTTGCCACTGGCGGAAACGTTCGGCGGCCTTGGCTTGGCGCTCAAGTTTGTCGAGCTGGCGGCTCAGTTCGTCGCGTAAGTCATTTAAGCGCGTGAGGTTGTCGCGGGTGTGTTGAATGGAAAGCTCGGTTTCGCGGCGGCGTTCCTTGTAACGCGAAATGCCCGCCGCCTCTTCCAACGTGGCGCGTAATTCTTCCGGGCGCGCATCGAGCAGGCGATTGATTTGCCCCTGTTCGATAATGGCATAGCTGCGCGTGCCGGAGGTTGCGCCGTGACCACGCCCAAGGCCGGTGCCAAGAAACAGGTCAGCAATATCCTTACGCCGACAGCGCGTGCCATTGAGAAAATACTTGGATTGCCCATCGCGGGTCGATACGCGGCGAATGCTTAAATCCTTGAAGCGCGCCCACGGGCCTTGCAGCGGGGCGGTGCCGTCATCCTGATGCTCAAACACCAGCTCCACGGAGGCTTGGGCAACAGGTTTGCGTTGCCCGCTGCCCGCAAAAATCACGTCATCCAGCGACTGGCCGCGCAGCTGTTTGGCCGACGACTCGCCCATGACCCAACGCAGGGCATCCAGCGTGTTGGACTTGCCGCAGCCATTCGGCCCGACGATGCCGACCAGCTCGGACGGGAAGTGCAGTTCGGTGGGATCAACAAACGATTTGAAGCCGGCCAGGCGCAAGGTTGCTAGACGCATGATTTATGCTCTAAGCTCACGCTAGGACTTGCGCAAATGCGGTCTGAATCTACCCTCCTACGCGGGAAAGTATTTGTAGGGTGGATAAGCGTAGCGCATCCACCTAGGGGGGAGGGGGGATGTGCTACGCTTATCCACCCTGCTTTTTGAGCACTTTTGCGTAAGTCCTGATGATGTACTGTCTTCGGTGCTTTGCCTTGCTGGAACAATTTTGCGTAAGTCCTAAAAAAACCACTCTTGAGAAAACCAATGTCCACACGCCCGTCCAAAAACCTTGAAACCTTCGCCAACCCAAACCCGGAGCGCGATTTTACCATTCATATTCGCGTCCCGGAGTTTACCTGCCTCTGCCCCCTGACCGGGCAGCCTGATTTTGCCACCATTCGTATCGACTACATTGCCGATGAGCGTTGCGTTGAACTCAAGGCGCTCAAGATGTACATGTGGTCGTTCCGTGAGGAAGGCGGCTTCCACGAGGCGATGACCAACAGCATTCTGAGTGATCTGGTGGCGGCGACGGCTCCGCGCTTTATGCGTGTCACCGGCGAGTGGAATGTGCGCGGCGGGGTATACACCACGGTGGTGGTGGAGCACCGCAAGGCAGGCTGGGTTGCACCCGAGCTTGTGCAACTGCCATAAGGCGCTACTCTTTGTGTTGATCCTGCATGAATATGTGTTGAATCGTAGGAGCGGGCTTGCCCGCGAAAAAGCGCACTCTGAAACCTTCGCGGGCAAGCCCGCTCCTAGCGTCCATTCATGTTCAAGTCATGCCGAATCAATAATTAAGAGTTCAGCACCCGTGTCAGAATGCCGAGTTGGATATATGCTAGCAGCTTGTCGGGCTTGAGCGGCTTTTGCAGCGCGATCGTCTCAAGTCTGACAGGTTGCTAAGGGTTTCTTGATTGCCTTTAATTGAAATACTTAGGACGGTCGTATGGGTCAGTTAATATCTCAAGGTTTGCCTGTTGTGCGCCTGCGTGGCGACTTGCCGGAGGTTGACGCGAATGACATCAAAATCGATCCATTTCTGCTACTGAAGCGTCATACCGAACTTCAGTTGTCGCCTTGGATGGATAAGGAAGCGGTGTTGGGGTGTCTTGGTCATCGCATTTTGGGCAAACCCACGGATCTGCGTGCGCATGTTCAACGTATTTTTTTGTTAATCAAGCTTGGTGATGGTGCCGCGTTGTACAGCGCCTTGCTTGATTTGATGATTGCCTTGGGCGAACACGGTCAAGCCCTTAAGCGGCGCATGCTTGTCCTGGCCAAACCACTGTTAGCACCTGCGACACTCGATTTCCTTCAACGGCATTTGGATGCCGGCTTTGTGGCTGACGATCCTGGTTTGGGGCGCGTTAAGGGTTCTTTGCTGCGTGCGTCCGATAGGCAGGGACATCCCTTGGTGCTGCGGCTCGATGGCAATGCAGTACCCATAGTAAGTATAGTGGAGCAAGTTAATTCTTTGCTTGAATATGGACAGCTCGAACATGCTGTGGAGTTGTTGGAGAGCGCGTTACTGCGTGATCCCGACCAAGAGGAGGCGGCTGAAGTCCTGCTCGGGCTATACCGCTCAATGCAGGCCGATGCGCGTTGGCATGGGATATGCGAACAATTGCAAATCAATTTTGGTCGTATTCCAAAATCATGGGTAAGTCAAACCTAATCCCACGATACGAACGCGTTTATTTTCGGTAAAAAAGGAGCGACTCAAATTATGCTCAAAGGTCTTTTCGGTAAAAAAACACAGCCTATTCCCAAGGTCAAACTCATGGGGATGAATGAGCGCGCGTTGAATTTATTCACCATGTTTCTGAATAACTCGGTCAAGG
>DZDJ01000016.1 GCA_022736715.1 Edaphobacter aggregans
TAAACAGAAAAAGCCGCATCTGCGCGGCTTTTTCTGTTTAAAGCAGTGAAGTTCTGCGAGGCGTACAGGCTTAAGAGCGCCCTGCCATCTGCGTGGTCACCAGTTGTGTCAGGTCCTGCTTCTTCAGCCCGTGGACCTCTTCGTTGAACTTGTCTACCTTGCTGGACCAGTTCATGCTGCAGAACTTGGGTCCGCACATGGAGCAGAAGGCCGCTTCCTTGTAGTAGTCGTCCGGCAGCGTTTCGTCGTGCATGCTGCGCGCCGTGTCCGGATCCAGCGACAAGGCAAATTGCTTGTCCCAGTCGAAGGTGTAGCGGGCATGGCTGATGGCGTCGTCCCGGTCGCGCGCGCCGGGACGATGGCGGGCAATGTCCGCCGCGTGGGCCGCAATCTTGTACGCGATAATGCCGTCCTTCACGTCCTTCTCGTTCGGCAGTCCCAGGTGCTCCTTCGGCGTCACATAGCAGAGCATCGCCGCGCCATGCCAGCCGATCATCGCCGCGCCAATCGCGCTGGTGATGTGGTCATAGCCCGGAGCAATGTCCGTCACCAGCGGGCCCAGCACGTAGAACGGCGCGCCGTCGCACATCTCCACTTCCTTGTCCACCTGCTCGCTGATCTTGTCCATCGGCACATGGCCCGGTCCCTCGATCATCACCTGCACGTCGCTCTTCCATGCCTGCCGCGTCAACTCACCCAATGTCTTCAACTCGGCAAACTGCGCTTCGTCGCTGGCATCGGCCACGCAGCCCGGACGCAATCCATCGCCCAGAGAATAGCTGACATCGTACTTCGCCATGACCTTGGTGATGCGGTCGAAGTTCTCATACAGGAAGTTTTGTTTGTGGTGGTGCGTCATCCACTGCGCCATGATCGCGCCGCCGCGGCTCACAATGCCCGTGATGCGCCGGGCCACCATCGGCACATACTGGATCAGCACGCCGGCATGGATCGTAAAGTAGTCCACGCCCTGCTGCGCCTGCTCCTCAATCACTTCCAGATACAGATCGATGTTCAGGTCTTCCAGCTTCTTCACGCGGTTCAGCGCCTCGTAAATCGGCACGGTGCCAATCGGCACCGGCGAGTGGCGCAGGATGGCTTCGCGAATCTGCGGAATGTCCCCCCCGGTCGAGAGGTCCATCACCGTGTCCGCACCATAGTGCACCGCCGTGTGCAGCTTGCGCAGTTCCTCGTCCACGTTGGAGGTAATGGCGGAGTTGCCAATGTTGGCGTTGATCTTGCAGAGCGACTCCACGCCAATCGCCATCGGCTCCAGCTCCGGATGGTTGATATTGGCCGGGATAATCATGCGTCCGGCGGCCACTTCAGAACGCACCAGCTCCGGCGACAGCTTCTCCTTGTGGGCAACGAAGGCCATCTCTTCCGTAATCAAGCCTTTGCGGGCAAAGTGCATCTGCGACATGTTGTCGTCACCCGTGCGTGCCGCCTCTTCCTTGCGCTTGACGATCCATTCCGTGCGCGGCCTGGGAACCGCGTATCCATTTCCATTGCCAACATGGTCATTGCCGTTGGTGCTCATAGACTTACCTCTCAAAAAGAAACGCATGACTGCGACATTCTGCTACAGAAATCAATCATTCTCGAGTATACGCCGGATTTGCCAGTGAATTGCAGTGAAGGAAGACCAGCACGCATCGAATGGAGCCGGATTATGGCTGAAATTCCATCAGCGGAGACCACACATCTTCGCTGGCAGTAACCACTGCATGCCTTCCTGCTTGACCCTGGTTTCTCACAGGCATATCGTTGAGAGATACGGAGCAGGAGTGGAATGAACCGCAAAAGCAGCTCGCTGAAGATCAGCATTGCATCCATCATCATTCTGGCGACAATCGGCTACCTCGCCCACACCGGCGTCGAGTCCAGCAAGAGCTACTATGTCACCATCCACGAACTGCAAACCATGGGCGGCAAGGCCTACACCCGTCATCTGCGCGTGGCCGGCAATGTCGCTCCGGGCACCATCCATCGCGATGGCCCGCATGTGAAATTTGATCTGGAAGAACAGGGCAACCTGCTGGCGGTGAATTACACGGGCTCCGAACCACCGCCAGACACCTTCAAGGACAATGCGCAGGCGCTGGCCGTAGGCACCTTTGGCCGCGATGGCGTCTTCCATGCAACGCAACTGCAGGCCAAGTGCGCCTCGAAATATGCCCCGGCCAAACCCGCCCCCGCAGCCGCTCCCGGCAAAACGGCCGCCAATGAAGGCCCTGCATTGGGTAAAAACACAAAGGCCCCGACGGCCAACTGAACTTCCGCAAAAAGCTCTGCATTCGCTGCAATGAAAAACGCTGCTACCGCAAGATATGCTTGCAACAGTGGCGTTTCTATTTTAAAAAGCTGGTCGCTGCACAGCCGCTATATTTCCGCACCCTGGTGGTGCCGCACATCGGCGCCGCGCACCCAGAAGATCACATCCTCGGCAATGTTGGTGGCATGGTCGCCCACACGTTCCAGGTTGCGCGCAATGATGAGCGCATTCAGCGCCTGCGGCGTCAGCTCCGGTTTTTCCTTGATGAGGGAGCTGAGCGCATAGAAGGCCGCTTCGTTCATCTGGTCCACCTGGTCGTCCATCGTCAGCACGGTCTCAGCCATCTCCGCATCGGCCTCAATAAAGGCCTGCAACGCCTTGCGCACCATCGCGGCGGCCAGCTCTGCCAGCCGGGGGATGTCCACCGGGAGTTCGATGTTGGCAAAGGCCTCCATCTCCCGCACCCGTACGGCAATGTTCACCGCCTGGTCGCCCACGCGCTCCAGATCAGCATTGATGCGGATGACCGAAAGAATGAAACGCAGATCGATTGCCATCGGCTGCTCCATCGCGAGCAGGTCGAGGGCCATCTGGTCAATTTCGCGCTCCAGCCGGTTGATGGACGGCTCCGAGCGCAGCACCAGTTCGCAGATGGAAAGGTCGCGCACGCGATAGGCTTCAATGGCGCGCTGAATGGCCTGCTCGGCCATGCCCGCCATCACCAGCAGCTTTTCCTTCAAATCATCCAGGTTCTGGTGGAACTTGATCCGTGTCATCCAAACCTGCCTGTAATGTAATCTTCTGTGCGCTTGTCGCTTGGATTGGTAAAGATCTTGTGCGTTGCGTCGAACTCCACCATCTTCCCGTTCAGGAAGAATCCCGTGTTTTCTGCCACACGCGCCGCCTGTTGCATATTATGCGTCACAATCACAATCGTGTACTGCGACTTCAACTGAAAAATCAAATCTTCGATCTTGGAGGTGGAGACAGGATCCAGCGCCGAGGCCGGCTCGTCCATCAGCAGCACCTCCGGATCCACCGCCAGCGCCCGCGCAATGCAAAGCCGCTGCTGCTGGCCGCCGGACAGGCTGGCGCCGGACTTCTTCTTCAGATCGTTCTTCACCTCGTCCCACAACGCCGCGCTCACCAGCGAACGCTCCACCACTTCATCCAGCACGCGGCGATTGCGAAAGCCGTTCAGCTTCAGACCGCTGGCCACATTGTCGTAAATCGACATGGTGGGAAACGGGTTTGGACGCTGGAAGACCATGCCGATGCGGCGGCGAATCTCCACCGGAGAAGCATCCTTGTAAATGTCCACATCGCCAATCTTCACCGTTCCCGTGGCGCGGGCAATCGGATTGGTCTCGTGCATCCGGTTCAGGCAGCGCACAAAGGTCGACTTGCCGCAACCGGAGGGGCCGATGAGCGCGGTTGCATGGTTCGCAGGAATGTGCAGGTTGATGTCCTGCAGCGTATGCGTGGAACCGTACCATGCGTTCAGATTTTCTACCTTAATCCCGACTCCCACTTAACTTGCCCCTTTCATCACGCCGCGGGCCGCCACAAAGCGGACCAGCGTAACGGAAATCATAATCATCAGAATCAGCACCAGCGCTCCTGCCCAGGCCAGGCGATGCCAGTCGTCATAAGGAGAAATGGCGTATGCAAAAATCTGCAACGGAAGCGCCGCAATCGGCTGGTCCAGCCGCAGGCTCCAGAACTGGTTGCCAAAGGCGGTAAAGAGCAGGGGGGCCGTCTCTCCGGCGACGCGGGCAAAGGCCAGCATGCAACCGGTGATGATGCCCGGCGAGGCCGTCATCAGGCTGACGGAAACCACCGCGCGCCACTTGGGAATCCCCAGCCCGAGTGCCGCTTCCCGAATTGCGTGGGGCACTGTCAGCAGCATCTCTTCCGTGGTGCGCGTCACCGTTGGAATCATCATGATGCCCAGCGCAATGCCCGCAGAAAAAGCGGAAAAGTGTTTCTGGTGCACAACCACCAGCGCATACACGGCAATGCCGACCACGATGGATGGCACACCATTCAGCACGTCCGCTGTAAAGCGCGCCAGGTTGGCCATCATCCTTCCGCGGCCATACTCCGCCAGATAAACACCGGCGGCAATCCCCACCGGAATCCCCATTGCACTGCTGATGGCCATGATGATTGCAGACCCAACGATCGAGTTGGCCATACCGCCGCCCAATTCACCCACCGGCTTCGGAATCTGCGTAAAGAAGGCCAGATTGAGCGAACTGAAGCCCATGTACAACAGATACACCAGAATGGCCACCAACGGCGCCAGCACAACCAGCGTGCTCAGAACCGCCACCCCGGAAAAAAGATGGTTGACGCCCTTCCGCCACAGCGTATACAGCCGGCTCGTTCTCCGAACATCACTCATAGAAACCTCAGAACCTGTCACAACCGCACTTCTAGTGCACCCTGGCCGGAGCGCCACGGGTCACCGCCCATACCAGCAGACGGGCAATGGCATTGACGATGATGGTGACGATAAACAGCGCAAGCCCCACTTCGATCAGGGCGCTCAGGTAAAGATTGCCCGTGGCCTCGCTGAATTCATTGGCAATCACGCTGGCCAGCGTATAGCCGGGCGCAAACAGGGACCTGGAGATGGTCGGACTGTTGCCGATCACCATGGTGACGGCCATCGTCTCGCCCAGGGCACGGCCAAGCCCCAGAATAATGCCGCCCACAATTCCAATGCGCGCATTGCGCAGCACGCCGATGCGGATCATCTCCCAGCGCGTCGCGCCCAGCGCCAGCGCCGCCTCCCGCTGACTGTTCGGCACCGCCAGCATCACTTCCCGCGTAATGGAAGAGATGACGGGAAGAATCATGATCGCCAGCACGATGCCGGCCGTCAGCAGCCCGACGCCAAGGTTGTAGCCATCGAAAAATCCGGTCCAGCCAAGCCACTTGATCAACAACGGACCCAGGTCATCCCGCACAATCGGCACCAGTACAAAGATGGCCCACAGACCGTACACCACACTGGGAATCGCCGCCAGCAGTTCCGTAAGAAAAGCAATTGGCGCGCGCAGCGGACGGGGGCACATCTCGGTCAGAAACACCGCCACCCCTATAGCCAGCGGCACCGCCATCAGCAGCGCAAGGAAAGAGGTGACCAGCGTCCCGAAGATGAATGGCAGCGCGCCAAACTCACCACTGACCGGGTCCCACTCCTGGCCGATAAAGAACGAGAAGCCAAATGCCCGCAGCGAGGGCCTGGAACTGACCACCAACTCCCGGAAGATGAACGCCACAATCAAAAAGATGCTCAGTGCGCAGAGCATCATCAGCCCGGCAAAGACCCCATCGGCCATGCCGGAACTGCCGCGTCCCAGCAGAAACTTACGGACTGGCGATTGCGCTTCCTCTGCAACACCAGTAACTGTATTTTCCTGCATGCCGTTCGCAGGCCCACTGGGAGATGAGTTCACATTCACACGAACATCCTGTATTTCCGGTTCCACATCAGCACTTTAGATTTTCAATGTGAATATACGATGAATAGGCGGCGAAATGTCTGATACAAAAGCAGTTCCATCCCCAGCCACAATTCTGCCTTAAAGCGGTTTTCCAGTTGGTGTAGAGGGAACGTGATGCCCTGAAATGGCTTTTTTCTCAAGAAAAAGCCATCCTGCACATTCTTTGAAACTCCACGAAAACTGGAGAACCGCTATAAAGTCCGGCAGGCCCGGAGGGTCTTCTCTCTCCGGGCCTGCGTTTGCTCCAACTCATCTACGGTCCATTTCTCAGTGAATCTGAGGAATGGTTGCCTTCACCTTCGCCGCGACCGAAACCGGCAGCGGAGCATAGTACAGCGCGCCCGCTTCAGCCTCGCCCTTGGCCAGCATCCAGTACAGGAAGTCGCGGATGACCTTGCCCTTTTCCGGCGTCTTGGACTGGATGGGAATCAGCAGCCAGGTAAAGCTGGAGATCGGGTAAGCGTCCTTGCCCGGCGCATCGGTGATCGAGACGCGGAAGTCCGACGGCATTTTCTTGACGCCAGCAGCCGCAGCCGTCACGCCCGCAATGCTGCCCTTCAGCCAGACACCCGCGGGGTTGCGCACATAACCATACGACATCTTGTTCTGCAGCGCGTAGATCAGTTCCACGTAGCCAATCGCCCCCGGCGTCTGGCGCACCAGACCGGACACGCCTTCGCTGCCCTTGCCGCCAATACCAACCGGCCAGCTCAGAGAGGTGTTCTTGCCGACCTTCTCTGCCCACTCCTTGCTCGACTTGGAGAGGAAGTCCGCGAAAATGTAGGTGGTGCCGCTGCCGTCCGAACGGTGCACCACGAAAATCTGGCGGTTCGGAAGGTTGACCCCTGGATTGTCCTTTGCGATGCGCGCATCGTTCCAGTGCGTAATCTTGCCCAGGTAAATGTCAGCCAGCACGTCCGGAGCAAAACGCAGATCGGCGCTCACGCCGGGAATGTTGTAGATTGGCACCACAGCGCCCAGCACCGTGGGAATATGGATCAGTTTCACCTTGGAAGCGGCCAGTTCCTGATCGCTCATCGGGCCGTCGCTGGCGCCAAAGTCCACTGTGCCGATGCTCACCTGACGAATGCCCCCACCGGAACCAATCGACTGATAGTTGATCTTGACGCCCGGATGCGTTGCGCCATACTCGCTGAACCACTTCGAGTAAATCGGATAGCCAAAGGTTGACCCTGCACCAACCAGATCCTGCGCGCTTGCAGCCGTAGCCACCATCGCCAGCAATGCAACTGCGAATAGCTTAAGTTTCACACGTACCCCCTGAAGTTGGCGGAATTTCTTCCACTCAGGAAGCATTGTGGGCCGCCAACGTTACGAAATGGTTAAAAAGCCGTGAAAAGCAGAGGAAATCTCCCGCAAAATCCCGGTAACCTGTTCTCTTTCAGAGTGTGCGCGCGATAAAAAAACACGGTGGCCTCAGGCCTCAGGCCTCAGGCCTGCGCAGCAGGCTCATCTTCCGCAGCGGTCTCAGCGTGTCCTTTGGCCTTTGCCAGCGGCAGCGTAAAGCTGAATGTGCTTCCCAGATTCAGTTCGCTTTCGGCACGAATGTTTCCGCCATGCGCCTGCACAATGTGCTTGGCAATCGCCAGCCCTAGTCCTGTACCGCCGGACTCCTTGGAGCGTGCCTTGTCCACGCGATAGAAGCGCTCAAAAATCCTGTCCAGATGCTGCGACGCAATGCCTGAGCCAAAGTCCCGCACGCTGAACTCCACCATGCCGTCGCGCTGCACCGCGCTCACCAGCACCCGCCCAGACTGTCCAGACTGTCCAGACTGCGCCGACTGTGCGGAGCGCGAACGGCCATACTTGATGGCATTCTCAATCAAGTTGGCCAGCACCTGCTGGATGGCATCGTAATCGGCCAGCACTGTCTGGTCTGTCAGAGCACCGATCTCCAGCTTCATCTCCGAGTCATGCACCAGTCCACTCAATGAATCCACCGCATCGCCCACCAGCGTGGATGCCGTCACCGGAACCGGCCGCAGCTTGTGCTCGCCGGACTCCACGCGCGCCAGCGCCAGCAGATCCTCCGTGAGCCGGTTCATGCGCGTCGCATTTTTCAGGATGATATGCAGAAACTCCTGCACATGCGGGCCCATCGTTTCCGCGTGGTCGAGCAGCGTTTCCACGTAACCGGAAATCGAGGTGAGGGGCGTGCGCAGTTCATGGGAAACATTGGCGATAAAGTCCCGCCGCGTTTTCTCGACCCGCTCCACCTCAGAAATATCGTGCAGAACAGCCACAGCGCCGCCGCTGGGCGTAGGAGCAACGCTCACCTCAAAGGTCCTGCCGGGCACCATGGAACTGGCTTTGCCTTCGCTCACCGTGCGCTGCTCCAGCGTGGTCTGCACGCAGAGCAGCACCTCCGGATCACGCACCGTCTGCACCAGCGCATGGCCAACCCGCACGGTTCCGCCGGTAATACCCTGCATCACGCGATTGGTCCACTGGATGCGGCCGGAGCCATCCACGGCCACCACGGCCTCCTGCATGCTGTCCAGCAGAGCTTCCAGCTCGCTTCGGCTGGCCTCCAGCGCACGAAAGCTCACCTGCAGCCGGGCGGCCGCGGTGTCCAGCGAATAGCCGATATTGGCCAGCTCATCGTTTTTCGGGTCGTCGATGCGCGCTGCCAGGTCTCCCGCTGAAAGACGCGCAGCGAACTGCGGCAGGCGCTCCATCCGGGGGGCAAGCCGGGCCGAAAACCAAAATGCCAGCAGCACAGCTCCACTGACCACCAGAGCCACAGCGCCGATTCGGCTGTAGGGCAGCACCAGCACCGCCAGCCATGCCACCAATACGAAGGCAGGCAGCAGGACAGCCAGCAGTTTCCAAAAGAAGCTTTGCTTCACAGATCGAGGTCCTATTCAGCCTTGGGGGATACGACCACGCCTCTCTGCTCCGTCCGCCAGAAACAATCCGACCGGAAAAGCAAAGATCATACGGTCTTCGGCACCTCGAAGCGATAACCAGCGCCACGTACCGTCTTCAGATAACGCGGCAGCTCCGGGTCCGCTTCGATCTTCTCACGAATTCTGCGCACATACACATCCACCGAGCGCGGCGTCACAAACCGGGCATCGCCCCACACCGCATCCAGCAGATGATCGCGGCTGAAGACGCGCCCCGGATGCCGGGCCAGATAGTCCAGCAGGCGAAACTCCGTCGCCGTGGTCGTCGTCAGTTCGCCGCCAACGCGCAACTGCATGGCGCTGGCATCAATCTCAATCGTATCGAATTTGAGCACCGACGGCGCCGTGGGCCGCTCAAAGCGGCGCAGCACGGCCTTCACGCGGGCCACCAGTTCGCGCGTGGCAAACGGCTTGGTCAGGTAATCGTCCGCACCCAGTTCCAGCCCCAGCACACGATCATTTTCGCTGGCGCGCGCCGTTACAAAGATGATCGGCACGGTGCTCAGCGCGGCATGCTGCCGCAGCCGGCGGCACACCTCCAACCCATCGCCGCCCGGCACCATGATGTCCAGCAGGAACAGCGACGGCGCCTGGCGTTCAGCATCGGCCACAATGTTGGCGGTGGTGGGATATACGCGAGCCGTATACCCTGCGGCCTCCAGGTGATACTGCATCAAGCGGGAAATGTCCGAGTCATCTTCCAGGATAAAAATCGTCTGGCTCAAGCGTCTGCTCCCTTACCTGCGCCGTATCCGGAGTCAACAACTTCGACACGGCTGCCGCCGACAGAATATCGTACCAGCGCTACAGTTTTGCTAAAGTATCGTGAAATCCTGTGGGGAAAGCACAAAATCTGCAAGAGAACAACAGTCTTGCTACGCCGGTGTCCGGGCAATCTCCTCCTGCAGCGCCGTTGCCGCCTGCACGCAGGCAGCGCGGTCCACGTCATGGTGCGTCACCAGGCGGATCGCCTGCGGCCCTACCGCACTGGCCCGCACACCCCGTTTCTGTAGTCTATCGACTACATTGCCCGCCGCAATGCCATTCCGCAGGCCAAACAGCACAATATTCGTTTGGACGGCGCTCAGATCCATCTCCACCTGCTTCATCTCCGCCACGGCCTCGGCCAGCAGCCGGGCGTTGGCATGGTCTTCCGCCAGTCGCTGCGGCATCTCCTCCAGCGCAATCAGCCCCGCGGCCGCCAGAATGCCCGCCTGCCGCATGCCGCCGCCCAGCGCCTTGCGATAGCGCCGCGCCCGGCCGATCGTCTCCCGGCTGCCCACCAGCATGGAACCCACCGGCGCGCAGAGCCCTTTCGACAGGCAGAACATCACCGTGTCAAAGCCCTCCGTCAACTCCCGGACGCCGACGCCCAGCGCCGCCGCAGCATTGAAGACACGCGCTCCATCCAGATGCACCGGCAGACCAGCGTCCCTGGCTCCCGCCCAGATTTCGTGCAGCACCTCCAGCGGCGTCACCGTGCCACCGGCCATATTGTGCGTGTTTTCTATCTCAATCAGCCCAGTCTGCGCCCGGTAGTAGAGATGAGCCGGGGCCAGCTTTTCCCGGATCTGCGCCCAGGTGAGCACGCCGCGCTCGGCATGGATCGTCCTCGGCATACATCCGGCAAAGGCGGACACCATCGCCATTTCCCAATCCACAATGTGCGCCCGCGCTTCGCAGATCACTTCCTGCCCGGGCTGCGTGTGCAGCCGGATGGCAATCTGGTTGCCCATGCTGCCTGTTGGCACAAAAATCGCAGCTTCGCGGCCAAAAATCGCAGCCGCGCGCGCTTCCAGCCGGTTCACCGTTGGATCTTCGCCATACACATCGTCGCCCACGTCGGCGGCGGCCATGGCGGCGCGCATGGCAGGCGTTGGCCGGGTGACCGTATCGCTGCGCAGGTCGATGGCGCCGATAGCGCTGCCGGCCTGCTCCTGTGCTGTTGCCGCTTCCTGCTCCGCAGACTCTGTCGTCATCGCAAGGCTCCTTCTGTTGTTGCCAGATGCCGTTGCCAGCACCGTTTGCCTAAGCCGGCACGCCGTCGATCAGCCGCGCAAACACTTCGTTGGAAAGCAGCCGCCCTCGATCCGTCAGCCGAATACGCTGGCCTGCACGCTGGTGCAGCAGTCCCTCCTGCACCAGCGTCTCCGCCTCAGTTGCGCATGCCTGCAACGCATCACGGCCAAAGACGTTGCGCAAGTGCTCCAGGTCCACCCCTTCCGTCATCCGCAGCCCCAGAAAAATCGCCTCTTCCAGCGATTCCCTGCGGCTCACCGTCTGCGGCTCCAGCGCTGCGCCGGTGGCAGTGTAGGCATCCAGATCGTCGCTGTTGGCAAAGCGCACCGCGCCTGTCCCTGTCAGCAGCATGGAGTGCGCATCCAGCCCAAAGCCAAGATACGGCTGGCGCTGCCAGTATTTGCAGTTGTGGCGCGAAGCGTGGCCTGCGCGGGCAAAGTTGGAAATCTCATACTGGTCAATGCCTGCGGCATCCAGAAAGGCACAGGCCTCCAGATATAGGTCCGCGGTGCGGTCTTCGTCCGGCACAAAATGCGCATGATAGCGCGCGCCACCGGCGAGCAGCTCATTGCCCAGGCGCGAGTCCTCATCCACTTCCAGCATATAAACACTGGCGTGGGGCACGCCGCTGTCCACCACCTGCTCCAGCGAAGTGCGCCAGCTTTCCGCCGTCTGGTGCGGCAGCCCGGCAATCAGATCGACGTTGATCTCCGCAATACCCGCCGCCCGGACGCGCCCGATCTCCGCGCGGCACTGCTGCCCGGTGTGCAAACGGCCAACCGCCGCGGCCTCCTGGTCCACAAACGACTGCACGCCAAAGCTGATGCGGTTGACGCCCAGGCGAACAAACTCCTCCAGCACTGCATCCGTAATCTGCCCCGGCGCGCACTCCAGCGTGATTTCTGCCTGCGGGGACACGGCAAAGGCGTCCCGCACCTGCGCGAATAATTGCCGCAACTGCTGCGGAGCCAGCAGGCTGGGTGTACCGCCGCCGAGATAGATGCTGTCCACCTGCTGCGGCAGATGCGCCTGCAACGCCGCGTCGCGCGCGCGCACGCCGGCAACTTCCGCGCAGACGCGCTCCACATACTGCTGCATACGCCCGGCGGCAAATACCCCAGAGGCAAAGTTGCAGTAGCTGCACTTGGCCCTGCAGAACGGAACCGAGATGTAAACACCCAGAGTGTTCATGGTGAAACTGCCTGCACCTGTATTCCCCATTCTCCCACGCGAAGAAACTTTGCCCCAAGCGCGCTGCCTGTAACCTTTCGGCTGCATTGGACTCCAATCTGCTGTAAAGTTGGGAGTCCGCTCCCACGAGGCACACCATGCGCACCCCTGTATTAACCCTGCTTACTGCGCTGCTTTTGCTGCTGCCCATGCGCTCCCTGATAGCGCAGCAGCAGCGAACCCCTGTACTGGTCGAGCTTTTCACCTCGGAGGGCTGCTCCAGTTGTCCTCCTGCCGATGCGCTGCTGGCGAAGCTCACAGAGCAGCCGATTGCCGGGGCGGAGGTCATTGCGCTTGGCGAGCATGTGGACTACTGGAACAACTCGAAATGGCATGACCGCTTTTCTTCCCGCCAGTTGACCGACCGACAGGTGGAGTATGGCCGCCGCTTTCATCTGGAGACCGTCTACACGCCGCAGATGGTGGTGGATGGCCGGACGCAGTTGATCGGCAGCAACGCCACCAGCGCAGTGCAGGCCATTACGCAGTCTGCGCAGCACAGCAAATTGCCGCTGCAAATTACTGACGCCACCTGGCAGGGCAATACGCTGACCGCTCGTCTGACGCTGGCTGCAACCAAAGCAAAGCTGCCGCATGCCGATCTCTATGTCGCGCTCATTGACCGCAAGGACAGCTCCGACGTGCGCGGCGGCGAAAACAGCGGTCGGCTTCTGGTCAACGTGGCCGTCGTCCGCGCGCTGCGGCGCGTGGGCCCGCTACAGCAACTCGGAAAAGGCCCGCTCACAGTGCATCTGGCACTGCCGACAGCGGCGGCCCGACAAAATCTGCAACTGGTCGCGTTTGCGCAGCGGCCAGGATTGGGAGAAGTGGTGGCGGTTGCCATCCGCTGAATCCTCAGCCGCTGGAAGGAAATACCTGCGCCCTTTGCCAGCCCGCTGCATCTACAATGAACACGACCAGCATGGCAGAACAGGCAGACAAACAGACTCCTGCGCAAAGCGCACCCAGGAAGCAGCAGGCACACGAAGAGGATGTCGTCGGCAAAGCGTATGACAGCCGTCTGATGCGCCGTCTGCTCACCTATCTGCGGCCGTACAAGCTGCAGGCGGCCATTTCTCTGGTGGCCATTCTGCTCAAGGCCGGGTTCGATATTCTGGGGCCGTATCTCACCAAGGTCGCGGTCGACAAATACATGGTGCAGAAGACCGACGGCCCTCCTTCCTGGCTCAACCGTCACCTTGCCGAAGACCCCGTGGTGGGCATCGGCCAGCTCGCTGGCATTTATCTGGCATCGCTGCTGTTCAGCTATGGGCTGGAGTTTGTGCAGACCTACCTGATGCAGTGGACCGGTCAGAAGATCATGTTCGATCTGCGCAGCCAGATCTTCCGTCATATTCAGCAGATGCACGTCGGCTTTTTTGACAAGAACCCGGTCGGCCGCCTGGTCACCCGCGTCACCAGCGACGTGGATGCGCTGAACGAGATGTTCACCTCCGGCGTGCTGGCCATCTTTGAGGACGTCTTCGTTCTGCTCGGCATTGTCATCATCATGCTGCGGATGGACTGGCGACTGGCGCTGATAGCCTTTGCCGTTATTCCGGTGATTCTTTTCATCACCAGCATCTTCCGCAAGCATGTGCGTGAGTCCTACCGCCGCATTCGCTCGGCCATTGCCCGCATCAACTCCTACACGCAGGAGCATGTGAGCGGCATGAACATTGTGCAGCTCTTCAACCGCGAAGAGCGCGCCTTCAGGGAGTTTTCCGGCGTCAACCGCCAGCACATGGACGCTTTCAAGGACGCCATCCTGGCCTATGCGCTTTACTATCCGGCCGTGGAACTGCTGAGTTCCATCGCCATAGCGCTGGTCATCTGGATTGGCGGAGGCGGCGTCCTCCGCAATATGGTCACCATCGGCGTGCTGGTGGCGTTCATCCAGTACGCGCAGCGCTTCTTTCGCCCCATTCAGGACCTGAGCGACAAATACAACATCCTGCAGGCCGCCATGGCCGCCAGCGAGCGCGTCTTCAAACTGTTGGATACACAGACCGAGATTTCCTCACCCGACAATTCCAGACCGGGCGACGGCTCCGGCAGCATCGAGTTCCGCAACGTGTGGTTCACGTATCAGCATCTGGACACAGCGCAACTGGCCCGCGTGCAGACCGTCAGCGAACAGGAACTGGCAGACGACCACAGCATCGAATGGATTCTGCGCGGCGTCAGCTTCACCATCCAGCCCAATGAGACCGCCGCGATTGTGGGCCACACCGGCGCAGGCAAGACCACCATCACCAGCCTGATGATGCGCTTCTACGACATCCAGCGTGGCAGCATTCTGGTGGATGGCGTGGACGTGCGCAAGCAGGACATGACGGCTCTGCGCCGCCGCTTTGGCGTGGTGCTGCAGGACCCGTTCCTCTTCACCGGCACCATTGCGGACAATATCCGCATGGGCTCAGACTGGATCACCGACGAACGGCTGCAACGAGCGGCTGACGAGGTGAATCTTGGCGACTTCATCCGCGCTTTGCCCGGACAATTTAACGAGCTGGTGCGCGAACGTGGCAGCACATTTTCCACCGGGCAGAAGCAACTCATCAGCTTTGCCCGCGCGCTGGCGCACGGTCCCGGCGTGCTCATTCTGGATGAGGCCACCTCCAGCGTGGACACGGACACCGAGCTGCGGGTGCGCTCGGCCCTGACGCGCATGGTCACCGGCCGCACCTCGGTCGTGATCGCGCACCGCCTCTCCACCATCCAGAGCGCCGACGTGATTCTGGTGATGCACAAAGGCCAGCTCCGTGAGTTGGGCACCCACCAGGAGCTGCTGGCCCAGCACGGCCTCTACTGGAAGCTCTACCGCCTGCAATACAAGGACCAGGAACTCCCTGCGCCGGGCGCGTTTGCACCGTCCCTGGCTACGGGGACGAACATCTCAGCATCTGGCCGGAAGCTGGGGATGGAACCGCAGAAGACATAGGCATGAGCGGATGCGTTGTCCGGGACTGGAAGGATGTATCCGGGCAATTTGACGGATGTGCAGTGGAGCAAACTGGAGCTGTTGCTGGTCCTGCTGGCTGCCGCGCTGCGCAAATGGGTCTGCGACCGCGCCTTCCGGAACGTACAGGAAGGTGAACAACACCTCGCCCATGGATCCACCAGTACAACTACATGCTGTTTGATGGTGACAGGGCCGCGCGAAGATTGGTAGACTGGAGCTGCCCGGCCGAATGGCCGATTCCTGTATGTGTTCTTCCGGTACTCAGTCCGACAACCAGTCCGATGCTCAGCGTGCAGACCATGAGCCTGCGTTGATCCGACGCATTTGCGCCGGTGAGCGCGAGCTTTTTCCTGCGCTGATCCAGCCATACGAGCGGCAGGTGTACTATGCCGCCTATGCCATTCTGAGGAACCGCGAAGAGGCTGAAGACGCGGTTCAGGAATCGTTCTTCAAGGCCTATAAATCGCTGGCCTCCTTTCGTCGCGAGGCCAAATTCAGCACCTGGCTGATCCAGATTGCCACCAACGATGCTTTGCAGCGGTTGCGGCAGCAGAAGCGCGTCATGCTGGAGTCACTGGATGAGCCGGTGGGTGACGACGGCAACTATAAGCCGCGCGACTTTGCCGACTGGCGCGAGATTCCGCTGGAAGCGCTGGAGCAGAAGGAGCTTCGCGAGGCGCTGAACCGGGCGATTGAGGGAATGAAGCCCGCATATCGTAACATTCTGGTGCTCCGGGACATCGAACAACTGTCCATTGCGGAAACGGCAGTGGCGCTGGGGTTGAGCGAAGCCAACGTCAAGGTCCGCCTGTTGCGCGCGCGGCTGATGCTGCGGGACGCGCTGGCGCCGGGGAACGATGGCGCCTGGCGGCAGGGGCTGAGCTGGAAAAAGGTGCGGCCATGGTAGGGGCCCGTATGTTGGAATGGCTGAAATTCCGCTTGTGGCAAGGGCGCGGCAAGGGCGCGGAGACACGCGTGCTGCCGATCCCGTGCAGCCACGTCCTGCAGGAGATCTCCAACTACATCGAGCAGGACATCGATGCGGAGCTGCGCGCCCGCATGGAACAGCACTTCCGCCAGTGCGCCCATTGTCTGGCTGTACTGGAAGGCACGCAGAATGTGGTGCGCCTGATTGGCGACGGTGAGGTGTTTGAAGTGCCGGCGGGCTTCAGCGAACGGCTGCAGCAGCGGCTCGCCGCTCGCATTGCCAACGATCAATGAGGCCGGCGCGAGAGGTTTAGCGCAGGGTCAGGCTCAGTTCATTGGCTGCGTTCTGCAAATGCGCAAGAAACTTGCTTTGGATTTCATGCAGCGGCATGCGCTGTGCCTGGGCGCCCACGTTCATGGCAGCCACTACCCGGCCGGTTGGTGACTTGACGGGCACGGCCAGCGAGCGCAGACCCACTTCCAGTTCCTGG
The DNA here is from genome assembly GCA_022736715.1 of Edaphobacter aggregans. Classification (GTDB taxonomy): domain Bacteria; phylum Acidobacteriota; class Terriglobia; order Terriglobales; family Acidobacteriaceae; genus DZDJ01. The sequence goes on from DZDJ01000016.1 coordinate 16,353, forward strand.
TCGACCAGCGCAAAACCGGTGCGCTGGATAGTGCGCAGCGCCTGGCGCAGCTTGTCCGGCGTGTTGACGGTGCGCGCCGTGTAGCGGTGCATGGGCACGCGGGCAATGTAGTTTTCCAGTTCATCCGGCGGCAGGTGCGCCAGCAGAACGCGCCCCATGGAGCTGCAATAGGCTGGCAGGCGGCTGCCGATGCCCAGGTCGACGGCCATGATGCGCGTGACGTTGGCGCGGGCCACGTAGACAATGTCGTCGCCATCCAGCGTGCCCACGGAGCAGGACTCGTGCAGCACGTTGCTGATGTGGTCCAGAATGGGTTGCGCCGTGTGGGCCAATGAACTGGACGAGGTGTATGCGTGGCTGAGCGACAGAATGCGCGGGCGCAGCGAGAAGTGCTGACCATCTTCGGAATGCACAAAGCCCAGCTTGTTCAGCGTGTACAGGCAGCGGCGCACCGCAGCGCGGGAAAGCCCGGTCTTGGCGCTCACCTGCGAAATGGTGAGCTGGGGCGTGTGCTGCGTGAAGGTCTGGATCACGCTGAGGCCGCGCGCCAGCGAGGTCATGAAGTTCGGATCGCCGGAAAAGGCGTCGATCATGGCCGCAGGCGTAGGCACCGGATGTGGCGGCGTGGTGGGCTGCTTGCGCAGGCTGGCGGCCGCGGGTGCCGCAGGTGCGGTAACGGTGGGGCGAAGAACAGGCGCTGTAGTACTGGCGCTGGCACTGGAGAAGCGGTTCACGGGACGTGTGTCCTCACATGGAGAAATATCTTCCCACTAAGCATACCGCTAAATTTGTGCGATAAGCGTACATTCGATTTCATCGTTCCACAATGTGGGTCCACGGCTGCTGCAGCACGGACCTTCTGGCCGCATTGTCCATAAGGGAATATGCTTTTTTCAGGAACTTACTTCACTCCAGAGGGAACCATGAATCTGCGGTACAAATTGCTTCTGCTGGCGGTTTTGTTTATGGGCGTTGGGATGTGCAGGCAAAGTGTTGCGCAAACAAAGGACGAGTTTGCCGACAAAACAATTCTGCTGTGGCCGCAGGGAGCACCCGGCGCGCAGGGCACGGCAGACACGGACAAACCAACGCTGACGGTCTTTCTGCCGAAGTCAAACCCAACGCAGACCGGTGTGCTGATCTGCCCGGGGGGGGGCTACACATATCTGGCAATGAGACATGAGGGTTACGCCATTGCCGAATGGCTGAATGACCGCGGCATTGCGGCCTTTGTGCTGAAGTACCGGCTGGGGCCGCGTTACCATAACCCGATCGAGCTGGACGATGCCAAGCAGGGAATGCGCTACGTCCGCTCGCGCGCACAGCAGTTCGGCATTCTGGAAGACCGCATCGGCGTCTGGGGATTTTCCGCAGGCGGACATCTGGCCTCCACGCTGGGCACGCACTTTGATGGCGGCGCGTCCACTTCAGACGATCCGGTTGAGCGCGCCAGCAGCCGTCCGGACTTCATGATTCTTTCCTATCCGGTCATCACCATGCAGGAAGGCATCACGCATCAGGGCTCGCGCGACAACCTGCTGGGCAAGAATCCGTCTGCGTCGGAGGTGGAGGACATGTCCAACGAACTGCATGTGACGCCTGACACGCCGCCGGCCTTTCTGTTTGCCACAACCGACGATAACACCGTGCCGGTGATGAACAGCGTGCTCTTTTATTCGGCGCTGGTGAAGGCTGGCGTTCCGGCCGAGCTGCACCTTTTCCAGACCGGGCCGCATGGCACCGGACTGGCGCAGGGCTTCCCGTATCTGCGCATTTGGCCAGACCTGCTGGAACGCTGGCTGCAACTGAACGGCTGGGAGTCCACGCTTTCCACCGTGCTGAAGAAGTAAAACAGGAAACTCGCATGACATACGCAGCGTTTCTCGCAAGTCTGCAGCAAGTCCATCCTCCGCAAGAGGCTGGCCTTGCCTTGCAGGCGCTCTGGTGGGGCCGCAAAGGGAACTGGCAACAGGCGCATGAACATGCGCAGAGCAGCAATGGGGCCGGTTGCGCCTGGGTGCATGCGTATCTGCACCGCAAGGAAGGCGACCAGTGGAACGCCGAATACTGGTATCGCCGCGCGCGGCAGCCGGTGTGCAGCCTGCCGGAAGATGCAGAGTGGGAACAGATTGTGCAGGCGCTGCTCCGCGCCTGACTTGCTTACGGCCTGCCAGCGGGTGTAGAGATGCAGCGCGGCCGCCGGGTGAGAACCACTTGGCTGGTTCTCACCCGGCGTCACGGGAACAGAACCGCAAGGTTGACACGTCAAATTTCCGCAACGGCGGTCAGCAGTGTCTCTCTCAGCCGGGACTGCATCGTCTCGTCCAGTTTTTGACCATTGCTGGTCAGGTAGAAGCCGTCGATTGCGGTTTCGCCTTCGGTGTCAATCAGCGCCACCTCCACGTTGTACCCCAGGTCGGCAATCGTATGGCTGAGCGCATAGAGCAGGCCCAGGGTGTCCTGCGCCACCACCTGCATCAGCGTGGAGTGGGAGGAGACGCTGTTGTCAAACTCGACCTGCGTTTCCACCGTAGTTTTGGCCGCGCGGCGTTTGCCGGAGCGAGTGCGCGCCTCCAGCAGTTTGTCCAGCGGCATGGCGCCGGTCATCACTTTACGGATGGTCTCAACGAAGCGGTCGTGTTCCCCTGGATTCAGTTCCAGCGTCTGGAAGCGGTCAGTAAAGCGGAAGCTGTCGACCACGATGCCCTGATCGTTGGAGAACGCATCGGCAGTCACAATGTCCATGCCGAGCGCGGCCAGCGCACCAGCCATGGTGGAAAAAAGCATGGGCCGGTCCGGCGTAACCAGGGAAATTTCGCTCACATGGTTGTGGTGGCGAAAGTCCAACTGTACGGACTCCTGTTTGCATTGAAGCGCCAGATGGAAGTGTGTGCGCACCTGCTCCGGCGTGCGTGTGCGCAGATAGCGCTGGGGGAAGCCCTCCAGAAACTCGCGCATCTGCTCGGCCTGTTGCGGCACCTGCGCCACGATGCGGTCCACGAACTCGGCATCTACGCCGGCATTGGGGCCGGCGTTAGGGCCAGCGTGCACGCGCTCCTCGTCAACGCTGCGGTCCATGTGGTTGGCCGTGGCAATGTAGAGCCGCCACAGATTCTCCGCTTTCCAGGGCGTCAGCGCATCCGGGTGCACGGCCTTGATGTCGGCATAGGTGAAGAGGCAGAGCATGCGCAACTGGTCCGGAGTTTCCACCTTGCCGGCGAAGGCGCGGATGGTTACGGCATCGAAAATATCGCGGCGCAGTGCGGCGGACATTTCCAGGTGGTTCGCAATCAGATGCAGCACGATACTGCTCTCGTAGGAGTCCAGTTCCAGCCGGGCGAGCAGGCTTTTTGCCATCTCAGCGCTCTGCTGGGTGTGCGCGCCGGCGCTGCGGCCTTTGCCGGTGTCGTGCAGCAGCGCGGCCAGGTAGAGCAGCTCCGGATGCTGCAGTTCGCTCAGCAGCCCGGCCAGGCGGTGCTCCCACTCCGCGGTGGCCTGCGGGAGCTGGTGCAGGTTCTCAATCACCACAAAGGTGTGCTCATCGACGGTGTAACGATGGTAGGCATCGCGGATCACCAGCGCATCGATGCCGTGGAACTCCGGAACCACCAGTTCCAGGATGCCCAGTTCGTGCATGGTGCGCAGTGCCTCTGCCGCGTGCGGCTCCAGCAGGATGCTGCTCAGGTGCTTCCACAACGCCGGGCCTTCTTCCAGATGGGCCGAGAGCAGCGGCAGCGCCATCTCCAGCCGGTTCTCGGTCTGGATGCTGAGTTTCGCGCCGTGCCTGGCCATGGCCGTAAAAACGGAGAAGGCAATGTCCGGATCCTTGGCCGGGTCGAACTGGTCGGTTGGCGGATCCAGATGGATGCGCCCCTGTTCAATGCGGAAACCCTCTGCCTGCGTGGCTTTAATGCGCCGTTGCTGGAAGTTTTCATAGAAGGTGCGCTTGCCGCGCGGCACTTCGTCCAGCAGTTGCGTCACGCGCCGGTAAATGCTGCGCGCATGGCGGAAATAGAGTCGCATCCAGTACGCGGCACCGGCATTCCGGGGGCTGTTGGGGCTGCCGATGGAACGGGCCGCGGCCTGGTCCTGCGCCTGCCAGTCCAGCGTGTTGTCGTCACGGACGGCGCGGAAGTGGAGGAAGCAGCGGGCGGAAAGCAGAAAGTCGACGGCCTCCTGAAACTCCGCCTTGGCCGATTCCGTGGCCGCGCGCAGTGGCTGCAGCAGGTCTTTGTCGCCCAGGCCAATTTTTTTGCGCGGCTTGCGCGAGACCTGTGCCAGAGTGCCCAGCCACTGGCAGACATGCGAATCGCGCAGGCCGCCGGGGCAGTCCTTGACGTTCGGCTCCAGATGGAAAAGCGTGTGCCCGTACCTGGCATGGCGCGCCAGCGTCATGGTGGTGAGCCGCGTGGTGAGCACCAGGCCTTCGCGTTGCAGCAGCTTCGGCAGCAGATCGTCCCTGAGGCGGGCGTAGAGGGTTGCATCGCCGGTAAGGTGGCGGTGGTCGAGCAGGGAAAGTGTGAACTCGGCATTTTCACCGTCAAAGCGGTCGCACTCGGCCAGCGTGCGCGTCTGCGGGCTCACACGGATGCCGCAGTCCCACATCTCCTGGCAGATGCGGCGGATGGAGTCCTTCAGCTCCTTTTCCGGACGCGAGCCGTCGTGCAGGAACATCAGGTCCAGGTCGGAGCAGGGAAAAAGCTGCCTGCGGCCATAGCCGCCAACGGCGACCACGGCAATGCCGGCGGCCAGTTTCGGATCGTGCGCGACGTTCTGCCGCCAGAGTTCGGCCACAACGCTGTCAGCCAGTGCTGCGCGATCTTCGACTGCGGCATGTCCGTTGCCTGTGTGCTCAAAGGCATGGCGGATCGCCAGCATCTGCTGCTGATAGAACTCCCGCATCGACTGGCCCGGTGCCGGTTTGGTCGCCTGATCTTCTGCCATTATTTTTTCCGGTTCGTTCTGATTGCAATATGCCACAAAATACAAAGCCGCGGCGCTGGTGCAGGGCCCTCGCCGCGGCTTTGTGTTACGAAATGACTGCTCTGGCGGTTGTTAGAGTGCGATGTCTCCGCGCTCTTCGTTACGGATGCGGATGGCGTCGTCAATTTTGGTGATGAAGATCTTGCCATCACCAATCTTGCCGCTGCGGGCAGTGGTGATGATGGCCTGCACCACCTTCTCTGCCAAAGCATCAATGACCACAATTTCCAGCTTTACCTTGGGCAGCAGGTCCACGGAGTACTCGCGGCCGCGGTAAAACTCGGTGTGACCTTTCTGGCGGCCGTGACCGCGGGCCTCCAGAATTGTCATACCTTCGACGCCAATTTCCAGCAAAGCTTCTTTCACAGCGTCGAGTTTCGAGGGTTGAATTACGGCTTCAATCTTCTGCATAGTCTCTTTTCCCGTATACGGTTCTGTTGTAGCAGATTCCGGTATCTCCTGTCTGAATGATTCTGCGCACCTCAGTGCGTTGCCAGATCCCAGTCATAGCCTTCCTCCCCGTGTTGCGAGAGGTCAAGGCCCTGACGCTCGTCTTCGGCGGAAACACGCAGACCAATCAGCTTATCAACAATAAAGAGAATTATCAGCGTTCCGACGATGGAAATGATCCAGGCCACGGCAACGCCAACAAACTGGTTCAGCAACTGGTGTCCGTTGCCTTCCAGCAGGCCGGTGGGCAGCGGATTGCCCTTGGCGTCCTTGCCAAAGATCGGGTTGATGCTGCTGGAAGCGAAGATGCCGGTCAGGATTGCGCCCAGCGTGCCGCCTGCGCCATGCACGCCAAAGGCGTCGAGCGAGTCGTCATAGCCGAACACAGCCTTGACCTTCACCACCATGAAGAAGCAGAAGACGCCAGCGATCAGTCCGATCCACAGAGCGGACATCGGCGTCACGAAACCGGCTGCCGGGGTAATAGCGACCAGTCCGGCCACTGCGCCGGAGATGGCGCCGAGTGCGCTGGGCTTGCCATTGCGGATCCACTCCGCAACGCTCCAGCTGATGGCCGCTGCAGCCGCACCGAATTGAGTGCTGACAAAGGCGCTGGTGGCCAGTGTTCCGGCAGAAAGCGCGCTGCCAGCATTGAAGCCGAACCAGCCCACCCACAGCATGCAGGCGCCGATAAAGCTGAGCACAACGCTGTGCGGCGGCATCGGCTCCCTGGGATAGCCGAGTCGCTTGCCCAGATACAGCGCCGTGACCAGAGCCGAAACGCCCGAGGTGACGTGCACCACCGTGCCGCCGGCGAAGTCGAGACAGGGGAACTTGCCGCCCAGAGCTGCATTGAGCAGACCGCCCTTGCCCCAAACCATGTGCGCCATGGGGCTATAGACGAACAGCGCCCACAGAATCATGAAAACCAGCATGGCCGAAAACTTCATACGTTCGGCAAAGGCTCCGGTGATGAGCGCTGGCGTAATGATGGCAAACATCAACTGATAGATCATGAATGTCTGCAGCGGAATGGTGCCGGCATAGGCCGGGTCCGGCGTCAGGCCGACTCCGTGCAGAAATGCCTGATGAAGGCCGCCGATGAAGGCGTTGCCAGGGCTGAAGGCCAGCGACCAGGAAACCAGGGCCCAGAGCACCGTGATCACTCCCATCATGGCGAAGCTCTGCATCATGGTTCCAAGAATGTTCTTTTTGCGGACCAGACCGCCGTAGAAGAGCGCAAGCCCCGGACCGGTCATCATCAGCACCAGGGCGGCGCAGACCAGCATCCAGGCGTTGTCGCCAGCAGTCTGGGCATTGGCGGCGGCGGCTTTCGTGTCGGCCAGTTCTTGTTGGAGGTGAGCAAGTTGAGCGGAGGAAATGGAGCTGGAAGCGGGGCCCGATGCCGCGGTTGCATCAGGTGGAGCTTGCTGAGCCAGGGCCGGGGACAAAAAGGAAATGGAAACGATCAGGGTCAGAAACATCTTCGCTGCAAAGGAACGCATGTACATTACACCCACTACCTGATATGGATTTACCTGCCAAAAACCAAGTACCGCAAGGAACAGATGGCCAGGATCCTGCTACGGCTCCGGGTTGGACTTGCAAAAAGAGTGGAGTTGGAGCACGTCGAGGGGACAGCGGATATTTCTGCCTGACCTCGTACCTGCGGTGGATCTGAATTGTTCTATTTCGGATACTTTTACATATTTGTGACAATCTGCAAAACAGTTTTCGTAACCGTATTTCTTTTGTGTGATTTACGTGCAGCCTGCTGTGCGGCTATACTGGGCGCATGGGAGTTGAGCGCATGAGCGGCTGGTTGCGGCGGAGCATCTTCCGCTGGCTGGCGGCGGGGATGACCGTTCTGCTGGCGGCGCAGATGACCCTGTGCGCCGAGCGGCCAGCGGTATCCAGCAAAAGAGCGGCCGTTGCGGGGCAGTGCCGTAGTGTTGCGTTTGAGGGGAGCGTGCGTGCCGGGCAGGCCTTTCGCCAGCCATTGGGGCAGGGGCTGGAGTTATTACTGGAGCCGGTGGCCGCTGGCTGGTGGATGCGTGTGGTTCCCGTCGCGGAAGAGAAGTTTTCTCCGGACTATGCTGAGCTGGCGACGCCTCCTTACAATTCTGTAAATCCCCTGCTGTTGTCGACGGACTATGGTTTTCGCGCGCAGGACGCAGTGGGCTGGAATCCGCGGCATTTCCAGTTTTTATTGCAGGCGGCGGAAGCGCAGCGGGCCACTGCGGCGTATCACACATATATGGGGCATCCGCAGCAGCAGAACAACCGGGCAGGCCAGGCGGCGATGCAGTTGCTGGCGGGGCTGCCGGCAAAGTCAGCTCAGGGAGAACTGCAGATTCTGGATGCGCATCTGGTTCCGGGAACGGCAGACCAGGTGCGGGCGGCAGGCGTGGTGGCATCGCATTTTACGGCGACTCCGCACACGCTGGACCAGCCAACGGACGGGAAATTCAGCGCTCTGGGGCGGATCGACTGGCTGCGCTTTCGAGTGGTGCTGGTGCTGCCGCGCAGTTTTTTGCCTGCCGCGGGGTTGCAGGCAGAGTCGGCGTCCTGCTTCCAGTAAAGGGGAAGCCATGAGGTATTGGAGGGCGAGAAAGAAAGCCAGTTGTGCCTGGTTTGGGGATTTTATTTGCTTTTCTCTGCTTCCGTCCGGCTTTTTCTTTGTTTTCCCCGGCATGAATTCCGCAAAACAGCCATCGGTTGGCGTTATAGTTAAGACTATGAGTACTGCCGAGGGAATTACCCCGAAAGACCGCTATCTCTTTGGCTCGCTGGACAGTTTTGGCAAAAACCAGCAAATGCTGCATGAAGTGAACTGGGGCTATGACCAGCCGGAAGGGATTGTGCTGGCATCGCTGGACAGTGCTGTGAACTGGATTCGCAAGAATTCTGTGTGGCCGATGACCTTTGGTCTGGCCTGCTGCGCCATCGAGATGATGTCCATGGGCGGCTCGCGGTTCGATATTGCGCGTTTTGGAGCGGAAGTATTTCGCCCATCGCCGCGCCAGAGCGACCTGATGGTGATTGCCGGACGTGTTTCCCAGAAGATGGCTCCCGTCATCCGCCGACTGTATGAGCAGATGCCGGAACCAAAGTGGGTCATCTCCATGGGGGCCTGTGCCACCTCTGGTGGTGTCTTCAATAACTATGCTTTGGTGCAGGGGGTAAACCAAGTGATCCCTGTAGACGTCTATGTACCAGGGTGTCCGCCTCGCCCGGAACAACTGATCTATGCAATTACCCTGTTGCAGGAAAAGATTCAGCGTGAACGCGGCACTGTTAAGAAAACACTCAATCTGGACTAATTACTTTCGTACCGGAATACTTTGCGTGGTTCTGTCTTAAGGCAACATCCGTAAGAAATAGCGCATCCATAATGGAAAGAATGACTTGGGTTGTAGCCACCTAGTTACTCTTTGGGTTCTGGTGTGATGGTATGGCGGTAGCGGCCTGACTGGCTAAGTTAAGCTGTTCTACTGTAAGTGCAAGGTAAATCGTCACGCCGAGAGGGTACCTGCAGTAATTTACTCTTGGCGAATTCAGCAACTGCTGTACAATTTCCGTGTTTAAGCAGCGGAAGGTTCTTAGGGTTAAAGAACCAACAGGTTAGGCAGTTCAGTCATGTTTTGCGGAGGATAGTCGAATGTTTGAACGCCCGTATGGTTTTATCGGCCGGGTTATATTGGCAGCGTGTGCCGTTAGCCTGGGAGCTACGAGTCTAAGCGCACAAAGCACAACCAACACCAAGTCTGCGGATTCTTCGATCTCCAGGGCAGATATTTTCACTGGTTACTCCTACTACGGCACGCATGGCACCAACAAGCCGAGCGGAATCAACTACAGTTCGATTGATCTGGGCGCGATTGGCAGCTTCGCTTACTACGCGAACAAGTATGCCGGTGGCGAAGTGGAGCTGGCTTCGCATCCGGATGGACTGAACGATGGCCTGACCACGATCTCTGCTGGTCCCATCTTCCGTCTGCCGTTGCAGGACATGACGCCATTTGTGCATGGTTTGGTGGGTGCGGCCCGTCTGGGTGGCCCAAACAGTGATGCAGGCGGCTACCACAATCCTTATCGCTGGGGCACGGCCCTGACGGTGGGCGGTGGTATCGACTACGCGCTGCCGTTCTTCAAGAGCCGTCTTGGTCTGCGCCTCTTCCAGGCGGACTACCAGTATGTGCACGCCAGCTTTGGCCCGTCCGTGACGCCTCCTACCGGTGGCCCGATCGGTGGACGCGCCAATCTTTCCAGCGCACAGTTGAGCACCGGTCTGCTCTTCCATCTGGGGAGCATCGTTCCGCCTCCGCCGGTTACCTATAGCTGCGCGGCCAGCCCCTCGACGGTGTATCCCGGTGATCCGATCACTGTGACTGGCACGGCTGCGAACCTGAACCCGAAGAAGACGGCCACCTACACCTGGACGACGGATGGCGGCAAGATCAGCGGGACTTCCAGCACGGCCAACATCGACACGGCAGATGCCCAGCCCGGAAGCTACACGGCGCATGGCCATGTGACCGAGGGTGACAAGGCTGGCCAGTCGGCTGACTGCTCTGCCACCTACACTGTGAAGGCCTACGAGCCGCCGACGATCAGCTGCTCGGCCAATCCTTCCACAGTGAAGCCGGGTGACTCCGCCACGATTACGTCTGTGGGTGTGAGCCCGCAGAACCGTCCTCTGACCTACAGCTACAGCGCATCGGCTGGTACGGTGAGCGGTTCTGGCACAGCGGCAACACTGAACACCGCTGGCGCAGCACCAGGCACGATTACGGTGACCTGCAACGCGGTGGACGACAAGGGACATTCGGCTTCGGCAACCACCGACGTTACGGTGGAAGCGCCGCCGCCGCCGCCGGCCCCAGAGGTGATGGCACTCTGCGTCATCACCTTCGACCGTGACCATCGCCGTCCGACTCGGGTTGACAATGAAGCCAAGGCCTGCCTGGACGACATCGCCCTGAGCCTGCTGCGTTCGGCAGATTCCAAGGCTGTACTGGTTTCTTCCAGCACAGACAAGGAAAAGAAGGTGCTGAAGCGCCGTTCGCGTCATGCCGATGTGAACCGTCTCGCTGAAGAGCGTGCCGTGAACACCAAGGCGTATCTGACGAAGGAGAAGGGAATCGATCCGTCCCGTATCGAGCTCTTCACCGGTTCAGATGACTCGACAGCAGTGAAGACCACGCTGGTTCCGTCCGGAGCATCGCTCGATACCAGCAGCTACGCACCGGTGGATGAGTCCAAGCTGGCAGCACCTCACCGTGTTGTACGCCATCACGTAAAGAAGAAGTAAGAGATGTCCTCTGCAAAGGGCTGGCTGGGCAAGTCCCAGTCAGCCTTTTGTTTTGAGGTGCGGAAATAGCGTTGACATACCCCACTCCCGTTTCGTCCCATAGATGTAGATACGAAGTCTGACAACACAGAATAATGACCAAAAATCTTTTTCGTGCCGCTCTCCTATTCCGCCTTTTTCTGCTCTCGATTTGCCTGCTCGCTACGCTGCCCACGTTTGCGGTGAACTGGTTTGCCGTAGGGCCGGGCGGCGGAGACGCGCGCAGCTTTGCCGTCGACCCGCGCAACCCCAACCATCTGTATATGGGAACCACGACCGGCTGGATTTACGAGTCCCAGGATGGTGGAGCAAGCTGGCAGCATTTAACGCGGCTGGAGCGGCGCAACGATCTGGTGGTGGACCACATCATCGTGGATTATTCAAACCCGGACCATATTCTGGCTGCCGCATGGGTGGTGGACCATCCGGGCGGCGGCATTTTTGTGAGCGAGGATGGCGGACATAGCTGGGTGAGCCGCCCGGAACTGAATGGAGAATCGATCCGTGCGCTGGCGCAGGCCCCGTCGGATCCAAAGATTTTTGTTGCGGGCGCCTTGAGTGGCGTTTACCGCAGCGTGGATGGCGGTGTGCACTGGACGCAGATCAGTCCGCCGGGAAGCCGGGAAATCCACGAGATTGAGTCGCTGGCAATCGATCCGCGCAATCCGCAGGTGATTTATGCCGGCACCTGGCATCTTCCCTGGAAGACGGATGATGGCGGCCTGCACTGGCACAACATCAAGCAGGGCGTGATTGAAGATTCCGATGTGTTTTCGATCATTGTCGATCCGGGCGCGCCGCAGACGGTGTATGCCAGCGCCTGCTCCGGAATTTACAAAAGCGAGAACGCAGGTGAACTGTTTCGCAAGGTGCAGGGCATCCCGTCCAGCGCACGGCGCACGCGGGTTTTAAAGCAGGACCCCGGGAACGTAAATATCGTTTTTGCCGGGACAACGGAGGGGTTGTTCCGCACGGCGGATGCGGGCAAAACATGGCTGCGGACCACCAGTCCGGATGTGATTGTGAACGATGTCTATGTCAATCCTGGCAATACGAACAGTGTGCTGCTGGCGACGGACCGCGGTGGCGTGCTGGCCAGCAACGATGGCGGGTTCACGTTTCAGTCCGCGAATCGTGGCTTTTCTGCCCGGCAGGTGGTGGCTTATACGAGCGAGCGGTATAAGCCGGCGAATCTTTATATCGGCGTGATTAACGACAAGCAGACGGGCGGCGTGTTTGCCAGTGACAATGGCGGCGTTACGTGGTCGCAGCGCAGCCTGGGGTTGGATGGGCGCGATGTTTTCAGCCTGTTGTATACGCCGGGAGACAGCCTGCTGGCGGGAACGAATCGGGGGCTCTTCCGCTGGACGGACAGCGGATGGGTTCCGTCTGGCAATGTGGTCAGCGGCCCGCGTACTGAGCGCGGACGGGCACGCGCCGGTACACGTGTCGGGAAAGCCGCTCTGGTGGGCGCACAGCTGCAGGGCAGTGTGTTTGCCCTGGCCAGCGGTGACGACACGCTGTACGCCGCCACCTCCGATGGTATTCTGACCAGCGCGAATGATGGTCAGAGCTGGCAGCGCGCATGGCTGCAAGGCGCGGCGGAGAGTTCTCCGGACTGGCAGTTGATTGCCGCGGACGAAGCCACGGTGCTGGCTTCGGATCATGGCGTGATGGCGTTTTCCGCCGATCATGGCCGGAACTGGAAAAAGATTCTGCCCCCCTCCAGTTTGAATCATGTGATTGCGATTGCGGTGGATGGCAGCGGCCAGTTGTGGGCGGCCGGGCGGCAGGGCATCTTTTACAGCGACACGCATGGCGCCAGTTGGATGCCGGTGCCGAATTTTCCGCTGAACAACATCAACAGTCTTTACTACGATGCGGCGGGCAAGCGGATTCTGCTGACGGCCGGGACGGCCAGCACCATGGCCTATGCGGTGTGCATTGGCGATAAGCGGACGACGCTGTGGGATTCCGGCTGGCACCTGCGGTTTGTTCGCCCGGTGGGCGATCATCTGATTGCATCCACGCTCTATGACGGCATGGTGTTGCAGCCACGCATGGTGGCGTCGCCGTTGCAGCCGGAGATTACAGCGAAGAAGTAAATGCAGCCGCGCAGCAGAGAGGTTGCTGCATAGTTGCATTCCTATTGCAACCGCTGCGTGCCCAGCCAGGAGCAACGCATGTTCCGGATTCGTGAATACGCTCCCGCGGACCTGTCGGCGCTGTATGCGCTGGACCAGGTCTGTTTTGTGCCGGAGATCGCATATAGTCTCGAGGAGTTGCAGTACTTCATTGAGCAGCGCGACTCTCTGACGCTGGTGGCACAGGCGGAGCAGGTGGCCGGGTTTTCTATTGTGGAGCGGCCCCATACGCGCAGCCGGTACTTTGCGCATCTGATTACGATGGATGTGGCCCCGGCCTGGCGGAAGCAGGGGGTGGGCAGTGCGTTGATGCGGGCCATGGAAATCCGCCTGCTCGAAGAGCGCATCAGCCGCATCCGGCTGGAGGTGGCCGTGGATAACCTGCCTGCGCAGCGGTTTTACCGTTCCTTTGGCTACGAGGAGCGCGGCCGGGTGGAGGCGTATTATCCCGGCAATGTGGATGCGCTGGTGATGGAGAAGGAATTGTCCGCTGCCACAAAGCCTGCAAAAGGCGGGGCAGAAGCGTCTGCCTGAGCGGATTGGCAGGGATGTGCTTTATGATGAGAGGTGATGTTGCAGATGACTTCGGCCATTCCGATGCCTCGTTCCTTTCAGACGGATGATGCGCGCCTTTACCCGATTGCCGAAAAAGTGCTGGCAGGCGGGCGCCTGAGCTTTGAGGACGGCGTAACGCTGTATCAAACCGGTGATGTGCTGGCTGTGGGCTGGCTGGCGAACTATGTCCGCGAGAAGATCAACGGCAATGTGGCGTACTTCAACGTCAACCGGCACATCAATCCAACCAATGTCTGCGTAGCCTCCTGCCGTTTGTGCGCCTTTGGGCGCAAGAAGGACACGGAAGGCACGTACACGATGGCGCTGGAGGAGGCGTGGCAGACGGCGGCCTCAGGCTATACGGAGGCGGTGACGGAGTTCCACATAGTTGGGGGGCTGCATCCGGATCTGCCGTTTGAGTACTTTCTGGATCTGGTGCGCGGATTGAAAGAGCGCTTTCCGCAGGTACACATCAAGGCCTTCACCATGGTGGAGGTGGCCTTTCTGGCCAAGCGCGCCAAGCTGACGATTCCAGAGACGCTGCAACGGATGAAGGCCGCGGGCGTGGATTCGATGCCCGGTGGCGGCGCGGAGATTTTTGCCGATCGCGTGCGGCACATTATTTGCGACCACAAAATTGATGGTGGCGAGTGGCTGGAGACCGCGAAAATGGCCCATCAGGCAGGGCTGCGGTCCAATGCGACCATGCTCTACGGGCACATTGAGACGAATGAAGATCGCGTGGACCATCTGCTGCGGTTGCGTGCCGTGCAGGACGAGACAGGCGGCTTCCAGACGTTTATTCCGCTGGCCTTCCATCCTGACCACACCGCGCTGGAGCATATTCCGCGCACGACCGGAATGCTGGACGTGCGGCAGATTGCCGTCGGACGGCTGCTGCTGGATAATTTTGCGCACATCAAGGCCTACTGGCAGATGATGACGCCGCAGATTGCGCAGATTGCGCTCCGGTTTGGCGCAGATGATGTTGACGGCACGGTGATCGAGGAGAAGATTTACCACGATGCCGGTGCTACCACCCCCCAGGGAATGCGCCGCGCGGACCTGATCCGCCTGATTACCGAAGCCGGACGCGAACCCTTCGAGCGCGACACTCTGTACCGCGCTGTGACCCGCACGGACGACACCTTCACCATCGCTGTTTAGGCAGAAATCGTTGGAGCGAGGCCAGCTACGGACGAGGCTCGTCGTGCCTGGCACGTCGTGGATTGCCGCGAGCTGCGTTTTTCTGTTTGTGCAGACGGTCTGCGCAATGTGTCCGCTGATGCTGACGGAGCTATAGCGGTTCTCCAGTTTTCGTGGAGTTTCCAGAAATATGCAGGATGGCTTTTTCTTGAGAAAAAAGCCATTTCAGGGCATCACGTTCCCTCTACACCAACTGGAAAACCGCTATATCTAAGCGGGATGCTGCCCGGTGCCGGGCTGGAAGAGCATCTGCGCCAGCTTCTGCCGCAGCATGGCCGGGGTGAAGGGGCGAGTCAGGATGTAGTTGGTTGTAGCGGTGGTTTCCATGCGGTTCTGAATCAGCAGCACACGCAGCTTCGGGCAGAGAAGGAGCAGCGTCTCTGCCAGTTCTGTTCCGCTGCCGCCTTCCAGACCGCTGCTGGTGATAAGGACATTCAGAGACTGCTGGTAGAGGGTGGCCTGGGTGATGGCCTGTTCGCTGCTGGCGGCCTCCAGCACCTGAAAATTGCAGTCCGTCAGGATTTGCGTGATGGCCAGCCGCTCATTTTCATCCGAGGTGGCAAGCAGGACGGAGGTCTGGAAGGCATCGGCGGAGCTGATGTGGAGATCAGGCTGCGTGTTTTCGGCCAGCGGCAGATAAACACGGATGGTGGCGCCATTGCCGGGCGTGCTGATGACATGAATGGCGCCGCCAGTCTGCCGGACGATGCCGTAGACGGTCGCGAGGCCGAGCCCGGTGCCTTTGTCGGCTGGCTTGGTGCTGAAGAACGGCTCGAAGATGCGCGGCAGCAGGGCAGGGTCAATGCCGCTGCCGTTGTCGGCAACTTCCAGCAGGGCATAGTTGCCGGCCAGCAGATGTCCGGCGGTGAGCCATTGGCTTTGCGCAACAGGCACCTGGCTGGTGTGCAGGGTAATCACACCGCCGCCGGTGATCGCGTCACGGCTGTTGAGCGTGAGGTTGGTGATGATCTGATCGATGGGCGCGCGCTGGCAGTTGACGAACAACGGATGGTCATAGGGTTCAACATGCAGCTGAATCTGTTTGGGCAGCATGGTTTGCAGCAGCCAGCGCATGTCCAGCAGAGCGCGATTAATGTCAGTGATGCTGTCTGTGCTGGAGTGGCCGCGGCTGAAGGTCATTAACTGCGCGGTCAGCTCGCTGGCGCGGGTGGTGGCCTGACGGATGCTGAGGAGCAGTCTGCGCTGCTCCCCGGCATCGGGGCCGGAGTCGGCTGGCGGCAACAGCATCTCCGCGCTGCAACTGATGACCATCAGCAGATTGGCGAAGTCGTGTGCAATGCCGCTGGCCAGGTGGCCCATCGCATCCAGCCGCTGGGACTGCTCCATCTGCATTTCCAGTTTAATTTTCTCCGTAATGTCGCCGATGAAGCCGACGACGTTGACGGCCTTTCCGGCTGCATCCTGAATGAAATGCCCCTGGTCCTCCACGTAGATGTAGTGGCCGGACCTGGTTCTGACGCGATAGCGCAGGGTAAAGGGCTGCTGATGCAGCAGCGCATTTTCCACCTCCGGCAAAATGCGCGCGCGGTCTTCCGGATGTACGAGCGCGCGCCACTCCTCTGTGCTGCGGGGGTACTCGTCCGTGCCGAAACCGAAGACCTTTTGAAAGGCCCCCTGGATGAGCACCTTGTCCGTCAGCGGATACCAGACGTAGAAGATGCGGTCGAAGGAGGCCAGCGCCATTTCGTAGCGTTCGCGCCAGATTTCCGCGTCGCGTCGCGCGCTTTCGCGCCCCGTAACGTCCGAGATGGACAACAGGACGGAGCTGCGCATCTCCCAGGGAAGCGATTGCCAGAGCAGCTCCACTTCCAGCAGGGAACCGGACTTTTGCTGATGACGCCAGATGCGTGCGGAACGTGTGCAGCCCTCAGTGCGGAATTCGGTGAGAAAGCCGGACCGCTCATCTTCGACAAAAAGATTGTCGATGGAGAGTGCTGCGAACTCCTCGGAGGTGTAGCCATACAACTGCCGCGCCGCCTGGTTCACGTTGGTGAAGCATTGCGCATTTCTATCGTAGAGCAGCAGCGGTTGCGGATTGGTATCGAAAAGATAGATGTACCGCCGCCGCTGGGCCTCGATCTGTTCTTCGGCGGTGTGTTGCTCAATGGCGATGCCGGTCAGATGCGCGGCCGCGGAAACCAGGTCCGCCTCCTTGACGGATGGACGCCGCTTTTTCCGGGTATATAGCGCCAGGGTGCCAAGGAGTTGTCCGTTTTGGGTTGTGATGGGCCAGGACCAGCAGGAATGGATACCGGCGGTCAGCAGCGAGCTGCGGAATGGGTCTGGCCAGCGCGAGTCGCTCTCGATGTCTTCCGTGATGGCCGGTTTTCCACTGAAGGCCGCAGTGCCACAACAGCCAATCCTCGGGCCGATTGGCATGTCCTCTATCAGCCGGAGATAATCCGGCGGCAGGGAGGGCGCTGCTCCTACGTGTAAGGTCTGCCCGTCCTGGTTGAGCAGCATCATGCTGGCGAGGATTTGCGGCTCCTGCAGTTCGATCATCTGGATGATGGCCGTCAGGACATCGGGGAGCGGGCTGCCGGAGGCGATCTGTTCCAGGATTTTTTTCTGCGCCGTCAGGGAGCGATCGGCCTTCTTCTGCCCGGAAATGTCGCGCTGGATGGCGATGAAATGCGTGACCCAGCCGTCGTCGTCCTGGATGGGCTGGATGTCCAGCTCCGCCCAAAAGCTGGAGCCGTCTTTGCGGTGGTTGATGAGTTCGACCTTGACTGGTTTGCAGATGCGCAGGGCATGGTGCAGCAGCTTCAGCGTGTTCTGGTCAGTCTCCGGACCTTGCAGCATACGGGGCGATTTACCCAGAACTTCTGCAGGTGTGTAGCCGGTCATCTGCTCAAAGGCAGGATTGACATAAAGGATGCGCGGGCCGGGCGCGTCGAGCGGTTCGGCCTCGGTCACCAGAAATACGTCGTGGGTGTGGTTCAGCAGCAGGTCGCGGAAATGTGTGCGATTGTAGATGCTCCAGTTGGAAGGCTCTTCCGCGGTCAGCAGGCAAAGATGGCGGTGGTTGCTGTCCTGCGCGCAAACGACGGTGAGAGGTTGCGTGTGCGGTCTTTCATACAGCCTTGAGTAATGATGGATTTGCACCACACGCCGTTCCTGGCAGGCGGCGGTGTAGGCGTGAATGATGCGGGAAGTCAGGTGCTGGTCAAGAGCTGCTGCAAAGGGAATTGCGCGCTCAATATCTTCCGGCCGAAGCCCCTCCTGCCGGCAGGGAATTTCATAATGCCCTGCTGGCAGAAAACAGGCCACCGCACTTTGCGTGCTTGCGGTTTCATCCATAACAGACCTCAAAGGCGGCAAATCGACAGGTTTTTGAAAACGTCCGTTGCCGGACCAACAGCAAAGCACCAGCCTGTCGCGGCACGAAAATTGCTGCACCTGGCCGGACAGGTATGCGGAACCAGACTGGAGGAAGCAGCGGGCCAGCAGGGCCGCACTTCATGTTAGCGCGAACACTGCTGGTGTTGTCAGCTAAAAAGCGGGAATGCCGGTAACGCTGTGGCCGACGATGAGCGTGTGCATGTTATGCGTGCCCTCGTAGGTCTTTACGGACTCCAGGTTCATCATATGCCGCATGACCGGATAGTCATCCGTAATGCCGTTGCCGCCCAGCAGATCGCGTGCAATGCGGGCGCACTCCAGCGCCATCCACACGTTGTTGCGCTTGGCCATGGAGATGTGCTGTGCGCCGACCTTGCCCTGGTCCTTCAGCCGGCCAACCTGCAGGGCCAGCAATTGTGCTTTGGTGATTTCGGTGATCATCCAGGTCAGTTTTTCCTGCACCAGTTGATGGCTGGCGATGGGCTGGTCGCGGAACTGCTTGCGCAGCTTGGTGTATTGCAGGGCTGTGTCATAGCAGGACATGGCCGCGCCGATGACGCCCCAACTGATGCCATAGCGAGCCTGGTTCAGGCACATGAGCGGCGATTTGATGCCATCGGAACCGGGCAGCAGGTTGCTGGCGGGGACACGAACATCCTGCAGCGAAAGCCCGGAGGTGACGGAGGCGCGCAGCGACCATTTGCCGTGCACGTCCTGCGCGGAGAAGCCGGGACGGTTGGTTTCCACCAGAAAACCGCGGATGCGGTCGCCTTCGTCCTCCACCTTGGCCCAGATGACGGCAACGTCGGCAATGCTGCCGGAGGTGATCCACATCTTTTCGCCGTTCAGGACGTAATGGTCGCCATCTTTGCGGGCGCGGGTGCGCATTCCGCCGGGGTTGGAGCCGAAGTCCGGCTCCGTCAGCCCGAAGCAGCCGATTTTCTCGCCTTTGGCCAGCAAGGGCAGCCAGTAGTTTTTCTGCTCGTCGGAGCCGAAGGCGTAGATGGGATACATGACCAGCGCGGACTGCACGCTGACGAAGCTGCGCACGCCGGAGTCGCCGCGCTCCAGTTCCTGGTTCATCAGGCCATACTCCACATTGTTCATGCCGGCGCAGCCGTAGCCATCGATGGTGGCGCCAAAGAAGCCCAGCCCGCCCATGGGCTGGACGAGTTCGCGGGGGAAGCGGCCATCGCGGTTGCACTGCTCAATGATGGGAACCAGATTGTCTTCGATAAATTGCCGCGTGCTGTCGCGGACGAGCCGCTCGTCTCCGGAAAGGAGGGAATCGAACTGGATGAAATCAACACCGGAATACTTGAATGGCATGGGGTGAAACACTCCTCGAAGGGATGCAAACGCCTCAGACTATCAGAGTAGGCGCAGGGAGGGAAAGTGCGCACCGACAAAATGCAGGCTGGTTCATTTAGACTGCAGGAAAAGCTCTTTTCGGAGAGGTCGAAATGATCATTGTTGACAACGAGCATGTGGAGCTGAACACTCCGTATGGTCAGATGCGCACGCATATCGTGCGTCCGGCTGCGCCGGGGAAGTATCCCGGCATTGTATTTTTCACTGAGATTTTTCAGGTGACGGGTCCCATCCGCCGAACGGCAGCCATGCTGGCCGGGCATGGATATATCGTGGCGATTCCGGAGATTTACCACGAGTTTGAGACGGCAGGAACGGTGCTGGCCTACGATCAGGCTGGTTCGGACCGTGGCAATGTACTGAAGACTACCAAGGAACTTGCCAGCTATGATGCGGACGCGCGTGCGGTCCTCGATTACCTGAAGTCTCGGCCGGACTGCACGGGGCAACTGGGAGCGATGGGCATCTGCATTGGCGGGCATCTGGCCTTCCGCGCGGCCATGAATCCGGATGTGCGTGGCACTGCCTGCTTCTATGCGACGGACATCCACAAGCAGGGTCTGGGCAAAGGGATGCAGGACGATTCTCTGGAGCGCACCAAAGATATTCAGGGCGAATTGCTGATGATCTGGGGCAGGCAGGACCCGCATATTCCGCTGGAGGGCCGCAGAAAGGTTCTGGCGCGGCTGGACGAGGTGAATGCGAAATACAGTTGGCACGAAGTGAATGGCGCGCATGCGTTTATGCGGGATGAAGGGCTGCGCTACGATCCGGAGCTGGCGTATCAACTGTATGGAGTGGTCTTTGACTTCTTCCATCGCCGACTGGGCTTTGGCGACGTTGCAGCGCAGGCTGCGGGAGCAGGGGAGACGCGGCACTGAGTAGGGTACAGGAAACAGGGTACAGGGAACAGGGAGTGGCCGTCAGGAGAGATACTCTCTGATCCAGGGATCCTCCGAGCGGATCAGTTCCTCTGTGGTGCCATCGAAGTGTACGTGGCCTTCGCTGAGGAGCAGAAATCTGGTGCTGGGGACAAGGCTGCCCTGAGGCAGAGCCTCCATTTGGCCGGTTTGCGGATTGAAGCGGTGCGTGGCCAGCACGAAGGCGTCCTGCAGGCGGTGTGTTACCAGCAGGGACGTGCTGTGGAAGACGTCGCGTTGTTTGACGACCAGCTCCACGATGGTGGCGGAGGTGACCGGATCCAGCCCGCCGGTGGGGGAATCGTACAGCAGCAGTTCCGGCCGGTTCACAATGGCGCGGGCAATGGCGACGCGACGGCGCATGCCACCGGAAAGCTCGGACGGGAACTGCTGCAGCGTGTGTTCCAGCTCCACAAAGCGCAGCGCTTCACGGACGCGCGGTTCCATCTCCTCTGTCGGCAGACGGTTTTCCATCATGCGATAGGCCACGTTGTCGTGGACGGAGAGTGAGTCAAAGAGCGCGCTCTCCTGAAAGACCATGCCTATGCGGGCGCGCAGCCGGAAGAGTTCCCGCTCCGGCATGGCGCTGATTTCTTCGCCGAAGACAAAAATTCTGCCGGAGTCAGGGCGCAGCAGGCCATTGGCCAGCTTCAGCAGGACGCTTTTGCCGCAGCCGGCCGGGCCCAGCAGGATGCGCGTTTCTCCCGGAGCCACGCGAAAGGAGACGTTCTCCAGTACGGGCCTGGCGCCGAAGCCGATGCTCACATCGTCAAACTGGACCACAGCGTCTGTTGGCGGTGGCGAGCCGGGCGGCTGCAGAATGGATGTTTCGGTGGCCGTCATGTGTGGGCAGTTCCTCTTGAGGCGAAAGTAGATGGCTTTAGCGGCCGAAGATGCCGATCATCAGGCGGCTGATGACAAAGTCGACGGCGATGATGAGCACCGATGAGACGACGACAGCCTGTGTAGTGGAGCGTCCGACGCCCTGCGTGCCGCCTTTGGTTTTAATGCCGAAATAACAGCCGACGCTGGCAATGATGAAGCCAAAGATGATGGGCTTGGTGAGCCCCTGAATGATGTCGGCAAATTCCAGCGTCTGGTAGGCAGAGTGGAAGTACTGTGAGGCGTCCAGCCCCATCATGAAGATACTGGTCATGGCGCCGCCAAGCGTGCCCATGGCGTCGGAGATGATGGTCAGGAAGAAGAGCATGATGATAGTGGCCACGATGCGCGGCGTCACCAGTCTGCGGATGGGGTCTGTTCCCAGCGCGCGCATGGCGTCAATCTGCTCAGTGACCTGCATGGAGCCGAGTTCGCTGGCCATGCCGGAGGCGTTGCGGCCAGAGACCATCAGGCTGGTGAGTACCGGGCCGAGTTCCTTCACCATCGACAGACTGACCAGTTGCGCCGTAACGTTTTTGGCGCCGAACTGGGCCAGCGCCGTGGCCGACTGCAGTGCCAGCACGCCACCGGTGAAAAAGCCTGTGAGGATGACGATGGGCAGAGAGCCAACGCCGATCAGGTCCGCCTGGGTGTAGATTTCCGCCAGGTAGCGCGGCCGCGTGAAGAGGTTGGCAATGGCCTGTCCCACCAGTCTGGAATAGTCCTGGACTGCCAGCACCGTGGATTTGGCAAAGTCATCGAGTGTGGTCAATGGCATAAGTTCTTCACGTTACTGCTGGTTCGATGAACGAAAAGGGCTGCCGGTTGCACAAACCTGCCTTGTGACCACTCTAACAAACTGTCGCAAGAGGCAGATGCTACTCCTTCATGCGCTTGCGGATTTCAATATTCAGCCGCTTGATCTTCTGGTTGAGAGTGGAGAGCGGAATCTTGAACTGCTCGGCGGCTTCGGTCTGGTTCCAGTTGCAGCGTTCCAGCATGTCTACGATAATGCGGCGCTCGATCTCTTCCATAATATCGAAGAGCGAGGAGTCCGGCCGGTGCTCCAGCAGGCTGCTGGAGAAGTTGCGTCCGGTCAGGTGCCCCGGCAACAGGTCCACGCCAATCACCGGGCCTGCGGAAAGCACCACGCCGCGTTCGATGATGTTTTCCAGCTCGCGCACATTGCCCGGCCAGTCGTAGTCCAGCAGCACGCGCATGGCTTCTGGAGCGAGCGTGCGCGTGGAAACGCCGTTTTCCTCTGCATAGTACTTCAGGAAGTGCCCGGCCAGCAGAGGAATGTCATCGCGGCGGTTGCGCAGCGGAGGCAGTTCGAGGGAGATGACATTGAGCCGGTAGAAAAGGTCTTCGCGGAATTTGCCTTCACGCACGGCCTGGCGCAGATCGACGTTGGTGGCGGCGATGATGCGCACATCTACCTGAATCTCCTGCACGCCGCCGAGGTGCATGAAGCGGCGGTCCTGCAACACACGCAGCACTTTGGCCTGCGTTTCCATGCTCATGTTGCCGATTTCATCCAGAAAGAGCGTGCCGCCATTGGCGACCTCAAACAGGCCCTTCTTGGCGGCCATGGCCGAGGTGAAGGCCCCTTTTTCATGGCCGAAGAGGGTGGATTCCAGCAGATCGGTGGGCATGGAGCCGGTGTTGACGGGGACAAACGGCTTGTCGCGGCGCGGTGAGTTGGCATGCAGCGCCTTGGCGATCAGCTCCTTGCCAGTGCCGCTTTCGCCCAGGATGAGCACGGTGGAGCGGCTGGGCGCCACCTGCGCAACAAGGTCAAAGAGGCGCAGCATGGGATCGCTTTTGCCCACGATGTTCTCAAAGTTATAGCGCTGCTTCAGTGCCCGCTTGAGCTGGATGACCTCCTGCTCGGCGCGATGGCGGGCAATGGCGGAACGAATGTCGGCCAGCAGCTTTTCATTGTCCCAGGGCTTCTGGACAAAATTTTCCGCACCAGCGCGGATGGCGTCGATCACATTGCCGACGGTGCCGTAGGCCGTAATCATGATGATGGGCAGGCCGGGTTGGTGTTCGAGCAGTTGCGGCAGAACTTCCAGCCCGTTCTGCCCGGGCAGGGCCAGATCCAGCAGCACCAGATCATAGGGAGAGCGAGTGGCCTTTTCCAGGCCGCTTTCCCCGTCGAAGGCCATTTCCACCTGGAAGCCTTCGAAGGTCAACAGGGTCTCCAGCGACTCGCGGATGCCCGCTTCGTCGTCAATAATTAATATCCGCCCTGCATGCTCCGTGCTCATGGGCTGTGCCTTTGCCGTAGAGGTGAATGTGGCATCAGGCATGGATCGTATTCCCCTGGGTCAATGTTGCGGCTGTTCTGGTGGTCTTGCCGGCTGCCGCTGCGCCTTTCAGCATTGGAAATTCAAGCTGAAATACAGTGCCTTCGCCCACATGGCTCTCCACGCGGATTTTGCCTGCGTGTTCCTGAATAATGCCGTAGGTAACTGCCAAACCAAGCCCGGTACCGCGCCGCTCGCCTTCTTTGGGCGCGCTTTTGGTGGTAAAGAATGGATCGTAGATCTTCTGCATATTTTCTGGGGTAATGCCGGAGCCGGTGTCCTGCACCACAACTCCGACGTGGCCATTGCTGACGGTCCTGACAAGGAGCGTGCCACCGCTGGTCATGGCGTCCTTGGCGTTCAAAAACAGATTGAGAAAGACCTGCTGCAGCTTGCCCTGGTTGCCATGAATGGGCGGCAAGGCCTCTTCCAGCGAAGTTTCCACCTTGACCTGCGCCGTTTTGAACTGATGCTCCAGCAGCACCAGCGTTTCGCGGATGACATGATTCAGGTCGACACTGGTGAACTCCACCGCGCTCGTGCGGGAGAAATTCAGCAGACCATTGACGATCTCCGAAGCGCGGAAGGTCTGCTGCGTGATCTTTTCAAGCAGCGGCCCCACCTTCTCATCGCCGCGGGCATGCTTGGTCAGCATCTGCGTATACGAGGAGATGACAGCCAGCGGCGTGTTCACCTCATGCGCAACGCCAGCGGCCAGCAGGCCAATGGAGGAGAGTTTTTCCGCCTGCGTCAACTGCGCTTCCAGCTGGATGCGGTCGGTGATGTCATCCAGAAGAATAATGCGGCCGATGGTCTCAAAATCGCGCGTCACCAGCGGGGCAATGGCGATGTTGGCCACGCGCTGCTCTCCGGCTGGAGTGGCCATGCGGAACTTGTAGAGATTGTGGACCCCGGCGTCATTCCGCGCGCGGTCGAATTCGGCCATGAATTCGGCCGGAAAGAGCTTTGAAATCGGCTGCCCCAGCGCTTCTGCGCGCGAGGTGGCGTACAGCACTTCCATCTGCGCATTCCAGCTCTCGACGCGGTCTTCGAGATCGACAGCCAGGATGCCGATGTTGATGGATTCCACAATATTTTCGCTGAAATCTTTCAGGCGCTCGTACTCGGAGATCTTTTTCTCCAGCCGGCTGTAGAGGCGCGCATTCTGAATGGCGATGCCAATGTAACCGGCCAGCGATTCCAGCAGTTCCATGTCTTCGCTGGAGAGGAAGTCTCCGCCGACGGTGCGGCCCAGTCCGATGACGGCAATGGTACGCTCCTGCACCCGGCACGGCAGGTAGTAGTTCAGATCCAGCAGGCTGGCCGTCCGCCGTTCGGACTCGGACAGATGCAGGGCCTGCTGCGGATTGTCGAGGAAGATGTGGCTGCCGGCGTCCGGCTGGTCAAAGTCCAGGAAGCCGAGGTCGAAGGTATCGGCGCGTTGCACCACCGTTTCGGGAATGCCGTGCGCGTCCTCCAGCGTGTAGCCGGTGGCGGCGTCATTGGCCACAAACACAGCCGTCCGCGAGACCAGCAGCGTGCGCGGGAGCTGATCGACAATCGCGTCCACCAGCGTGCGCAGATCGGTGTGGGTGTTCAGTTCGCGGCCGAACTCGATCAGTGTCTGGCGGTAGTCATAGCGCTTGCGGTCAAAGACGCGGTCGACGCGTTCCTGAATGGTGCGTTTGATGGGGTCAAAGAGCTGCGCCGTGATGATGATGGCTGCCAGCAGACCCCAGACGCCCGCGCTGGGCAGCTTGGCGCGCGTGATCTCTGCAGCGAGGGCAACCACGCCGAAGTAGAGGCCGACCAGCGCCGCCGTTGCCAGGGAATAGGTGACACCGCGCTTGAAGATCAGGTCAACGTCCATCAGCCGGTAACGCACGATGGCGTAGCTGAAGGTGAGCGGCAGAAAGACCAGTGACAACCCGGCGAGCTTGGTGATGAGGTCCGAGACCGGAACATCGCTCAGGTATGGGACCACGTAGAAAAGCGTGAAGGGCAGTACGGCCAGCAGCGTGCCGCGGGTGAGCCATTTGAGCTGCTGGCGGCGCAGCGGAATCTCTGTCCTGCGGTAGCTGACAAAGAAGACGACGGCGGCGATGACATAGTAAAGCGCCAGGTAGCCAAGCCCGATCTGGTCAATGCGGTGCTTGAGCACTTCCGTTGCCGACCAGAGCGATAGCGCGGCGACATTCAGCCCCAGGAAGAGAATGCCGGGAAGGTAAATGAGCCCGACGAACCAGCGCCTGCGATGCAGGATGGAGCGCTCTTCCGGAAAGGTCATGGCAAAGTGCAGGAACAGCGCAGGCTGCAGCGCCTTGGCCAGCAGATTGCCCCAGTAGATGGCCCAGTCAAACTCGTTGAGCTTGCCTGTGTAGTGGAAGGCGTACAGCACGAACGAGGCCAGGCAGAAGATGTAGAAATGGGTCGATTTCGGCGCAGTCCAGCGCCGGAAGAGCACATACAGGCCGATGAGCAGATAGACCAGCGCAATGAAGCGCGTCACCTGGTTGATGCTGCGGTCAGCCGGTTGCAGGATGACCGGGGTGACCAGTTGCACCGGCAGTCCGGTCTGCAGATCGGTACGAACCAGCGTATAGGTGGCCTTGCCGTAAATGCCCGTGCGGAACATCTCTCGCACCAGAGAGGCGATGCGTGTGGTTGGCTGATCATTGGCCGCGATCAGCAGGTCGCCGGTCTTGATGCCGGCGCGCTGCCCAGGACTGTCCGGCAGCACCCGCTCGGCCTTCAGGCCGCCATGAGCCTCAACCCACCAGACGCCGTCCTCCGGGAGTTGAAACGAATTTTCCTTGTTGAAGTTGATTACCACCAAAGCCACAGCCGCCACCGTAACCAAAGCGAGCAGTACGGCAGTGAAGCGGATTTGGTTGAACTTCAGCATGACTTTTGACCGGCCCCGGAGTCACAAATGGCAACAGCGCAATGTTTCGTGTATTGCAAAGCTGAGCACGTAGTATGCCAAGATCGCGTTTCAGCCCTACAATTCACGGAATCTATAGTTCCCCCTCTATTTTGAGAGTCTTAGATGTTCCGGGTCAGGTGAGTGCCAGTCGTAGAATGAGAAATTCATATCCCAATATGAATTTCTGTATATTTCACACAGGAAGACCCAACACCTTCTGCGAACCCTGCAACAGTGTACGCCTTCTTCCTGCATTTGTTGAATTTTTCGGCAGACAATGCCGGAGCCAGAGGGCGGCGTGGAGGAGACAGGCAGTTCTTCTGGTAACTATCCCGGCATCTTTCGTTTTTTTTGAGCGTTATTTATTGCTTTCTCCGGAGTTGCCCTTGACCTCAGGGTGGGGTGCCGGACAACAATAGAGAATCATGGACTTTCAACCGCAGGACGAGACTGCGGACTCTATTATCAGCAGAGACAACGAGTACCTCCTTCCGGTTTACTCCCGATACGCTGTCGCATTGGAACGCGGCGAGGGTGTCTATCTGTACGATACTGATGGGCGCCGCTATCTGGATTTAATGGCCGGTCTGGGGGTAAATGCCCTGGGCCACGCGCACCCCCGCATGGTGGCGGCTTTTGCCGATCAGGCGGCCAGGGTGGTGCATCTTTCCCCGCAGTACAGCAGCCGTTTTCCGGGCAAGCTGGCGGAGAAACTTTGCTCTCTGACGCAGGGAGCCGCAGGAGCGGGTTCGGGCCTGAGCGGGGTGTTTTACTCCACGGGCGGGTCGGAGGCCGTGGAAGGAGCTTTGAAGCTGGCGCGTTCGGTGGCACACAAGCGATTTGGCGCTGGCAAGTATGGGGTTGTTTCATTGCTGGGGTCGTATCATGGGCGCACCTATGGATCGCTCTCGGTGACGGGCCAGGCGAAGTACCGCGATGATTTTGAGCCTGGGTTGCCGGGCGTGCAATTCATACAGCGCAACAACATTGCAGAGTTGCGGGCGGCCGTCAACGACAGCACCTGCGCCATTCTGGTTGAGCCGATTCTGGGCGAGGGTGGCGTGTATGAGTGCACGCGGGAGTTTCTGGCCGAGGCGCGCCGGTTGGCGGATGCGCACAATGCTTTGCTGATCTTCGACGAGATTCAGTGCGGACTGGGCCGTACCGGACGCTGGTTTGCCTACGAAAGCTATGGCATTGAGCCGGATGTGCTGATACTGGGCAAGCCTCTGGGCGGAGGCGTTCCGCTGAGCGCCATTCTGGTGAAGAAGGAGTTCTTCCATGGGCTGGGGCTGGCCAAGCATGGCAGCACGCTGGGCGGCAGTCCGCTGGCATGTCGGCTGGGGCTGGAGTTCCTGTCGGTGGTGGAAGAGGAAAATCTTCTGCCGCAGGTGCGGGAGACGGGTGCGTACCTGCGCCAGCAACTGCTGGCACTGACTGAGGCACACAGCTTTGTGGTGGAGGCCCGCGGCCAAGGGCTGTTGCAGGCGCTGGAGCTGCGCGGGCCGGGACGTCCGCTGGCGGAGGCGGCACTGGAGCAGGGCGTGATGCTGAACTGCATTCAGGGGAATATCATTCGCTTCCTGCCCTCGTTTCTGCTGAAGCGGGAGCATGTGGACACTGCAATTGCGGTGCTGGACAAGCTGCTGCGGGAGGCTTCAGCCGGGTTGCCTGTGGCTCCACAGGCTGCGACTACGATGGCATCGGTCTAAAAGACCGCGCATCAAAACAAGGCAATACCGAAAGCCCCGCTGAGCGATTGCAGCGGGGCTTTTTATCTGGCTGTAGCTTCTTGCTGCTGTTTCCTTCTTTGGATGCCCGATTGCAGGCATCCTCAGTTTTCGATTGCGCGTCCAATCAGGACAGGCGCATGATGCGTGGTCGGGCTTTTTGAGGGGGGCGAGTTGAGCACGATGCCAGAAGTGGGGCGGAAAGGGGCCGGCATGGGGTTGGCCGCCTGGATGACAGCAGGCAGCGAGCCCTATCCGGTGGAAAGCCATTCGGTGATGGTGGACGGCGCCCGGATGCACTATGTGAAGGCCGGCTCCGGTCCGGCCCTGGTGCTGGTGCATGGCATCATCGGCTCGTCCTATTCCTGGCGGTACAACCTGCAGTCGCTGGCTCAGGTGGCAACCGTATATGCGGTTGATTTGTTGGGGCTTGGGCAGTCGGAGCGGGTTCTGGGGCTGGATGCCAGCATGAAGGCGACGGCGGACCGGGTGGTGAAGTTTCTGGACGCGGCGGGTTTGCGCCGGGCGGACATTCTGGGCACGTCACATGGTGGAGCGATTACCATGCTGGCGGCGGCCAGGTATCCGAAGCGCTTTGGCCGGACGGTGCTGGTGGCGCCAGCCAATCCGTTTTCTGACCAGTCGGATGCGATTATTCGCTTCTACCGGAGTTCCCTGGGCAAGTGGTTTGCGCTGCATGTTGCGAATTTGCCGCCGGCGTTGCAGCAGATTGCGCTGGGGCGGATGTATGGAAATCCGGAGCGGGTGACGCCGGGGACACTGGAAAACTATATGGCCGCGCTGCGGGTGCCGGGGACGGCCGAGCATGTGATGAACATTCTCTCCAATTGGTTTGAGGACATGAATGCGGTGCGGGATGCGCTGGAGGGGTTGGCGGAAAAGCCGGTTCTGCTGCTGTGGGGAGACAAGGACCGGGCGGTGAGCCTGGAGTCTGCCTACCAGTTGCAGAAGAAGCTGCCGAAGTCGAAACTGACGGTGCTGAGTGGAACCGGACATCTGCCGTATGAAGAGCTGCCGGGCGAGTTCAACCGGGCGGTGAAGAGCTGGCTGGATGGAGTGGCGCGGCGGAGGCATGGCATCAAGCTGGTTCGCTCGTAGGGACTGCCGGACTGGGGTGATGTTCCGGGTACGAAGCAAAAAATAAACTTTTCCGCTGGAAATACATGCTGCTGCAACACTGCGTTGATAGGACTGGACTTGGACGCTGAATCTGGGGGCGGAAGCCTGGGACGTGCCCGTCGGGACTGTTGGTGCGCTGAATCTTCGGGGGGAAGGTGCGCGTCCAATCTACCAGCACGAAAGGTGTACGGAAGAATATGCAGCGCAATCAGCACCGCATCCACCTTGCCAGCAAGGCCCGGCAGTTCAGTGTATTAGTCGGCCAATCGGTTGTGAACCCGGTACATGGAGAAACACGGCATGTTGTGACGCCACGGCCAGGAGAACTGGGGCTGACCTTCATTGGGCACTCGAGTTTTCTGATGCAGATGCAGGGGCGGACGCTGGTGGTGGATCCGAATTTTGCCCGCTGGCTGGTGGTGCTGAAGCGTCAGCGCAAGCCAGGGATTGCGTTGCGCGATCTGCCTGCGGTGGACGTGGTGCTGCTGACGCATGCGCACATGGACCATCTGCACAAGCCATCGCTGCGCCGCATTGTGCAGCAGGCGATTGCGAAAACCGGAGTGGCCCCGATTGCGATTACGCCGCTGCATGTGGGGGACCTGGTGGCGGAGATGGGCTTCCGCGAGGTACGCGAGCTGGACTGGTGGCAGAGCAGCAACGTGCTGGGCATGGAGATTGTGCATACTCCGGCGCGGCACTGGGGCGCGCGCATGGTGAGCGATACGCACCGCGGCTTTGGCGGTTATGTGGTGCGCGCCGGGGAGCACTCCATTTATCACGCGGGTGATACGGCATACTTTCCGGGATTTCGTGAGATTGGCGAGCGGCTGCGTCCGGAGATTGCGCTGTTGCCGATTGGCGCGTACAGCCCGGAGCATTTCCGCAATGTGCATGCCAGCCCGGAGGATTCGCTGCGCGGTTTTCAGGAGATGGGCTCGCGCTGGATGGTGCCGATGCACTATGGCACGTTCCGCTTGTCGCATGAGCCGATGGAAGAGCCGGTGCCGCGGTTGCTGGTGGCGGCGCACCAGGCTGGCGTGCGCGATCAGGTGCGCGTACTGCAGGAAGGCGTGACAAAGTTCTTTACTCCGGAGTCGTCGGAGGCTTCGGAAGCGTTACGGCGGGCGGGCAATCATCGCTGAAAACTGAGTAGAATCCGCAGATCGCGCAGGTTGTTGCCGGTGGGGCCGGTGACGATGGCGTCGTTGAGTGCGGCAAAGAGTGGGGCGGCATTGAACTGATGCAGTGCTGCTTCGGTACTCCATTGCAGACCTTGTGCGCGAGCCAGGGTGGTGTTGTCTGCGATGGCTCCAGCGGCGGTGCTGTTGCCGTCGATGCCATCGGAACCAGCGCTGAGGATGGCGAGGCCGGATTCGTCTACGTGCAATGCAGCGGCGCAGGCCAGCGCGAATTGCTGGTTGCGTCCGCCGGTGCCGGGGTTGCCGCTGATCTGCACGGTGACTTCACCGCCGGAGAGCAGGCAGACGCGGGCATGCTGCTGGCGCAGGGTGCGCAGCTTGCGGAGCAGATAGTCGGCTGCTGCGGCGCAGTCCCAGTCATCGCAGGTGTTGTCCACTTCCACATGAAAACCAAGCGACCCGGCGTACTTTTTTGCCGCAGCTACCAGGTACTCATTCGAGAGCAGTACAGCAAACTGGCTGGCTGAATTGCCTGGCTCGCCGTCTGGTGAGAGGTGTTTCGGGGTCTCAGGAAGATTGGGCTGCTCGAAATATCGCCGCACGGAGGCAGGGAACTGTTCCAACAAGAGATAGCGGGCGAGAATCTCGCGGCATTCGGCCACGGTGGAGCGGTCGGGGAGCGTTGGCGAGGAGGCGAGCGCATCGAGGTGTCGCAGCGGAACGTCGGAGACGAGCAGCGAAAGGCAATGAGCATGGCGCGCAGCGGAGCCGAGGCGTCCGCCTTTGATGGCGGAGAAGTGTTTGCGCACGCAGTTGATTTCGGCAATGGTGGCGCCGGAGTGGACGAGTGCGCGATGGAAGGCGATGGTGTCTTCGAGCGAGATGAGCTGGTCGCAGGGCAACTCCAGCATGGCCGATGCGCCTCCGCTGATGAGGAAAAGTGCGAAGTCGCGTTTGTCCAACTGCTGCGCGTGGTGCAGCATGGCGCGGGCTGCGGCAAAGGAGTCTGTATTGGGCAGGGGATGGCCGCCAGCGAAGTATCGGATGCGTGGGTCTGGTGTTGCAGGCAGTACAGGCGCGGTGCAGAGGCCTTTTATCTGCAAGGTGGATGGGAGACGGGCGAGGACGGCATCCAGCATGGGCAGGGCGGCTTTGCCCATGGTGAAGAGGTGGATGCAGCGGTAGCCATCGAGCAGAAGCGCATGTTGGGAGCCTTGATCGGTGGGCAGTAAGAGCTGCGTTCCCTGCCGGCCGGTGGTGATGCGTGCGCGCTGCGCAAAGGCGGCGGAGATGCTGCATTGGTGGAGCGCATGCAGAAAAATCTCGCGTGCGGTGTTGCGGAGATCTTCTGCCGGGCGCGGAGAGTTCATGGCTGTCAGCCCCGAAGCTGGGGAAATGTGGTCGCGAGCCAGCTTCGCATGGCGGCCTGCATCTGGTCGAGTTTGGGTGCGGGCGAGCCGGGGACGCCAGCGAAGAAGTGGTCGGCATTTTCAATCCAGGTGAGCTGTTTGGGTTCTGGCGCGTTGGCGATGACAGTTTCCACGGTCCCGCGCGGGCCGAACTCGTCATGGTCGCCGCTGAGGAAGAGCTTGGGGCCGGGGCAGTTTTCCAGAAAGGTATAGCGGTAGCTGCGTCCGGCGGCCTGGATGGGCAGGCCGAGTGCGATCAGGCCCTGCACGCGGGCGTCTCCGCAGCAGGCGCGCATGCCAACGTTGGAGCCGAAGGAGAAGCCGGCAAAGAGGATGGGCAGATGAAAATTGGCTGCGAGCCAGTCGAGCGCGGCGCGAACGTCCTCCTTTTCGCCGCGGCCGTCGTCGTAGGAGCCTTCGCTGAGTCCGGTGCCGCGGAAGTTGAAGCGCAGCACGGGCAGGCCGAAGCTGTTGAAGGCCTTCATGGCGTGGTAGACGACCTTGGTGTGCATGGTGCCACCGCTGGGCGGGTGCGGATGGCAGACAAGCGTGGCGAACGGCGCATCGGGACGGCCGGTGTTCAGCAGCGCCTCCAGGCGGCCGGCAGGACCGCGGAGATTGACGGACTGGATCTGCGACCGAAAAGGCGCAGCGGTGAAAGTTGTGTTCACAGGCTTCATTCTATCCGGGTTGGTCAGGTATGCTGAAGGAGCATGACTCTCGATCCGATCCAACTGACACGCAAGCTAGTCGACATTGAGTCCACCACGTATAACGAAGGCGCGGTTGGCGCGTTTCTCCATGATTTTCTGGCGGGGCAGAAGTATGCCGTGGAAAAGATGGATGTTCCGCAGCCGGATGTGACGAAGTTTCCCGGCGCGGGAACAGGGCCGCGCTTCAATGTGTATGCTGCCATGCCGGGCATAACGCCGGATGTGGTGCTGTCGACGCACATGGACACGGTGCCGCCGTACTTTGGCTCCAGTGAAGATGACGAATTTATTTATGGCCGCGGCACCTGCGACGCCAAGGGCATTATTGCCGCGCAGATTGCGGCGGCCAATCAACTGCGGCAGGCCGGGGTGAAGGTTGGCCTGCTGTTTGTGGTTGGCGAGGAGCGCGACTCGGCTGGCGCGATTGTGGCGAATCGGAGTCCGAAGGGCTCGAAGTTTCTGATCAATGGTGAGCCGACGGACAATCGCCTGGCGCTGGCGTCAAAGGGCGCGCTGCGCGTGGAATTGAGAGCCAAGGGCAGGATGGCGCATTCGGCGTATCCGGAGCTGGGCGAGTCTGCGATCGACAAGCTGGTGGAAGCGCTGCATGACCTGCTGGCGATGCCGTTGCCGATTGAGCCGGAGATTGGCGCCTCCACGCTGAACATTGGCCTGATTGAAGGCGGGCGCGCGCCGAACGTGGTGCCGGACAAGGCAGAGGCTTTTTTGCTGGTGCGCACGGTGGGGCCGTCGGAGGTGGTGAAGGAATCCATTGTGAAGACGGTGGGCGGCCGCGCTGATGTGGCCTTCAGTCTGGACATGCCGTTTGTGCGTATGCGCCGCATTGAAGGGCTGGAGACGATGATTGCCAAGTTCAGCACAGACATTCCTTCGCTCACGAACTGGGGTGAGCCGCTGCTGCTGGGGCCGGGGTCGATCCACGTAGCGCATACCTCGAATGAAAAGCTGGCGAAGAAGGAGTTGCTGGAAGCGGTTGCGCTGTACACGGAAGTGGCGCAGAAGCTTGTCGGCTGAAAGGTCTTCTCCTGTAAAATCCAGAGGACATGTCCAGCTCCTCGAACGCACTTGCAAAGGCCGCCTCGTCGTATCTCCGCACTGCCATGCACCAGCCAGTCCAATGGCACCAATGGGGTGCGGAGGCCTTTGCGCTGGCGCAGCGGGAGAATAAACCGATCCTGCTGGATATTGGCGCGGTGTGGTGCCACTGGTGCCATGTGATGGACCGCGAATCCTACGAGGACGCGAAGACCGCCAAAGTCATCAATGAAAATTTTATTCCGGTGAAGGTGGACCGCGATGAGCGGCCCGATGTGGACAGCCGCTATCAGGCGGCTGTTTCTGCCATCAGTGGACAGGGCGGCTGGCCGCTGACGGCATTCCTGACGCCGGAAGGCAAGCCATACTTTGGCGGCACATATTTTCCGCCGGAGGAGCGCTATGGCCGGCCCAGTTTTCAGCGTGTGCTGACGACGATGGCGGATGCGTGGAAGAGCCGCCGCGATGAGGTGCTGGAATCTGCGGGCACGGTGATCCAGGCGATAGAGTACAACGAATCTTTCAGCGGGCGTTCGGGCGATATGGGGCCGGAGCTGGTGCAGAAGATTCTGGACGCGGCGTTGCAGCAGTTCGATCCGCGGCATGGCGGGTTTGGCTCGCAGCCGAAGTTTCCGCATCCGGGAGCGATTGATCTGCTGATAGACGTGGCGGCGCGCACGGGCGAGGAAAAGCCGAGGACGGCCGCGCTGACGACATTGCAGAAGATGGCGGCGGGTGGCATTTACGACCACCTTGCAGGCGGGTTTCATCGCTACTCGGTGGATGAGCGATGGGTGGTGCCGCACTTCGAGAAGATGTCGTATGACAACTCCGAGCTGCTGAAGAATTATGTGCATGCCTTCCAGAGCTTTGTGGATCCGGAGTGCGCACGGGTGGCCCGCGAGACGCTGCAATGGATGGATGAGTGGCTGAGCGACCGGGAGCGCGGCGGATTTTATGCTTCGCAGGATGCGGACTATTCGCTGGAGGATGACGGCGACTACTTTACCTGGACACGCGAGGAAGCGGCCGCAGTGCTGACGCGCGAAGAACTCGGCGTGGCGGGGCCGTATTACGACATTGGCGAAGTGGGTGATATGCACCATAATCCTGCCAAGAATGTGCTGCACGTAAAGCATTCCGTGGAGGAGATTGCACACCGGGCGCAGAGCACGCCAGAGGCGGTGGCGCAGATGCTGCAGGAGGCGCGGAGGAAGCTGTATGCCGCGCGGTTGCAGCGGCCGACGCCGTTTGTGGACAAGACGGTTTACGTGGCGTGGAATGGCATGTGCATCTCGGCGTATCTGGAGGCGTCGCGGGTGCTGGACCTGCCGGCGGCAAAGGCGTTTGCCTTGCAGTCGCTGGAGCGGCTGCTGCAGGAAGGCTGGGACGATGTGCTGGGCATGGGGCATGTGATTGCCTATGGCGATGCTGGCGGCCCGGTGGTGCGCGTCGCCGGGATGCTGGACGATTATGTGTTTCCGGCGCATGCGTGCGTGGATGCGTGGGAGGCGACGGGCGAGCTGCGTTACTACAACGCCGCGGCAAAGATTGCGGCCAGCATGCTGACGCGATTCTATGACGAAACAGGCGGCGGATTTTTTGATACGCAGAAGCCCTCTCCGAATGAGGAGCAACTTGGCGCATTGAGTGCGCGCCGCAAGCCATTGCAGGACTCGCCGACGCCCGCGGGGAATCCGATGGCGGCGTCGCTGCTGCTGCGGCTGGAGTCGCTGAATGGCCGCGAGGACTACGCGGACAAGGCGGAGGACACGCTGGAGGCATTTGCCGGCGTGGTGGGACACTTTGGCTTGTATGCCGGGACGTATGGGCTGGCGTTGCAGCGCGTGATGCTGCCGCCGGTGCAGGTGGTGATTGTGGGCGAAGATGTGGACGCGCGGCGGCTGGAGGCTGTGGCGATGGCGCGCTATGCGGTCAACAAGAGCGTGATCCGGCTGCGGCAGGATCAGTTGTCCGCGGAGATGCTGCCGCCTTCGCTGGCAGAGACCCTGCCGCATTTGCCGAATATCAGGAGTGGA
This sequence comes from Edaphobacter aggregans, assembly GCA_022736715.1. Lineage (GTDB taxonomy): Bacteria > Acidobacteriota > Terriglobia > Terriglobales > Acidobacteriaceae > DZDJ01. Next base: position 52,047 of record DZDJ01000016.1, read on the forward strand.
CGGAGTTGCGCGGTGGTGTGCAGCGGAAACAGTTGCCTGCCCCCGGTGTATGACTTTGACCAGTTGATGCAGGCGCTGGCGGAAGCGTTATAGGCAGTTGTATCCGCTGCTGAAGTCCTGTGTATGCAGAAGGACTTCAACAGCGGCGCAAAGCTCAGGCCTTGTGAGGCTGGCCCAGTTCAGGAACCAGGAACTGGAAGATGCCCAGCGCAATGACATAGGCAAGGCTTGCCATGGCGAAGAGCAGGTTGTAATTGTGCGTCCATTGCAGGACGAGTCCGGTGATGAGCTGAAACAGCGCGCCACCGATGGCGCCAGCCGTGCCGCCAATGCCAACCACCGTGCTGACGGAGCTGGAGGGGAACATATCTGTGGGCGTGGAGAAGAGATTTGCCGACCAGCCCTGATGCGCCGCTGCGGCAAAGCCAAGCAGTGCAACGGCCAGCCAGAGGTTGCCAACGTGGTCGGCAAAAACGACAGGCAGAGCGCAGAGTCCGCAGATCAGCATTGCGGTTTTGCGGCCGAAGTTGACGCTGTGGCCGCGCTTCATGAGGAAGCCGGAGAGCCAGCCGCCGGCAACACTGCCAATGCTGGAACCAAAGTAGACCAGCACCAGCGGCAGGCCGATCTTGCTGAGGTCCAGTCCGAAGCGCTGATAGAAAAATTTGGGCAGCCAGAAGAGATAGAACCACCAGACAGGATCAGTGACGAATTTGCCGATGGCAAAGGCCCATGTGCCGCGATGCTTGAGCACAATACGCAGATATTCGCTCTCATGCCGCGTAGCTGGAAGAACCAGGCGTTGCTGCGTGAGCGTGGCGACCCGGCGGAGCCGGTTGTACGGAAAGAACAGCCAGCCGATGAGCCAGAACATGCCGCAGGAACCGGTTGCGATAAATGCCGCATGCCATCCGTAGCGGAGCGTGATGAAGGGGATGAATAACGGCGCGATCAGCGCGGCAACATTGGCGCCTGAGTTGAAGAGTCCGGTGGCCAGTGCTCGCTCTTCCGTGGGAAACCACTCCGTGGTCGCCTTGATGGCGGCAGGAAAGTTGCCGGACTCGCCCAGGCCAAGCATGAAACGCGCAATGCCGAAGCCCATGACGGTGCTGACCAGCGCGTGGCTCATGGAAGCGATTGCCCAGACGAAGATGGAAATGGCGTAGCCGACCTTGGTGCCGATGCGGTCGATCAGGCGGCCTGCGGTAAGAAAACCAATACCGTAGGCAATGGTGAAGAACATGACGATGTGCGCGTACTGATCTTCTGTCCAGTGCAGCTTGCTTTGCAGCGTGGGCGCCAGGATGCTGAGAACCGAGCGGTCCATGTAGTTGATGGTGGTTGCCAGAAAGAGCAGCCCGCAGACGGCCCAGCGGACATTCGATTTTGTGTTTCCGGAGTCGGCCTGTGGTGAGGAAAAGGTTGCGACGTCGGAACTGTCCAGGGGCATGCAGGCTCCAGAGTGCGAAAATAGGTCGAACCACTTGTGACTTACGACAAATTGTCTGTGAATGCGTCTGCAGATGAGGATAGCCGCTGCGGTGCGTGGACTGTCAAGCGCAGACCACATGAGGAGACTGTATCGCGGGAACTTTTCTGCAGGTGTTGCTGATTTCATATTGCGGCATGCTCCTTGATTTTTCCGCGGCCGCGGGTAGCGCAGCGAGGGCGTAAAAGTGGATGATGGGGGAAGGAGTCCATTCCATTGCGAATTGGAATGCAGACGCATTGCGTTACGGCATGAGGTTGCATGTGCGGTCTCGATGGAGAACTGTTCAGACCAGTTGCGGGCTTGCTGAGGGGCGAACCTGCACATGACAAAGTGGAGTGTTATCGCTAACATGATAGACGTTCTCCTGATGTGCTGCGAAAGATCTGCTGCGGGGAGCGCAGGCGAGCCTGAAATAGAGGAACAAGAAAGGGAGAGGCATGGCAAGTATGAAGTCAATTGAGTTGCGGCCGAAGGAAGGGTGCCGGTGGGACCTGGTGAGTCTGGGCGAGGTGATGCTGCGCCTTGATCCGGGTGATGTGCGTGTGGCGACGGCGCGCGGGTTCAAGGTGTGGGAAGGCGGAGGCGAGTACAACGTGGCCCGCGGTCTGCGCCGCTGCTTTGGGCTGAAGACGGCGATAGTGACGGCGCTGGCGGACAATCCGGTGGGACGGCTGGTGGAGGACCTGATGCTGCAGGGCGGCGTGGATCTGTCGCACCTGATATGGGCGAAATATGATGGCGTGGGCCGTACGGTGCGCAATGGGCTGAACTTTACGGAGCGCGGGTTTGGGGTGCGGGCGGCGCTGGGCTGTTCGGACCGTGGCAACACGGCTGTGTCGCAACTGAAGCCGGGGCAGGTGGACTGGGGGGCGATTTTCGGTAAGGAAGGCGCGCGCTGGTTTCATACGGGTGGTATTTTCTGTGCGTTGAGCGAGTCGACGCCGGAGGTCGCAAAGGAAGCGATGATTGCGGCCCGGAAACATGGCGTGATCATCAGCTATGACCTGAACTACCGCGATTCGTTGTGGAAGTCGATTGGCGGGAAGCAGAAGGCGATGGAAGTGAACCGCGAACTGGCGTCGTATGTGGACGTGATGATTGGCAACGAGGAAGACTTTACAGCCGCGCTGGGCTTTGCAGTGGAGGGCGCGGACGAGAATCTGTCTGATCTGGATACGGAGAGCTTCCGTAAGATGATTGAGAAGGCGATTGCTGCATTCCCAAACTTCAAGGTGGTGGCTACGACGCTGCGCAATGCAAAGACGGCCTCCGTGAATGATTGGGGCGCGGTCTGCTATTACGAAGGCGAGTTCCATGAAGCGCGGCCGATGCCGGACCTGGAAATTTTTGATCGCGTTGGCGGCGGTGATTCATTCGCGTCGGGTTTGATATACGGCTTCCTGCAGGACAAGGGTGCAAGCTGGGCGGTGAACTGCGGATGCGCGCATGGCGCACTGGCGATGACGACCCCGGGCGATACTACGATGGCGACCTTCAGCGAAGTGGAGCGCATTATGAAAGGCGGCAGCGCGCGCGTACAGCGCTAGCGGCGGGGAGAGTATGAGCAAAGAAAAGGTGATGCAGAAGTTGAAAGAGATAGGGCTGATGCCGGTGCTGCGCGCCAGCTCTGTGCAGGAAGCGTTGACGATTGCTCACGCGATTGCCGAGGGCGGCGTTCCTGTGCTGGAAGTGACGATGACGGTGCCGGGCGCGATTCAGGTGATCAGCACGCTGGTGGAGCAGGCGGGAGATCGCCTGCTGATTGGCGCAGGTACGGTGCTCGATCCGGAAACGGCGCGCGCGTGCATGCTGGCGGGCGCGCAGTTTGTGGTGAGCCCGGCGCTGAATGTGAAGACGATTGAGATGTGCCGCCGCTACAGCATTCCTGCAATTCCCGGGGTGCTGACGCCGACCGAGGTTGTGACGGCGTGGGAGGCTGGGGCAGATGTGGTGAAGGTCTTCCCATGCAGTGCAGTGGGTGGCGCAAAGTATTTGAAGGCGCTGAAGGCCCCGTTGCCACAGGTGGAAATGATTCCAACGGGCGGCGTATCGCTGACAACGGCCAACGAATTTCTGGAGGCCGGAGCATTTGCATTGGGTGTTGGTGGCGATCTGGTGGACAACAAAGCCGTTGCGCAGGGACGTCCGGAGATCATTACGGAAAATGCGAAGAAATATCTTGCGATTGTGCAGGAGTTTCGCAAGAAGTGAATTCTTTGCTGATGTAGCGAAGAGAAAAGCGCCACGCGAATGTGGTGCTTTTTCTTTTGATACAGCGAGAAAATTTTCAGCGCTTTCACGGACGCAATCTGCATGATGGATGGAAGGGCATCCATAAAGGCAGCGTAAACACTGAGGAATCAAACAACTGCGATGCTTTGGTGTGCATCTTACAGAGCAGGCTGAGTAGACTCCACTGAGAAAGATGGAATACTAAGGTATGTCGACAAAGGCACAATTACAGGAGCTAATACAGACCGAGCTTCGAGGGATCAAATTCATTGTTGTCTCTAATCGTGAGCCGTACATCCATAACTGGAAGGACGGCCGCATTCAATGTTCGCAACCCGCCAGTGGACTGGCGAGCGCGATTGATCCGATTCTGCGTGCCTCTGGTGGTGTGTGGGTAGCGCATGGTTCGGGCAGTGCCGATGTAGAAGCGGCAGATGCGTCTGGCCGTGTGGCGGTGCCGCCGGAAAATCCGAGTTATACGTTGCGCCGTGTGTGGCTGGACAAAAAGCTGGAGCGCGAATACTACTATGGCCTGGCCAACGAAGGCCTGTGGCCGCTCTGCCACATTGCCTTCAATCGGCCGGTGTTTCGGCCGCAGGACTGGGAGAGCTATCGTACGGCGAATGCGCTTTTTGCGGATGCGGTGCTGGAAGAAGCTGGCGACGGGCCGGCGGTGGTCTTCATACAGGACTATCATTTTGGCCTGTTGCCGCGCATGTTGAAGGACCGCAACCCGAAATTAATTGTTGCGCAGTTCTGGCATATCCCCTGGCCAAATCGGGAGACATTCCGCGCGTTTCCGTGGAAGGAAGAGCTGCTGGATGGATTGCTGGGCAACGATCTTCTTGGATTTCATCTGCGGTACCACTGCACAAATTTCCTGGACACGATCGATCGCAGTATTGAAGGGCTGGTGAATACGGAGCATTTTGATGTCACCCGCAAAGGTCGGGTGACTGTGGTGCGGCCGTTTCCGATCAGCATTGATTTTGACGAGCATGTGCAGGATGCAACCAGCAGCGCGATAGAGGAAGAGGTGGAGCGATGGCGGCAGCGGTTGCGGATGCGGCAATCCGGGGTGGAACTGCTGGGCATCGGCATCGATCGCATTGACTACACGAAGGGCATTCCGAATCGACTGTTGGGACTGGATCTGTTTCTGGAGCAGCATCCGGAATATCATGGGCGGGTGCAGTTTGTGCAGATTGGTGTGCCCAGCCGCATTCAGATTGGCCAGTACCAGGCTCTGAATGACGAGTTGGACCGCCTGGTGGAGAAGATCAACCTGAAGTGGGCAACAGGAAACTGGACGCCGATTGTGTTCTTCAAGGAGTATTTCGATCAGCATCAACTGATTGCATTGCATAAGCTGGCGCAGTTCTGCGTGGTGACCTCCTTGCACGACGGCATGAACCTGGTGGCGAAGGAATATGTGGCCAGCCGCGCGGATGGGGATGGAGCGTTGATCCTGAGCCGGTTTACCGGGGCCGCACGCGAGTTTCCGGATGCGCTGCTGGTGAATCCATTTGGCATTGGCGAAATTGCCGATGCGATTACATCTGCGATTGAGATGAATCCGGAGGAGCGGAGAAAGCGGATGGAGCGCATGCGGCGCGCGGTGAAAGACAACAACGTCTACCACTGGGCGGCCAAGATTCTTTCCGCATTGCTGAAGTTTGAACTTCCGGCGCCGGACACGATTGGCGAGTTTGACCCGGAGCACTGAAACCGAAGAAAGGTGCAGCACGTTGACCGATTTGCTGTCCAGGCATTTTGCGGAAGTGCAGGATGCGGTGCGCAGGGCGCGTCACATCCTGCTGTTATTGGACTTTGATGGGACCCTGACGCCGATTGTGGCGCGTCCGGAACTGGCGGTTCTGCCGGAAGAGGTTCGCGGACTGCTGCGAGATTTGCATGCGCAGCAGCAGGTGCAGGTGGCGGTAATCAGCGGACGCGCACTGGCGGATTTGCAGCAGCGCGTTGGGCTGGATGTGATCTATGCCGGCAATCATGGCCTGGAGATTGAAGGCCAGGGACTGCATTTTCAGGGGCCCGATCTGGCGCATTCCACGACGGCCCTGCAATCTGTGATTACTGAACTGTTGGACCAGTTGGGGCCGATTGCGGGAGCGTTGCTGGAAAACAAAGGCGCAACGCTGAGCATTCACTATCGTTCCGTGGAGGAGAGTCGCGTGCCGGAGGTTGTGCGCATGGTGGAGGCGACCTGTGCAACGCATGCGGATGTATTGGAAGTTCACCACGGCAAGATGGTGCTCGAAGTAAGACCCAGGGTGCAGTGGAACAAAGGAGAGGCTGCGCGGTGGATTCTGGAGCAGGTGGGCCCTGCAGACACGCTGGTGATCAGCATGGGAGACGACCGCACGGATGAAGATATTTTCAAGGCGCTGCCGGGTTCTATTTCCATCAAAGTGGGCGATGGCGCAACTGCGGCGCGGTATCGCGTTGCAAACCCAGCCGAGGTGCAGGATGTGCTGGCGCGCCTGGTGGCGCTGGCGCGGCATTCGGTTTTACATTGACCAGAAAATAATTGCGGGCACGCAAAAGGCCTCGGAGTGGTCCGAGGCCTTTTGCTGCTGCGGATGAGCGCAACGGATTAGTACATGCCGTCCATGCCGCCGTGGCCAGGAGCTGACGGAGCTTCCTTCTTCTCAGGAATCTCGGAGACCAGAGCCTCGGTGGTGAGCAACAAACCAGAGATGGAAGCCGCATTCTGCAGTGCAGTGCGGGTCACCTTGGTCGGGTCGATGACGCCGGCCTTCACCAGGTCCTCGAACTGGCCCGTCGCGGCGTTGTAGCCGTGGTGAGCTTCCTTCGACTCCAGGATCTTGCCGACAACCACGGCACCCTCTTCGCCAGCATTGGCGACGATCTGGCGCAGAGGCTCTTCAATGGCGCGGCGGATGATGCTGGCGCCGATCTTCTCGTCGCCCTCCAGCGTCTTGATGAGCGCGTCCACTGCGGAAGCAGAGCGGACCAGGGCCACACCGCCGCCCGGGACAATGCCTTCTTCCACGGCAGCGCGGGTTGCGTGCATGGCGTCCTCAACACGAGCCTTCTTCTCCTTCATCTCGGTCTCGGTTGCAGCACCCACCTTGATGACGGCAACGCCGCCAACCAGCTTTGCCAGGCGCTCCTGCAGCTTCTCGCGGTCATAGTCGGAGGTGGTCTTCTCGACCTGCGCGCGAATCTCCTTCACGCGGCCCTCGATGTCGGAGCCCTTGCCGGCGCCGTCCACGATGGTGGTGTTGTCCTTGTCGATGGTGACGCGCTTGGCGCGGCCCAGGTCCTCAATCTTGACGGACTCGAGCTTGATGCCGAGGTCTTCCGTAATGGCCTTGCCACCGGTGAGGATGGCGATGTCCTGCAGCATGGCCTTGCGGCGGTCGCCGAAGCCAGGAGCCTTCACCGCAGCCACGTTCAGCGTGCCGCGCAGCTTGTTCACCACCAGGGTGGCCAGCGCTTCGCCGTCCACATCCTCTGCCACAATGACGAGCGGCTTGCCGGTGCGGGCAATCTGCTCCAGCAGCGGCAGCAGGTCCTTCATGGAGCTGATCTTCTTCTCGTAGATCAGGATGTACGGATCGTCGAGAGCGGCTTCCATGCGCTCGGCGTCGGTCACGAAGTAGGGGCTCAGGTAGCCGCGGTCAAACTGCATACCTTCGACCACTTCGAGCTGTGTCTCCATGGTCTTCGACTCTTCCACGGTGATGACGCCGTCCTTGCCAACCTTCTTCATGGCTTCGGCAATGATGGTGCCGATGTGCTTGTCGCTGTTGGCGGAGATGGTGCCCACCTGGGCGATCATGTCGCCGGAAACGGGCTTGGAGAGCTGGCTGAGTGCGCCGCCCTGGATGACGCCGTTCTCGTCGCGCTTGCCGACAATGGCCTCAACAGCCTTGTCAATGCCGCGCTTCAGAGCGGTGGGGTTGGCACCGGCAGCAACCGTCTTTACGCCCTCGCGGTAGATGGCCTGGGCCAGAACGGTGGCGGTGGTGGTGCCGTCGCCAGCAATGTCCGAGGTCTTGGAGGCAACTTCGCGAACCAGCTGTGCGCCCACATTCTCGATCGGGTCGCGCAGTTCGATTTCCTTCGCAACCGTTACGCCGTCCTTGGTGATGGTGGGGGAACCGAACTTCTTTTCGATAACAACATTGCGGCCCTTGGGGCCGAGCGTGACCTTGACTGCATCGGCCAGCGTGTTGACGCCACGCAGGATGGCCTGACGCGAATCTTCACCGTGCAAAATCTGCTTTGCCATGTTTCTTTCTCCTAGTTAAGAGGTGGAAACCTCGGGAGCCGAAGCTCCGGAAAATCGTGTAATGCAATTTGCGTGAGCCAAAACCCGCGCCTGCCCGATTAAACCCTCCTTGCGGAAGGAACCACTACTTCTTGACGATGCCGAGGACTTCTTCCTCACGCATGATGAGGAACTCTTCGCCATCCAGCTTGATCTCCGTGCCGGAGTACTTGCCGAATAGGATGCGGTCGCCAGACTTCACGTCGAGCGGGAAGACCTTGCCTTCGTCGTTGGACTTGCCCTTGCCGACGGCGATCACTTCGCCTTCCTGCGGCTTTTCCTTGGCGGAGTCAGGAATGATGATGCCACCGCGGATGGACTCGCCTTCCTCCACGCGGCGAACCAGGATGCGGTCATGCAGCGGAGTAAACGTGGTTGCGACTGTTGCAGTTGCCATGCGTTGCGTCTCCTTCGAGAGATATTGCGGCAGGCGGCTTGCCTGCTCGCGTTTCAGGTTTCGCGGCGCGGACAGAAGCTTCCGTGCCGCCAAAAAACTGGAATTGTATCAGTGCTGCGCTGCGAAATCAGCAGCCGTTGCTGCGTTTTAGCACTCTAGTCTTCCGATTGCTAACTCTAGGTGTGTTGCAGCGCTTTGTCAAGAGGGAGAAGTTGAAATCTGAGTGAATTGCGCTAAGATAATGTTGCTGACTTGTATAAGTATATGATTTGTAAAGAAAAATTGCGTCAAACGAATTGCTTTCATGGGGGCGAAAGTGATTTTTTGCGATGTGGAAGGGAGTTGTCCGGCGTCTGGCAAAGAGCGCAGCGTGGGCGTTACAATCAACAGCATGTCAATACTGCCATTGCGACGGAAAATGTTTGCGGGGTTGCTGGTTGGGTGTTCGCTGCTGGGAAGTGCGCTGGGCCAGATGGAAGGCAGGCACGGCCGCAAGTACAAGCCCCCACCGCCAACAGCCCATATTGAGGTACAGGTTATCAAGAACTACAACAGCAAGCCGCTTTTGAATGCGGCGGTCGTTCTGCATGTGATTGACGCGAACGGCAAGGACGAAGGCAACTACGAGATCAAGACCAATGAAGAGGGCAAGGCCACGATTGACGTGATCCCGATCGGCAGCAAGGTGCTGGTACAGGTGGTTGCCACAGGGTTTGCCACGTATGGCCAGCACTACGATATTCCGACGAACAAGAAGGAGATCGTGGTCCGGTTGCTGGAGCCGGGGGAACAGTACTCCACCTACCGCAGGAAGAACAGCGGGCCAGTGCAGGTAAAGCCGGGCATCATTGAGCCGATTCGGCCGAAGGATGCTTCCAAGAGCAACAACAGCGGGAAGGATTCCACGACTCCGCAATAAGCGCAAGGCCTGCAGCACGCTATAAACCCCAGACCGCCGCCGGAGACACCCTCTGGCGGCGGTTTTTGCTTTCCGTGGCGATGAAGCGCGGTTTGCAGCGGTGCCATGTAGTATCGATTGCATGGGTTTTTTGGCAGGAAAAGCGGTGCTGGTGACGGGTGCGGCCCGGCGCATTGGCAGAACGATTGCGTTGACAATGGCCGGGGCAGGCGCGGACGTGGCCATCACATATCGCGGGTCTGGCGCGGAGGCCGAGCAGACGGTGCGCGAACTGGCCGAGCATGGACATGCGGTGTTTGCGCTGCGCTGCGACGTGCGCGATCCGCTGCAGGTGCGCGAGGCGGTGGCGGCCGTGGCGGAGGAGTTCGGCCGGCTGGATGTTCTGGTGAACAATGCGGGCATGTTTGAGACGGCGGCGCTGGAATCGGTAACGGTGGAGCAGTGGGACGCGATGTTTGAGACGAACACACGCGGACCGTTCCTGATGGCGCAGGCGGCGCATCCGCACCTGAAGGCGGCGCGCGGACGCATCATCAACATCGGCTCGCTGGGCGGGCTGCATCCGTGGGCCACGCATGGGCACTACTGCACGTCGAAGGCGGCGCTGCACATGCTGTCGCAGACGATGGCGAAGGCCTTTGCGCCGGAGATCAGCGTGAACTGCGTCGCGCCGGGCATGATCGCCAACGGAGAAGTGGGCCCAGCCTACGAGCACTTCGCCCAGAAGACCCCGATGCAGCGCAACGGCGCCGCAGAGGACGTTGCCTCCGCCGTCCTGTTCTTCGCCACCGGCCCACACTTTATTACCGGGCAGTTGTTGAGTGTGGATGGCGGGCTGGGGTTGTAGGTGGATACAACGGTAAAGTTTGAGATAGACGGTACGAGCCGAAAGGCACTTCTGATTGCCAGTTATTGCTGGGTGCCCCACATCTCGATTTTGAGATGTGGGAGGGAAGGATTTCTAGCAGAGAACCTCGAAGGGTGGAGGCTGGAAATCCCATGTCTGAAAATCCAGACATGGGGCACCCGGCATTGCT
>DZDJ01000294.1 GCA_022736715.1 Edaphobacter aggregans
AGGCTTTTTTAGGCTTGGTGGTGGTATTTTCCATGCCTCACATGGTACGCAGTGGAGTTAGTGACTTGTGGTGTGGTTTTCCTTAACATCGCCCGCACGGCACGCATCACGCACCAGCCGATACGTCAGCTCCGCATCGTCCGCTTCAGCCGCAAGATACTTGTCCAGCGGGTCATCAATACACGCCCGCAAGCGGTCAATGACCAGCCGCGCCAAGGCTTCACGCCAGAGCGCATCATTAAGCTGGGACTGTAGAGTTTTTCGGCTCAGGTGCTGGCTCATAGCATCATGGCAAACACGCCATCCAGAACGCCTGTGCCGCGCAGTGACTCAAACAGGCTGTCAAATGCCTTGTTGATGCGCACACGCTCTTCACCTTCGGGGAACGGCTTGCTACCTCCCAAAATAGGGTCATGGTAGAACTTGTTGTCCGCCTTGGCGCTCAAGTAGTCATTCTTTTGGCCTTTTTCGGAAAGGCGGTCTTCGACGTATGACTGGAATGCACGCGCTGAAAGCTCCAGCGTCTTATTCCAATACGGCTTTGACCCACCCGCGTCAAGTTTTCCGGCTTCAAGTGCAAAGCTGGACATTTTTTCACCTACCGGAACAGAAGCTACACCTTGATCGGCTGGGGTGTGATGCGCCGCAGCGACTGCTCGCCAATCGTTGTACAGCACCGAATCTTTAGCGGTAAGCTTCTTGCCGCGCAGAGCTTTTGATGCCTTTAGCGCGTCCTCCCTGGCCTTGATTGCGGCGAATGCCTCATCAAGACCTTTGGCATTGAACACCTGTCTTATGAGTGAGCCCTCGCCGTACGTCGGCGCATTATTTGCATAGTGCGCCGCCTTGTCGCGCATGACCTGCGCAATGTCCATATCCATGCGCCCCTGCTGGTCGCCTTGGCGCATGGCGCTCACAAGCCCTTCAATCGCCTTGGCAACTTGTGGGGGCAGTGCCGCACGAACCGCTGCGTCTTCCGTCACCATGCTGTCTGATCCCGCATCCAGCCCCATTGATTCAGGGATTAGATTATCAAGCGCGTGAAACCATTCATGCGCCAGTGCCCCGCCGCCCTTCATTTTGGTAATGTTAATGACACGCTCGACAGGCTCATAGTGCGCTGCTGCGCCACCACCAAAACCAGCATTACCCTTGCCGCGTGCGCCGAATG
>DZDJ01000295.1 GCA_022736715.1 Edaphobacter aggregans
GTTATCAGGATGTTAAGGGCAACTCCCCTGCCTCGTACACCGACTGGAAACTCGGCGTGACCAAGGATGTTGGTTTCGGCGTATTCGCCCTAGCCTACACCGACACGGATGCCAATACCGATGCGTACACCTGGGCGGGCGAAAAAGTCGCCGATGCCAAGGCCGTACTAACCTTCTCCAAAGCGTTCTAAGCGAGGAACTCACGATGAAACTTGTCACTGCCATTATCAAACCCTTCAAACTCGACGAAGTGCGTGAAAGCCTCGCCGAAATCGGCGTTCAAGGCTTGACCGTCTCCGAGGTCAAAGGCTTTGGTCGCCAAAAGGGTCACACCGAACTGTATCGCGGTGCGGAATACGTGGTCGATTTCCTGCCGAAAATCAAACTGGAAATGGCGATTGATGATGCCCTGGTCGAAACCGTGATTGATGCCATCGTGCGCGCATCCAAGACCGGCAAGATTGGTGACGGCAAAATTTTTGTCAGCAGCATCGAACAAGCCATCCGCATCCGTACCGGCGAGTCCGGTCCTGAAGCCCTGTAAGTGAGGATTGCATGATGAAACTTAAATCTCTTGGCAAATCTCTTGTCCTGCCTTTGGCACTACCTGCGCTTATGCTCGCCGGTGTTGCCCACGCGGAAGAAGCCGCCGCCATGGTTGAAGTGGTGACAGAAGCCGTCGCTCCGACTCCCGAAAAAGGCGACACCACCTGGATGCTCATCTCCACCGCACTGGTGTTCATGATGATTCTGCCCGGCCTTGCCCTGTTTTACGGCGGCATGGTGCGCAGCAAAAACGTCCTCTCCGTCCTCAGCCAAACCATGGCGATCGTGGCTGTCGTGGCGATTCTCTGGGTGGTCTACGGCTATAGCATGGCCTTTACCTCGGGCGGCGATTTGAACAGCTTCGTTGGCGGCCTGTCGAAAATGTTCCTCGCTGGGGTGAATACCTCGTCGATGGTGGAAACATTCAGCGCGGGCGTGGTCATTCCCGAGTTGTCCTTCGTGATCTTCCAGCTCACCTTCGCCGCCATTACCGTGTCGCTGATCGTCGGCGGTCTGGCTGAGCGCGTGAAGTTCTCCGCCCTGCTGGTGTTCTCTGTGCTTTGGTTCACTTTCTCCTACCTGCCGATGGCGCACATGGTCTGGTTCTGGGGCGGCCCATCCGCGT
>DZDJ01000040.1:0-4087 GCA_022736715.1 Edaphobacter aggregans
TCTCACGCCCCAGTCCAGTTCAATTCCGGCTCAGCCACCCAGTTCGGATCGCGCTTGTCGACGAACGCGGCGAAGCCCTCCCTCGCCTCGACAGTTGCGCGCACACGTGCAATAGTTTGCGCGGTCACTTTCGAAGTGGCGTCGTCGACTGGCCGGATCGGCAGACTGCTAAACAATGACTTAATTTCGCGCAGCGCTGCAGGGCCGCTACGAAGTAAACCGCGCAAGATCTCGAGCAACGCACCATCGATTGCCTCGGGCGCGACGACCTGATGCGCCAGACCAATCGACAGCGCTTGTTGCGCCGACAGCACCCGGCAAGTTAGCGCCATTTCCATCGCCTGACGACGGCCTATCGCGTTAACTACATATGGGCCGACCACCGCTGGCAAGATGCCAAACTTGGCTTCGGTGAGCGCAAACCGAGCGTTGTCCGCAGCAAGCACGATGTCAGCCGCGCAGGCTAGTCCCATTCCACCTCCGTAGGCCACGCCTTGTACCACTGCGACCACTGGTTTTGGACAATAGGCGACAGCGCGCATCATGTTCGAGAACCGCCGGGCATCCTCGATGTTTTCAGTTTCGTCGGCCTGTGCTGCACGGCGCATCCAACCGATGTCAGCGCCCGCGCAGAAATGCCGACCCGCGCCACGCAGCACAACAGCACGCACCGCCTCATCCGTGCCGAGCGCCTCGAACGCCTTCGTCATTCGCGCGATCTGTGCTTCATCGAAGGCGTTGTGTACCTGCGAGCGGTTAAGAGTGACGACAGCCAGCCCGAAAGCGCTTACCTGAACGCGTAGCTCAGTTGAATCGATGTAAGCCTGCTGCTGCATCATGATTGCACTCCTTCTTTGCGACGCAACGCGATCAAGGGCTCAACTTGTGGCGCGCGCAGCGCTGGTCGGCCCGCATCGAGCGCAGTTAGCGGCTGAACCTCACGTAGGCTGGCATGGCAGCGCCGAGACAAATCCTGGTAGGTGCGAGTACCTTCAAGTTTCCAGGAGATCTCTTCCGGGCTCAATTCGCGGCGCAGCTTGGCGGGCATTCCAGCCACCAGCATGCGTGCGGGAACCACCATTCCCGCAGGCACAAAAGCGCAGGCTGCAACGATCGCCTGTACGCCGATCTCGGCGTCGTCCATGACGACGGCGTTCATCCCGACCATCGCATCGCGACGCACAATGCAGCTGTGCAACACAGCGCCATGGCCGATATGTCCATTGACTTCGACCACGGTGTCATGCCCGGGGAAACCGTGCATCACGCACCCGTCCTGGATGTTTGCGCCCTCGTGCAGCACGATGCGGCCAAAGTCGCCGCGCAGACTGGCGCAAGGGCCGACGTAGCAACCGGGACCGACCTGTACATCGCCTATCAAGACGGCGGAGGGGTGAACATAGGCGGTCGGATCGACGACTGGGATCACGCCCTCAATGGCATAGCTGGGCACTGTAGCGTCTCCTTAGGGTTTTTCCTGAGTTTAATTTGACTTGCATCAACGATTTTGCAAGCTTAGTATTGACCGACCGGTTGGTCAATACTGTTTGACTTTCCGGTGAGCCGCCTACATGCCGCAATGCCACTCCCTTAATTTTGCGATGAGTCACACCCAAACAGCTCTGCGCGTCGATCAGACCGAATCAGTGGTCCGCATCACATTAGACCGTCCCGATGCTTTGAACGCGCTGAGTGGGGCGCTCATGGCCGAATTGCTGCACGCGCTTGACGCCGTCGCCTCGCGCGCTGCAGTGCGTTGCGTCGTGCTCACCGGCGCGGGGCGTGCGTTCTGCGTCGGACAAGATCTTCGTGATCCCGCGGTTGCTCCAGACGGCACGCCAAAAGATCTGGGCGCAGTGATCGAAACTGGCTACAAGCCATTGGTGCTGCGATTACGGTCAATGCCTGTACCGACGCTTGCGGCGGTCAACGGTATCGCAGCTGGTGCTGGGGCGTCGTTAGCGCTGGCGTGCGATCTGGTGGTGGCGCGGCGCAGTGCGAGCTTCGTCCAGGCGTTCTCCGGGATCGGATTGATTCCTGACAGCGGCGCGACTTGGGCACTGCCACGACTGGTAGGCCGTGCACAAGCGGTGGGGCTGGCGATGCTAGGCGAAAAAATCAGCGCCGAACGCGCCGAACAGATTGGACTGATCTGGTCTTCGGTTGAAGACGACGAGTTTGATGATGCGGTGAGTCAGCTTTCTGAGCGACTGGCTGCATTGCCCACGCGGGCTCTGGTGCGCGCAAGAGAGCTGATCGACGCAGGGTCTTGCAGCACGCTGGAGCAGGCGCTTGATGCTGAAGCTGCAGCGCAGCGTGAATTGGGTTTCGCTGCCGACTATGCCGAAGGCGTCGCCGCGTTCAAGCAAAAACGCCAGCCACAGTTCAAGGATCGCTGAATGGATGCCATGATGACAGCACTTCCTCGCGTTTGGGTTCTGGGAGCCGGCAGCATGGGCGCTGGAATCGCACAACTTGCCGCGCAGGTCGGCCATGCCGTTTGTCTGTACGACACTCGACAGCCTGCGCTCGAGCATGCACTTTCGGCAATCGGCGCCGATCTCGACGGCACCGTCTCCCGCGGCAAAATGCCCCTCGAACAGCGTCACGCAGTATTCGAGCGCATTCAGGTCAGCACCGATATTGAATTCGGACGGGGCAGCGGCATCGTGATCGAAGCCATCATCGAAGATCTCGTGGCCAAGCAGGAGCTTCTAGGCCGCGTCGAAGCCCTCGTAGCCGACGATGCGCTGCTTCTGAGCAATACCTCGTCGCTGTCGATCACGGCCATCGCCGCTGCACTTCATCGACCTCAGCGTGTTGCTGGTTGGCATTTTTTCAATCCTGCGGTACGGATGAAATTGGTCGAAATCATCCCAGGTATGCAGACCGATCCGTCGCTGGTTCAAACCCTACGCGCGCTGTCGCAGGCATGGGGAAAAACTCCGGTAGTTGCGCCTAACGGACCTGGCTTCATCGTCAACCGCGTGGCGCGCCCTTACTACGCCGAAGCCTGGAGGTTGCTGGCTGAGGGTGCCGCTCCCGCGGCTGCAATCGACGCCTTGTTGCGCCAGTGCGGTAGTTTCGCCCTCGGACCATTCGAGCTAATGGATTTGATCGGCCACGACGTCAACCTAGCCGTGACCGATTCAGTGTTCCGCAGTACCGGATACGACTCGCGCTATGCGCCAGCTCTGACGCAACAAGAACTGGTTCGCGCCGGGCGTCTCGGCCGTAAAAGCGGCAACGGCGTGTATCACCACGGCGATGGCGCAACAACCATGCCAGAGGTCGAGACCGTGAAGCCCGCAACTGCCGTTCCGACGGTGCGCTATGCGCCAGTGCTGAAGTCGCTCGCCCCTCTGGTCGATCGGCTACGCCAAGCTGGAGTCGCGCTCGTATCGGATCCGCAGCTGCCGGAGGATGCACTCGCCGTTGGTGATGCCACGGTGATGCTGACTGACGGGCGAATTGCCGCGCAGCGTGCTGCGAAGGAATCGCGTCCTGCGCTAATTCTGCTCGACCTGGCGCTTGACTTCGCACGCACGCCGCTGCTTGGAGCAAGCGCAACAAGCGCGGCGCGACCCGATCTCGCCGCGCTGGCCGCGGCGCTTGCTCAGACCGGCGTCAAATTGGTCGAACTGGCTGACGTTGCCGGGCTGGTAGTGGCGCGAATCGTCGCGACGCTGGTCAATGAAGCCGCCGATCTGGCGAGCTGGAACGCGGTGCGCGCTGCCGACATCGACCTCGCGATGCAGCTCGGCACGGCTTACCCTCGCGGCCCGCTGGCCTGGGGGCAGGTTTTGGGCGCCGCGCGTGTACACGCATTGCTGCACAACCTATTCGACCACTATGGCGATTTTCGCTACCGGGCCGCGCCGCGACTGTCCGCGGCCCGCTGGACTGGAGTTGCTCTCGATGCCTGAACCGCAAGTCACCGCTGCCGAAGCTGTCAATCTATCCGAGCAGGAACTCGCCGAGCGCGTGCGTGATCACATGCACGCGAACGACTACGCAACGCGAGCGCTCTCCATCGCCATCGTCGAAGTCGGCCCTGGAACGTCGCGCGCCCGCATGACGGTGCGCC
>DZDJ01000040.1:4187-9016 GCA_022736715.1 Edaphobacter aggregans
TTCACCGGGGGATTGGGTGCGCATTACGGCGCCGAACGACTGGGATGTACCGTGGTGCCAATGTCGGGCGGTCAGACCGAGAAGCAGGTGCAGTTGATTCGCGACTTCCAGCCGGACATCATCATGGTCACCCCGAGCTATATGCAGGTGATCATTGAGGAGTTCGCGCGCCAGGGCTTGGACGCACGCGACTGCTCGCTGCGTATCGGCATTTTCGGCGCCGAACCATGGACTGAGGCGATGCGGCACGAGATCGAATTCAAGACCAGTCTGAAAGCGGTCGACATCTATGGCCTGAGCGAGGTGATGGGCCCGGGGGTCGCCTGCGAATGCGTCGAGACCCAGGACGGGCCAGTGATCTGGGAAGACCACTTCTACCCCGAGATCATCGACCCGGTCACCGGCGCACCGCTGCCAGACGGCAGCGAGGGCGAGCTAGTGTTCACCACGCTAACCAAGGAAGGGCTGCCGATCATTCGCTATCGCACGCGCGACCTCACTCGGCTGCTGCCGCCGACCGCCCGC
Source organism: Edaphobacter aggregans (assembly GCA_022736715.1). Classification (GTDB taxonomy): domain Bacteria; phylum Acidobacteriota; class Terriglobia; order Terriglobales; family Acidobacteriaceae; genus DZDJ01. The sequence goes on from DZDJ01000040.1 coordinate 4,713, forward strand.
GCCTTCCGCCGCATGGGCAAGATCGTTGGTCGCAGCGACGACATGCTCATCGTTCGCGGCGTCAACGTATTTCCGACCCAGATCGAGGAGATCGTGATCCAGCACGACAAGCTCTCGGGCCAGTACCAAATTCACTTGAGCCGCGATGGTCATCTCGACAAAGTCGAGGTCCACTGCGAGCTCCAGCCCACGCTCGGCCATGTCAGCGACGCCGAGCGCCAGCAAATCGCCGACTGGCTGACGCACCGAATCAAAACCTTGGTCGGGATCAGTACTCGAGTCTGTGTGCTGCCGCCGGATTCGATCGAGCGAACCCTGGTTGGCAAGGCTCGGCGCGTCATCGACCATCGCCACAAAGGTGGCTAAACCGGTACGCACCGAGCGCCCATCGCTACATCAAGGAGAACAGCATGTACACCCAAGCCATGGATCTAATGCCTAAGGGAGACGGTAAGCCGTCCGTTCCGCTGTCGGCAACCGAGCAGCAATTGCTCGACCGATTCGAAGCCCGGATCGACGACGGCGCTTTTGTCGAACCCAAAGATTGGATGCCCGATCATTACCGTCGGACGCTGGTGCGACAGATCAGCCAGCACGCACATTCCGAGATCGTCGGCATGCTGCCCGAGGGCAACTGGATCACCCGCGCACCAACGCTCAAGCGCAAAGCCATCTTGCTCGCCAAGGTGCAGGACGAAGGCGGCCACGGCCTTTACCTCTATGCCGCAGCGGAGACGCTGGGTGTGTCGCGTGACGAGCTGATTGGTCAGTTGCACGCTGGCAAGGCCAAGTACAGCTCGATTTTCAACTACCCGACATTGAGCTGGGCCGACGTCGGTGTCATCGGCTGGTTGGTCGACGGAGCGGCGATCATGAACCAGGTGCCGCTGTGCCGCTGTTCATATGCACCATACGCGCGAGCGATGATCCGCATCTGCCGCGAGGAGAGTTTCCATCAGCGGCAGGGCTATGACGCACTGCTGGTGATGATGCGCGACGGCACGCCGCGCCAGCGTGACATGGTGCAGGACGCAGTGAACCGCTGGTGGTGGCCGAGCCTGATGATGTTCGGCCCGCCTGATGAGGCCAGCAACCATTCGGAGCAGAGCATGCGTTGGGGCATCAAGCGCATTTCCAATGACGATCTGCGGCAGAAGTTTGTCGACGCCACGGTACAGCAAGCCAAAGTGCTCGGCGTGTCTCTGCCAGATCCTGATCTGCGCTGGAACGAAGCCTGCGGGCATTTTGACTTCGGTCCAATCGATTGGGACGAATTCTGGCAGGTCGTCGGCGGCGATGGCCCGTGCAATCGCGAGCGGCTGGCTGATCGGGTTCAGGCTTGGGACGAAGGCGCATGGGTGCGCGAAGCAGCGCTGGCGCATGCCGCGAAATCAACAACCCAACGCAAAGCCGCTTGATCCTCCACTCCTTTCTACTAGGGGAAACTCAATGCATTCAACAGAAAAATCCGAAGCCGCCGATAGCCGCGACGAATGGCCTTTGTGGGAGGTGTTCGTGCGCAGCAAGGCCGGGCTCGACCACAAGCACAGCGGCAGCCTGCATGCGCCCGACGCCAAGCTGGCAATCGAGATGGCGCGCGACGTTTACACACGAAGGCAGGAAGGCACAAGCATCTGGGTGGTGCGTTCCGACCAGATCGTCGCCAGCGATCCAGGCGACAAGGGCATGTACTTCGATCCGATGGAAGACAAGGTGTACCGCCATCCGACGTTCTACAAGCTGCCCGACGAAGTCAACCACATGTGAGGCGCCCGCCATGCGAGATTCGATCACCGTCAGCACCGATCCCACGGTGCGCTATTTGCTTCGATTAACAGACACGTGCTTGATCCACGCCCAGCGACTGGGCGAATGGTGTGGTCACGCACCGATCCTCGAGGAGGACATCGCGCTGACCAACATCGCGCTTGACCTCATTGGGCAGGCACGTGGCATCCTCACCCGTGCGGGCCAGCTCGGCGGACAGCAGTTCGACGAGGATCAACTTGCCTTCCTGCGCGACGAGCGCGACTATTTCAACCCCACACTGGTTGAGCTGCCGCGAGGCGACTTTGCCATCGCCACGGTGCGCAACCTGATGGTTGCCGCACTGCTCGAACCGCTGTGGACACGGCTTCAGGCATCAAGCGACGTCGAAGTCGCCGCAGTCGCGGGCAAGGCAGTCAAGGAGGCGCGCTACCACCATCGGCACGCTGCTGATTGGCTGGTGCGATTGGGTGACGGAACAGCCGAATCGCGTCGCCGTATCGAAACTGCGCTCGACCGGCTCTGGCCCTATTCGCGCGAACTGTTTCAGCCAGACGCAATCGACGAAGCCGCGTTTGCATCTGGCCTTGGGCCGCGCTGGGCCGATCTGCGAGAGCCGTGGATGGCCGCAATGCGCGACGCGATTGACAGCGCCGGGCTGGCGATCCCAGCCGAAAAAACCTTCCTCAGCACAGGTCGAATGGGCATCCACAGTGAACACATGGGCCACATGCTTGCCGAAATGCAGTACCTGCAACGCAGCTATCCCGGTGGGGTGTGGTAATGATGAGTGCGGCAACAGAACGGACGGCACGCGCCTGGGTCGTACTAGACGCTGTTCCCGATCCAGAGGTGCCGGTGCTCTCGGTGCGCGACCTTGGCATAGTTCGCGGGGTTGACCTGGCTGACGACGGCACGCTCGACGTGGTGCTCACCCCGACGTATTCCGGCTGCCCGGCCACGGAGATGATCGAGCGAAGCGTGATCGAAGCGCTCGACGCGGCCGGACTCGGCCCCGTGCGGGTGACACTGCGCCGCGCTCCAGCATGGACTACCGACTGGATCAGCGACGACGGTCGACGCAAACTGCGCGAGTACGGCATTGCCCCGCCGACCCACATCGTGGGCGAGGCTGTGCCGATCCGTATCGTTCGTGGCGCCGCCGTCCCCGCCCCGTCTTGCCCACGCTGCGGCAGCGCTGATACCGAGCAAATCTCGGCGTTCGGATCGACCGCATGCAAGGCACTGTGGCGGTGTCGTACCTGCGGCGAACCCTTCGACTACTTCAAGCCGATTTGAAAGAACCCCTTCATGGACACCCGCTTCTATCCGCTGCGCGTTCGCGCCGTCGAACCCGACACCGACGAGGCGATGATCGTCAGCTTCGACGTGCCTGACGACCTCGCCGACCGCTTCGCCTTCACCCAGGGCCAGTACCTCAACCTGCGCGCGACCATCGACGGGGCCGAGGTACGACGTTCGTACTCGGTCTGCGCTGGTGTTGACGACGCGGTGTTGCGTATTGGCGTGCGCAAGGTTCGCGGCGGAGTGTTCTCGAACTGGATTGCAAAAAGCCTGCATGAGGGCGACACCATCAACATCATGCCGCCGCAGGGCCGGTTCTATGTGCCGATCAATCCTGAGGCGAAACGCCATTACCTTGCGATTGCCGGAGGCAGCGGTATCACCCCAGTTTTATCGATTCTGAAAACTGTGCTCGCACGCGAGCCGCAAAGTCGTTTCACCTTGATCTATGGCAACCGCAGCCTGCGCTCGACAATGTTCAAGGAGGAACTCGAGGATCTGAAGAACCGCTATTTAACACGTCTCGAAATCCACCATGTGTTCTCTGAGGAGAATGCGCAGTCGCCTCTGCACCACGGACTGCTTGACCGCGAGCGCATCGGGCAGTTTCTGTCGCTGGCGATCCGTCCGCAGACCATCGATCATGTTTTTGTCTGCGGCCCGCACCTGATGAACGACGGCGCAGAGGCTGCGCTGCTAGCCGCCGACGTGGCATCCGATCGTATCCATATCGAGCGCTTCAACCTGCCTCAGGGCAAGCCCGAAGCCGGGGCGGCTATGCACGAGATTCAAGCTCGCGATGCTGCACACAGTCGGGTCATGATCGTGCGTGACGGTCAGCGCCGCGAGATCGAGGTCCGCAAGGGCGATCCGAGCGTGCTCGACGTCGCGATCGCTGCTGGGATGGATCTGCCGTTCTCGTGCACTTCTGGGGTCTGCGGCACTTGTAGGGCCAGACTACTGTGCGGCGAAGTGCGGATGGACCGCAATTTCGCGCTGGAGAAAGCCGACGTCGACGCTGGATTCATCCTGACCTGTCAGTCGCATCCGTTGACCGAGCAGGTCGAGATTTCATTTGATGATCGTTGAAGTGATGCCTACACGCCCACTTCGATCACGGCTCCGCCGAGCAGCGACTATTCGCTTCGGACGGCCTGACGCAGGCTGAAACCCATGGCCCGAGGACGCGCAGCCAATTACGACGACCAGCGTGCCGCCATTCTGGCGCATGC
>DZDJ01000040.1:9116-10625 GCA_022736715.1 Edaphobacter aggregans
GTACTGACCGAGGACGTGCGCTTCCTCGAACCTGTTGACCGAGACCGCATTCTCGGTATTGAGCGCGAGGTCGTCGGACATTTCACCCGGGCGATCGCAGCAACTCGCCCCGAGCTTGAGCCTGCCTCGCTGGATAAGCCCCTGGCCATGCTGCTGTTCGGCATGATCAATTGGCTATTCACCTGGTTCAAGCCGGGACAACCGCTCGACTACTCCACTCTAGCCCCGTTGGTCGCCGACCTGTTTCTCAATGGCATCAACGGGCTGCATATCACACCTGTCATTCGACCCGAAGGAGAACAAACCCATGTCACATGAGCGCCAAGCCTGGATCGTCGACGGAGTACGCACCCCGTTTGGCCGCTATGGCGGCGTGCTGGCTCCCGTGCGCGCCGACGACCTCGGCGCCATTCCGGTGCGCGCGCTGATCGGGCGACATGCTGGCATCGACTGGAGCACTGCAGACGAATTGTTCTACGGCTGCGCTAACCAGGCCGGCGAGGACAACCGTAACGTCGCCCGCATGGTCGGGCTGCTCGCGGGCCTGCCGGTCGATGTTCCTGGCTGCACGGTGAACCGACTCTGCGCCTCCGGGTTGGAAGCAGTGGCGCAAGCGGCGCGCGCGATCCGCTGCGGCGAAGCGGATCTGGTCATCGCTGGCGGAGTCGAAAGCATGTCGCGTGCGCCATTCGTGATAGGCAAAGCGGAGACCGCTTATTCGCGCAGCGCGCGCATCGAGGACACGACCATCGGCTGGCGTTTCGTCAACCCGGCCATTCAGTCGCAGTACGGGATTGACTCGATGCCCGAGACTGCGGAGAACGTTGCCACCGAATTCAACATTTCCCGCGACGATCAGGATGCGTTCGCACTGCGCTCCCAGCAACGTTGTCTGGCGGCGCAGCAAGCCGGTTTTTTCGACGGCGAGATCGTGCCGGTTCCGGTGCGGCGCGCCAAGGGTGATCCGGTCGTGGTGACGCGCGACGAGCACCCCCGTGGCGACACGACCATTGATGATCTGCGAAAACTTCGCGCGGTGGTACGACCCGGCGGCAGCGTCACCGCCGGCAATGCCTCGGGCGTCAACGACGGCGCCTGTGCGCTGCTGATCGCCTCCGACGATGCGGTACGGCGCTGGGGGCTCACTCCTCGAGCCCGTATCGTCGGCGCAAGCAGCGCTGGGGTCGCGCCGCGCGTCATGGGCGTGGGCCCAGTTCCAGCGACACGCAAGCTGCTCGACCGCATCAGTTGGTCGCTTGAGACGATCGACGCGATCGAGCTGAACGAGGCGTTTGCAGCGCAGTCGCTCGCCGTGCTGCGTCAACTCGGCTTTGCCGACGACGCGCCGCAAGTCAACCCCAACGGAGGCGCAATCGCGCTTGGCCATCCGCTTGGTGCGTCTGGTGCGCGATTGGCGTTAACAGCGCTGCGTCAGCTCGAACGCAACAACGGGCGTCGGGCTCTGGCCACGCTGTGCGTCGGCGTTGGCCAAGGTATGGCCCTGGCGCT
>DZDJ01000040.1:10725-22951 GCA_022736715.1 Edaphobacter aggregans
GTCGGGCTCTGGCCACGCTGTGCGTCGGCGTTGGCCAAGGTATGGCCCTGGCGCTTGAGCGTCCCTGATCCACCTGAACACGGCTTCTCAAACCACCAAATCGACATGGAAACTCCCCTATTACAAAGCTATCTGGCCGGCGCCTGGATCGGCAGCTCTCCCGCGCAGATCCTGTGCGATGCCACCACCGGTGCACCAGTGGCCTCCATCCACGCCGAGCGGCCTGATTTCGAGGCCGCCTTGGCCTACGGCCGCGGCCGCGGCGTGCGCGGTTTGCTCTCGCTCGACTTCCAGGAGCGGGCACAGCGACTCAAGTCGCTGGCGAAATTCCTCGGTGAAAACAAAGAACAGCTCTACCGCTGGTCGGCCTGCACCGGAGCCACCCGCGCCGACGGCTGGATTGACATTGAGGGCGGGATTGGAACATTGTTCGCCTACGCCTCAATCGGCGGCAGCGAATTACCTGGGGGTAACGTCGTACACGAAGGGCCGCCGATTGCGTTGGGCAAGAAGGGACGCTTCGTCGGCAGCCACATCCTGGTGCCAAGAGAAGGCGTGGCTGTGCACATTAACGCGTTCAACTTCCCAGTTTGGGGGCTGCTTGAGAAGTTTGCACCGAGCTTTTTGGCCGGTATGCCTTGCATCGCCAAGCCGGCTACAAGCACCGCTTACCTCACTGAAGCGCTGGTGCGGCTGATGTTGCAATGGGGCGGACTGCCCGAAGGCAGCTTGCAACTGATCATCGGCGCCACCGGCGATCTGCTCGACCGTCTAGACGGGCAGGACGCTGTCACCTTCACCGGCTCTGCGACGACCGCAGCGACGCTTCGCGCCAATACCAATCTGATCACTCGTGGCGTGCCGTTCAACGCCGAGGCCGATTCGCTCAACAGCGCTATCCTCGCGCCAGATGTAAACACCGATGATGCCGAGTTCGATGTGTTCGCGGACGAGGTCGTTCGTGAGATGCGGGTCAAAGCCGGGCAGAAATGCACTGCAATTCGGCGCATCCTGGTGCCTCGCCGCCAGCTTGACGCATTGCAGACGCGGCTGCGACAACGACTATCTGCGCTGGTGGTAGGTGACCCCAGGCAAGCCGAGGTGCAGATGGGGCCGCTCGCGAGCAAAGCGCAGCAGGCCGACGTGCATTCGCGACTGGATATGCTGCGTCAAGTATGCAGTACGGTGTTCGACGGCGCCAACTTGCCTGCGATGCGCTCTGTAGATACGGGTGACGGCGCCTTCGCCGCCCCCATGTTGCTGATGTGCGAGCAACCGCTGCAAGCCGAAGTCGTTCACGAGGTCGAGGTGTTCGGGCCGGTCGCCACTCTGTTGCCTTATGACGATATCGACGAGGCCTTGGCGCTAGCCGCCCGAGGACGCGGCAGTCTGGTAACTACCATCGCTACGCGCGATCCTGCGATTGCCACCCATGCCGCACGCCGCGCCGCGGTTCATCACGGTCGCATCCTGGTGCTCGACGCAGAAGCGGCGATGGAATCGACCGGCCACGGCTCGCCGCTGCCCTACCTCAAGCACGGTGGCCCAGGGCGCGCAGGGGGCGGTGAGGAGCTTGGCGGAGTGCGCGCGGTCGTGCATTATCTACAGCGGGCAGCGATCCAGGGATCGCCGACCATGGTCGGCGCCGTGGTCGGCGAATACGTCCGCGGAGGTGAACGCATCGAGACCGAAGTGCACCCTTTCCGGCGGTATTTCGAGGAGCTGCGGATTGGCGAATCGCTGCTCACCCACCGACGCACCGTTAGCGAAGCCGATATTGTCGCTTTCGGCGGCGTATCCGGAGACTACTTCTATATGCACTTCGATGCCGTCGCTGCGGCGCAGTCGCCATTCGGCCAGCGCATCGCACACGGCTATTTCGTACTGTCAGCGGCGGCCGGGCTGTTTGTCTCGCCAGCGCCTGGGCCAGTGCTGGCGAACTATGGGCTGGACACGCTGCGCTTCGTCAAACCCGTACGCATCGGCGACACCATCCGCGCGCGGCTGACTTGTAAGCGCAAGATAGACCGCCGCAAGACTGACGCGCAGGGACGCGGCCAGGGGGTTGTTGCGTGGGATGTCGAGGTGCGCAACCAAGACGAAGAACTGGTCGCGAGCTACGACATTCTTACGCTAGTCGCCAAGCGCGAGGGAAGCTGAGGAAGGCATGCCACGGCCCGCCACGAAAGCAACTTCAAACGCCCGGCTGCGGTGTCGGCGAACCAAGTCGGCGAGACAACATCTGCGCGAAGCTGCGCAGCATGATGGCCAATGGGCCATCCGGCCTTGTGTCGAACACCACGGTCGGGCCAATCAAGGTCAGGATCATCACCGCTCGGCCGTTCACATCGAATACCGGTGCGGCCATGGCGCTGATTCCAGCCAATATGGCATCGACGGCAAAGCTCACGCCACAGGCGCGAATTTGCGCCAATTCGGCCTCAAATTCCGGCGGCAATACCTCCTTTGGTGTGGCATCCAGCACTTCGAGCACGCGTTCGCGGCTCTGGAACGCTGCGAACGCCTTGCCTGTCGCAGTGTTGAGCAGGCTGGCGACGGTGCCTGGCTTCATGTGAACGTGAACCGCGCTGGGCGCCTCTTCGATACGCACGATGGTCGGACCGCGGTTGCCCCACAATGCAATAGACGCCGTGTGACCGGTCGACTGTGCGAGATCGGCGAGCACTGGCGTGGCCAGCCGCACCGGGTCGTACTGCTGCAGGCTGATCAGCCCGAGCTGCAACGCCAGCGGCCCAAGCCCATACCGACCCGCGGCGTCCTGCTCGATCAACCCGAGCTTGCCGAAACTCACCAGGTAGGGGTGCGCCTTTCCTGGCGCCATATCGGCTTCTTGCGCCAAGTCCTTGAGCGACAGAGGACGCCCGACATGCGCCAGCGCCATAAGCAGCCGACCGCCAACTTCGACGCTCTGGATGCCGCGAGGGCCGCGAATGGGGTTGTCGTCGGTAGGGAAAGAGGCCATGTTTAGGGTTTATTCCTATGCTAACGAATTAGTTCTTCACTAAGCTGAATTCAGCAAATTCATTCAAATTTAACCGGACTCAATTGTCCATCCGGAGACTCCCCATGCAGCAAAAAACGTTTGCGTCGCAAGCTGATCTCGGCGACAAGAAGATCACATTCAGCCAGCTTTCTGAACATGCCTGGGCCTACACCGCCGAAGGTGACCCGAACACCGGTGTGGTGATCGGCGACGATGCGGTGCTGGTTGTCGATACGCAGGCCACTCCGGCGATGGCGCAGGACGTGATCCGTCACATTCGCACCGTCACCGACAAGCCTATCCGCTATGTCGTCCTGAGCCATTACCACGCTGTGCGTGTGCTCGGCGCCAGCGCTTACGGCGCAGAGCACATCATCGCCAGCGAAGAGACCCTGGCGCTGATCCGCGAACGCGGCGAACAGGATAAAGCGAGCGAAATTGGCCGCTTTCCCCGGCTGTTCCGCGACGTCGAATCGATTCCCGTCGGCCTGACTTGGCCCAACATCACCTTCCGCAGCGATATGACGCTCTGGCTGGGCAAGGTCGAGGTTCGGATCAGCCATCCCGGACGCGGACACACGGCAGGCGACACCATCGTGTGGCTCCCTCAGGAGCGCACGCTGTTCTCCGGGGATCTGGTCGAGTTCAATGCCACACCTTACGCCGGAGACGCCTACTTCCAGGACTGGCCGGGCACGCTCGACAAGCTCGCTGCGCTCGACCCCCTGCAGCTCGTCCCCGGGCGCGGCGAAGCATTGCGGGGGCGCGAAGAGGTCCAGGCCGGACTGAGTGGCACCCGCGAGTTTGTCCAAGAGCTGTTCCAGGCCGTGCGCGGCGCTGCCGCAAGCGTGGCCGACTTGCGCCAAATCTATCGCGAGGTCTATGACCGGCTTGCGCCGCGCTACGGTCAATGGGTGATTTTCGACCACTGCATGCCGTTCGACGTCTCACGCGCCTATGACGAGGCCACCGCCTACCCCGATCCGCGCATCTGGACCGCCGAGCGCGACGTGCAGATGTGGAAGCAGCTCGAGGCCTGAGCGTCATGCCGTCCCATTACACGTATCCGCAGTATCCGAGCCGCCTGCCGCCTGGCGTCGCGCCCGGAGTCGGCACAGCGCATGCGCCGCTTGTGGTGGTGGGCGCGGGGCCGATCGGGCTCGCAGCGGCGATCGATGCTGCGCAGCGCGGTCAGAATGTGGTGCTGCTAGACGAAGACGACACCGTGAGCCTGGGCTCACGCGGGCTGTGCTACGCCAAACGAACGCTTGAAATTTTCGACCGGCTTGGCGTTGGTGATGCCATAGTGGACAAGGGCGTTACCTGGAACACCGGTCGGGTGTTTCATGAAGATCACGAGGTTTATCACTTCGGTCTGCTCGACGCGCCAAGCCACCATCGCCCCGGCATGGTCAATCTGCAGCAGTATTACCTTGAGCAATACTTGGTGGACCGGGTCGCAGAGCTACCGCAAGTGGCGTTGTGCTGGAAGAACAAAGTCGTAGCCGCGCAGGCCGACGCGGACGGCGTGACGCTGGACATCGAAACGCCCGATGGCAGCTACCGATTTGGAGCAGACTGGCTGATCGTTGCCGACGGGGCGCGCAGCCCGATACGGAAAATGCTCGGTTTCGACGCTGAAGGCCGCGTGTTTCAAGACCGCTTCCTGATTGCCGACGTGGCGATGCATGCCGACTTTCCTGCCGAGCGCTGGTTCTGGTTCGATCCGCCGTTCCACCCTGGTCAATCGGTGCTGCTGCACCGCCAGGCAGACGACATCTGGCGCATCGACTTTCAACTCGGCTGGGATGCCGACCCCGAGGCAGAGAAGCAACCCGAGCAAGTGATACCGCGCATCCGCGCGATGCTCGATCACGAGGGTTATCACGACGTGCAGTTCACGCTTGAGTGGGTGAGCGTCTACACCTTCCAGTGCCGCCGCATGCCGCATTTCCGCCAGGGTCGAGCGCTGTTCGCCGGTGATGCGGCGCACCAGGTTTCGCCATTTGGCGCGCGCGGCGCCAATTCGGGCATTCAAGACATCGACAACTTGATGTGGAAGCTCGATCTCGTGATACGAGGCAAAGCGCCATCAGCGCTGCTCGATAGCTACGACGCCGAACGTACCGCTGCAGCCGACGAGAACGTCCTGAATTCGACCCGATCGACCGATTTCATTACCCCCAAGTCACCTGTGGCGCAACGCTACCGTGATGCGACGCTACAACTCGCGGCGCATTACCCGTTCGCCCGCGGGATGGTGAACTCGGGGAGACTGTCGACTCCCACGCATCTATGGAACTCTCCGCTGTGCACACCCGACACCGATCGCTTTGACTGCGTGCTGCGCCCCGGGTCGCCAATGGACGACGCGTCGATTGAGCGTGACGGTCAGCCCGGCTGGTTATTGCAGGAATTGGGGGATGACTTCACCCTGCTGCTGTTCACTGATCGCCCGGAGACGCTTGGCAGCGTACTGACCAATTTAGATCCGCTGGTCTCAGGGCGGGTTTCGACGCGCTGCGTAGTGGTGTCCGAACAGCCCGGAACTCTGCCTGGCGCCGTCGTGCTCCACGATGTGCGGCATTTCGCCGCCGAACGCTACGATGCCAGAGAAGGCACCGTCTACCTCATCCGACCCGATCAACACATCGCCGCGCGCTGGCGCCACCCCGATGCTGCACAGGTGCGCGCTGCACTCGCCCGGGCATGCGGACATTGAACCAAGCAAGCCATGGAACTGATTCTGGAACCGCATTTCGTTGATAACGAGCAGCCCAGCCCTTACGGCTACATGGCCTCCGACGCGTTCTACGCCGAACTGCTGGTCGCGCATGAGGGTTTGAGTGTTGAGCAGAGCGCACTGCTTGATGCCAAACTCATACTGTTGCTGGCGAATCATATCGGCGAACTGAGTGTGTTGCGCGCGGCGTTACGCGCGGCACGATCTGAACAGATAGCGGCGACAACGCCGCAGATGGAATCCCGGAACGCATAGCCCCAGGACGAGGACGCTTTGCGAGACATGTTGCGGTCCTCAGAATCTGCCGCGTCAATCGGCAAGTGCACTAACGACACTTATAGGAGACAACCATGAAGTATTCACGCATTATTTTGGCCGCGGCCATCTCGCTGGCAGCCACATCGGCTGCCTGGGCTGACATCAAGGTCGGCGTCGTGCTTTCAGAGACCGGCCCGGCTGCATCACTTGGCATTCCTGAAAAGAAGACGGTCGAACTGTTCCCGAAAGAAATCGCCGGACAGAAGATGGACTACATCTTCATGAACGATGGCTCCGACCCCACTTCCGCGGTCAAGGCCGCCAAGAAGCTGATCGACGAGGACAAAGTCGACGTCATTATCGGTTCATCGATCACACCCAACTCGCTGGCGATGGTTGATGTCGTTGGCGGCGCCAAGGTGCCCAACATCTCGCTCGCAGCCGGGCGCAACATCGTATTTCCGGTGGAAGGCAACCGCCTGTGGGTGTTCAACACGCCCCAAACCACCGGTCTGATGGCGCGCGCTGTGGTCAAAAACATGGTGCAAAACAAGATCAAGACCGTCGCTTACATCGGCTTTGATGACGCATACGGTCAGGACTGGTACAACAACTTTGCCCAGGAATGCGAGGCCGCTGGCATCAAGATAGTTGCCAACGAAAGCTACAACCGCACTGCCACCTCTGTCACCGGACAAGCTCTGCACATCTTGACCGCCAAACCGCAGGCCGTGCTGATCGGCGCTTCCGGAACGCCGGCCGTGCTACCTGAACGCACGCTCAAACAAGTTGGATACAAAGGCCAGATTTACCAAACCCACGGCGTCGCCAATCCGGACTTTCTGCGCGTTTGCGGCAGCGACTGTAACGGCACCATCCTGCCGGTTTCTCCCGGCGTGGTCGCTGCGCAATTGCCAGCAGATAGCCCGATCAAGCAGTCAGCGATGCGCTACGCGGACGCCTACGACAAGGCTTACGGCAAGAACCAGTTGTCGCAGTTCAGTGCCAACGCCTGGGACGCTGGCACGTTGCTTGAACATGCCATTCCCATCGCACTGAAAAAGGCCCAGCCGAGCGATGTGGTCGCATTCCGCGCCGCTTTGCGCGATGCAATCGAAGGGCTAAAGAACGTGGCTGGAGCTGACGGCATCTACAACATGAGCCCGACTGATCACAATGGCCTCGACGACCGTGCCGTCGCGATGGTGCGAATCGAGAATGGCTCCTGGCAAATGCTGAAATAACGACGACCAAGGGGAGATGACCATGCGCGCGTTGCATAGGGCTTTGCTGGCAGCCGCACTGGCCGCCGCTGGAATGGGGAGTGCGATGGCCGAAATCACGGTGGGTGCCGTGCTATCGCTAACTGGCCCTGCGGCCTCACTGGGCATACCGGAGCAAAAAACTCTCGATCTCCTGCCGAAGGAAATCGGCGGCCAAAAGATTCGGTATGTCGTGCTGGATGATCGCTCTGACCCCACCGAAGCGGTGAAAGACGCCAAGCAGTTAATCGAGAGTGACAAAGTCAGTGCGATCATCGGAGCCTCGGTCACGCCAAGCGCGCTGGCGATGCTCGATGTTGTCGGTGCGGCCAAGGTGCCGACCATCACGCTGGCATCGGGCTACAACATCGCCTTTCCGGTGTCAGGCAACCGCGAGTGGATCTTCATGCCCGTACAGACGACTGCTCTGATGGCGCATGCAACGTCCCAGTACATGGCGTCTCACGGTGTGCGCAAGGTCGGATTTATTGGCTTTGACAATGCACTTGGCGAGGATTGGTGGAAGAACTTTTCCGCGGAGGCACACGCCGCGAAAATAGACGTCGTTGCCAGCGAGCGCTTCGCACCCAACGCGACCTCGGTCACGGGACAGGTCCTGCACATCCTCGCCTCCAAGCCAGATGCCGTGCTGATCGCTGCATCGGGCACGCCGGCTGTGCTGCCTGAGAAGACGCTGCGGCAAATCGGGTTCAAGGGCCGGATCTACCAGACGCACGGTGTTGCCAACCCTGACTTCCTTCGAGTATGTGGCAGCACCTGTGACGGAACCGTGTTGTCCTTGTCTCCGGGCATCGTCGCCGCACAACTGCCGGACGGCAGTGAAATTAAACAGTCTGCGATGCGCTTCGCTCAGACTTACGAAAAGGCCTACGGCCCGAATTCCTTGAACCAGTTCAGCACCGCAGCCTGGGATGCAGGACTGTTTCTTGAATACGCCATACCCAAAGCGTTGAAAACGGCTTCGCCAGATGATCTTTCTGCGTTTCGCCTGGCGCTTCGGCAAGCCATGGCGGGCATTCACAACTTCCCTGGATCGCAAGGCGTCTACAACATGAATGCGACAAATCACAACGGGCTCGACAGCCGCGCCGTCGCAATCGCGGAGATTAGGGCGGGTCAATGGAAGCTTCTCAAGTATCCAAACTGAGAAAATCTGGATCGATCTCATGACTTTCGACATCGCGCTGTACCTCGGTCAGAATGGGGTGACGCTGGCCGCCATCTACGCACTGTTGGCGCTCGCTCTGGTGTTGGTCTTCGCCGTGACGCGAGTGATCTTTATCCCCCAGGGGGAAATCATGACCTTCGCTGCACTCAGTCTGGTGGCGATGCGTGCTGGTCACCCGCCACTGCTCGCCTGGTTGCTGGTGGGTCTCGGAGTGGTCGCCTGGCTGCAAGACGCGGCGGCGATCTTGCGCACCGGACAAAGCCGTCGACTTCTCCGCGCCGGTATCGTCTACCTAGCCCCTCCCCTGTTCTTGCTCGCCGTCGTCTACAGCCTGCCTCTGTCTTCGTTGGCGTATCCATTACAGATCGCAATCACTTTAGCGATGTGCGCTGTATTCGGCCCATTGCTCTATCGTGTTGTTTACGCCCCGGCGGCGCAAGCTTCGGTTCTGGCCCTGCTGCTGCTATCGGTGGCGCTGCACATCGCTCTCAACAGCCTAGGTTTGCTGCTGTTTGGCCCTGAAGGATCGCAGCTGCCCGCGTTTACCGACGGCAACTTTCAACTCGGCGGCATGCCGGTGGCGCTGCAGACGCTATGGATCATTGGCTCAAGCGTGGTACTGCTTGTTGTGCTGTTCCTGTTCTTCCGATTCTCCTTATATGGGAAGGCGCTGCGCGCCACGGCGGTGAACCGCACCGGGGCGCAACTCATGGGCATTTCTCCGGCTTTCGCTGGGGGGGCGGCGTTCCTACTCGCAGGCGTTGTAGGGGCGTGGTCGGGAATTCTTATCGCCACAACCACCGTAATCGACTATGAAGCAGGCTTTGTCATCGGGCTCAAGGGTTTCGTCGCCGCCATCATTGGCGGTCTGGCAAGCTATCCGGGCGCGGCCGCAGGTGCTTTGTTGGTTGGCCTCACTGAATCCTTCGCCTCCTTCTGGGCGAGCGCCTATAAGGATGTCATCGTGTTCCTGCTCATCATTCCTGTGTTGCTGTGGCGCTCGATGGCGAGTGGCCCCGATGATGAAGAGGAGTCGTGATGTTGTATCGACTGCCGCTGATCGCTTTCATCCTTGCGTTGTGCATCGCTCCGTTCATGCTGCACGGCTACCCCTTGCTGATGCTCAACTACGTCGGCCTGAGCGTCATCGTGGTGCTTGGTCTGGTGCTGCTGACTGGCGTGGGCGGGCTTACCAGCTTTGGTCAGGCGGCCTTTGTCGGCATGGGCGCTTACGCGGCCGCCTGGCTGACCACGACGCAGGACTGGAACCCTTGGCTGACCCTGCTTGCCGGGCTATTGCTCACCACCGTAGTGGCGGTGGTGCTTGGTTGGGTCACACTTCGCATGAGCGGACATTACCTGCCGCTGAGCACTCTGGCCTGGGGAATCGCCATTTATCTGATGTTCGGCAACAGCCAGACGCTGGGCGGGCAAACCGGCATCACCGGCATCCCCCCACTCAGCTTGTTCGGTTGGCAACTCACCGAGTCTTGGCAATTCCATATTCTGATCTGGGGAGTGGTGCTGTCCATCATATGGACGGTGCACAACATGCTCGACTCGCGTGAAGGCCGAGCCATGCGCGCACTCAAGGGCGGCACGCTCATGGCGGAGGCGATGGGCGTGAACACAACCCGCTTCAAGATCATCCTGTTCGTGCTCGCAGCGCAGTATGCCTGTGTCGCCGGTTGGATCTACGCCTACATGCAGCGCTTCGTCAATCCGACTCCGTTTTCCCTGGGCCAAGGCATCGAATATTTATTCATGGGCGTTGTCGGCGGGATCGCTGAACTGTGGGGAGGCGTGGTCGGAAGTTTTCTTTACGCCCTGCCGAGGGAATGGCTACACAGCCATCTGCCGTCGCTGCTCGGCCGCAGCGGCAGCTTCGAAGGCATCATCTTCGGGGTGTTGATGATCATCATCCTTCAACGCGCACCAGAAGGACTGTGGCCCCATTTGCACCGCATGTGGCCACGACGCGGGTCAGCACCGGGCACTCTGTCGACTGCCGGAGCAGCGCCCCTGGATAGCCGTCTCAGACCCGCCAGGGGCGAACCCATACTGCAGGTCGACGCAGTAACAAAGCGCTTTGGCGGACTGGTTGCTAACAATGCCATTTCTTTCGAAGTGCGCGCGGGCGAAGTGCTGGCGCTGATCGGTCCCAACGGCGCTGGCAAGAGCACCCTTTTCAACTGCATCTCCGCAGTGAATCCGCCGAGTTCGGGCAGCATTCGCTTTCTCGGAAGGCCTGTAGAGCGCTGCGACTCTCGCAGAGTCGCGCGCATGGGGATGAGTCGCACCTTCCAGCACGTTCGTTTGCTGCCGCGCATGAGTGTGCTCGACAACGTAGCGCTCGGAGCTCACCTGCGCGGTCGCCATAGTTTCGTCGCATCGGCCTGGCGGCTTGACCGAGCACAGGAACAGCGCATACTCGCTACCGCTCGAGACGCCCTGGAACGCTGCGGACTTTGCGAAAAAGCTCATCTTCCAGCCGGCAGCCTGCCGCTGGGCCAGCAACGGGTGATAGAGATTGCACGCGCGCTGGCTGCCGATCCCAGCTTGCTGCTGCTTGATGAACCCGCGGCCGGCCTGCGCTACCTTGAAAAACGCGAACTGGGGATTTTGCTCGGTCGACTGCGTGAAGAAGGACTGGCTATCCTGCTGGTCGAGCACGACTTGGACTTCGTAATGGAACTCGCCGACCGCGTGGTGGTGATGGATTTCGGCGAAAAAATCGCCGAAGGGCTTCCGCAGGAAATCCGCCGCCACCCGGCGGTGATCGAGGCTTATTTGGGCGGTGTTGGAGACGCAGCATGAACGGCGCCGCTCAGATCCCAGAAGGCGTCGTCAATGAAGCCGCCGTTGATGAACCAGCAGAGTCTGTTCAGAGCCGCCCTGTGTCCGCTCCTCTGCTCGAAGTCAAAGGGTTAAGTGTGAGCTACGGCAAGGTACGTGCCGTGCGCGAAGTCAGCATGCGTGTGCCGCGCGGCTCGATTGTCACGGTCATTGGCCCGAACGGCGCCGGAAAAACGACTCTGCTGATGGCCCTCATGGGCCTGCTCCCCTCTCACGGCCAAATAACGTTCGATGGACACGACTGCCGCAGCGTCGGGCCGCAGCGCCGGGTCGAGATGGGCATGGGATTGGTGACCGAGAAACGCGATTTGTTCGGCTCTATGAGTGTCGAAGACAATCTGGAGCTAGGCGCATTTCGCAACCGCAGTGAAGGCAAATCCGCGCGGCAGCGTGAGCGCGAGCAGGTCTACGCGCTGTTTCCGCGTCTGCTGGAACGCCGCAAGCAATTGGCGCAGACTTTGTCTGGCGGTGAGCGTCAAATGCTGGCGCTCGGCCGCGCACTGATGGGCAGACCGCGATTGCTGCTCCTCGATGAACCCAGCTTAGGGTTAGCGCCGCGGATTGTCCGCGAAGTACTGCACGCGGTGGCGCAATTACGGGACGCCGGTTTGAGCGTGCTGTTGGTCGAGCAGAACGCCCGCGCTGCACTACAGATCGCTGATGAGGGCTATGTACTCGAGCTCGGCGAAGTGGCGCTGCACGGTCCGAGCGAGCAGTTGCTCCACGATCCCAAGGTCGAGTCGACCTATCTGGGCATGCTTCACGAAGAATGAACCTGCGCGATGCCGTCCTCTCGCGGCATCTTGCGCCACGAAGGCTGTTACGGCGGCCACCTGACATTCAAACGCGATATGACGAAAGGAGACTCATCATGCTGGTCCAAAAGATCCATCATGTTGCCTACCGCTGCAAAG
>DZDJ01000002.1:0-95817 GCA_022736715.1 Edaphobacter aggregans
ACCCAGCTTGAAGGAGTGCGTGGCGAGCAGGCGGAGCAAGGAGGTGTGGGAATCTGTCATCTATCTATTACGGCTTTCCAGTGGGTGTTGCCTCAATTAAAGCACGCACACCCGAAATAAAATGGATAAAGCTTTTAGAAGTGTTTTCATCGATCTTCATAAAAGGTGCTAAGGTGCATGCGACCCGTTGTTTTGGGAACGTCTTTCCCATACGGCCATGCCTTTGCAGAAGGCGATGGAGTGATTCCCAGGCATTCTGAATGGCATCTGGTTCTCGATATGGTTGTTGTGCAGCCAGGGAGGCTGGGACTCCCGGAAATGCGGCGCGAAGGGCTTGTACATCTCCAAAATACCATGCTTCCAGTTCATGAATCACGATGCGCGTTATTGCGGAGTAGCTTTGTTGGGGTGATGGATGCGCTTTAGTCGGAATATCCGCGTTTCTTGCGAATTCTTCCAGTGTTCTTTTAAGCTCTGCGCAGTCAGCATTGTCCTTGTCAATCAGAATGACCAATCGAATATCTTCGCGATCCATACGTTTTCTGTATGCGCGTAGCCTATTGGGTAGTTCAGCCAGCATCCTGGATTTGCCTTGATAGTTGATAATATTGAAGGTTGTTTGGCCCGCCAGTAATTTTGGGGCTACTGTACGTAAAAACAACTCCATGGATGGCTCTTCAACTTGAAATTCAATATGCATAGTGGATCGAACAGCTATTGCAAAGGATCTCCTGCTTTGAAATGACCTTCCATCCAGAGTTGACCAAGGGTCGCCCCCTCCTCGATAAATTCCCTAATCCCGTTGATGTCGGATGCTTGTTGAACCAGCGTGTAGCCCGACTCATTTCTTGATACCACCCGCACTTGTTCCGGGCTCAATCCGTCAACAAAGTAAGGGGAATGTGTTGTGACCAGTAGTTGGGTGTGCTCACTCGCTGTTTGGCATTCTTCCGCTAACCCTGAGAGTAACTTTGGATGTAAGAAGTTTTCCGGTTCTTCTATGCCAATTAACGGTGGCGGATTTAGATCGTGCAGCTGGATTAAGTATGAAAGAAGCTTTAGCGTGCCGTCCGAAGCATAGCGGGCAAGTATTGGATCAGCAAACGGGGCATCTTTTACCAGCAGCAGCAGGCGGCCATCGTCAAGAGGACGTGCGTCAAACCGTTCAAGCCGGGGTACGCGCCTTCTTAGTTGTTCAAAGATAAACTCCAGATGTTCTCTGTGCTGCTCGTGCAAGTACTGGATCACATTCGCAAGATTGTCCCCAGTTTTGGACAAGTGTTCTTGCGGTCCCGCTTCGGGGTTGCCACGTGTATCTTGAGCGGATAGATACGAAAGATGCCAGCCGACAATGAATTCACGGAGCGCCTTTACACGAGGGTTTGCTGCCAGTTGCCCAAGCGTGTTGACGGCCAGAAATGTGGGGTCAGTAAGAGGGTATTCTTCTCGTTCTCCGGTTTCTCCCGGACTCTCCCCTTTAATTACGCGTCCAATGCCAGAGGAATAATCAAGAAAATTAAATGGCTTCCCATGGCCACCGCGGCGCCAGCGCAATTGCTCATGAGTAATTTGTGGGCCACGATCAGTCTCTCCTATTTCTAAGGCATAGGTGATTACAGGAGATTGTGGACGTTCTCTATACTTGATTTCAATACGAATTGGGCCTTCAGAATTTCTGCTGCGCAGTTCTTTGAGGCGTCCACGCCTGTCCAGCGCCCGTCGAAGACCATCTGTAAAGCATTCAGATAGAAATGCAAATACGTCGAAGACCGTGGATTTCCCACTGCCATTGGGCCCGAGCAGCACAGTTAGAGGAGTGATGTTGCTAATTGTTACATCCCGAAGTGCACGATAATTTTTTACCGTGAGGCTTTCGATACGTGGGATTGGATGCGATAGTTGTGCCATGTCTGTCAGTAAAAGTGTACTGCATTCAGTTAACTATCTGTGAGATTGTTGCATTCAGCCCTTCATCTTCTCCAGGTGCCGGTATCCTCCGGTGCTGATGAATAACGTCAGGAAAATGCTGAAGTTATAGCTGGCATGCACCAGTGCGGAGGCGGCGACGGAGCCGGTGCGCAGGCGGACAAAAGTGAGCACCAGGCTGACGCTGAAAAGCACGGCCAGCGGGCCGTAGGCGTGCGCCAACTGGTCTGCATGGAGCAGCGCAAACAGGATGCTGGTGAGGATGGTGGAGTAGAGCACAGCGCGCAGGCTGGCCGTGCGGCCGGACGGGGATTT
Source organism: Edaphobacter aggregans (assembly GCA_022736715.1). Lineage (GTDB taxonomy): Bacteria > Acidobacteriota > Terriglobia > Terriglobales > Acidobacteriaceae > DZDJ01. Next base: position 2,242 of record DZDJ01000002.1, read on the forward strand.
TTCGCTGGCCGGGCCAAAGGAGAGGGTCTTCTCTTCACGGGCAGAGCTGTTGGGGCGGGTCTTGCTTTGCACCCAGTCCCATGCGTACGCAAAGGCGGGCAGCAGAAAGCCACGGAAGCTGATCTCTTCAAAGGCGGGCGCAAGAAAGATGCCGAAGAGGGTGACCATCCATACATCCCTGCGCGTGCGGAAGAAGTTGTCCATGGGCAGCGATTTGGGCATGGGCAGGTAATTGGAGAGCCACTGGATGACCAGTCCCAGCGCCACGCCGGTGAGGACCAGATAGATTGCCTTGCGCAGCGCCACCGGAAAATTCCAGTGGATGCCTTTGCCAAAGCCTCGTTGCCACAGCAGTGGGAAGAAAACATAGGCGATGAACAGCGTCAGCAGATAGCTGAAGGCCATGGAGGGAATGATGAGCAGTGGTTCTTTTGCGAGCTGTGCGGCGGTACGATGCGGCAGCAGATGCAGGCCCATGGCAACGCCCATTGCGACGGATTCCACCAGGAAGATCACCGTTCCGGCGGTCAAACCAAAGAGCAGCGCATGGCCAAGGTTAGGCACGGTGCGCGGGGCCTCGAATTCTGCTGGCGATGGCAATGGGTCCATCTGAAGGTAGGGCTCGGCAGACTGGTACAAATCACGGTTCTCCATTAGGGCCTACTCACTGTCTTTTTCGCTTTTCCGGTGGATTTCTTTGTCGCTGGCGCTTTGGCAGAAACTCCGTTGGAACTCAACAGATTTTTACCGGCCCGAACGGCAGCGGCTTTTCTGGATGCGCCGTTGGTGCTGACGACTGCTCTGCTGCGACCGCTGTCGTAGTAACGCGCCAGAAAACTTCCTGTATGTGAGATGCCGTTTTGGCGATAGCTGCTGGCAATCTGCTCTGGCGTGCCCTCGGCCACAATGCTGCCGCCGCCTTCGCCACCCTCCGGTCCAAGGTCAAGGATCCAGTCAGCGTTGCGGACCACGTCGAGGTTGTGCTCGATGATGATGACGGTGTTGCCCAGGTCCGTCAGCCGATGCAGCACCTCCAGCAGTTTGCGAACATCGTCAAAATGCAGCCCGGTGGTGGGCTCGTCGAGCAGATAGAGAGTGCGTCCGGTCTGGCGTTTGGAAAGCTCGCGCGCCAGCTTCATACGCTGGGCCTCGCCACCACTGAGCGTGGTGGCTGACTGGCCAAGATGGATGTAGCCCAGGCCCACGTCGACCAGTGTTTCCAGCTTGAGGCGAACGGTGGGGATGTCCTGCAGAATCGGCAGCGCATCCGAGATGGGCAGGTCGAGCAGGTCCGCGATGGAACAGCCGTTGAACTTTACGGCCAGCGTTTCCTGGTTGTAGCGGCGGCCGTTGCAGACCTCGCACAGCACATACACATCGGGCAGGAAGTTCATCTCAATGCGTCGCTGGCCTTCCCCCTGGCAGGCCTCGCAGCGTCCGCCGGAGACGTTGAAGGAGAAGCGGCCCGGTTTATAGCCGCGCTCGCGCGCCTCCGGCAGCATCGCAAAGAGGTCTCGCATGGCTGTAAATACACCAGTGTAGGTGGCTGGATTGGAGCGCGGTGTGCGGCCAATAGGGGACTGGTCAATCTGAATGACTTTGTCCAACTGATCTGCGCCATGAATGCGCCGATGCTCGCCCGGCTCTTCGCGCGAGCCGTACAAATGTTGGGCCAGCGCGCGGTACAGAATGTCATTGACCAGCGTGCTTTTACCGGAGCCGGAAACGCCGGTCACCACTGTCATAACGCCGATAGGGAAGCGTGCCGTTACTTCCTGCAGGTTGTGGCTGCACGCACCTTCCACGGTGATCCATTTGCCGGTGAGCGGGCGTGGCTCCGGGCGGGCCACAATCTCAATTTTGCCTGCCAGATACTGGCCGGTGAGCGAGTCGTGCGTGGACATGATCTGCTTTGGTGTGCCGGAGGCGATCAGGTGGCCGCCGTGCCGTCCAGCGCCGGGGCCAAGGTCGAGCACGTAGTCGGCGTGGCGGATGGTGTCTTCGTCGTGCTCCACCACCAGCACGGTGTTGCCCAGATTGCGCAGCGACTCCAGCGCGGCAATCAGCCGCTGGTTGTCGCGCTGGTGCAGGCCAATGGAGGGCTCGTCCAGTACGTACAGCACGCCGCGCAGGCGGGAACCGATCTGCGTGGCCAGCCGGATGCGCTGGCCCTCGCCGCCGCTGAGCGTGGAAGCGCTGCGGTCGAGCGAAAGGTAGCCCAGGCCGACGGCGTTCAGGAACTCCAGCCGCTCGGTGATCTCGCGTTGCAGGCGGCTGGCAATGATGCGGTCACGGCCGGTAAAGCGCAGCGTTTTTGCCGATTGCAGGGAGCGCTCCAGCGAGAGCGCAGTGAAGTCGGCAATGGACAGGTCGCTCACCTTGACGGCCAGGGACTCCGGCCGCAGGCGCTTGCCTTTGCAGGCCGGGCAGGTGCTGGCGGACATGAAGTTGAGCAGATAGTCGCGGTAGCCCTCGGACTTTGAGTCTTCCAGCGTGTCGCGCAGGTAGCTCAGAATGCCGTGGAAGCCGGTGCGGGGAGTCTCATTGCGGGGCGGGCCATAAAGCAATATCTTTTGTTGTATTTCCGGGAGTTGCTCAAAGGGTTTGGTGAGGTTGATTTTGTACTTTTCCGCAGCCAGTTTGACGAGCCGCAACAGGTACTGCGAGGCCGAGCCGGGGCCCATGGCGCCGTCCAGCAGCGGCTTGGACCAGTCGGTGATGACCTTGGCCGGATCGAAATCGTAGATGCTGCCCAGGCCGTGGCATTCGGTGCAGGCTCCGTAGGTGGAGTTGAAGGAAAAGCTGCGTGGCTCCAGTTTGGGCACGTTGATGCCACAATCGGGGCAGGCCATGGAGGAGGAATATAGCTGCTCGGCCTGGTCTTTGGGCGCTCCGGCAATGGCGACCAGCACCAGTCCGTTGGCCATTTGCAGGGCCTTTTGTACGGAGGCGTCCAGGCGGCGGGTGTCGATTTTGCCGTCTGCGCCGGGCCTGAGTACGATCCTGTCCACGATGGCTTCAATGGTGTGGTTTTTGCGCTTTTCTAGGCGAATTTCTTCCCCAATATCCAGAATGTGCCCGTCGACGCGTGCGCGGAAGCCCTGCTGGTCCAGCGCATCCAGCTCCTCTTTGAACTCGCCTTTGCGGCCGCGTACGATGGGCGCATAAATGATCACGCGCTCGCCGGGAGCCAGCGAAAGAATGCGTTCCACGATCTGGTCTGCGGACTGGCGCGAGATGGGGCGGCCGCAGTTGGGGCAGTGCGGCTGGCCGACCGAGGCATACAGCAGGCGGAGATAGTCGTAAATCTCCGTAATGGTGCCAACGGTGGAGCGCGGACTGCGGCTGGTTGTCTTCTGCTCGATGGAAATGGCCGGGCTCAGGCCATCAATGGCGTCCACGTCGGGCCGCTCCATCTGATCCAGAAACTGGCGTGCGTAGGCCGAAAGGGTCTCCACGTAGCGGCGCTGGCCTTCGGCGTAGATGGTGTCAAACGCCAGCGAAGACTTGCCGGAACCGGAAAGTCCGGTGACGACGGTGAGCGTGTTGCGCGGAATATCGACGCTGATGTTGCGCAGATTATGCTGCCGCGCTCCTCGAACTGAGATATTGGAGATGGTCATGTAGAAGCTTTCCAGCGGTAAAACCACAAAAGATTAGAGTACGGGATTCTGGCGGGTCGCGTCAGGTGCTTTTTGGAGTTGTTTTGCGCAACCGAAAGACGTTTCCGTGAAAATCTGCATCCAAGCTGAGTGTCCCAAAATTGTAGACTGTTGACCGAATCGGGAGGTATACACCTTAGTAACAGTCCACATACATATAAGATATTGGCAAATCAGCAGTTTCTGAGAGAATGCTGATGTAAGCAGCAGGCGTGTTGGAATGAAAGGGGAGCGGTCGTGGCAACTTGGGTAGTTCTGGTGTGCGCAGTTTTCGCAGCATTGGCGGTAGGGGTATTAGCGGCGTATGCAGTTTGCAAGGCGATGTTTGGGCTTTTCCGCATCCATGCACGGAATGTAGCGGCCACGGCGGCTCGACACACTACGCTGACCGCACGCAGCTGAATTTTCTTTCCGCAACAGGCCTCTTCTTCCGTACGACCGTGCGGAGATCTTCTTTTTCCATTTAAAAATAAGCTGATCTGCAACAACTTCCCACGTGGGGAAAGTTAGTCTGTAGGCGGTGTTTGCGGAACTGCCTGCTGGCGCAGCTTCTGCAATTCCTCAAAAATCTGCTGTGGCGTTTTTATGCCATTGGGAGAGGGCTGGTCCGTGTTGTTTGTACCGGAACTATCCGGCGATGCCTGCGGATTGCCGTTGTCCTGCATGGGTCTCGGAGGAAATTCCGGCCGTTGCGGCTCCTGGTCCGCAATCGATGGATCTGCCCGATTGGTCGGCGGTTCCGGCTGCTGGAAGGTTGGCACGGGGTGATAGGCTGCCGCAGTGGTTGCACTGCCTGTCTGTGGCGTCAGAATCAGCTCTTTTGGCGCAGGGCCAGCGCCATTGACCAGCAATAAATTATTTGCGGTGCCGTCGAGCAGGGTGGTGAGCACTTCGCTGACGGTGGCGGGGCCATATTTGCCGAAGACCCGGCTATCACTGGAGCTTCCTGTCAACTGAGTGCCGGTAGTATGGCAGATTTGGAGCAGAATCTGGTTCAGATCAGAATTGTCGGCATCGACCGTGAGTTTGCCTTCCACGTAGGTGATGTGCGCGGGCTGGGGTGGCATTTCGGCGGGAGTCAGCGGCCGGACCGGCTGCGCCGGGGCAACCACAGGAACCGGCACCGGCTTTGATCTTGTGCTTGCAGCATGTCGCTTATGCTTGTGTTTTGTAGCGGTTTGCGCCGATGCGTGCTGGGAGCCTGCCAGGCACAGGGTCAAAACGAGCGACCCGGCCAGCAGAGCCGTACCGGTGCGGATGGGGTGCTGCAGGAAGCGGATTGGAGGAAGAGCACGCATCAATCTGCTGTGGCTGCTATGAGGGACGCTTTCTGTGTCGAAATGATAGCCGGGCAACTGCATTTGGTTGTGCCAAGTTCATTCGATTCCCTTGCATGTACTAGACTAGCAGTGATTTGGTGTGGTTGCGGAGATCCGTTTTGAAAGAATCCAGAGTGGTGACGAAGAGGGTGTGGCGGCGTGCGGCGTGCGCAGGTGCAGTGCTGGCGGCTTGCCTGGGGCTGGTGGTTCCGGGGACCTATGCGGAGTCCTGCACCACGCAGGCGTTGATGACGACGGCGGACCGGGACGCGCTGGCGGCAACCGGCAGGAGCTTTGCGCTGATGGTGCAGGCCGGTAATGCGGCCGGATTGCGGGCGCAGACGATTCCGCAGTATGCGCAGAGCTTCCAGGGCATTGCCGAGGCCATGTCTGCGACGGCGCCAAAACTGGCAGGGGCCTCGTTCCTCGTGGAGAGCGTTTATCTGCTGGATGCCAGTGACCTGAAGCCGAACAGCGATGGCAGCCTTCCGATGGCGCAGTTTTTTTGCGCGTTGAACAACTCCGCGGCGGACACCAGCTTTACGATTCCCAATCTTCCGGCTGGGAGATATGGCCTGGCGATGGTGCACTCCACGGGCGTGGCGGCTCCGTGGCAGATGACGTTTGTGTTGCAGCAGTTGAATGGGGCCTGGAAGCTGGCGGGCTTTATTCCCAAGCCGCTTACCTCGGCCGGGCATGATGGCGTCTGGTATTGGAAGCAGGCGCGCGATTACGCAAAAAAAGGGGAGCGCTGGAATGCGTGGTTCTACTACCAGGTTGCGCGTTCGCTGCTGGTTCCGGTGGACTTTGTGGGGAGTACGAATCTGGACAAGCTGCATAGCGAGTCGCAGGCTGTGCTGCCGGACGAGATGCAGGATGGCGTGAGCGCGGCACATCCATTGCTGCTGAAGGGGAGCAACGAAACGTATACGATTACGAGTCTTGGCACGGATGATGCGCTGGGCGGACTGGATCTGGTGATCCATGTAACGGCGGCGGACGTCAGCGATCCGGTAGCAGCCCGGGCGCACAACTTAAAAGTAATGCAGGCGATGCTGACGGCACATCCGGAGTTGAAAGAAGCATTCCACGGGCTGTGGGTGTTTGCCGACGCGCCGGGAAGCACGCCGTTCGGCATCGAGCTGCCAATGGCGCAGATTCCACAGTGAGGCGCATAATTCTGCGTGGACAAGAATCTGCTTTGTGCTCTTCGCTGGAATGATTTAAATTGCGTAAACGCGAACATGGTATGTTCATAGGCGCAGTTGAGGTCGTGATGGGAGCGTACTGCTAGTCCTTTCCATGCAACATCTTTTGAGAAAGTGGAGCCAGGCTGAATAGAATATGACGAGCAAAGCACAGAAGACCCTTGCACAGGCAATCAAAGAGCGGCGTGCGACACCTAGCTTTGACGGTGTGCCGATACCTGCGGGTGATCTGAAACAGATTCTTGAAGCAGGACTGCATTCTCCAAGTGGCTACAACATGCAGCCATGGCGGTTTATTGTGGTGCAGGCGGCGGAGCAGAGGAAGCGCCTGCGCGGCGCCAGTTACAACCAGCCGAAGGTGGAAGAGGCCTCGGCGATGATTGTTGCCTGCGGCGATGCGGATGGCTTCCGTAACGGCGACCTGGAGGAAATGCTTCGGCTGGGCCGCGAAGGGGGTATGCCGGAGCACTATGCCGAGCAGGCAAAGAGTACGATTCCGAATTATCTTTCCAATCATCCCAATATAGAGATGTGGCTGAACCGGCATGTGATGCTGGCCTTTGCTCACATGATGCTGATGGCGGAGGTGCTGGGCTACGATACTGCGCCGATGGAAGGCTTTGAGCAGGAAAAAGTGCGCGAAGTGCTGCGTCTGCCCTTGAGCTACTCCGTGGTGGCGCTGCTGGCGGTGGGACACCTGAAAGGTCAGGACAAGTTCTACGGTGGACGGTTTGACATGAGCCGCACTGTTTTTGGCGAGGAGTATGGCAAGGCGCTGAAGTTGTAAAAGGCCGAGGTTAGGACAAGAAAAAGAGTGGCGGGGTACGAAATGACATCGTACCCCGCCGTTGTTTTCGCGGGAGTGCTGGATGAGGCGGGAGTATCCGGAAGCGCCGGTTGTAGGCGTGGGAGCAGTGGTGCTGGATGGGCAGCGGGTGCTGCTGGTGCGGCGCGGCAAGGAGCCATTGAAGGGCGAGTGGTCCTTGCCGGGTGGTGCGCTGGAGCTGGGCGAGACGCTGGTGGAAGGTGTGGTGCGCGAGGTGCGCGAAGAGACCGGACTGGATGTGAAACCGGAAGTGGTGGTGGAGGTTTTTGACCGCATTCAGCGCAATGAGAATGGCAGTGTCCAGTACCACTATGTGCTGGTGGACTGGATGTGCCGCTTTACAGGTGGCGAGCTGCATTGCGGAGACGACGCGGCGGATGCGCGCTGGGTGGATCGCCGCGAACTGGGCCCGCATGGCATTTACAGGCTGGCGCCCTTTACGATGGCGGTGATTGAGAAGGCGTTTCGCATGGTTGCAGAACAGCGGGCATAGTGCATCTCAGGAGCAGGCAAATTGTGTTGTGGAGAAGGCAATGAAGAAATTTCTGCTGCGGTCGTTTGTTGTCTTTCTGGTGGCCCTGACGGGGGTTGGGGTGGTCTTTTATACGCATCCGCTCTGGGTGTCAGACCAGGTGTTGCACTTCCGGTTGTGGCGCGAAGGCGTGCGCAGCGAATATGTTCAGCTTGGGCCGTATCGTGTTCACTACTTTGAGGCCGGGCCGGAGAACATCGGTACAGGGCAGCATGAGGACCAGCCGCTGGTGCTGATACATGGGCTGGGTGCGCGAGCGGAGGACTGGGCGCCGTTGATACCAGGGCTGGCGCGGGCGGGTTTCCACGTTTACGCGCCGGACCTGCTGGGTTACGGCCGTTCGGACAAGCCGGATGTGAGCTATTCCATTGCGGAACAAGAAGAGATTGTGCAGCAGTTTCTGGACAGCCAGCAACTGCACCAGGTGGATCTTGCGGGCTGGTCCATGGGCGGATGGATTGTGATGAAGTACACGCTCGATCATCCGGGGCGGGTGAAGCGGCTGATTGTGTATGACAGTGCCGGTACAGTCTTCAAGGCGACCTTTGGGTCCAATCTTTTTCAGCCGAAGACGGTGGAGGACCTGGAATTGCTGTGGAGCTACCTGATGCCGACGCCGAGGGAATTTCCGGGATTTGTAGCGCGCGCAATTCTGCGCCGAAATCATCGGATGGGCTGGGTGATTGGCCGCAGTGTCGCGTCCATGCTGACGGAAAAGGATGTTGTTGAGGGCAAGTTGAGTGGCATCAAACAGCCCTTTTTGATTGTGTGGGGCAGGCAGGATCGGCTGATTCCGCTGTCGGCAGGAGAGGAGATTCATCAGGAAACGCCGCAGTCGGTGCTGGAGGTCTTCGACGGATGCGGTCACCTGGCGCCCAGCCAATGCGCGGGCCGTGTGTTGCCGCAAACCATTCAGTTTCTGGGTTCGAACCCACCGATGCCGGCCGGCACGCACGAATTTTAGCTGGACAACTCGTCTGCTTTCCAGCGATAGGCGTTGGGCTGCGGCAGGCCGAGGTGTGCGAGCACGCGGTAAACAAACTGGCGGGCCATTTCGGTGGAGTCGACGGGCTGATTGTAGAAGGTGGGAATCACGGGGTAGATGGTGGCCCCGGCCTCGGCCGCCAGTTGCATGTTGCGCAGATGTATCCGGTTGAATGGCGTTTCGCGGATGCAGAGCACGAGTGGACGGCGCTCTTTGAGGCAGACATCCGTAGCGCGTTCGATCAGATTGCCAGCCATGCCGTTGGCGATGCCGGCCAGCGTCCCCATGGAGCAGGGAAGCACGATCATGCCATCGGAAGGGTAGCTGCCGCTGGCGATGCTGGCTCCAATATCTTCGACGGCAATCTGCTGAACTTTTGTTGAAGCTGCTCCCAGCAGCTTTTCTACCAGGCCATTGCGTCCGCTGATCCTGAGTTCTTCTGCCAGCACACGCAGAGAATGCTCGGATGGCACAAAGTTGACGTGCTCGACGCGGGTGTCCTGTTCGAGCGCGAGCAGCATTTCCCGCGCAAAGACGGCGCCGCTGGCTCCGGTGATGGCCAGCGTCAGATTGCGCGGGGCTGTGTCGGCAGGACTCACGATTTCTATTATCGCTTACCGGACAAAGGTTGCACCGGTATCGCATAACTGTGCGAAAAGTTGCCGATGGGGCACACGGCAAAAGCACGCCAATACTTTTGCCATATCAACGTCAACTTTTCGGTAGGTAGAGGTGTCTATTTACTCAAGGGAAGTCTTTAGAAAAATCATTCCGTTGCAACGAGCGTTGTGGTGCAGAGAGGCATTGTGGAGTTGTGGATGGCATTGAGGAGAGCTGGAGTGGCCTGGATGTTCGTATTTCTTTTCCTGGGGAGCCTGCCAGCGCGTGCCGACGTTGCGGTGCTGCTGGAGGAGCCATACGGCACATTCGGCCACATGAATCCTACCGGGCATGCTGCCATCTATTTTTCCAGTCTCTGCGCTGAGACGCCGACACAGCTGCGGCCGTGCAAGCCAGGGGAGCTTGGGGTGGTCATCAGCCGCTACCACCATATTGCGGGGTATGACTGGATTGCCGTTCCACTGGTTCCCTACCTTTATGCGGTGGGCGCGTTGAAGGATGTTCCGACGCGGGCGACTGCCGAAACCGAGGCGGCCTTGCGCGACAGCTACCGTCGTGCGCATCTGGAAGCCATTGCGCCGGACAACAAGGACGGTTCCACGCCGGACGGCGCATGGACGCAGTTGATTGGCGCGGCCTATGATCGCAGGATTTTTGGCTTTCAGATAGCAACGACGGCGCAGCAGGATGAGGCGGTTCTGCAGCGTCTGAATGATCGCAGGAACAGGAGCCACTTCAATCTTTTGTTTCATAACTGTGCCGACTTTGCCCGCGCCACGATGGATTTTCTTTTCCCCGGGTCGGTACACCGCAATTTTATTGCGGACTTCGGCATTACCACGCCGAAGCAGGTGGCGAAATCGGTGCTGAAGTACAGTGAAAAGCATGAGTCGCTGGACCCGACCGTTTTTGTGATTCCGCAGGTTCCGGGCACCATTCCGCGCAGCCGCCGTGTGGATGGCGTGGCGGAGTCGCTGGTGAAGTCCAAGAAATATGTGCTGCCGCTGGCGTTGCTGCACCCGATTTTTGCCGGCAGCTTCCTGGTGGCTTATGTGAGCGATGGCCGGTTTTATCCGCCGGAAGAAGCTCCTGTGATGGAAGAGGTGCGCTCCGCGGAGCCGTATCAGACCGATCCGCAGCGCAGAAGACTGGAGGTGCAAGCGGATGAAGTTTCCGCGAAGCCGACGCTGCGTCAAAGTTCGCCTGGTGGCGGCCTATAGTCTTTCACGGAAGCGTCTGCCGCAAGGCAAAAGCGACGAGTGTCAGGCCATGTGCGCCAGTGGCAGCTTCCAGTTCATGCAGCAGTTCTTCTTCCAGAAACTCCGGATCGGGGACCATTTCGCAGTCGGCAACTTCTTCCGGGCTGGCTCCCACAAAACATAGCTCGCAGACGGCAAGGCCGTCCTCCTGCGTGCGCACGGGCGGGCCAAAGGTGCGGCAGGGCAGCGGGCGCGCTGCGTATAGGTCGCAGGTGAGGGTTGCAGGGTCGAGCACCGGGCAGGGCTCGTCGTTGGCAAACTCTTCAAAGTGAGCGAGGGCCTCGTCGCTCTCGCCCAGCAGCCCTGTGGCCGGATTACCGGGAAAATCGGGGAGCAGGCGCTGCAGCGATGCGTCTATTCGTGTGTGAATGCGTGCTGCGCGTGCAGGCTCCTGTGATTCCAAAGCCTCCAACGCCAGGCGGAGGCGGAGCGCATCCAGTTGGGTGATGGGGAAAACGCCGACGCAGCATTGCGCGCATCCGGGCTTGCAGGCGAGGAAATGGCCACTGCGGCGAGTTGCATCTATCAGTGCCGCGTCCACGATTTGGACTAGCTGATGGTCGCGGGCTGGAAGAGTCGGCATAAATTCTTTGAATGGTTTGCCTGCCACGCCTGAAAAAGATGCGGCAGGCAATGGGTCATCCCAGCACGCGCTGGAAGATTGTGTCCACATTGGAAAGCTGGCGCGTCAGGTCAAAGGTGCGGGCCAGCTTCTCCGATGACAACAGCTTGGTGATCTCCGGATCGGCAGCGACCAGTTCGCGGAAGATCAGGTCCTCTTTCCACGCGCGCATGGCATGGGTCTGCACCAGACGATAAGCGTCCTCGCGCAACATGCCAGCCTCTGCCAGGTCGAGCAGCAGTTGTCCACTGAAGATCAGGCCGCCGGTGGACTCCAGATTTTTGATCATGCGGTGCGGATAGACGAGCAGCTTTTCGATGAGTGTCGCTGTTTTGTTCAGCAGGTAGTCGGCCAGAATGGTGGAGTCCGGGAAGATGACGCGCTCCACCGAGGAGTGTGAAATGTCGCGTTCGTGCCACAGCGCCACGTTCTCATACGATGCCTGGGCGTTGCTGCGCACGATGCGGGCCAGGCCGCTGATCTGCTCGCAGGTGATGGGGTTGCGCTTGTGCGGCATGGCGCTGGAGCCCTTCTGCTTTTCTGAGAAGAACTCTTCCGCTTCGCGCACTTCCGTGCGCTGCAGATGGCGAATCTCGGTGGCGATCTTGTCCAGCGTAGCCGTCAGCACGGCCAGGGTGGATATATACGCGGCGTGGCGGTCGCGCTGCAGCACCTGCGTGGCAATGGGCGCGGCTTGCAGCCCCAGTTTTTCGCAGATGCGCTCTTCGTGCTCTGGCTTCAGGTGGCCAAAGGTCCCCACTGCGCCGGAGAGTTTGCCGACGCGCATGTCCTCAGCGGCGGCATCGAAGCGCACCAGGTTGCGCTGCATTTCGGCGTACCATACGAGCAATTTGAGCCCAAAGGTGGTGGGCTCTGCGTGTACACCGTGCGTGCGGCCGATGCAGGGTGTGTGCTGGAACTCCAGAGCGCGCTGCTTGAGCACCGCGGCAAGGCGCACGATGCCTTCGCGCACGATGGCGGAAGCGGCCTTGATCTGCAGGGCCTGTGCCGTGTCCACGACATCGTTGGAAGTGAGGCCGTAGTGCAGCCAGCGGGATTCGGGCCCTACTTTTTCTGCCACAGCGGTGGTGAAGGCAATGACATCGTGCTTCACCTCGGCTTCAATCTCCTGAATACGGGCCACGTCGACGCGGCCCTTTTCGCGGATGGCCTTTGCGGCCTCTGCGGGGACAACGCCGAATTCGGCCAGGGTTTCTGAAGCTGCGGCTTCGACGGCCAGCCAGCAGGTGTATTTGTTCTCGTCGGACCAGATTTTGCCCATCTCCGGGCGGGTATAGCGCGCGATCAAAACAGACTCCTTGGGTTTGGGTAAAGCGAAACTGCTGACATCCCAGTCTAACGGATTGGGGGCAGGGCATGGACGCAAAGCTGGTGACGCTGGAGCAATATCGTGACCTGCCAGAGGCGCTGCTGGCCCGGGGCAAGCTGGAATCGGCAGGGATTGAGACTTTTCTGGCCGATGACAACATGGTGCGCCTGGACTGGTTTATGTCGCAGTTGATCGGCGGCATCCGGTTGCAGGTGCGGCCGGAGGAAGAAGCTGCGGCGCGGGCTGTGCTGGCGGAGCCGATTCCGGAAAGCTACAGCGAAGAGGAAGTGGGCGAGCAGTATGGGCAGCCGCGCTGCCCGGCATGCGGATCGCTGGATGTCTCGCATCCTGGGATCAATAAGCCGGTGAGTTATTTGCTGCTGTGGCTGGGATTTCCGTTGCCGGTTCCCAGCAGAAAATGGCATTGCGGGGCCTGCGGAGCGGTCTGGGTGGTGGAACCGGATGCGTTCTGAGCGATCATGTCGTGATACGATACATTATGGCGAAATCCAACAACAGGGCAAATCTTGAGCTGGCGAAGCAGAAGGCCCGTCAATTGGCGGAGTTTCGCTATCAGTTGCGAAATTTTCTGCATTTCAGCGAGCGTGCGGCGCGGGCAGGAGGCCTGCAGCCACAGCAATATCAGCTCTTGCAGGCCGTTGCCGCCGTGCCGGAAGGGCAAACGCCAACGATAGCCTATGCCGCAGAGCGCATGATGCTGCGGCACAACAGCGCCGTGGAACTGGTGGACCGCACGGAGAAGCTGGGACTGCTGAAGCGCCAGACGGATGCGCTGGACCATCGCAAAGTGGATCTGAAGCTGACGGCGAAAGGGGAAAAGCTGCTGTATTCGCTGGTGGCAACCCATATTGAGCGGTTGCAGGAGAATGGGCCGGAGATGATGACCGCTTTTCGTACTGCGCTGAAGGGTGTAACCAATGGCGTCGTGACCCCAAAGAAAGCTGCAACCAGGGGCAAAGCAAAATAGGTGGTGGACGCGGGACGCTGACCGAGTCATTTTGCAGAAGAAAATGTACCTCATCCTGTGAAGCCGCGATGCAAAGGAAGCCTTTATGGCGCCGAGGGCTGAAGTCCTCGTCTACCTGATGCCTTCAATAAAACTGGGCCTGTCCTCACACTCAATCCATCAGCTTATAGCTGGTGGACTCCGAAGAACTCGCTCATCTCGTCGTACAGAAAGCCCTGCCCTGGGCGGTAGGGCTGCATCCATTGACCATCCACCACAAACTGCGGAATTGCGCGTTTGCCGACGTTGGCCAGCACTACGTCCGCGGCGCCGGGAGTTTCTTCAATATCAATTTCGGTGTAGGGGATGTTGTGCTTTTCCAGAAAGCGCTTGGCTTCGCGGCAATCGCGGCACCAGGCGGCGGAATAAACAAGAACTGTCATGCCGCACATCATAGCGCGTCAGGTCCGGTTTGCGACAGTGGAAGTTGCAATTGACAAAAAATTCAGCGGCGCGCGCGAAAAAAATCCCGCAGCAGGGTGCTGCATTCTTCTGCCAGCAGGCCGCTGACCACGTCCAGCTTATGGTTGAGTTGCGGGTGATTGATCACCGCGAGGACCGAGCCGCATGCGCCTGCTTTAGGGTCGTCCGCAGCGTACACCAAGCGCGCCAGACGGGCATGCAGAATGGCCCCTGCGCACATGGCGCAGGGCTCCAGCGTAACAAAGAGTTCGCAGTCTTCCAGCCGGTAGTTGCCCAGGGCCATGCCGGCAGCGCGTAAAGCGACGATCTCGGCATGGGCGGAGGGGTCGTTGTCGCGCATTACGCGGTTTTGTCCGCGGGCAAGGATTCCGCCGTTTTTAACGACGACTGCGCCCACCGGGACTTCCCCAGCCATTTGCGCAGATTGTGCCTCTGCCATGGCGGCGCGCAGGTAGTCTATATCGTGGGTCATGGCTTTATTGTACGAGGCGCAAGTGCCCGGCCTATCTCAACGTGACCAGTGGGCCGGTGGAGGGATGGCAGATGACCTTTCCGTGACTTAAGGCAATTTTGCGGCTGGCGAGGTCGGCCATTTGCGGATCGTGGGTGACCATCACGATGGTGTGGCCGTGGCGGTGGAGGTCCTTGAGCAGCTCGGCGACGATCTGCTGATTGGCCGCATCCAGATTGCCGGTCGGCTCGTCTGCCAGCAGAATCGGGGGATTGTTGATGAGTGCGCGGGCGATGCAGACGCGCTGTTGCTCGCCGCCGGAAAGCTCGCTGGGCAGGTGTTGCGCGCGGTCGCGCAAACCGACGCGGGCAAGCGAGAGGAGCGCCTCTTCTTTGTCGGTCATGCTATGGAAGTACTGGGCCAGCATGACGTTTTCCAGCGCGGTGAGGTAGGGGATCAGGTGAAATTGCTGGAAGATGAAGCCGATTTTCTCCGCGCGAAAGCGGTCCAGCTCCTGCGCGGTCATCTGGCTGGTGCCGGTTCCGCCAATGCGAAGTGCGCCAGTGGTGGGACGGTCTAGGCAGCCCAGCAGATTGACGAGCGTGGATTTGCCGGAGCCGGAGGGCCCGGTGATGGCCACCCACTCGCCGGGTTTGACGGAAAAGGAGGCATGGTCGAGCGCGCGCACCACGCCAGCATGCCCGGCGTATTCACGGGTGACGGCCTGCAACTCGATGGCGAGGTTGTTTGCGGGATCGAGTTCGGTGCTGTGGGCCGCGGTGCTCAAGGGTGTTGCCTCCAAACTGTTCATTGTCTCATTCTCCTTTGAGCAGTGCGGCCGGTTGCAGGCTGCGCAGCACGCGCAGCGGCAGAAGCGCGGCCAGCGCTGCAATGGCGAGGTTCAGGAGCAGAACCAGAGGCAGCACGGAAGGATGCGGCAGCGTGGCGGTCTGGAAGTTGAGCCGTCCGATGAGCGCCGCGGTGGCCGAGCCGAGGATGTATCCGGCAAGGACGCCGGCCACGCCGATGGCGGCTGCTTCCAGCAGGAACAGGAACATCAGCCAGAGCTGGGATGCGCCAAGGGCCTTCATGAGGGCAAAATCGCGGCGTCGCTCCAGCACCGACGCGCTGAGCGTAGCCAGTACAGCCACGGCCACGGTAAGCGAAATGAGCAGCATGGAGCCGTAGATGAGGGCGCGTGTGCGGTCGATGATGTGGGTTTCGCCTTCGACAAGCTGGCGGACGGGCTGAATGCGGAGGCCGGGAACGGCCTGTTGCAGATGCGTCATCGTCTGCTCTACGCGCGTGGCGCCGCCGGGGACCTGCAACTCAATGACGCTGGGCTGCACGCCGGTCCATGCGGTGAAAGTGGCCAGAGGCAGATAGATGCGGTTGTCTTCGTCGCCGCCGGTCTGCACCTGGCCAGCGCCATGCAGTTGCACGGGGTGGCCATTGTAGGTAAGGGTGACGGCATGCTCGTCGGCAACGAATTGCGCTGCCTTCTGGCCAAGCAATGCGGCCCTGGCATCTGTGGCAGCGGGCCATCGACTGACCTGCCACCAGGAATCCAGCCGCTGTACGCTGGCAAAATCGGTTCCTGCAACAACCACGGGGGTTCCGCGGTCGGTATTGGCCACAGCGTAGGCAAAGGGCACGGCGATGCTGCCGGCTCCGGCGGTCTGCCTCACCTGCGCAAGAGCGTTGGCGGGCAGGGGGCCGCCTTGCGCGGCGGTGATGACGATGTTGGCGCCGAAGTTGCGGAATTCGTGGTGCAGCTTGGCATCGAGATCGGCATAGAGTGTCAGCAGAGCGGTGGCAACTGCGGCGGAGACGGTGAGTGCGATGAGGGCCGAGAGACTGCGCGCGCGGCGATGCAGCAGCGAGTGCAACAGGACATGGCCGAGAGTAATTTTAGTTTTCTGCATCAGGCGTCGGCTCGCAGAATGTTGGAGGGGTCAATGCGGAGTGCGGTGCGGATGGAGGGCGTGCTGCCAGCGATGGAAACCAGCAGCGCCAGCGCCAGCACTACGGGCAGCAGAACAGGATTCAGCGCAATGCCGCTGCCGAAAATCCGCTGGCCCAGCCACCAGGAGAGCCCGGAGCCGAGCAGGAAGCCGAAGGCTCCGGCCAGCAGCGCCAGCAGGCCGGTTTCGGAGTAAAAGAGCAGCGCTATGGTGCTCTGGCTGGCTCCCAGCGAGCGCATGAGGCCGATCTCGCGGCGGCGCTCCAGGATGGCGGTTGCCATGGCGGCGGAGACGGCAAAAGAGGCCGCCAGCAGGGCAGCCAGGCTGATGAGCCACATGAGTCCGGAGATGCGCGAGAGGATTTTGCCTTCGCTTTGCTCTACCTGACGAATCTGCCCGGCATGCGCGTTGGGAATTGCTTCGCGGATCTGATAGGCGATGGAATTGGCATACGGACGGCAGTACCAGATGTCGCGCAACTTTGGCGGCAGCGAATCAGGATCGCGGCGGGCAAAGGCGTCCTCCGGTTTAGTGATGGCGCTGACGTAGACGCGGCTGACGGCATCCTGGGCATGCAGCAATTGCTGTGTGAGCGCCAGCGGCACCAGCAGTTGCTGGTCGGTTGCATCTCCGGAGGAGACGATACCGGTGATTTGCATGGGCCGGCCGTTGAGTTGGACGGAGTCACCAGCGTGCAGGCCGAGTTTTGCGGCCAGCGCGGCGCCTGCAACGGCCTGATGGTTCTGCGCGGGCCATGCGCCCTGCAGCTTCCACCAGGGATGCAACTGCGCTGCACCGGTGGTGAGGGAATCTGTTCCATAGGTGAGCGTGTGCTGGAACCACAGGCCCACGGCGGTTGCGGTGGTGGTGCTGCTGTCGGATTGCAGGCGTACTTCTGCAGGCAGTTCCGGCGAGATGCCGGTAATGTTATTGCGCCAGAAGATGCCTTTGAGCTTCGGCAGGTCGCTTTCGTGCAGATAGTCGCCCGCACTGGCGGGTTTCAGGTCGACGCCGCCGATTTTCACGTCGAGCTGGGCCGCGTCAGGTGTAATGACGATATTGGCGCCATAGACGGCCAGTTCTTTGTGGATCTTGTCTCCGATGCTGGTGGCCAGCGCCAGCATGGCGGTGACAGCGGTGATGCCGAGCAGGATGGCCGTTCCGGCAAGCAGTTTCCGGCGTCGCTGGCGAAGAAAACTCTCAAGCAACAGGCGGAAGAACATGTCATGCGCTCCTCAGGAATCGCTTCCTGGTGTTATTGCTGGAAGTGAGGCACCAGCGCCTGCAGATCGGCTGCTGCAATGAGGATCTGCCCGCCAACCAGGGTGGACCTGAGCGGGATGGGATTGCAGCCGCCGGGCTGTCCCACGGATTGCGCGTTCAGTGGCGAGGCGCACATCTTGCAGATGATGTTGTTGCCGCTTTTGTAGAAGCCGACCGGGCCGCAGATCTGGCAGGCGTCGGCGACGCTGACCACCTTGCCATCGGGCCGGCGGAAGAGCAGGAAGCGGACATCGGTGCTGCCCTGGCCGTTTTGATTGGGGACACGCACATCGAAGCGGTGCAGATTGTCATCGTTGATCTGCGCGACAGGCAGTGCCACCTGCGAACCCACCAGTGTGACCGGCGTGGCAGGAGACAGCGCCGTAGTGCTTTTGGCATAAATAAATTGCGCTGTGACCAGAAAGATGAAAACAAAGCAGCAAGTGCCGACGGCCGTCATCCAGAAGCGCTCGCGGCGGGCGGACCACTCTGCCTTGCGGCGCTCTGCGGCAGTGGCCGTAGCGGGCAAAGGCTGCGAGGAGCGGCGGCGGTACTCAAACAGAATCATGAGTCCGGCCAGCGCCAGCATGGTGATGAAGAAGAACAGGTCATTGCGCACGATGGGGCCAATGATGCGCATCTCGGTGCGGCTGGAGGGCAGCACACCGTTTTCTGAAAGCTCATGCAGGCCGGAGACCAGCAACTGGAAGGTGACGAAATAGAGAATGATGGTGGTGACCTTGAAGAACCGCCTCAGATTGATGCGCAGGCTGCCCTTGGTGAACATGACGCCAAAGACGACCGCGCAGGCCACGCCCAGCAAGGTGCCGGTAAAGCTGAGAAGTTCGGTGGAGTTGAGCGAGACGGCAGCGAGAATCAGCACCGTCTCCACGCCTTCGCGCAGAACCATGAGAAAGACAAAGAGGAAGAGGCCGATTTTGGAACCGTTGCCGGCAAAGCTGCCGACTTTGGCTTCGATGTCGCCCTTCATGGTGCGGGCGGCCTTGTGCATGAACCAGATCATGCTGAGCACAATGACGGCTGCGATGAGCATGACCCAGCCTTCGAAGATGTCCTGGTTGAACTGCGTGCGCGCGATGACGGCGGCAATGCCCAGGCATCCGACAACAGCAGCGCCCAGCGCCGAGTACACAATGCGCTTCAGCTCGTGACGGCCGATTTTATCGAGATAGGCGAAGACAATGCCTACGATCAGCGCGGCTTCCACGCCCTCGCGCAATGTGATGATGAATGCCTGCAACATGATGTGAAGGAGGCCCCTGACTGCGAATCAAAAGACAGGAAGTTATGCCGATTCAACTCGCAAGTAGTTGAAAATGAAAACCACTCTCAAAGTCCTCATTATAAAATAGGACTGAATCGGTCGTCAATTGTGGGAGCGGAGCATGTATAAGTGGGCTGTCCAGGAAGAACCCGATTACGACAAAATTTACGACACTGAAAAAAGGGAACTCGCAAAAGATGATGCAAGCTGTTGATTCTATGGTGCGCCCGGAAGGATTCGAACCTCCGACCTACTGATTCGTAGTCAGTCGCTCTATCCAACTGAGCTACGGGCGCACATTGTGCAACTGCAACTTGGTAAGAATATCAACTCGCTGTGTAAGATGCAAATGCTTTGCCATCAATCTTGTGGATTTGTGTCTGGCATTTGCATGCGCTAGCGGGCTGGTGTCGCGGCCGGGGCCTCTGGCTCTGGCTGCGGCGGAATGAGCGGCAAGGACTCGACGATGTCCAGCCCGGTGCGGCGTAGCAACTGATAGATGGCGGGCTCGTTCAGGCGGGTGGCGTCGTACTCTACGCGCACGGTCTTTTCCGCCTCATGGAACTTGATCATGCGGATGCCATAGACCTCGCGTAGGACGCCTACGGAGATCATGGTGGCCTCGGTGGGGTGCAGGTCGTAACGGTACAGCACTTCAACGGTGGTCATAGTCTCATCATAGCAGCGGTATCGGAGACTGGCTGGGTTACAAATTCGTAAGGAGATGTATTTAGCTGGCGTGTCTGTTCTGGTTGAGCAGATGTGCGGCATGTATAAGAAAAGCGCCCATATCGAAGATCAGAATATGGGCGCTGGAGGATGTATGGTGTTTTTCGCGTTTACTCCGCTTTAGCGGCGGCCACCGCCGCCGTGAAAACCACCGCCGCCGTGAAAGCCACCACCGAAGCTGCGGCCGTAAAAGCCGCGGCCTCCGTAGAAGCCACCACGATAGAAGCCGCCACCCCAGAAGCCCATGCCACCGAAGCCCATGCCACCGAAGTATCCTGGGGAGTAGAATCCCCAGCCAAAGGGGTTCCAGAAAAGGCCATCGCCGGGGAGCCAAGTGTATCCATAGGGTCCACCGGCCCAGTACCAGCCGGGGTTATAGTAGCCGCCATAGCCAGCATAGTTTTCAGCCAGTTCCTGGTTGGCTTCGCCAAGATATTTCGAGCGCAGGGAGCTCCAGCGGTAAAGGGCGTCCTGTGCGTAGTTCTTGTCGAAGTGCTGAGGACGGCCGGGTTCGGCATTGATCTGGATTTGCTGCGAGCTTTTTACAACGATGGGTGTGATGTCGGTGTTGTAGTTGGAGCCAGGATAGAGGGATGCTTCGCCATTGAAGACCTGCAGTTGCTGCTGATTGGCATGGAAAGCGTACAGACCCTGATTCAGCATTTGCACCTGGCCATTGGGAAGATCGACCAGCAGCGTGTTCTCCTTGTAAATCTGGTCGACTTCCACATCGGCCTGGCCGCGATCCAGCGCGACTTCAGTATGAGTAAGTTCCGGAGAAACGAGCCGGAGAGTGCTGTGGCTGCCAAGACGCAGGAAAACACCGGGTGTGAGCAGGACCTCTACCTTACCGTTGGTTGTGGTAAGGCGTTGACCGGGGGCAAGCTTCGGGTTGCCGCTGGAGCCTGCGACCAGGGGCCGCCCCTGGAGATAAACGTGGCCTTCAACGTAGTTGATGGTGCCGACGTCGCTGGTTGTTGCGGAACCGGACATATTCGCAGATGGTGGGGCGGCTTGTGCGACTGCAACTGCGGAGGTGGCGGTCAGGATAAGAGCGAAAATGGTTGACCTGTACATCGTATGAAACCTCTGACTGGTTAGATGAATTTGTTCAACAAAGGTCACAGGGAGTGCGCGCAGAAGCCTGGAAATGGGATGGAAATAAATCGTGCCATGGTTGCGCAACCTTTTCAGCGGCTGCGTGTTGGCGTCGTTAAAGCAAAAGCAGGGGAGTGTAGGACGAGGCCGCAGGACTTGAGCCGACGCGACCAGCAGGGAGCGTCGGCCGGACACTCCCTGCAAATGGCCCACACACTCTCAGTAACTCTGCTTTTGCCCTAAAGCTTGCCGAGGTAGTCCAGAATATCGGGGCTGGTCCAGTCCTGCGCGCCAATAAACTTGCGCACGATCATGCCTTTGCGGTTGATGACGTAGGTTTCCGGAAATTGCACGGTACCGTAGAGCAGGTTGGCTTTTTGTGCCGGGTCGCGGACGGTGATGAGGTCAATCTGGTGCTGAAACAGAAACTGCTGATAGGCGGTGGCATCATCGTCCACGCTGATGGCGAGGATGGTGATCTGCGGCATTTTATGGTGCAGCGCTTCGAGCGAGGGAATTTCTGCAATGCAGGGCGCGCACCAGGTGGCCCAGAAGTTGAGCAGAACGATGTGGCCGCGGTAGTCGTGCAGATGCACGGTGCGAATGTTGTCGCTTACGGTGAAGCCGGGCGCAGGCCCGTCAATTTTTGAAGGGTGCCCGCCGCGGTCGCAGCCGGTGAAGCAATTTGCCAGCGTAAGCAGAAGAATGACGGGAAAAATGTGAAATCGACGGACGGTGTTGGTCACGAAAGAATGCGCCTCGGGGAGCGGCGGCTCCGGTCTTACCTAGCATTGTATGGCATAAGCAGAGGTGGCTCTGCGCCATGCTTTCTATAATGAAGGGAGCGGCAGAGGGTTGATTTACCCTGGAGCAATCTGTGCCAGGCACGGTGAGCCGATTATTCAATATGACAGAGCCTACGGGTCCACTGGAAACAACGCAAAATGCGGCGACGGTGCTGAGCGTGATTGTGCCGGCGCGGAATGAAGAGGACTGCATTGCCATGTGTTTACAGTCGCTGGTGCAGCAGTCGGAGGTGGGGTTTGCTCTGGGCGTGGATTGGGAACTGCTGGTAGTGGATGATGATTCCAGTGACCACACGCGGCAGATTGCGGGCAGATTTGCCGGGGTAACGATATTGCAGGCTCCACCATTGCCGCAGGGCTGGACGGGCAAGGCCAACGCGGTGTGGAGTGCGGCGCAGATGGCCAAAGGGCAGTGGTTGCTGTTTACGGATGCGGACACGGTACATGAGCCGGGCAACCTGCGGCGCGCGCTCCAGGAGGCTGAGCATGCCAGAGTGGCGATGCTTTCGTATTCGCCACGGCAGTTGGTGAGCGGCTTCTGGCAACGGGCGCTGATGCCGCTGGTGTTTTCGGAATTGGCTGCGGTTTATCCGCCGGAGCAGGTCAGCAATCCGGAGAAGCGCATTGCGGCTGCAAATGGACAGTTTCTACTGGTGGAGCGGGGCGCCTATTTTGCCATAGGCGGACACCGCGCGGTTGCGGGCAATGTGCTGGAAGATGTCGAACTGGCCTGTCGCGTCAAAAATAGTAAGGACAGCACGCACGGAAAGCGGACGATTCGGTTTCGTTATGCAGCAGATGCGCTATCTACGCAGATGTATCGCAGTGTGGGCCAGATGCTGGAAGGGTGGTCGAAAAATCTGGCATTGCTGTTTCCGCAACCACTGGCTTTGGCGGCATGGCGGTTGCTGGATCTGGCGCTGCTGGTGGGGTTGCCGCTGCTGCTGCTGTGGATGCCCTGGCTGCTGAACTGGCAGCGGTTGTTGCTGGGGTTGATCTGGGCCCGAACGCTGTGGCGGTACTATCGGCGTGTAGGAAAATCGAACTTCCCGGTATGGGACTGCGCTATTACCATTCTGGCCATTCCATTGTTTTGTTGGCTGCTGGCGCGGAGTTGGTTTCACCATTCGGTGCGAAAGCAGGTAGGCTGGAAAGGGCGCAAGTATAGCGCAGGCCGATGAATCTGTAGCAGAGGGTAGTGCGTCTAACATACAGCGCAGCTTTCAGGAAAAGGCAAATGGCAACCGCATGAGCACGAATCAGGTTTTATTGACGCGCAGAGCAGAGTTTTCTGCTTCGCACTATTACTACGTTGAAGGCTGGACTCCGGAAGAGAATCGGCGTGTGTTTGGGAAGTGCGCCAACAAGCAGGGGCACGGGCACAATTACATGCTGGAAGTGACGGTGACTGGCAAGGTGGACCAGATGACCGGCTTTGTGGTGGACCTGAAGGCTCTGAAGGAGATTCTGGAAAACGAAGTGGTGAGCGTGTACGACCACCGCCATCTGAACCTGGAGGTTCCTGAGTTCAAGACCATGATGCCGACGACGGAAAACATTGCGGTTGCGATCTGGAAGCGGCTGGAAGGCAAGATTTCCGGCGCAACATTACAGCGCGTGCGCGTGTATGAAATGCAGGACCTTTTTGCTGATTATTATGGTGAGCTATGAAGGTGTATCTCAGCCGGAGGTATCACTTCAGCGCATCGCACCGCCTGCATTCGGACGAGTTTACGGCGGAGCAGAACCGCGAAATTTTCGGGAAGTGCAATAATCCGCATGGGCATGGGCACAATTACGTGGTGCAGGTGACGGTAAGCGGGCAGGTGGATCCGGTGACGGGGATGGTCTGCAACCTGGCGGACCTGGATGTGTTCGCACGAAGAGAAGTCGTGGAGAGATTCGATCACACAAATCTGAACTTGCAGCCGTGCTTTGAGAAAGTGGTGCCGTCAACGGAGAATCTTTGTATTGAGATATATCGCATTTTCCAGTGCGGTTTTCCCAAGGCGCACCTGGAGACGGTGCGGGTGGAAGAGACTTCTAATAATTTTTTTGAGTATTCCGGTCAGTAGATTGCATGGCGAGGTTGATGCGGACGGAGGGACGTCCGAAAGGAAAGGATGCAGACATGGCGCAGCACGCCGTAATTACCAAACCCAGGGCAGCAGCAGAAGGCGCGGACTTGTCACAGGCAACAACACAAGAGCTGTATAAGGAACTGCTGGCGCGGTATGGAGAAGATCCGGACCGCGATGGGCTGCTTCGTACACCGGAGCGCATGGAAAAGGCCATGCAGTTTTTGACGAAGGGCTATGCGATGAATGCAACGCAGATTCTGCGCGGAGCATTGTTTGATGTTGCCTACGATGAGATGGTGATTGTGAAGGATGTGGAGTTCTTCTCCATGTGCGAGCATCATCTGCTGCCATTTTTCGGCAAGGTGCATGTGGCCTATATTCCCAACGGCAAGGTGATCGGCCTGAGCAAGATTCCGCGGCTGGTGGATGTATTTGCCCGCCGTTTGCAGGTGCAGGAGCGGCTGACGCGGCAGATTGCAGATGCAATTGAAGATGCGATTCAGCCGCAGGGCGTGGGCGTGGTGATGGAAGCGCAGCACCTGTGCATGATGATGCGAGGCGTGGAGAAGCAACACTCCGCCACGGTGACCTCTGCCATGCTGGGTGTGTTTCGCAGCGAGCAGCAGAGCAGAAGCGAGTTTTTGTCGCTGGTGCGGCAGCGCAGTTCCATTTAGTCTGGAAGTGGATTGGGTAAGAAAAGGCCCTGCGTCAATGCAGGGCTTTTTTATGGCCTCCAGGAAAATTGCAGAGTACTTTGGGGATGAAATCAGAGGCCGTATGAATGGATTGATCGTGCTGGACAAGCCAGCCGGAATGACTTCGCACGATGTTGTGAATGCCGTGCGCAAGGCCACGGGAGAGAAGTCGGTTGGGCATTTGGGGACGCTGGACCCGATGGCGACCGGTGTGTTGCCGCTTCTGCTGGGCAAATATACGCGGCTGGCGCAGTTCTATGGACAGGCGGACAAGACGTATACGGGAACGATCCGCTTTGGTCTTGCAACGGACACGTATGATGCGGAGGGTGAGCCGGCAGCGGAGGAAAAGCCATTGCAGCTTTCGCTGGAGGCGTTGCAGAAGCTGGCTTCTCGTTTTCATGGCGAGATGGAACAGGTGCCTCCGCCATATTCCGCGAAAAAGATTGAAGGCGTTCCGGCATACAAGCTGGCGCGCGCGGGAAAACAGGTTCCGGTGAGGCCGGCGAAGATTGTGGTCCGTCATTTTGCATTGCTGTCACTGGTGGATGATGCGGCGGCGTTTGAGATGAAGGTCTCTGCCGGTGGATATGTGCGGGCGGTGGCGCACGAACTGGGGCAGATGGCAGGTTGCGGTGCGCATCTGGCAAGTTTGCGCCGAACTTGCGCAGGAGCATTTACGCTGGAGCAGGCCATTTCTGTGGAGGCGATGCAGCAACTGGGGGCAGCGGGCGAGTTGGAGGCGCATTTGCCGCATCCACGAACCCTGCTGCCGGATATGCCGGGTGTAACGGTGGATGTACAGACGGCGGGCCACATTCGCAACGGAATGGCGATGAATCTGCCGGAATTTTCGAATGCTCCACTGGTAAAGATTTTCTCTGGTCAGCGCGAGCTGCTGGCGATTGGCAAGCGCATTGCCGGTACGCTCATTCAACCGATGATTGTGATGGGCTGAGCGCTACTTGTGCGTGGGGCTACTGGTCGGACGCTCCAGTGCTTTGGGCAGGCTGAGCAGGTTGGCAAAGAGCCGATATGCGCCGGGAACACCTTCTGGCAATTGGCGGTAGAGCGCGTACGCTACGTAAACATACGCGCCACGACCATAACGTGCATACAGCAGACCGCCTTTTTGCGGAGCCTGACCGGGATCGTGCGTTTCGGTCAGCGGTTCGTAGTGGCTGTCCCAGCTTTGCAGGAAGGAGTGGCCGCGCTCTTCTATCCAGCCGGAAAAATCCTTCGCACTGATTTTATTGGGCCAGTTCAGAATAGGATTCTGCGGAGCCAATAACTGCACGGTGGAAGTTTCGTCGACTACCTTCTCCGGCAGTCTGCCCATCGTGTAAGGGTATGGGCCGAAGTCGTGGTCGTACTCGTTGGTGTTGTATTGCACAAGGACGACGCCACCATTGTGCACGTAGTCAAGCAACTTTCCATTGTAGGCTGATAATTCCGGACGAGCGGCGTAGGCGCGGATGCCGAGCACTAGGACATTAAACTGCTGCAAATCGCTGCTGGTAATTTCCTCCGCGCTCAACAGATGCACATGCTCACCTATATCTTCGAGGGCCTGCGGCACTTCGTCTCCGGTTCCCATGATGTAGCCAATGCGCAGCCCTGGGGCCACTTTTACGTTGACTCCGGTGGCCTTGTACGTCGCAGAGCGATAGGCATTGTATGGCCGCACGCCGGGGTAGCCGACGGTGACATAACCAGTGGTGTATTGCCGGCCAGCGTAGTCTGCAACAGCAGTGATGGCGTAGGCCCTCTCCTGCAAGTGCAGTGGAGTGACGTTGAAGCAGATATTTTGATCTTCGCCATCTTTGCTGGTTTGGAAATGAACCGCTGCTGGTTTGCTGGTCCAACCAAGGGGCAGTTGCAGGTGCAGCGAGCCTGTGGCGGGGCCTTTTACGTTGGAATGCAGCTTGACTGTCAAGGTAAATCCTGTGCTGCTGAGCGGCAGAATGCCAGCATGGGGAGCAATGCCCACGGAGATTGCGGGCGCAATCACAAGCGGTTGATACACGTCGCCCGCGCCGGTAACGTGTTCGGAGCTCTGCACATCCTGCCCCAGGCGAAAATGGACGCCGTTATAAGTGAGGTCTGCCCATGCCTCCAGCGGATAGGGCGGCAGCGATTGATTCAGATATTGTGGATCGTCGATGTCATAGTAGGGTTGTTCCATATTGCTGCGATGGAAGTATGCCTGCGTGGCGTGGGCATCTGCTCCGACGGTGACGTGGAAACGGCTGGATGCCGGGTGGTTGTTTTGCAATGGGCCGCTGGCAACTGCTTCCGGCGTGATGGTCCAGTGTTCATCGGCAGGCGAATGCAGAGAAATCGCGCTGATTTCCACGGGATCTCCCCCGGCATGATTGAGCAGCACGGTGACCGGGAAACTCTGACCAGGGATGGCTGTTGTAAATGCGGACGTATGTTCAGCGAAGTCGACGGTTGCCAGCAGCGTGATTGCGAGCGCTTCGACGAGTGCGCTGTTGAACTGCACCTGCTTGATATGGAGTTCGTGCAGGATGTTGTATTTCTCGCTGGCCGTCAGATTGCTTTGCTGCACCTGCTGCATCAAGGCCTGCGTTGCGCGCAGGCCGGAAGCGAGCTCCGGTGCAATGCGCTCTGTATCGGTTGCGGAGTAGTCTCGCATGGCCTGTTCGACCAGCGCACTGATCTGCTCCAGCCCACGATCGAGAAATGGGTGTGTCCCATGTGCGAGTGCGGCGATACCGGCAAGGGAGGTATCAATGCCGTCGAAACAGGAGTTTTCTGTAGTTTTTACTGGAACCAGCGAACCATAGAGGTGGTAGGGAACATCCACCTGTCCCGCGAAAGGGACACCAGTCCCGCCGTTCTGTGATTTCTGCATGCCCAGCCCGCGGCGGGCAAATTGAAAGTAGGATGCGCCGAGCAGCGGAGCATAGGCGCCTTCCGGAATGACCACGTTGGTTGCTGGCACGCTCATCGACCACTGTTTAGTAATGTAGTTGTAGAAGCGCACCGGAGCATATTGCCCGGTTGCGTAGTCAAACATGCCCCCGGCAGAGATGGAATAGGTTGGTACACGCGCGTACACCTTGAGCGGCGTCCAGGGAAGCAGCCCTGCCTTGATCTGATCAGGAAAAACATTCGGATCGCCAGCGGCGTGAAATGCCTCCTGCGCCATTTGGCCCGCAACCTGATGCTGGCCATGGCCATCTGCGATGCCGCCAACGAAAACCGATGTCAGTACCAGTGGCCGCTCGATGCGGATGGCACGTACAACATCGTATAGAACGCGATCATATCCCCAAAGGCGCAGCGACTCTTCACGCGTCTTGGAAAATCCGAAGTCGGCAACGCGGGTCCAGTACTGATGGACTCCGTAATAGCGGTCGGCTGCAAGCAGTTCCTGTGTGCGCAGCAGGCCAAGCTGGCCCCAGGAATCGTCTGACATCAGGTTCTGCCCGCCTTCGCCACGGTTGAGTGTTAGCAGCGAAACGCGCACGCCCTGGCCGCGAGACTCATAGGTGAGCATGCCGCCATCTTCGTCGTCAGGATGCGCGGTAATCATCATGAGGCTGGCGCGAGTGTGCAGCTTCTGGAGGGTCTGCCACAGGGCTGCGGCTCCGCGATCGGCTGCGAGCGGCTGCACGCTGGCTGCTGCGGCGAAGGTGGTTTGCTCCGGGGTCTGCGCAGTGAGTGCAGAAGGGGAAAACAGCGCAAATACAGAAAGCACGCTCACGGAGACGAAGAAACCCGCCCATTGCAGACGGGAGCTACTACGATGGCCGCGACCGGAGATGTCTGGCAGCGAAGGCAGATGAGCAGGCAGGCGGCGGGCAATGTTCATAAGAATGAGATGAGTTTCAACTGAGATTCGATCCGTAAGAAGCAGAACCATTCCTTGCAGGACAAGGCAAACCTCATGGTCTCATGCTTGTCCGGGCAAGGGAAGCATTCATGTGATATGTCGGCCTGGAGTGCAGACCCGGTATGATGAGCTGCAGGCGCACCACTGCCAGAATTTCTCAGGACGGAGTTCGCGGTTTGTGTCGAATCCTATGAGGCAGACGAAGCAGCAGGCAGAGCAACAGCCTGCGCTGGTACGTGGCATTGGGCTGGGCAATGCCATTGCATTGAACGTGAACAACATGATTGGTGTTGGCCCGTTCATTACGCTGCCGCTGGTGATTCTGGCCATGCATGGGCCGCAGGCGATTCTGGGATGGATTCTGGGCGCGGTGCTGGCGGTGTGCGATGGACTGGTGTGGGCGGAGCTGGGTGCGGCCATGCCGGAGGCAGGCGGTTCGTATGCCTTCTTGCGAAGAATCTATGGGGCAGATAAGGCCGGCCGATGGATTGCCTTTCTTTACATCTGGCAACTGACCTTTAGCGCGCCGCTTTCGATCGCTTCCGGCTGTGTGGGGCTGGCGCAGTATGCAGGATATTTATTTCCGGTGCTGCGCAGAATTGATTTTGCGTATCAGCTGCCGTTGGAGATTCCCTTTGCCGGCAGCTTCCATGTGGCGATTCTGCTGGGCCCGGCAACTCTGGTTGCGATGGGGAGCTGCGCGCTGGCGGTGGCGCTGCTGTATCGCAACATCCGGAGTGTTGGCGGTGTTTCACAGTGGCTGCTGGTGGGGGTGTTGCTGACGCTGGGGGCGATGATCTTTGCCGGCATGACGCATTTCCACGCACATCTGGCTTTTGCTTTTCCTCCGGGTGCGTTTCATCTTTCTACGGCCTTTCTGGAAGGTCTGGGCGCGGCCATGCTGATTACGACTTACGACTACTGGGGTGCATACAACATCTGTTTTCTGGGTGGAGAGGTGCGCAGTCCTGGACGCACGATTCCTCGCTCTATCTTATGGTCGATTGTGCTCGTGGCGGCGCTGTACCTGCTGATGAATATCAGCGTGCTGGGCGTGATTCCCTGGCAGGATCTGGTGGGCCGGGCCGGTGCGGAGGAGCGGCTGTCGGTGGCGGCGGTCTTTATGCAGCGCATTTACGGAACTCTGGCTGGGCAGGGAATCGCCCTGCTGGTGATCTGGACGGCCTTCGCTTCCGTGTACTCGCTGTTGTTGGGATACTCGCGCGTGCCTTATGCCGCGGCACTGGATGGCAACTACTTCCGCATCTTTGCGCGCGTGCATCCGAAATACAAGTTTCCAAACCTTTCACTGTTGTTGCTGGGCGGGCTGGCCATGCTGTTCTGTACGCTCCAACTGACGGACCTGGTGGCGGCACTTGTCATTATTCGAATTCTGTTGCAGTTCCTGCTGCAGCAGGTGGGACTGATTGTGCTGCGCTTTACCCAGCCGGATCTGCCAAGGCCGTTTCGTGTCTGGCTCTACCCGCTGCCGCCCTTGTTGGCCTGTGCCGGCTTTTTGTACATCCTGCTGGAGCGGCCTGCATTTCAGCGGGAGATTTTTTATGCGGTTGTTCTGGTGCTGGTGGGGTCGGCGATCTATCTGGTGCGGGCATTTGTGCAGAAGGAGTGGCCATTTGCTGCGCGGCCAACGGTAGCGCAGCCGGACTGATGCTTCGGAAGCAGACGGAAGATTATTTGCCCGGTTCCTGGTTCTGCTGTTGCTGGCGGGGCGGATGCGGCGGGGGCAGATATGGCTCGACCGCCAGCAGATGATTGAGCACATCCCGCTCATGGTCAGAAAATTGACCATGGAATCGCCGAGAATTGAGCAGCGCCCGTCGTTGCTGTGGCGGCATCTCCCGCATATCGCGGAAGGCCTTGCCAACAAGCCTGCGGCGGTCAGGCGGCAGACTGCCGAACCGCAGGATTGCGCCACGAACATCTTGCCGTTGCTGCGGCGTCAGACGTTCCATGGCTTCAATGCGGTTCAGATAACGCTGACGCTCCTGCGGTGGCATGGCATTGAGCTGGCGCAGGCGCTCGCGCATCCGGTCCTGCATGGCTGGTGGAAGCCGGTTGAATCCAGGCTCTTCTGACAGCGCTTTTTCCTGCTCTGCCAGAGGGAGGTCCTGATGCTGCTGCAGCCACTGGTTCAGGTGCTCCCGCCGGCGTGCCCGGTTCTGCTGCCGTTGCTCTCGCCGCTGCTGTATACGAACTTGTGCTGGCCCTGGAGCCCAGAAGCGGCCGCTGCGCGCGAACGC
Source organism: Edaphobacter aggregans (assembly GCA_022736715.1). Classification (GTDB taxonomy): domain Bacteria; phylum Acidobacteriota; class Terriglobia; order Terriglobales; family Acidobacteriaceae; genus DZDJ01. The sequence continues at coordinate 32,551 of DZDJ01000002.1, forward strand.
ATCCTGTGCAGTGAGCAGCATGGGCAGAAAAAGCGCGGCCGCCAGCAACACAGCTTTCCAGCGTGTACACAGCAGGTCTGGCGGACGCATTTTGTGCCGATCGTGCATGGGCGTCAGGGAAGTATTTTCGTCGTCGCTGTTTTCCGGCAAAGAAACCGGAGATTCTGTGAGACCATTCTATTCCGTACGGTCCTTACTAGGGATTGAGAGCAGCAGCACTGCTATTGGATCCGTTTCCTGAGCCATCGTCCTGCAGCAGCGCATCCATCTGCTCAAAGACCTGCGCGTTTCTGTCCAGACTTTGCAGGTCCAGTATGGTTGCGGACGCCTGCGCCTGCGGCGCATGATGCCACTGGTGCATCAGATCAGCGTAAGTGCCGCCGCCAACCAAAACCAGCAGTGCCAGGGTGCTGACCAGCAATGGCCTCCAGCCCATCCGGTCTCCGAACAGCATGCGCGCACGCATACGCTCAAAAAGGCCCATCGACGGAGCAGAACGCTCTTCGCGAAGGCGCGCGGCCATGCGGGTATCAAAATAGGCAGTTGGCTCCGGCGCATGCCAGTCATTCAGCAATGTCACGGTGGAGCGCAGGGCAGAGAGTTCTTCACGACAGTCAGAGCACTGCTCAATATGCAGGCGCAGCGCCGCAGGAGCCTTTTCCGGCCCAAAGAGTACTTCCGGCAGTCGATTTTTATAGTCTACGCAGCTCATCGTTTTTCACCTGAAATCTGCATTCCCTGTCTCATGCGCGTCTTTTCGGGGGTAATCCGGTCTGCACGCTCTTTTACTACCTTACACTTACACAAAATCTTTCAGCCGCTCCCGCAATGTCTGATATGCGCGAAAAAGCAACGACTTGGTGGCCGATTCGCTCACCTTGAGCACTTCGCCAATCTGTTTGTAGTCCATTTCCTGATATTTGTGCATCAGCACAGCCATGCGCTGCCTCTCCGGCAGAGCCATCACATGCTGGCGAATCGCATTCTGCCGTTCCCGGTGCAAAATCGACTGTTCCGCGCCTGGGCTGCCATCGGCGAGATCCGGAGTGGTTCCGGTCCTGGCATCCGGCTCGTCCAGATATACGTTCGACGCTGCCCGCTCGTAACGGGTATCGCGCGCGTGGTTGACGCCAAGGTTGGTGGCGATGCGGTACAACCAGGTGCTGAAGCGGGCCTCAGCGCGGTAGGTCTGCCGCGAACGGTAGACGCGGAGAAATACCTCCTGCGCCAACTCCTCTGCCACCGCCTGGTTGTGCACCATGCGGTACATGAACCGCACAATGGGACGCTGATATTTGGCAATCAGAAAATCGAACCCGGCATCCTCGCCCTCGCGGACACGTAGCATGATTTCGGCATCCGTCAACTGCGCCCAGAGAGCGTGCGACGCCACCAATGGGCCATGGGCAAAGTCGCGCTCCGCCGATACGTCGAGCGGCATGTTGGGCGATGCATCCAGCGGTCGATTGAGAACCAGGGTGGCCATGTCCTCTATAACCCCGTCCGGGCCTTCGGGTTGCGGAAAATCCTCAGAAACATCGTAGTTTGCCAGGTCAGCCACTGCTTCGGGGTTCTCGCTCAGAAAGCCTTTGGAGTCCTGCTTGCCGAAAATCTGCTGTTTTTCAGCAAATTTCCACGTTATGGCCTCTCCTGAAGGGGTGTTTTCCTGTGCGGGAGCATCAGCGGCCCCGGAACCCGACCGTTTGGGGTCATTTTCCTGCGAAGCCGGCAAATGAGAAAAAGATGGCATCCTGTACGCGCCATTGTATCGTGCGGCAACAGAAAACAGCCGGTGAAGGAATCACTTTCGCGTCAGATGTTTATGGGAAATAAAACGGTTTGCACCGCCCGGTTTGGCATAAAGCACACGACAGTGGTATCCTCAGTAAGTACCATTGATTGGTTGCAGTTATCCAACCTCATGGGCGCATAACTCAGCGGTAGAGTGCCACCTTCACACGGTGGAAGTCGTAGGTTCGAATCCTGCTGTGCCCACCATAAAATCAATAATTTACAGGCATGAGTTCCGCAAAGTTTGTGGCATTTTGTGGCAAATCTGAGAGCGGCTGCTTTTCTTCCGCCTGTTCTCGCAATACTCCTTTCATCAACGATCAGCTATGCCGGGCCGATGCAGGTTGCGGTGCGGAGCGGCTTCCGCGTCGACATAAAGAAAGCAGTATGTCTGAACTGTAAACAGTAAGGGAGGAACAGGAAAAAGCTGTTTTCCGTTCTCGCCTACAGATCAGACCTGCATACATGGAATTCAGGCTGCCATGCCTGTTTCAATAGATTCGATATTTCAGCCACTGACTGGCCAGAATCACAGTAGATCGTTTCTCAGCTCAACACAGAATCTCTCCTGTTCGTATGCCGCCGGATCGCGGACTCTTTGCTCATTACCGTTACAGCATTCGCAGGTTTGGCCGGGCCGCAAAGGGTCGTCGCCTGGGCGGAGTTTTAGAAATTGAAGGAAATTCAGCAGATCGAACAGATTTTGCAAGAATGCCTTGCGGGAATTTGGGAATCTGGTACTGTGGACTATCCAGATGCTATGGAGAACGATCGGTACATAACGTTGGTCGTGCTTCTTGTTGGAGCCGTTGCCTTTGCCGTGGCCCCATTAGCTCTGGCTTGGCTATGGGCGCGGGTATTTTCACCATCGAAGCCCGGCCCAGAGAAAAATGCCATTTATGAATGCGGTTTGGAATCTACAGGGGATGCCTGGATTCAGTTTCAACCAGGCTATTACCTATACGCCATTGTCTTCCTCGTTTTTGATGTCGAAGCTATTTTCTTGCTTCCTATGGCAGTCGCATTCAAGGGGCTTTCTGTCCAGGAATGTGTGGCAGCGCTGGTCTTTCTTCTGTTGCTGGTAGAGGGGTTACTGTGGGCCTACCAGAAAAAGGTATTTGATTGGTCATAAAGAAGAATGGTCTGTTTTGTGGTTGACTCTGAAAACTGGGATGCGAGGTGTTCGTGGTATGGAGGAACAACTCAAACAGGAACTAGGCAAGCAGGGAATTTTCGTTACAACGCTGCAGAGCCTTTATAACTGGGGCCGTAAAAATTCCTTATGGCCACTCAATTTCGGCCTGGCTTGTTGTGCCATAGAAATGATCGCTTCGACGATGGCGCGCTACGATCTGGCGCGGTTTGGCGCAGAAGTTTTTCGGGCCTCTCCGCGACAAGCGGACCTGATGATCGTCGCAGGGACTATCACCAAGAAAATGGCCCCGCAGGTGGTACGCCTCTATAACCAGATGCCAGAGCCAAAATATGTTATTTCGATGGGGGCGTGTGCTATTTCCGGCGGACCTTTCAAGCAGGGATATAACGTACTCAAGGGAATTGATCGCTACATTCCGGTGGATATTTATATTCCTGGCTGCCCGCCCCGGCCAGAGGCATTGATTGATGCACTGATGGCCCTGCAGCGTAAGATCGATGCGCAGCATCTGACTGGTAAAAGTAGACCACGGCACCTGAAAGCCGATGAACCAAGTGAATTTCCAGTGCCAAAATTTGGCGAGCACGATCTGGAGCCGCCGCAAAACCCGGCTATATGGCACCCCCCTTTAGTGCAGATCAAACTGGCAGGCAAACATGAATCTGGAAGCGATTAAAGCTGCGCTGGAATCAGAAGTTTCTGGCTGCCGCGTAGAAATCGTACAGAACGGCAGCCCCTCAGCGCAGCACTCCTTGTTGATGGCGCCGGAGCACGCATTGGATATTGCCCTGCACCTGCGCGATGCGGAAATGTTCTGCTTCGATTATTGTTCGAACGTTACAGGGATTGACTGGCCCGGCAGGGAGATCACGGAAAAAATTAAAGTTAGGCACATCGTGGATGGCGTGGAGCAGGAGGTGGAAGAGAGTCGAAAGCGGGAATCTCCCGCCTATTTGGAGGCCGTATACCACCTGTACTCCACACAACGGCGCATTGGCCCATTGATTCTTCGTGTGCGCACAACGAACAGAACAGATCAGGTTCATTTACCGTCGTTGACCGCTGTATGGCGCAGCGCAGAATTTCAGGAACGCGAAATTTTTGATCTCTTTGGAATTATTTTTGATGGCCACCCGGATATGCGAAGGCTCCTGATGTGGGATGGTTTTATGGACCACCCCATGCGGAAGGACTACATCGAACCAGATGATTACGAGTATGAGCCCACCGCGCACGATGATGTATTAAAGAAAGCAAAAGTCCATCAAGGCGGACCCGGTTTGTTATGACCCCTGTCACACTTCAAACTGCGCATCCGGCTCTACGCTCCTCTCACGACGGAGAAAGGGGCCACTTGATGGAAGTCTCCATGGGTCCGCAGCATCCCTCTACTCATGGTGTTTTTCGCATGGATGTAGTTTTGGAGGGGGAGCGGGTGATTGAACTGAAGCCTGTTTTTGGCTACCTGCACCGTAACCACGAGAAGATTGCTGAAAATGAGACTTATCTGGGATCGATGCCGTATACAGACCGCCTGGATTACCTATGTTCTCTTACCAATAACTGGGCATACGCTCTCACAGTGGAAAAGCTTGCGGACATACAGGTTCCAGAGCGGGCTGAGTACTTGCGAGTTATTACTGCTGAGCTTACACGGTTGCAGAATCATGCAGGTCTTATTGGGTTCTTGCTGCAGGACATGGGAGCCAGCGCTACTCCATTGATGTACGCCTTCCGTGAACGCGAGAAGATATTGGACTTATTTGAGGCTTTAACCGGGGCGCGCATGATGTGCAACTATATGCGCTTTGGCGGGTGTCGTGTTGATGCTCCTGCCGGGTGGATGGAGCAAGCACGGAAGATAGTGGATGCTTTCCCCCGTTTTTTGGACGAGTATGAACAGTTTTTGACTCGAAACGAAATTCTGATGGCCAGGACCCAAGGTGTCGGGGTACTCAGTAAAGACCTGGCCGTCAATGCTGGAATCACTGGCCCGATGGCTCGTGCTTCCGGGGTCAGTTACGACATACGAAAGGTGGACCGGTACGGAATTTATGGCCGGTTTTCATTCAGCGTTCCATTGGGAGAGCACGGAGATGTTTACGACAGGTTTATGATCCGGCTTCTGGAGATGCGCGAATCAATCAAAATTTTACAACAGGCGTTACGGGGCATTCCTGCTGGTCCTGTTATTGATCCGAAGGCAAAAATCCGGGGCTTTCGCCCGAAAGCTGGGGAGGCCTATGGGAGAATAGAGTCGCCAAAAGGGGAACTTGGGTTCTACCTGATCAGTGACGGCGGTCCAAATCCATACCGCTATCGCGTTCGGCCCCCAAGCCTGATCAATCTAACGGTGCTTGAGGACCTTTGTATTGGCCGCAGCATCGCAGATGTTGTTGTTGTTCTCGGAAGCATAGACATCGTTATGGGAGAAGCAGATCGTTAGATGGAGCAGCGGCAGCTCATTGATCTCGTTTGTTTGGGGTGAAGAACATGCTGGGTGAAGGCATTGTGCGGGGAATGGTGGTAACAGCAAAAAACTTTTTGGGCAGCTTCGTGAACCGGGACAGGCTGACTACTATTCAGTTCCCGGAAGAACGACTGCCTCACATCGAAGCATCTCGTAATTTTCCATTCCTTGTTTATGATGGCGACGACTGGCAACAGGGAATGCGCTGTGTAGCGTGTCAGATTTGCGAAAAGGAGTGTCCTCCGAAGTGTATTTATATCGAAAAGAGCACTCAGAAAAAAGCAGATGCGGCTGGAAAGCCACAGTTTTACCCGGAAACTTTTAATATCGATGTCTCTGTTTGCATGAGTTGTCAGATATGTGTCGAAGTATGCCCGTTTGAGGCCATTAAGATGGACAACGAATTCGAATATAGTACCGAGAGCCGTTTTGATTTTCTGCTCTGGGACAAAAAGAAACTGTCGAAATCCAATGAATACTACAGGAAAATACATCCGACCGAAGCTGCTCTTGTAGATGCACGGTTGCGGGAAGAGCGCGCCCGGATGGAAGCAAAAATGAGTAAAAGTTCTGCAATAAAAGCTGGTCCTGTACCGTGATTAGCTCCTGAACGGGTTGCAGGCAGCGCATACACCTTGCTGGAAGTAGCAGTCCGCGAACAGATTGAGATGAGGTCATGAGGTAGATCAGCATGGCGGAATTTGTCGATCAATTTTTTATACTTCTCAAGCACTGGATGCTGTCCCGTGTCCCCCCGGCTGGACAGCCAATTGTTTCTGCCCTTCTGTCTGTGGTCCCGGTTCTCATCGTGTTTCCCGCTTTGTTTGCATTCGTCACCGTTTTAGAACGGAAATGGCTGGGAAGAATTCAAAATCGTTATGGGCCCAATCGGGTAGGTCCTTATGGCCTGCTGCAGCCAATGGCAGACGCTATTAAAACATTGACAAAGGAAGCTGTCCTCCCACGCGGTGCAGATGGGATCGCGCATTTGTCAGCACCAGTTCTGTTGGTAGTTGCGGCATTGATGGCATATGCAGTTTTACCAGTTGGACGCAATATGATCGTAGTTGATCTGAACTCTGGTGTTCTGTATTTCTTTGCAGTTGGTGCTCTGGTAGAGCTGGCCATTTTTATGGCCGGCTGGTCGGGACGCAACAAATACGCGTTGATTGGCGCAATGCGCGCCATCGCACAGATGATCAGCTATGAGGTCCCGTTGGTGCTTGCTTCAGTTGTCGTCGTCATGGCGGCAGGCACGCTCTCGACTGTTGGAATTGTAGAAGCACAGTCAGGATACTCCTACGGATGGCCCCATTGGTTTCTATTCACGCCATGGGGATTTGTAGGCTTTCTTTTATTCATGGTTGCGGCAACCGCTGAGGCAAACCGGTCACCTTTTGATCTGCCAGAAGGTGAATCTGAGATCATCGCTGGGTATTACACAGAGTATGCAGGATTTAAATTTGCATTGTTTTTTCTCGCAGAGTATCTCGGGATGTTTGCGACAACTGGTATGGCTGTAACACTGTTTCTCGGTGGATGGTCTGCTCCTGCCTCATTTCTTATATGGGTTCCAACGTATATATGGTTTTTTGTGAAGCTGTTCATGTTGATAACGCTGTTCATCTGGATCAGAGGTACGTTGCCACGCTTGCGGATGGACCATCTCATGAAACTTGCATGGAAAGTTTTGCTGCCACTGGCGCTATTCAATATCGCCTTGATGGCCATATGGAATTTTATTGTCATCGGAATAATTAGATGGGGGATTTGTTTACTCTTGTCGCTGGTCGTATTGATTTTCCTTCAAAGCTGGTTGGGACAAAGCAAAAGTTGGCGCCGTGAATACAAGTATTCGGAGGAATGATGGCTGATTTAAATAGTAAATAATGATTGGCTGCCTATGATCCAATGGCCATCTACAAGGGCCTCATTTCTCATTTGTTGCGGTAAATCGTTGGAAACGAAAATTCTATGGACTTCAATTTTTTTGTTGTTGCGATACTGACCATTCTTGGCATGGCCGGAGCAATAAGCTTCCGAAATTTGATCCATTGCATCATGTCACTCATGCTCGGCTTCCTTGGGCTTGCAGGGTTGTATCTAAAGTTGGGGGCACAATTTGTTGGCTTTGTTCAGATACTCGTGTATTTAGGCGCGATAGGGGTTCTTTTCGCTTTTGTTGTAATGATGACCCGAAGCCGGAATGAGCGGTCTGATTTTCACTTGAAAAGAACCAGGTTTTTTACGTATACATCCGTGGCCGTTCTTGGGACGGCAATGTTGTGGGGCATCTATGGGAGCAGATATTTATTTGCAAAGGCCTCCTGTAGCTTTCAACTTGATGTAAATGAGCTTGGGATCGGGCTTCTGAGAAATACCGTCCTGCCTTTAGAAATAGGAGCATTGCTGTTAACGGCATCGCTGATAGGAGCTGTATGTATTGCAATATCGGAATTGGGTGGGCCTGATGGGAAATCCGAGTAGTTATTTAGTAGTTTCAGCAGCGTTATTTGTAATTGGGCTATTGGGAGTATTGATGCGTAGAAGCGCCATTGTGGTGCTTGTTGGGGTCGAGTTGATGTTGGCTGCAGCTAATCTTAATTTCATCGCATTTTGGAGTTATGGGCCACACCCGGAAGCATTGATTGGAGTGACTTTCGTTCTTTTCGCAATTGGCATTGCGGCAGCCGAGGCTGCAGTGGGTCTGGGTATTATTTTATTTGCGAATCGTGTATTCAGGACGATCGATTTGCCTGAAATCCGTTCACTGAAGTGGTAAGTACATAAAATTAAAATGAATGTTCTGGGGTATAGAGCAATACCAGATTGTGTTTTGTGATATTGCATAAGCTTTATGGTTCGAATTATCAATATCGTTTGGTTGATTCCAGTGCTGCCAATAGCATCTTCTGGAGTGACCGCTTTGCTTGGGAGGCAAAAGCGGTTGTTGTCGGCATTGCTGGCGATTTCAATGATCGCTATTTCATTTCTGTTGTCTGCATTTATATTGGCGGCCGACCTGATATCCAACCAGCATTCTGGTATGACAAGGCTGGTGCGCAATATATGCTGGTTCCAGTTTGGGGAGGAGCCATTACGAGTTGGCTGGATAATAGATCCTTTAACCTCATTAATGTTGGTAATGGTAAGTACCGTCAGCTTACTTGTATTTATCTACAGCACAAAATACATGAAAGAGGATGATAACTTCACTCGGTTTTTCTGCTTTCTGTCGCTCTTTTCCGGAGCAATGTTAGGTGTAGTGATTTCAAACAGCCTACTTCTTCTTTTTATGTTCTGGGAAGTAGTTGGCCTTTCGTCATATTTACTGATTGGGTTTTGGTTTTCCAGGCCAAGCGCCGTTGCTGCTGCACAAAAGGCGTTCCTGATAACCCGAATTGGCGATATAGCATTTTTTATTGGGATGGTATGGCTTTATGCCAAATCAGGGACGTTACTTTTCTATGACAATGGCGCTGGACTCCTGGAGCATACTGCCTTATCGAAGTTCTTGTTGTCAGGAGTTTCAATTGGAACAGCCGGGAATATCGGAATTGCACTGCTAATACTTTGTGGAGCTATTGGAAAATCGGGGCAGTTCCCTCTACATATATGGCTTCCGGATGCTATGGAAGGCCCCACACCGGTAAGCGCACTGATTCATGCAGCAACAATGGTAGCTGCTGGCGTGTTTCTGCTTGCTCGTCTATATCCAATTATGTCCGGCAGTGCAGCTGTTCCTGGAGTAGTTCCATCTTCGGTACCACTGCAGGCAATAACATGGATCGGCGCATTGACAGCCCTTCTGGGCGCCCTTCTAGGGGTGGCGCAGTTTGATATTAAGCGGATTCTCGCATACTCAACGATCTCACAACTCGGTTATATGATGCTTGGCTTGGGTACCGGTGGGGTTGCCGTCGGCATGTTTCACCTGATCACACACGCTTTTTTCAAGGCACTGCTTTTTCTGGGCGCAGGTTCAGTTATTCATGGATGTTCTGGAGAGCAGGATATTCGATACATGGGTGGACTGCGCAAGAAAATGCCAGCAACTTTTATAACGTATACCGTCGGTGCGATGGCTCTTTGTGGGGTCCCATTCTGTTTTTCCGGGTTCTGGAGCAAAGACGCCATCCTGCATGCGGCAAAACAGTGGGACGTCTCCATGGTCCCTTTCTACATGGGATCAGTAGGCGTTGCCTTAACTGCTTTTTATATGATGCGCCAGATTTTATACGTTTTTGCAGGCGAATCGCGTCTTTACTCCGCGCCGCACGCTGAGAAACACCATCTCCACAGCCAACATGAGAGCCACCCTCTAATGACAGTACCACTTGTTGTTCTGGCTATTTTTGCTGTCTTTTTGGGGTTTATAGGGACTCCCGCCTGGCCATGGCTTCAATATTTTCTGGATGGACAGAGAGCGACAATACAATTTTCAGCCTTGGCGGAAGGCGGCTTTGTTCGGGTGATGTTGTCATCGTCCCTGCTGCTGATTGTTGGCGTTACTTTGGCGTGGTTGTTGTACTGGTATAAGCGGGGCCTGAATTCAGATGGGCGTGACAATTTAGAAGTATTGCTGCCAAGGACGTTTTCGTGGCTGGCTCATGGGCTGTATATCGAAACTGCATATGATGTAAGCGTTATTCGGCTAAATAGAATTGCTTCTGGTTTATGTAAGTGGGTCGATCAAAATATATTTTGTGGGATTTCTACATTAGCGGCCTATGTAGCAGTAGTAACAGGAAGAACTGTCAGCATAAACGATCAAAAGGTTTTCAACTCCGGCTTTGACACAGGATGCCGCCGGACCTCTGGGGCAGGGCGCGCATTGTCACAATTACAAAGCGGAACAGTGCAAGACTATTTGCGATGGCTCGTTGTTGCCTTTATATGTATTTTTATATTTATGGTGTGGGGAACTGGTAAATGATGGCACTCCCATGGCTCTCCATATTGACTGCATTACCTGCAATATTTGCGGTTGTTATATTGCTACTGCCCAGTGGTGATGCAAAAAGAATACAGCGCGTTGCCCTAGTTTTTAGCTGCTTTTTACAGATAATAACCTTGATCCTGCTGTTCGGATTTAATAGAAACGAAGGCGGGATCCAGTTCCAGGAGTTGCATTCCTGGGCAGATGCAATCGGCTTGCAATATCACTTGGGAATCGATGGAATTGGGCTGGTGATGCTTCTTCTTTCAGCCATGGTATTTCTAATTGGGACCGTGGCCTCCTGGAACATACAGCAGCGCGCCCCAGTTTATTTCTCCCTTGTTTTTTTCTTGCAGTCTTGCCTGGTGGGATCCTTTACGGCCCTGAATTTATTTCATTGGTTCATTTTTTGGGAGTTGAGCCTGGTCCCTGCTTTTTTTCTTATTCGTTTGTGGGGAGGCACAGGAAGAACATCTGCCTCTATACAGTTCCTGGTCTATTCACTGATTGGCAGTATCGCCATGCTTGTGTCCCTTGTTGCCATATTTGTGGTAACTCAAAAGAGCGATTTTATTGAGCTTGCAAACTATGCACATAGTGCAAACATACTGCATGTAGTAACTACAGCAACACATTGGAAGCTGCTTTCACCGGCTGCATTATCACTGTTGATATTTGCGGGAGTATTTGTAGGCCTGGCTGTAAAAGTACCACTGGTCCCGTTTCATGGATGGCTTCCTGCTGCATATACTGAATCTCCAACAGGTACAACCATTCTTTTGACAGGAGCTATGTCAAAAATGGGTCTTTATGGGTTTCTTAGAATTTTACTTCCGCTATTTGTTCCGGAGATAAAGTTGCTGCTGACACCGCTTTTGTGGCTTGCTGTTATTACGACAATCTTGCCTGCGTATGTGGCCATCGTTCAGCGTGATTTAAAGCGGACATTTGCTTATTCCTCAATCAACCACCTTGGATACTGTTTCCTGGCGATGTTGGCGGTTGTCAAAGCTGTCCCCGGAAAACATCTCACAGCCCAATATGCGGCATTGAGCGGTGTATTACTGCAGATATTCAATCACGCACTCACAGCAGCAGTAATATTTTTATTGATTGCATGGCTGGAAAAAAGAAGCGGTGGAGAGCGAGATATAGATAATTTTGGCGGGTTGCGCAAGCACATGCCCGTTTTCACTGGTCTGATGGGAATTGCTTTGTTCTCCTCTCTCGGCCTTCCTGGACTCAATGGCTTTGTGGCAGAGTTTATGATCTTTAGCGGGTCATTCGTATCTGCCCCGTGGGAAACGGCATTTGCCTCGTTCGGACTTTTATTGACGGCCATTTTTATTCTGAATGTTCTGCAGCGAGTTTTTTATGGCCCCACTAATGAAAGATGGAATGGGATGCGGGACTTGACTGTTTCAGAAAGATGGATTCTGGCGCCTGCTGTTGGATTGATGTTCATACTTGGAATTTATCCGCAGTTACTTCTGGGCATGACAAATAGTACAGTTATCCGGTTTGTACAAGAGATTCGATTCTGAGACCAACTGCTTCGGTGAGCCAACAATGCTTGGGTGGACCATATACATATCATTTACTGGCGCGTTTTGCCTTTTCGTGATGCCGCGCCGATTTAGTACTGCTGCACGCATCGTGGCGCTGACCATTGCAGTGGCTTCACTGGCAATCGTCTTACTTGGCTTTGTGCGATATGGTGGTGGATCAATGCAGGCCATCGTTCGCCTCCCCTGGATTCCATCGTTGGGAATTGACTATTCGCTTTCTGTAGATGGAATCAGTCTTGTGTTGCTGCTGTTGACAAGTGTAATAGGGATTGCCGGCATCCTGTTTTCATGGAATGTTGACTATCGAACAAATGAATTTTTTGCTCTGTATCTTATTTTGATCGGTTGTACGTACGGCGTATTTCTGAGTTACGACTTATTTCTCTTTTTTGTTTTCTATGAAATTGTTATTGTCCCTAAATATTTTCTTATTGCGGGATGGGGATCGACCCGACGTGAATATGGCGCCATGAAGCTGGCCCTCTATTCATTTACAGGCAGTGCAATGGTCTTGATCGGCTTAATTGCTGCCTATATAACATCTGGCGCAAAGTCGATGGCATTGAACCAGTTGGCCCAATATCCATTTTCATCACATTTTCAATTGTGGGCATTCCCATTGGTCTTTCTTGGCTTTGCAGTTCTCGCCGGATTGTGGCCATTTCATACATGGGCGCCAACCGGGCATGTTGCTGCGCCAACCTCTGCATCGATGTTGCTTGCAGGTGTAGTGATGAAACTTGGAGCCTATGGTTGCCTGCGGGTTGCAATGGTCTTGTTTCCTTTGGGGCTGGATCCGTGGGGATTTCATGTGCTGGGTATGGGATCATGGCGTGACGTGTTTGCACTCCTGGCAGTTGTTGGGATCATCTATGGTGCACTGGTCGCCTTGGTTCAGCAGGATTTCAAGTTTGTTATTGGCTATTCCAGCATAAGTCATATGGGATTTGTCTTACTTGGTCTGATGACATTGAATCAGATTGGGCTTACCGGTGCCGTCATCCAGATGTTTTCGCATGGGGTCTTGGCTGGACTGCTGTTTGCAATTGTAGGAAGAATGGTCTATGACCGTACGCATACAAGAGAATTGCATTTACTGAATAGGATGGACCTCTATCGAGCGATTCCATTTGCAGCAATAATATTCGTACTTGCTGGAATGGCCAGCATGGGGCTCCCCGGATTTAGTGGCTTTATTGCAGAGTTGATGATTTTGATGGGTAGCTGGCGCTCATATCCACTTTTTGCCATCGGTATCGGGTTGGGCCTGATGGTAGGAGTTGCATATATCTGGCGCGCACTGCAAAAGGCCTTTTTTGCAGATCGGGAGCACGCTGAAGTTGTGCCGCACGAGCCGCTTGTCCCTATTACGCTTCCTGAGCGGGTTGGAGCACTTTTGCTGATCGGGTCAAGTATCTTTGTTGGAATCTACCCGCAAGTGTTTTTGCGAGTTATTCAGCCAGCGCTAAACTCCCCTTTATTTTCTGGATTACATAAAGGGAGCTGGCAATGAATTCTGTTAGTTACTGGGAGTTGTTACAACTAACCTGGCCGCAAGTGATCCTGGTGCTAACTGCCTTTATGGTATTGACGCTGGATTTGACGTGGCTCCATAACATACAGCCCCGTAAGAGATTTATTTCTGCATCGATGATTGCTGCTGCTGGATGTGTTCTGGCATGGTTGCATCTGCTGGTGTGGCCTGCTTTTGGCAATTTTCTGGGAGGGGTGCTGATTGCGGACCCGCTCACAAGATTTGTCCAGATCGCACTAATATCGCTGACTATAGTTTCGGTGCTGTTGTCCGCTCTATATACCCATACCCAACATTATGGGGAATATCTTTTACTGATCTTATTTGCGACTGTGGGGGCACTTTTTCTAGTGGCCACACAGAACCTGCTTGTACTTTTTGTTTCTCTCGAACTGTTGAGCCTCTCGCTGTATGTCCTCACAGCCTTTGATAAAGGCAGCGCGCGTTCTGCAGAAGCGGCACTAAAATATTTTATATTTGGGGGAGTTTCAGCTGCTTTTTTGCTTTTCGGGTTCAGCCTGCTTTACGGGATTTCCAACTCGATCAATCTCAAAGAAATTGCCCAGGCGATTCATGGGCCGACTCTTCCCCCGTTGTTCATCATTGCGCTTGGGGCAACGGTGATTGGGCTTGGTTTTAAGGTGGCGGCCGTGCCATTTCATTTTTGGGCCCCGGATGTATATGAGGGCGCCCCAGTGGCAAGCGCCGCGATGATTGCTTCTATGTCCAAGGTGGCCAGTTTCTTTTTGCTCTTTCAATTCGTGGTGATTGGATTTGCCGGAGTGCAAGGGGATGCAGCCTGGAGGCATCTGCTTCCTGGTTGGACCCCCGTGCTGGCAGCCGCCGCAGTGCTTTCTATGTTACTGGGCAATCTTGTGGCGATTGTGCAGAGCAGTGTGCGAAGGCTGCTGGCATATTCTGCGATTGCACATGCGGGGTATATGTTGCTTTCCGTAGTCGCTCACACGCAGCAGAGCCTTGCAGCGCTGCTTTATTATGTGGTGACTTATGCGCTGACAACCATAGGCGCTTTTGTGGTCGTGGCCGTAGTGCAGGAACAAGCAGGGAATGATGATCTGAAGAGTTTTTCTGGGCTAAGCCGGCGTGATCCAGTACTGGCAATGGGAATGGTTGTCTTTGTTCTGTCGCTGGCGGGGATTCCACCGTTTGCAGGGTTTTTTGCCAAGTTCTATTTATTTGTAGCTGTTCTCCATGCCACGCCGGGGTCCCTCGGTTTGCTGTGGCTGGTTATTCTGGCGACCGCAATGAGCGCAGTTTCTTTCTACTACTACCTTCAAGTGTTGAAGCGTGTTTATGTGATGGATGCGCCCGAGGAAGCAAGCAGCCGGTTGTGTGCTCCGCCGCTGATACGGCTGATCGTGCTCCTATTGGCAGGTGCGGTGGTGGTGTTGGGATGCGCACCTGAGCTGTTAGTCAGGCCAATCGAAATAGCCATTCAGTCGGCTGGCATGTGAGTGGAAGTGCGTGTTTACTTCCATCCACATCCCGCTCCGCCATCAGCCCGGTTCCTGCTGTGTCATGCAGTGCAGCGCGCCAAGCCCCCAGATGAGGTCGCCAGAATGAATGCCAACGATCTCGCGATCCGGGAAGCATTCGGCGAGAATATTCAGGGCCCGGCGATCATTCGGATCATTAAAAGTTGGTACCAGCACAATCTGGTTGGCGATGTAGAAATTGCCATAACTGGCAGGCAGGCGCTGGCCATCAAAAACAACCGGCGCTGGCATTGGCAATTCGACGATGCGGAAGTGCTTGCCTTCTGAACTGCGCGCTGCACGTAAACGGTTCAGGTTCTCAGCGAGTGGCAAGTGGTTTTCGTCATGCGTGTTGTGCTCCACGCAGGTAACGATGGTGTTCTCACTGGCAAAACGGGTGATGTCATCCACATGGCCATGAGTGTCATCCCCCGCGCAACCGCGATTGAGCCAGATGACCTGGTCGATTCCAAGGTAATTCGAAAATACAGCTTCTAACTGCTCGCGGGTTACTCCAGGATTACGTTGCTGCACATCACTAAGAAGGCACTCCTCTGTCGTCAGTAAAACTCCAGCTCCGTTGGTATCGATACTGCCGCCTTCGAGCACAATGCGATGCTCCGTGCCATTGGCCAGAGTTACAGTTGGTTGCCACTGCTGCATGTTATAGAGTTTGGCAACTTGTCCGGGAATCTGGTCATCATTGTGCCAGTTGTCATACTTGGCCCAGGCATTGAACATCCAATTAGTGAGCCCAGGGTTGCCCTCTGTATTACGAACGAAGACCGGTCCTGAGTCGCGCAGCCAGACGCGGTCCGTGCGCCACGGATGAAAATGCAGCCTCGCCAGGTTTGCACCACTACGCCGCAGAATGCTGATGGCGCGTTTTTCCAGCGCAGCATCGTTCACCAGGATGTGCACATCTTCTACCTGTGACAGATGGCGGACAATGTCCGCGTAGACCCACGGAATGGGCTGAAACTTGCCAGGCCAGTCCTCGGCATTGTGCGGCCACGCAATCCAGGTAGCTGCATGCTTTTCCCATTCGGCGGGCATGTGGTAGCCCTGGGCGCGGGGAGTGTTTTTGGTCATCATATGCTTACTTCCCATCCAGAAAGCGGCTGGTGATGTTGCCATACGCGTCAATGCGGCGGTCGCGCAGGAAAGGCCAGTTGCGGCGCGTGTCCTCCAACAGTTTCAGGTCAATCTCCGCAATCAGGATGTCCTCGGCATCCTGCGGAGCTTTGGCCACAAGGCGGCCGAACGGATCCGCCAGGAACGATCCTCCCCAGAACTCCAGCCCGGCGCCGTCCACGCGGTTGCCTTTTACGTCGCCGTGCTCATGGCCAACGCGGTTTACTCCGGCCACATACACGCCGTTTGCGATCGCATGGCCGCGCTGGATGGTCTGCCATGCCGAGTATTGCGCATCGCCAAATTCTTCTTTTTCTGCCGGATGCCAGCCAATCGCCGTGGGGTAGAAAAGCGTCGTCGCTCCCTGCAGAGCGGTGATGCGTGCGCCTTCGGGATACCACTGGTCCCAGCAGACCAGCGTGCCAATGCACCCAAAACTGGTATTGACCGCCTTGAAGCCCAGATCTCCCGGAGTGAAGTAGAACTTCTCGTAGTAGAGTGGGTCGTCTGGAATGTGCATCTTGCGGTAGATGTCGAGCACGGACCCGTCTTTCTCCAGATACGCGGCTGTGTTGTGGTAGAGTCCGGGAGCGCGGCGCTCAAACAGGGAAGCAATGATGACGACTTGTTCTTCGCGGGCAACAGCGGCCAGATGTTCAGTCGAAGGGCCGGGAATCGGCTCGGCAATATCAAACAGCGCATGGTCTTCGCGCTGGCAAAAGTATTGAGCGCGGAAAAGCTCTGGCAGACAGACGATCTGGGCTCCGGCGCGGGCTGCCTCGCGCACGCGGACGGCAGCTTTTTCCAGGTTGGCGTCCGTATCCGGGCTGCAGGACATCTGGATCAGGCCGACACGGTAGTTCTTTTCCATAGGCATAGTTCTATTCTCGCAAATCAAAAGGCGCTGCTCGCTGGGCAGCGCCTTTGCCTATTTTAGATGGAGTGGCGTCACTCCAGAATCAAAATTGCGGCAGCGAGGGTCGTTGTCCAGCGGCCATTTTTGTCGCCCACGGCAGATTGCGTCACATTGGCCGTGCGCACGATCTTATTGGAAATACGATAGATCTCCTTTTTCTCGTCCCAGCTCTTGTCCGGGTCAAACTCCACGTTGAGCGTCGTCGCCAGCATCTCTGCGGCCAGTTCTTCTGCATAGTCCCCGGCCTGGTCTTCGGTTTCGCCAAAGCTGTGGTGCTCGCTCAGGTAGCCATACATCTCCCGGTCCGCAGGAATGGCCACGCCGATGCTGGAAGCAACCAGGCGGTGCGGCTCGCGGGTGGAGTTTTCCGCCACCACGGCAAAAACCACCTCGCCGGGTGAAAGATACTTCAGCCCTTCCTTTCTGGGGATCAACCTGGCCTGGGGTGGAAAGATCGAAGAAACGCGCACCAGATTCTGGGCGGCAATCCCGGCGTCCCGCAACGCCAGTTCGAAGGAGGTGAGGCGTTCCTTGTGTTTGCCAACGCCTTTGGTAAAGAAGAGCTTCTTTGGCACCATGTTCTTGCCCAATTCGTAAACCCCCCGTTTTTGAGGTCAAGTTTGCAAATCCGGTCTGAGTCGGTCGATTTCCAGATCGGCTAAACCGTATCACAAGAATGGCCATGTCTGGAGAATTTTGCAGAGGAGGGCAGGGACGGGTGTATTTGGATGAGGCACTTTGCTCCGTGACTTCTGGCCGGATTGTGTGAGAAAAATGAATCCTTTGTGAAATTTCCCAACTCCCCCGTTGATTTTTTGATAATTTGTAAGAGTAGAAGGCAGGTTTTGTCGGCTGCGTACCATCCTGAGTCATAACAAAAAGATAAAACTTACTTAAAACAACATAAAGATAGAAGTCACATACTTGTAGCACTGCAAAAAGTGGGCCATTTTGTACCTATCCAAAGGAGATTCATGTCAAACGAACTTCGTAATTATCTGGCGCTGTCGTATGAAGAATTAGAAGAGTTGAATCTGCAGGCCAAAGCGCAGCGGAAGTCACGCGTAGCCGCACACGTCATTCAGGAAGAGCGCCTGAAGTACCTGGCCGATGAGAAGCGGATCAAGGCAGTCACAGTGCTTTTCAGTGACCTTGAAGGTCGCTTGCACATGCTCGACTATGACAAGAAGTTCTTGTTGAAGAGCTGGGACAATCTGACCTTTGACGGCTCTTCGATCCGCGGCTTTACTGCCCAGCGGGAGAGCGATCTGCGCCTGGCGCTTGACTGGAGCGCATTCTACTGGACTCCGGCCGACGTGTTTGGCTCCGGCAAGATCCTCGTCTTCGGCGAGGTCATTGATAAGAACGGATCACCCTACAGCGGCGACATTCGCGGCGTACTCAAGAAGTTTGCCAACGATCTCCACTCCAAGCAGGGTTATACCCTGAATGCCGCCAATGAGATTGAAGGCTTCCTCTTTGCAGGCACTGACGCCGAGCGCAGGTTCCACGAGACCGGCAAGTTTGAGTACGTCAATCATGGTGGTTATTACCACTCGCTGCCCAGCGACCCGCTGCGTACCTTTATTGACACCACTGCCGAAGTGCAGCGTGCAATGGGTTTTGAGAACGAAAAGGACCACCCGGAAGTGGCCCCCTCCCAGTTCGAAATCAACTATAGCTATGGCGAAGTAGTTGCAGCGGCCGACCAGATTCAGCTCTACAAGCTGATCTGCCGTGAAGTGGCGACCCAGATGGACATGACGGCCAGCTTCCTGCCGAAGCCGGTAGTTGGCGTCAATGGCAATGGTATGCACACCAACGTCTCCATCACCAAGGGCGGCAAAAACCTGTTCTGGGACCCGAAGGGAGAGGAGAAGATCAGCAAGTTTGCATGGCAGTTTGTGGACCGCATTCTGACCCACGGCAATGACATCTGCCTGCTGCTGAATGCCAGCGTGAACTCCTATCGCCGTCTCGATCCGCACTTTGAAGCACCGAATCAGATCAAGGCCTCGGCCGTAGATCGCGGCTCCATGGTGCGAATCCCGATTGGCAACGAGAAGAGCGCCCGTCTCGAGGTCCGCTCGGTTGCTCCGGACGCGAATCCTTACATGGTGCTTTACTCTGTCTTCGGCACAGGCCTGAACGGCGAGACGGCCCGCATCAAAAACCTGCGCCAGGCGGAACGTTACCTGCCGGACAATATCTACACGGCGCTGGAAAACTTCCGCAACGCGGAGTGGACTGGCAAGCTGCTGGGCGAGGATGTCAAGGAGCGCTATGCTGATCTGAAGCAGGCTTCAGCAGACCGCTGCCCGCGTCTGCTCGGCACCACGGTAAAGGCTTCGGAAGTGCAGTTCCATCACGAAGTCTATAACCAGTTGCTCTGGGGCAAGTTCTGAGCGGCTGCATTTCGGAAGCGGGTATGGCGGTTTTCCAGTTGGTGTAGCGGGAACGTGATGCCCTGAAATGGCTTTTTTTCTCAAGAAAAAGCCATCCGGCATATTCCTGGAAACTCCACGAAAACTGGGGAACCGCTATAATCCGGGGGCATGGTCTTGTGGCCATGCCCTTCTTCATTTTTTTGACTTTTCGGGCCGGCTGGTGCATCCTTGGCGCGTCGATGTTTCTGCATAAGGAGGAGCAGGATGCCGGAAGAGCAGAAATCTGGAATGCAAATACAGTCCGCGATCGCTTTTGGAGGGCTGATCGCCTTGGGTCTGGTTCTTGGCGGCTGGATTCTGGGGGCCCAGATCAAAGCCACCCGCCTGAGCGACCGTTATGTGACCGTCAAAGGGCTGGTGGAGCGCACCGTGAAGTCGGACCTGGCAATCTGGCCGATCAGCTTCAAGGAGGCAGGGAACGACCTGTCACAGGTGTATGCCAAAAGCCAGGCGGACAAGGGCGCGGTGCTCAAATTTCTGGCGGATCAGGGCATTCCCAAGCAGGACATCGATCTGGGCCAGATTCGCGTCGTTGATACGGAAGCCAATGAGTACGGCGGTGGCAACCGTGGGCCGAACCGCTACATCGTCGAGCAGCAGATCACTGTCCGTTCCGCCAATGTGGATAAAGTGGCAGCCGCCGGTCAAAAGACCGCAGAGCTGGTGCAGGCTGGCGTGGTGCTTTCCAGCAATCCGGGGCAGGGCGGTATCACCTATAAATTCAATGGTTTGAACTCTATCAAGCCGGACATGATTACCGTGGCCACCAAGAATGCCCGTGCCGCTGCTGACCGCTTTGCCGCTGATTCCGGCAGTGTAGTGGGATCGATTCGGCAGGCCAATCAGGGAACATTCACCATTTTGCCGGCAGATTCCGGCGGCGATGGCGAGTACGGTGGCTACCAGGCTGACAGCAGCATCATGAAGAAGGTTCGCGTAGTGGCCACAGTCGAGTATTACCTGGACAAGTGAGCCTTGCAGGCCCGCTTCTCCGGGTCCTATTGGTGCTGCATCGACTTCGGCTTGCGTGTGATCAGGAAGATAATGCCGATCAGGGCCAGAATCGAGGCCATGGCGGCGATGCTCAGCACCCGCAGGATGGACACAGTGTATTTGCCCACTGCCGGGTTGTAGCTACAGCAATAAAGCAAAAACAGGTCGGCCGCGTTGCCGATTTTATGGGCCGAAGCATCCACCAGCGCCAGCCGCACGTCCCGCTCCGGATAGTCGATGCCGGAAAGATATTTCGACATGCGTCCGTCTGGCGTTGCGAACATGATGACGCTGGAGTGGGCAAACTGGGTCATCTGGCCATCCGGGCCGGGAACGCGGACGTAGTGAAACCCGGTGGCCGCGGCCAGCGCCTCAATGGATGCTTCTTTGCCCACCAAGTAATGCACGCTGCTGGCCGCTGCCGGATCGCCCAGCATGGTCAGGAAGTGCTGCTTTTCTGAGGCCGCCTCCGCGGGCGTGTCGGTCGGGTCGATGCTCGCAATCAGCACATCGTAGTCCTTGCCCGGCTTGAAGCCAACTTTCTTCAGCGCGCCAGCCAACCCCTGCTGCACCTGCGGGCATAGCAGCGCGCATTTGAAATAGACCAGAGCCATCACCACTGGACGCTTGCCGAAAAAGTGGCCCAGCGGGACAGTCTGCCCGGTAGAGTCCGTAAACTCCGCCTGCAAGGGCAGTTCCTGGTTCAGGCGTTGCTGAATACCGGCGTGCTTCAGATAATCCGGCAGTGCCTGCGCATTGCTGCCAAGCGGCTGCTCGGCGGAATATTGCGCAAAGGTGGGAGCGGCACACAACAGAACGGCGGAAAAAAGAATGAGAGCGCGATTCCAATAGGACACTGCAGAATCTCCCCGGCAGTGCCTGGGCGCGCCGCACTGCACCAACATCATAGTCACGCAACCCGGAATTGGCGAGCAGGATTTCAGGGACGTAGTTTCAGATAGCAAGATTTACAATTGCAACTTGTATTTTCAGGGTGTTAGCCTTTTCCTGCTTTGATACCGCTTCATCCAGAGAGGCCTTTTCCATGCAGAAAGCTTATAACGACAGTGCGTTGCCCGTCGGGGGCGAAGTCATCCAATATGCAGACGGCCAGTACCAGGTGCCGGATCATCCGATTATTCCGTTCATAGAAGGCGATGGCACCGGGCGCGACATCTGGAAGGCATCGCAGCGTGTCTTCGATGCAGCCGTGGAGAAGGCTTACGGTGGCAAGCGCTCCGTGAAGTGGTTTGAGGTGCTGGCTGGGGAGAAATCCTATCGCAAAACGCAGAACTGGCTCCCGGACGATACAGTGGCCGCTGCGCGTGATTTGCGCGTGTCTATTAAAGGCCCGCTGACGACGCCGGTGGGCGGCGGCATTCGCTCGCTGAATGTTGCTCTGCGGCAGACGCTGGACCTGTACCAGTGCGTGCGCCCGGTGAAGTATTATCGCGGCGTTCCCAGCCCGGTAAAGCATCCGGAGAGGCTGGATGTCGTTATCTTCCGCGAAAACACGGAGGACATTTATGCTGGCATCGAGTTCCGCGAAGGCACACCGGAAGCGAAAAAGTTCATCGACTTTGTGAATGACGAGATGTTGAAGGGCGGCAAAAAGAAGATCCGTCCGGACTCCGGCGTTGGCGTCAAACCGATTTCCATTACCGGCTCCAGGCGGCTGGTGCGGGCCGCGATTCAGTTTGCTCTCAAGGAGGGCCGCAAGACGGTCACGCTGGTGCACAAGGGCAACATTCAGAAGTTTACCGAAGGTGCCTTCCGCGAATGGGGTTATGAAGTTGCCACGCAGGAGTTCCGCCAGCAGACGGTGACCGAGCGTGAAAGCTGGATTCTGGGTAACCTGGAGGCAAATCCAAACCTGACAATTGAGCAGAATGCCGCGCTGATTGAGCCGGGCATTGAGTTTGCCCCCGCCGAATTCGGCAAGCAGGTTTGCGCGGAAGTGAAAGGCGTCATCGACACGATTGGCGCATCGCATGGTGGAGGCAAATGGAAGCAGAAGGTCCTGGTAAATGACCGCATTGCCGACTCGATCTTCCAGCAGATCATCATTCGTCCGGAAGACTACAGCGTGCTGGCGACGACCAACCTGAACGGCGACTATATCTCCGACGCAGCGGCTGCGCAGGTTGGCGGTCTGGGAATTGCGCCCGGTGCGAATATCGGCGATGGGTTCGCAGTTTTTGAGGCCACGCATGGCACTGCGCCGAAATACGCGGACAAGGACGTAATCAATCCCGGCTCGGTGATGCTGAGCGGCGTGATGCTCTTTGATTTTCTGGGCTGGAGCGAAGCAGCCCGGTTGATTGAGAACTCCATGGAGACGACCATTCAGCAGAAATATGTGACCTACGACTTCGAGCGCCAGATGGAAGGTGCAACCAAGGCGCGGACCAGCGAATTTGCAACCCGCATGATTGAAAACATGGAAAAAGTCTTTGCCACGAGATAGCTGGATTATGCGCCCGCGCACAGGGCAGGGCATAATTTATGTATCGGATTTTTTCAAGGAGAAGTCATGCGAAAAAAGGTATCAATTGTAGGTGCAGGCAACGTGGGCGCAACGGCGGCACACTGGATCGCCTCTAAAGAACTGGCGGATGTGGTGCTGCTGGATGTGGTGGAGGGTGTGCCCCAGGGCAAGGGCCTGGACCTGCTGGAAGCCATGCCGATCGAAAAGCGCGATTGCCAGATTCTGGGCACGAATGATTACGCCGACACGGCAAATTCAGACATCGTGGTGATTACCGCGGGCATCCCCCGCAAGCCGGGCATGAGCCGCGACGATCTGTTGAACACCAACTATAAGATCATGTCGGATGTGGTGAGCAAAGTGGCCGCCAACTCACCCGACTGCATTTTGATTATCGTCTCCAACCCGCTGGACGCAATGGCACAGGCGGCCTTCAAACAGTCAAAGTTCAATCGTGAGCGCGTGATTGGCATGGCTGGTGTACTGGATTCGGCCCGTTTCCGCACCTTTATCGCCGAAGAACTGAAGGTCTCGGTGGAGAACGTGACGGCCTTCGTGCTGGGTGGCCATGGTGACACGATGGTCCCGCTGGCCCGTTACTCGACCGTTGCAGGCATTCCCATTACAGAATTGATTCCGGCGGAGCGCCTGGAGCAGTTGATCCAGCGCACGCGGGATGGTGGCGCAGAGATTGTGAAGTATCTGAAGACTGGCAGCGCCTTCTATGCGCCATCGGCTGCAGCCGTGGAAATGGTGGAAGCCATTCTGAAGGACAAGAAGAAGATTCTGCCGTGCGCCGTTTATCTGCAGGGTGAGTACGGCATTGATGGCTACTACATCGGCGTGCCGTGCAAGCTGGGCTCCAGAGGGCTGGAACAGATCGTCGAGATCAAGCTGACTCCGGAAGAAGACGCCGCGCTGAAAAAGAGCGCAGCAGCCGTGAAGGAACTCTGCGCCGTAATTGGCGTATGAGCTGCCGGGCGCAGCAAGAGAAAAGGACCCGTATCCGCGGGTCTTTTCTCTTGCTTACGGAAAAAGCTAGACGCGCTCGATAACGAGGCTCTCAATCACCACTGGCTTGTTCGGCTTGTCCTGCGAGTTGCGCGCCATGTTGGAAATCTTCTCAACGTTGGCATAGCCCTCCACCACTTCGCCGAAAATGGTGTGCCGTCCCGTTAGCCACAGTGTCGGGGCAACCGTGATGAAGAACTGCGAACCATTGGTGTTCGGGCCGGCATTGGCCATGGCGAGTATCCCAGGCTTGTCAAAGCTGTGTGGAGAGCCCTTGGTTTCGTCGGCAAACCGATAGCCCGGGCCGCCCATTCCCGTGCCGGCCGGGTCTCCGCCCTGAATCATGAACTGGGGAATCACGCGGTGGAAGATGGTGCCATCATAGAGCTTGTTCTTGGACTTTTCACCGGTTGCCGGGTGGCTCCACTCGCGTGCGCCTTCTGCCAGTTCCACAAAGTTGGCAACGGTGGCTGGGGCGTCCTGCTCAAAGAGGCGGCAAACGATGGTGCCTTCGGAGGTGTTGAATACTGCATAGGTTCCGGGTGTGCGGGACATGAAATTCGTTCTCCTGAAATTACTGTGGGGTTGAGGTGGCAGGCGGCTCCGGCTGAGCTGGAGCCGCTGAAGAGGTGGCAGGAGCGGGGAGTGGCGGCATCGGCTCGCCATCGCGCACAACCGTGACCTTGTCGAGCACCACGTTGGTCAGCGGCTTGTCATTGGCGTCCCGCGCAACGCGCGCAATGGACTGCACAATCAGCACAGAATGCGGATCGCATTGGCCAAAAATGGTGTAGTGCTGGTCCAGCTCGTCATTGGGCTGTTCGGTGATGAAAAACTGCGAGCCGTTGGTGTTCGGGCCGGAATTGGCCATCGCCAGTCGGCCGGCGGCGTCAAAGTTCAGGTCAGGATCCAGCTCGTCGTTGAAGTAATAGCCGGGGTCACCCATACCTGTTCCGGTGGGGTCGCCGCCCTGAATCATAAAGCCAGGAATCACACGATGGAAGAGGGTGCCATCGTAGAAACGCTTCCCGTGTATCTTTTTGTGCGTGGCCGGATCGGTCCAGTCCTTTGTGCCTTCAGCAAGGCCAATAAAGTTGGCCACGGCTACGGGAGCTTCCTGCTGAAACAGCTTGCAGGTGATGCGCCCCATGCTGGTGTCCATCACCACCGTTGGACCGGTTGGCACTGGAGCAGGCTTTACCTGCGCGGTTGCGCTGGTAGGGGCATCCGGCAACTCGTCCGCACTTTGGCTTGCAGTGGCTGGCGGGGCAGATTGCTGCTGTGTGGATGCCGGCGCAGAGCCGGACTGGGTGGTGGAATCCGTACCCGTCTGCGCATAGAGTGGCAGTGCGGCAAACAACAGGGCTGCGACTAAAAAACGTGATTTCATGCGTATGTTGCTCCAACGTTTTAGCCTAACGCACCCGGCGAAATGTGACAAAGGCGCTGGCAGTTCTTTATGCCCGCAGCTTTTTGCCAATCGCTTCCGTCTCCCGGAAGACGCGTAGCAGGTTGCCGCCGAGAATCTTTTGCATCTGCTCGGACGTGTAGCCGCGGGCCATTAGTGCGGCGGTGATCTTCGGCATGTCGGCAGCGGAATTTATTCCTTCCGGCGCGGCTGGAATCCCGTCAAAATCCGATCCGATTCCAACGTGATCAATGCCGGCAACGCGGGCGATGTGGTCGAAGTGATCGATCAATGCTGAAAACGATGCACGCGGCAGCTTTGCCGCAAATTGCTTCAGAATGCGGTCATGCTGCAATGCGGTGATGGACTGCCCCAGCGCCTGCAGGCGGTCCGCTTCCGCGGCCAGCGCGGCGCGCCGTTCCGGCTTTTGCGCTTCCCACTGCAAGCGCCACTGCTCATCGACAAATGCGGAAAAGAAATTCACCATCACAACGCCATTGGTTTCGGCCACCTGCCGGAACATGGCATCGGTAAGGTTGCGCGGCGAGTTACAGAGCCTGCGCGCATTGGAATGCGAAACCAGCACCGGGGCCTGCGTGGCCTCCAGTGCATCCTGAAAGGTTTTATCCGAGACATGCGAAAAATCCACCATCATGCCCAGGCGGTTCATTTCACGGACCACTTCGCGGCCAAAGGCGGTCAATCCATTGTGATGCGGCACGCTGGGCTCATCCAGATCGCCGGAGGAGTCGGCCCATTCGTTGGAATTGGACCACGTCAGCGTCATGTAGCGGATGCCAAGTTGCGAATAGATACGCAGCAACCCCAGGTCATTTTCAATGCTATGGCCGCCCTCCAGCCCCATCAGGATTGCCAGCTTGCCATTGTCATGCGCCGCCAGAATATCGTCGGCAGAGTGGGCCAACTGCATGCGGTCCGGATGCCTGGCCGCCTGCTGCTGCACTGCATCGATCAGTGCCAGCGTGCGATGCGCGAAATGACCCTGGTGGAAGCTGGGTTCCACCCAGATTGCGAAAAATTCGGCCCCCAGATTCCCCTCGTGTGCGCTGGCAAAATTAAAGTGCCCGCCACGCAGATCCCCTGCCAGGTCAAAAGCCTCATCCAGCAGGCGTTGCGGAGTATCTGCGTGGGTATCGATGACAAGGGAGGCACGATGCAGGGAAATCGGGTCAGTCATTGGGCGTTCGTTTCTCTCTATCTGATTGTATGCGCTCCGATGCCGCAAGCAGTTCAGTATTCAAGTGAGGGAGGAGGAAAAGCAGAAAGCCCCTGAATAGAGCAACTCAGAGGCTTTTCCTGAAGAAGCAGATCAGGTTTAGCTGGTGAAGAAGTCCTTCACTTTTTGCACCATTACGTCGCGGCCCACATTGGAGATTGCCTTGGTCAGCGGTAGCTGCTTGGGGCAGGCCTGGATGCAATTCTGCGCATAGCCGCACTCCTGCACGCCACCATCGCCAGCCAGCGCGCGGAGCCGCTCTTCCTTGAGCACGGCGCCCGTTGGGTCTTCGTTGAAGAGGTACGCCTGTGCAATGGTCGCCGCGCCTACGAAATTGGTGGACTCATTGAACTGCGGGCAAACCTCCATGCAGCAGCAGCACGAGATGCAGTTCGACAGTGGATAGCGCTCTTCCTGCAACTGCGGCAGCACACGAGGGCCAGAGCCGAGGTCGTAGGTGCCATCGATCGGAACCCAGGCCTTGACGGCCTTCAGGTTCTCAAAAAGCACGCTGCGGTCGACAGCGAGGTCGCGCACCACGGGGAATTTCGACAGAGGCTCCAGTTTGATTGGCTGCTCCAGCTTGTCGACCAGCGCTGAACAGGCCATGCGGGCTTTGCCGTTGATGAGCATGGCGCAGGAGCCGCAGATCTCCTCCAGGCAGTTGGAGTCGTAAGTGATTGGCGTGGTGGACTTGCCTTCGCACGTCACCGGGTTGCAGGCAACCTCTCCCAGCAGGGAGGTGATGTTCATGTTCGGGCGATACGCTATCTCGAAGTTTTCGACGGCAGCTTTGCCGTCGGGGCCATTCTGGCGCTTGATTTCAACCTTGATGGTGCGCTCTGCCATTTTCTTACCTCAGGGGCTAAAGCCCGGATTCTTTCGTGCTGTCCTGCCAGGGGCCAAAGCCCCCCACACCTGCCTCAGAAAGCTGCCGTCGCCAGTCTAGCTTGTTGCGTCATAGCGGCGTGGACGCGGCGGAATGTGCTGCGTATCCACGGCCTCAAACTCGAAGCGGGGCTCGTCGGCATCCGGCGCAAAACAGGCCTTCGTGGTCTTCAGGAACTTCTCATCATTGCGCTCCGGGAAGTCCGGCTTGTAATGCGCGCCGCGCGACTCGTCCCGCAGTGCTGCTCCTTGTACCACTACACGGCTCAGTTGCAGCATGTTATAGAGTTGGCGGCTGAAGGCGAAGCTGGTATTGGCCCAGGAACTTTTGTCGCTCAAATTGATGTTGCGGTAGCGTTGCAGCAGTTCCACAATCTTTTCGTCTGCTTCCTTCAGCCCCTTGTTGTAACGGAGGATGGTGGCGTGCTTGGTCATGGTGTCGCCCAGTTCGCGCCACAACTTGAAGGGATTTTCCGTGCCGGAGGAGTTCAGCAGCACATTGTTCAGTTCCAGCTGGCGCTGCTTTTCTGCTGCATGGCCGCCATCGCCATCCTGTGCTGGCAGGCTCTTGGCATAGGCCATTGCATTGGGCCCGGCGACAAACCCACCGTGGATGCAGGAGAGCAGGGAATTGGCGCCAAGACGGTTTGCGCCGTGGATGGAGTAATCGGCCTCGCCAGCCGCGAATACACCGGGGATATTCGTCTTCTGGTCGAAGTCCACCCAAAGGCCGCCCATGGTGTAGTGCATGCCGGGGAAAATCTTCATGGGCGTATCACGCGGATCGTCGCCGACAAACTTCTCATAGATTTCGAGAATGCCTTCCAGTTTGCGGTTGAGTGTCTCGCGGTCAATGTGCGTCAGGTCAAGGTAAACCATCGGCTGACCGTCGATGCCCATGTGGTGCTCGTAGACCACTTTGAAAATGGCGCGTGTGGCCACGTCACGCGGCACCAGGTTGCCATATTTCGGATACCACTCTTCCAGAAAGTACCAGCGCTCGTTTTCCGGAATCGACTTGGGATCGCGCTTGTCGTTGGGATTTTTCGGTACCCACACACGCCCACCTTCGCCGCGGGCCGACTCCGACATCAGACGGAGCTTGTCTTCGCCGGGAATCGTTGTTGGGTGTACCTGAATAAACTCTCCGTTGGCGTAATAGGCTCCTTGCTGGTACAGGGCCGATTGCGCCGAGCCGGTGCAGACGACCGAGTTGGTCGACTTGCCGAAGATGGCCCCAATGCCGCCGGTGCAGACGATGATCGCATCTGCCGGGAAGGTGCGCACTTCCATGCTGCGCAGATCCATGGCGCAGATGCCGCGGCAGACTCCCCTGGAGTCGAGCACAGCGGAGAGAAATTCCCAGCCCTCATATTTGGTCACGCGGCCTTCGGACTCGAACCGGCGTACCTGTTCATCGAGCGCATACAGCAACTGCTGCCCGGTGGTGGCTCCTGCAAAGGCGGTACGGTTGTAGAGCGTGCCGCCAAAGCGGCGGAAGTCCAGCAACCCTTCCGGAGTGCGGTTGAAGGGCACGCCCATGCGGTCCAGCAGGTCAATAATGCCGGGGCCAGCCTCGCACATCCGCTTCACCGGCGTCTGATTGGCCAGAAAGTCGCCGCCGTAAATGGTGTCATCAAAATGCTTGAAGGTGGTGTCGCCTTCGCCCTTCAGGTTCTTGGCGGAGTTGATGCCTCCCTGCGCGCATACGGAGTGCGATCGTTTGACTGGTACGATCGAGAAAAGATCCACCTTGCCGCCAGCCTCTGCAATCTTAATGACGGCCGAAAGTCCGGCCAGTCCGCCGCCGACTACGATGATGCGTGGTGTCGCTGCCATTGTTGCCAATCCTTTCTCTACTACTTCGCCGCCGCGGCTGCGGTGGTTGCAGCGGACGGCGCCGCAGAGTTCATGCTCTGCTGTGTTGTGGTCAAATCCGCCGGCGCGTTTCTGTACCAGGGGCCAACAAAAGCAACTGCGCTGGCGATGCCGATGGCCATCAGCACAACAGCCAGTGCTGTGGTCACATATCCAAAGCGCTTACGGGCCCTTGTGCCAGGCGTAATGCCCCACTTGGCGGCGAACAACCATATGCCATAGGAAAAGTGCCAGCTTACGGCAATAATGCCGAGAATGTAGAAGGCAAACATCCACGGGTTGGAAAGCTCATGCTGCACCTTGGCAAAGGATGCTGCCGGATGGTCTGCCAGGCGGACACCGGCGAAGCGCATGGTGTAGACATGCTGTGCGATGTAGACGAAGGCGATGCCGCCAGTCCAGCGCTGTGCTGTATATAGCCAATTGCCGGCCCAAGGATAAACTACCGTATTCGACTGGCCGCGCGACCATATATAGAGCCCGTACAGCGCATGATAGAGAATGGGCAGAAAGATAAAGGTCCACTCCAGAAAAGGCACCCAGGGCAGACTGTTGAGGAACTTAACCTGCGCTGCATAGGCAGCCGGACCTTTGATGGCCTCGGCGTTGGACAGAAAATGCTCGATCAGAAAAGCGCCGATGGGGATGATGCCGGACAGGGAATGCAGCTTGCGCAGCAGAAAGGAGTGTCCCTGGCCTGCGCGGAGTGGTTTTACGCCACGCTGACTCGTGGAGGGTGCTGGGTGGGCGGCGGTTGCCATAGGATGCTTGCTCCTTTTGAATCAGGGCAGAGATGAAAAGGACAGAACTGAACAGGCTCAATCCGAAGAACCATTATTCCGGTTGGAAACAGTGTCAGTCAAGGATGGAAGTGCGTAATTCATTGAAAATGCTGGATTATTCATGTCGATAATCGCGCCATTGTGCGAATTATGGCACGTGAGAAACTCGAATGATTGCTCTGCATCCCCAATCAGGTCTTGGCAGAGTCTATTGAACTGGTGTGAATTTTCTGTTTTGCGGCATTATTGCAAACATCTTGAGGGTAACGGCTTGAATTTTGGAATAAAGCCCGTGGTTCTTGCTTTCTGCGTGCTTTGCGCGGGATGCTTGCCGGCGCAGCAGCGGGCGGCGGACAGGCAGCAGAGCGCGGCCGACAAATTGATTGCGGAAGGGCACTATCTGCGAGCGCAGCCGCTGGTACAGGAGGCGCTTGGGCGAAATCCAAAGGATGTGCATTCGCTGGCGCAGGAGTCGATTCTGCGCTGGGCCTTCTATCAGGAGAACGAGTTTCTGGCTGAGGCGCAGAAAGTGGCGGCGGCGGCTGATAATTCTGCGGAGGCGCATGCGCAGCTAGCCAATGCCCTGGGAGAAAAGCTGGCCAGCGGTTCGACGGGGATGATGGCCAGAATGAGCGCAGCCAGGGGATTTCGTAAAGAGGCCGAGCGCACGCTGGAACTGAACCCTGGCAATGCTGATGCGTTGCAGGATATGGCTGAATTCTACTGGCACGCGCCGAAATTTGTCGGAGGGGACAAGGAGAAAGCGCGGCAGATGGTGGAGCAGTTGATGCGGGTGGACTCGGTGCGCGCATACGCTTTGCGTGCTGAATTTGCGGCTGATGCTACTGACACGTCGGCTCGGAAGAGCGCAGTTGAGGCGATATGGCAACAGGCGGTGTCTGCGCGGCCAGACAGCTACCGGGCACGGACCGGGCTTGCTGAAAGCTACCTTGCGGAAGGCGGGGACAAGTTGCGGCTGGCCGAGATGGAGGCAAAGAAGGCAGTCGCGTTGAATGCGTCGCGTATCGGGGGCTATCGTCTTCTGGCCGATGTTTATGCGACGGAGGGACGGTGGAGCGACCTGGACGCGGTCTTGAGGCAGTCCCGGTCACAGGTGCCGGATGACCTGAGCCCGATGTACGAGGCGGCCCAGTCGATCCTGGTGACGAACGCTGCGCGGCAGTTGGGGCGTGCGGAGACGTATCTGCGCGACTATTTGCAGCAGCCCACCGAGGGACAGGAGCCCACGCTTGGCGCAGCGCACTGGCGGCTGGGACTTGTGCTGGAGAAGGAAGGTAAAAAGAGCGATGCCGTGCGCGAATTGCAGACGGCGGTGAATATGGACCCCTCACTGGATGGGGCAAAGAAGGATTTGAAGAGGCTGAGATAGGCGTCGTTGGCTGAAGCCTGGAGCATTTCTCCTGTAGGTATACGCCGAAGCTGAAGCAGCTTGCGCAGCAGAAAGGAGTGCCCCTGGCCTGCGCGGAGTGGTTTTACGCCACGCTGACTCGTGGAGGGTGCTGGGTGGGCGGCGGTTGCCATAGGATGCTTGCTCCTTTTGAATCAGGGCAGAGATGAAAAGGACAGAACTGAACAGGCTCAATCCGAAGAACCATTATTCCGGTTGGAAACAGTGTCAGTCAAGGATGGAAGTGCGTAATTCATTGAAAATGCTGGATTATTCATGTCGATAATCGCGCCATTGCGCGAAAAATCCAAATGCAAAAGCTCGTAGTGCGATAGATCAATACTTTGGCGGGTAGCACTCCGAAAATATATTTCTGCGGCCTGGAAGGAAGCGCAGCCACGAATACAGGTGGTTCGTGACCGCGCCGGGCGGGAACACTCAGATTTTCTCGTTGCCGCCTGATTTTGTTACAGTAGTTGTGCTTTCGCGCACCACTAACTGCGGCAGGATTTCATAGCTGCCGCCCTGCTTGTCGTGCCGCTGAATGGTGGTGTGCAGGGCATTGAAGGCATGGGTTGCAATTTCAATGCGCGAAAGGCGGACCGTTGTCAGCGCAGGGTATGTGTAGGTGCTGATTTCAATATCGTCGAAGCCGACAACGGAGAAATCCTGCGGAATACAGACCTGGCGGCCCTGTAAAGCACGAATGGCGCCTATTGCCGTGAGGTCATTGGAGGCCAGCACGGCCGTAATGCGGTCCGCTTGTGTCAGCAACCGCTCCATGGCCGCATAGCCGCCCTCGATCATGTGATTGCCTTGTTCGATCAGCTTTTCATTGATGGCGAGGCCGCACTGCTGCATGGCCTTCAAAAAGGCCGTCTTTCTGGCGCGTGCCGAGGCCAGTTCCATTGGCCCGGCAATAAATCCTATGTGCTGGTGCTGGAGCGAAACCAGATGCTGCACCGCCTGCCGGACACCTTCAGCATAGTCAATGTTGATGTTGCTGACGCCAAAGCCCGGCGACGCAGTATCCAGAAAGACGAGCGGGATGCGGCGCTTGTTGAATTCCTCCAGCAGGTGCTGGTCCATTTCTGATGTCATGATTGCCACCCCGTCAACTTTGCGCTCCAGCATGCGCTGTACGCAGAGTTTCATGCGCTCCGAACTGTATCCGGTGTTGGCAACAATCACTTCCATGCCGTGCCTGACGGCAACCTCTTCAAAGCCTTTCACCAGGTCGGGGAAGAAGGGATTGGTGATGTCGGAGATGATGAGCCCGTAGATGCGGCTGCGCCCGGACCCCAGCGCGCGCGCATTGTGATTGGGATAGTAGTTCAGCGTGGCAATGGCGCGGTTCACACGCTCCGCCGTTTCCGGAGTCACTTTGTCGGACCCGTTGATGGTGCGGGAGACGGTAGCCGTGGAAACGCGCGCCATGCGAGCTACTTCTTTGATGTTCATAAGCGTAAAGAGTAATTACCAGATAACTTTACAGGAGATCAGGTAATTGCAAAGCAGTTGTCCCAAAATCCCGCATTTCGGTGTATGCAGACTGCCGGCGGCCATTGGCCATCATTGCCTCGATTGATCTGGTGCTTTCCGTCCTTTCCAGAAGGCACAGAGAAGCATGTTCTCTGCGCCTCACAGAGTTGTTATTTGGCCGGCGTGGAGAGCACCGCGACTCCGTATTGCGGCAGCGCAACCGACGGCACCGTTCCACCTTGCAGAACATCAGTCATCGCACTGGGCAATGTGACGTGCTCTTCAGTGCCAGCAAAGTTCACCAGAATATAGACGGTGTGGTCTTTGCCATAGCGCGGATATACATCCACGCCAGCCGGCACCGGACCAAAGGCGGGTTTTACACCGCTCATTGCTGTCATCCATTTTGCGGCATTTTCCATTGTGGACTCATCCAGCCACGCACCTATGTAGGTGATCGAGCCTTTGCCGACCTTCCGCGTAATGGCCGCGGGCTGCCCATCCAGCCAGCCGTTGCTCTTGCCATAGCGCATCAGCACCCTGGTGTCCGGAGACTTCGCGCTCAGCAATTCCGCCCAAAGCTGGCTGGTGCCTGTGCCCCATGCGCCTGAGACCGGCACTGGTGAAATCAGCGCGTAATACTGCTCGACGCGCCCGCCCAGCAGAGGAACCAGCGGTCCGGGCTGGCGCTCCGTCTGCAGGCCGTTGTCAATGTTCTTCATGCCGCTGCGCTGGCCCAGAACCAGGTTGCCGCCCTGCTTCACATACTCGATCAGATTCTTCGCTTCCGCATCCGACAGGACATTCAGCCCCGGAGCAACTACCAGTTTGTACCCATCCAGCGGGGCCATCGGGTTAACTATATCCACGGATTGCGCAATGTCGCGCAATGGTTTGTAGTAGCTCAGAATTTCAGCAACAGGGTCGTAGTTCTTGTTATGACGCTGCCAGTTGATGGCCCAGCGGCTGTCATAGGAATGCAGAATGGCCACCTGCGATTTCGGAGACGTGCCTTCCAGCACAGGACCGGCCTTGGCAAACTCAGCTCCAATCTGCTGCACCTCCGGGTAAAGCGGAACAGGCGTGCCGTCAGCGCCCAGCAGTGTGCCGTGATACTCCTCCTGCCCGTTGAGCGCGCTGCGCCACTGCCAATAGCTGATGGTGTCAGCCCCGTGGCCAATGTTGTGCCAGGCCATGGCGCGAACCTCGCCCTTGTCGAGCGAATTGTTGACAGCGGCCCAGTTCACAGAGCCCGGCTGCGTCTCCATCACCCAGAAATTCTTCCGCTTGAAACCGCGCGTCAGGTCGTCGGCAGCGCCGTTTTTATAGCGATCCAACTGGCCTTCGCCAACATAGTCATCCCAGGAGGCCATGTCCAGGTCCTGGCTGACGACATAATGATCGTAGCCATCGAACCAGCCCATCATATTTGTGGTGATGAACTGTCGTGGCTCTGCATTGCCGCGAATCACTTCGAGCTGGTTCTTTTGATAGCTGCGCCACGTATCGCTTACAAAGTGCATCCAGCTCAACAGCAACCCAGGGTTGCCGAAGCTGGTCTCAATCGGAATCTGGTTCCAGTTCGTATACGTCTGGCTCCAGTAGGCTGTTGTCCAGCGCGCGTTCAGGTTGTCCAGCGTTCCGTAGCGCGTCTTCAGCCAGTCCTGAAATTGCTTCTGCGTGTTGGCGTCGTATGAAACGGCCCTGTATTCATTGTCGATCTGCCAGCCGATTACATGTGGATCGTGGCCGAATTCCCTGGCCATATGTTCGGCAATGTCGCGCGCCAGTTCCCGATATTTCGGATTGGCCCAGTTGAATTGCTGGCGGTTGCCATGCTGGTCCTTGCGGCCATCCTCCATCGTGCGCAGCGTCTCCGGATACTTCTGCGTGAGCCACGCAGGTGGCGCAGCCGTTGGGGTTCCCAGCACCGTATAGATGCCGTGCCGGGCAGCGTCATCTATAGCGCGGTGTAGCCAGCCGAAATCATACTGGCCCTCTTCCGGCTCCATTCGGCTCCAGGCAAATTCGCCCACGCGCACCATGTGGATGTGGGCCTTTTCCATCAGTTCCAGATCTGCGTCCCAGCGCGACTCCGGCCATTGCTCGGGATACCAGGCCGTCCCCAGCAGAATAGGCGGAGCTTGGTCCGGTACAATAGCCGGCTTCGCCAGCAGGGAGGCAGGTGTTGCAACAAAATACATGCACGCAATTGCGGCTGCAGCATGCAGCAGCTTTCGGGAAACAGCTCTCATGAAGAAACTCCTGGACAGATGAAAATAAGCGCATTGGCTGCGGTTGAGTATGCCGTGCATGTGCTCAAGCCGCCGTTTTTGAAATCGCTTACACTATCTCATTGAGGCTCCACTGTTGGCAAGAAAAGGGCAAAAAGTGATATGGAACTCATTCTGCCATGCAGCACTGATTGGCAAAGGTTTTCTTTGCGAATCAGGAACATGTGGAAATTGGAGTGAGGCGTCTATGGTATATTCCTAATAGGGCAGGGGGTTGCTGCTCCTCACCATAGACCGCTGATCCGGTAGTTCCTGCAGATCAGCCGCCATTCCTCAGGATGGACGCGTAGCTCAACTGGCAGAGCATTCGACTCTTAATCGACAGGTTGAAGGTTCAATTCCTTCCGCGTCCACCATACAACTCAATGAGTTGCAAGCCTGTTCTGCCCCCACTATAAAACCGGCTGTCGTGGCTTTTGCCGGATTTGCTTCTACATTCGGTGTATTGAGATGGCCCTTTCTGGCTGTTGTGCTTATTGACGAATTCCGCTGCCCCGCTCGTTGTGGGGTGTAAATACCTCATTCTCATCTTTCCACCAGATCAGCTCCGCGATGGAAGGGTAATAGAGTGCAAGGTGAATGGTGGAGTCTGCTCCATGCTGCATGCGAATTGCCTTGGCGTATCCTTCAAGTTGTTCGCGGTAGGCGCTCTGCTCTCGCTGCAAAAAATCTTTTATCGACTCCTCTCCTGGCTCAGATGTTTTGTAGTCGACTATCCACCAGCAGCTTCCCTCGGAACTTAAAACTTCATTTCCCGCTTGAAAAATGCGGTCGATGCGAATGCTTTTTAGTTGCGATGCGCCCTGATCGGAGGTATGCGACTGCATCGGCACCTCACATGCGCTTTGATGATGTGGTTGCAGTATCCAACGGCCAATGGGGTGTTGCAGGGCCTTGCGGAGCAGGTTCTGTGTGCGCGAGGTGAGTAGGGTAATCTGCGGCGGCGCAAAGCCCTCTGCCCGATAGAATGCTGCAACGCGAGATTCCCAGGTCGAAATCTCTGCGAGAACATCTTCCGCCTCGGCTCCCTGCGCAAGCGTGATGGCTAGCTGCTCCAGAAAAGCATGCGCCGCGTTTCCGAACGAGCGGGCCAGGTCCGCCGATGGAGGTTGAACTGGCGTTTTTCGGAGGGAGCGCCTATTTTCGTTCGTGCCGGGCGGTGCCGGGGAAATAGTATTTTCACTTCTGCCACCGTCAAAAAAACTGAGTGGCAACCGGCGAAGAAGTTTGGTTGAAGGCTCAGCCGCAGCCGCAAGAGTTTCGACGATTGCGGCGTTGCGAACAGATTCCTGTTGCTTCGGGAAGTGTAAAAGCTGCTTTTCAGAATTCAGTTTCAATGCCGCAAAATGCTTTTCTGCAACCGGCCAAATGGTTTTCAAGAGGCTTCGGTTGTTCAATCGGAAACCGGATTTGGACTCTTGTGCTGTTGCAAA
Organism: Edaphobacter aggregans; assembly: GCA_022736715.1. GTDB lineage: Bacteria > Acidobacteriota > Terriglobia > Terriglobales > Acidobacteriaceae > DZDJ01. The sequence goes on from DZDJ01000002.1 coordinate 69,304, forward strand.
CAGATGCAGTTCCTCCCGTGCGCGTGTGCAGGCAACATAGAAAACGCGCTGCAGTTCCTCGGCTTCGCGCTGCATTTGCAGTTGGTTGATCCACCGCGTCAGACGGCTGCTGCTTTCTCCTTTGCCATGAATCGGGGCAAGCAGAGCCAGTGTATCGGCTTGGTCGGTACCGTCTGCAACGCTGGGCAGCTCCATCCACGAAAAAAGTGGTTGCGTGTTGTATCTGGGTGCGCGCTGCAGCTCAGGAACAATAACGATCTCCCATTCCAGGCCTTTTGCCCGGTGAATCGTCATCAACTCCACCACGGGGGCAGAAGAAGGTTCGGGGTTGGCATAGAGCCCTGTCAGCTTCTGCAGAATCATGTCCGCGCTGATCGGCATCTCATTGTGATGGCATTCGAGTTCACACTCTTCCAGCAGTGCAAAATATGCAAAGGTATTTTGCATTTGCTGCTTGTCGAGGCAGTAAGGCCACCCCAGTTTGTTCCATGTACGTTCAATCCATTGCGGCAATGAGAGGTGATTGCGCATATGCTGCGCTCCCTCCATCACTGTCAGAAGTGCAGTTGCTCGAAGTTGCGCGGGCGGTGAGAGCAGATGCGAACGTTCCTGAATAAGCTCCGGAATGGTCAGCTGCTTTTTAGAAGTCTCTTCATTATTTGCAATGCAATAAATTTCTGCGAGGGTAAGACCACATACAGGGGAGCGTAAAAGCGAGAGCCACGCAACCCGGTCCGCCGGATGCAGCAGGGCGCGCGTCAAAGCCAGTGCATCCTGCACTTCCTGCACCTCTCCCAGCAGTTCAATGTCAACTGCGCGGAAGGAAATCTCGCCGTCCGCACGAAGCGCGCGTGCGACCGGCGCCAGATGTGTACGGGCTCTGGCAAGGATGGCAATGGGTGGCCTGGCGGCATTGCCATTCGACGTACCGTGATGATGCTCGCGAATCATTTCGAGTATTTGCTGCACGTATTGCTGAGTTTCGGCTTGTAGCGGCTCCTCCGCCTGCGCCTCCTGCACTGGTGCACTGGTTTGGACGTGCCACGTAACTGGGTATGCGGCAGGTCGACGTATTGGTGTGGCCTCTGTGAAAGTTACACGGGCCTCTTTTTCGGCATGCGATGGAAAGAGTTGAGCGAAGTCATTATTGAGTTGTTCGACCAGCAGGGCTTGTGAGCGGAAGTTTGCTGTGAGTTGCAATGGGTTGAGATGAATTGATCCAAGCCCTTCCTGAGACAGCTTCTGGAAAAGCTCTACGCGGGCCTGACGAAATAAATAAATCGATTGCTTGGGATCGCCAACCAGAAAGAGTGTCTGGCTATAGCCGTCCCATCCTTCGGTCAGATGCCGAATGAGTTCATATTGACTCACCGACGTGTCCTGCATTTCGTCAATCAGCAAATGTTGAATGCGCAGACCAGTTGCTTTTGTGAAACCGCTGATTCCATTTTCGTCTTCCAGTGCAGACTGTGCAGCCAGTGCAATCTCAGTAAAATCACATTGCTGTGTCTGTGCAAAGACCAACTGCAATTGAATAAGTCCATCCTGTAATAAATGGAAGAGCGCCTTGGCCACCTGCCACTGCTCATCAGGATATTCCGGGTCCGGCAGTCCCTGAATTTCCTGTAGCGTGGCACGGAGTGGTTCGTTGCCGCACAGGGCCTCCAAAAGGCGCCTGAAGTCATCCAGTTCCGTACTCTTGGGTTCAAATCCATTCCTGCGATTCACCCCAGACGGCTTTCTCCAGTTGCCGTCCGTGAGCAGTTGATGCGACAGCGCGCGCCAGGCAGGTAAATCGTTGTAGGTGGCAGCCACAACATCCGTGCGGTCCACCCATGCCTGAAGTTTGGACTCTCCGCCCAGACTGACAAGTACATGCGCAGCATGATGCGTCAGGCGACATGCTTCTTTGAGCGCATGCGCAGGGAAGTATAGGACTGCTTTATGCAGAGTGCTTTCAATGCACTCTCTTAGAGCCTCTTCCAGTCGAGGTCGGACATTCGCTTCCAGCTCCTCGTCAGAAAGTGGGCGGCCAAACGAAATCAGCGTTCCCAGCAGGCGGGCCCATTGATCGCGCAGGCGCAGCATTTCCGCAATCAGCATCTCGCAATCTCGGAGGTTGCCATCGCGATGCAGAAGTACAGTTTCAAGCGCCTTTTGCAAGGAAGTATTTTTTCGTGAGTCGAGCTGTTGCAGTGTTCGCCGTGCCGCTTCCTGGTAAAGAACGCCCGCATCTTCAACCGGTTCGAGTGTCCCTCCCATCCCGGAAAGAATTGGAAGACTGCGTGCTATTTCCGCACATACGGAATCGATGGTACGAATGTTCAGACGTTGCGGCTGCTCAAGCAGATTCCATCCCGATGCCTGACTTCTGTGCAAAACCCGTTGAGCAAGTTGCCGGGTTGTCTGCTCAAAGACATCATTCCGCTCCAGGGGGTGATTCCTATCTGCAGCCTGTAGTGACTGAAGGATGCGCAAGCGCATCTCGGCTGTGGCCTTTCGGGTAAAAGTGATGGCGACTACTTCTTCTGGCTTTTCGATCTCCGCGTCTGCTAGCAATTTCAGAAAACGCTGCATCAGCAGGCCGGTCTTGCCAGAGCCAGCAGGCGCTTCAACAATAAAGGAGCAGTGGATGTCCAAAGCCCGCTCCCGTGCAGGCTGGTCAGATGGTCGAATTTGTTCCAGGCTGTGATCCATTTCAGTAACTACTCAATCTGAATTATCGTAAGAAGTGTCTTCAGTTGAAGCTAAATTGATTTCTGCTACTCGACAAAAAGGCTGTTGTTCGCAGTGTTCGCAGGTTTTTGGGAAATGTTTGGGTGCAACATCAGCAACTCCCTGGTGAAATTCAACCGCCAGTTCTTCCAGAACCGTGCGCCATTCGTCTACCTTATTGGCATCGGCAGGCTGCTCCAACAGTTTCATACCACCAGCGCGGATCTGTGCAAAAGCAATGCCACGCAGGGTGTTCGGGTTTCGCTGTGTCGCATAGAGTAAAAGTTGCGGTTCGTCTGGCCGCTGTCCTTGCCATGCGGTCAAAGAGCACAGGCCGGTTTTGTAATCCAGAATGACCTCTCCATCGGCAACATTGTCAATGCGATCTGGTCGGATTCGTATGTGCAATGGACCTATCTGCGCATCCTTCTGAGTCTCTTCACTTTCGAGCACTGTAAATGTGGGCCGTTCTTTTTCAATTGCGAGCCACTGCAGAAGCAGCCGCAGCAACCATTTTTTTCGAATGTTGAGATAAGCCTGCTCCCACGGTTCCGCTGTTTGCGTCCACTGCGCAAAGGCATGATTAATTTTCTGATCCAATGTATCAGCCGTGGTGGGGGAATCCATCCTGAGAAGAACTTCCTGAGTTTTTACTTCCTTCCAGAAGTCTTCGAGCACTCGATGGATCAGGTTGCCACGCTCGATAGCATTCAACCCTGTTTCCATAGACTTCAAGCCAACCGATGCAAGCCGCTTTTCCGCAAAGGCGCGAAAAGGGCACAGGGACTGGAGTTTCAGTATGCCAGTGCCACCGGAAAGCACCCGGTCCGGGACTGGAGGGACAGTTCCAACCGGTTCAAATTCCTCCAAAGAGAAGTTGTTGTCCTGCGATTCCGTGATTGCAATAAGATCTTTTGCCTGCACGTGGGATGCCTGCACAAACGGCAGTATCAACGTCGAGGGTTCTGTCTCTACTTCGTCCAGCATTTTGCAATAGCTAAAGAGGATGTAGGGTGTGCTTGCGCAGATGCGTCGCGTTACTGTTGCAGCGTGTTCAGTATCCACGGCCGGATCGGAATGGGGCATCTTCAGTGAGTGTTGCAGATGCCAGGAAAGCAGCGGCTGAAGGTTGCCTTTCATCGGCCACGACTCTGCCGTTACACCGGCAAACCAGACCGCATCGTATACAGAGCCGGATGATTCCAGAACTCCCATGATCTGGATCGGTGCATTGTGTGATTGGGGCGCGAAGAGTGTCTCGCGCACGGTCTGCTCCAACTGCTCCACAGCGGCGGAAAAAGTTACTCTCGTTCCGGAAAAATCCAGTTGCGACAGGGCCCGTAACCGTTCGTGCCATTTTTCCAGTTGTTGATATTCAGTGCTGCTCAGGGAGGAGAACTCTGTCCATCCGGCAGCCAGAAGAATTCTAGGAATGAGACCTGACCATTCACGAAAAGTCTTCAACTGACCATCACCACAGTGCTGTTGCGCCAGGGCGTATGCCGCACTCCATTGCTTGCGCAGACCTGCGAGAGCAGGGACCGCCACCATTCTTTTTAGCACCCAGGGCAGGGACAGTTCAGGTCTCAGGAGCGGACTATTTCGCAGATCGTAAGCGTCAAAAAGCGCGCGTGCCGGAAGATCTGTGGCGGTATTGCCAAAATAGGATGAAAGCAGGAGGCTGGAAACGGTTTCCAGTGGTAATGGCGTCTTCAGCCATTGCAGAAAAGTCATCGCAACATTCACGAGCGGGACATTTCTCAGGCTTGTGCCAAGCGTGAACTCATACGGCAGTCCGGCGGCTGTAGCCTCTGCAGCAGATGCCGCTGGTAAGAACGTCTGCCGGAAAATGCGATCAATCCGGTAGCGCTGCGCGGCCACATCCGGGAGGATGACAGCAATTTTCCCGGTTGGCGCCTGCCCCAGAAATTTCTTTGCCCAGCATGCAGAGGCCTGAATTTCGTCATCCGCAGTTGTTGCTTCCACGAGAGACTGCGATGCAATTTCCAGCGGGCCTGGAGCCGCAGGCGGTGGAGGCGGAAGAACTAGCTCTGTGTACGATATACCAGCATTGCGTAAAGATTCGCACAGCAATTGCTGTGCAGGTGTCATCCGGTCGAAACCGGTCAGCATTATTTCGGCGCAGACGTAAGACAACTTCCCCGCGTCCGCCGCATGTGCCAGGGCCAGTTCCAACTGGGCCGCCGACAACCATTTTCCCCGCGAGCAGCGGCGCACAAACTCCTTTGCCCAGCGTTCGAAATGTTCTGTGTCGGCACCGGCTCCAGGTGGGCCTGGTCGGTTCAATCCTGCATATGCCGCTAACAAGCCCCATGCCTGTTGCGCCAGCGGAGCCAGTGCGGCGGGTTGCCGCAAGGTATGCAAGTGTTTATCCGTATACAGAATTTCCTGCCAGACGAGTCTCTCCTGCGCAGATGAGAGCAGCAAGCGGTCCTCCTGTCCGCGCAGGATGAGCTGTTGCCAAAGCCCGTTTGTCCAGGCATCCCAGTTCAAGATGCGCGGCGGCTGCCACACAGTGCGCCCAGCTCTGATCTGCTCCTGCTCGTATGCTATTTGCAGTGCGCGCGCAGACCGCTGGTTAGCAGTGACCACCGTTGCCTGGCGGGCCAGTGCGCGCGCAACTGCTTCAGGAAGGGACGTGCTCATCGTTGTTTCTGGTTCTGGCCTTTCCGGGGTCTATGTTCTGCACGAGCGGACACGGTATCAACTGAAAAGGAACTCTTTTGTGCGAAGCTCTTTGACCGCATCCCGCAATTTCGCCGCTTTTTCGAACTCAAACTTCTTTGCAGCTTCGCGCATATCGCTTTCCAGTTTGACGATATGTGCGTCCAACTCATCCTGCGATTTGAACTCCGTTATCGCATCTGCTTCTTCCGTCAGATCGTTATATTCTGCTTGCAGAATGCCTGCCAGCCCCATTTCCACCGGTCGAATGATGGATTGTGGCGTGATGTTATGCTCCTGGTTATACTCCCGCTGCAGGGCACGCCGGCGGCCCGTCTCGTCCAGGGCGCGCTGCATGGATTCTGTGATTTTGTCGGCGTAAAGTATGGCCCGGCCGTTCAGGTTGCGGGCGGCGCGGCCGATGGTTTGGATTAGCGAGCCTGTCGAGCGCAGGAAGCCCTCTTTATCTGCATCCAGAATCGCCACCAGCGAAACCTCTGGCAGATCAAGTCCCTCACGCAACAGGTTGATGCCGATCAATACATCGTACTCGCCCTTGCGTAGATCGCGCAGAATCTTCACCCGCTCCAGCGTCTCAATCTCCGAGTGCATATAGCGGCAGCGCACGCCAACCTCAGTGTAGTAACCCGCCAGGTCTTCCGCCATGCGCTTTGTCAGCGTGGTTACCAGCACCCGTTCGCCTTTGGATGCACGGTCCCGAATCTCACCGAGCAGGTCGTCAATCTGGCCGCGCACCGGGCGAATCTCGACCTCTGGGTCGATCAGCCCGGTTGGGCGAATGATCTGCTCCACGACTACGCCACCGGATTTGGTCAGCTCGTAAGGGCCGGGCGTTGCAGAAACATAAACAATCTGACCAGTTCGATTTTCAAACTCTTCAAATTTCAGCGGACGATTGTCCATTGCCGAAGGCAACCGGAAGCCGTAGTCCACTAAGTTCTGCTTGCGCGAGCGGTCGCCATGCCACATGCCATGCAATTGCGGCACGGTAGCGTGGGACTCATCGATGAAGAGCAGAAAGTCCTTCGGAAAATAATCCAGCAGCGTGGGCGGCGGTTCCCCCGGAAGCCTTCCTGAGAAGTGCCGCGAGTAATTCTCAATGCCGTGGCAATACCCCATCGACTTAATCATTTCCAGGTCGAACCGCGTGCGCTGATGAACACGCTGCGACTCCACCAGCCGGCCTTCCGTTTCCAGTTGCTTTTCCCACCACTCCAGTTCATGCAGAATGCTATTGATCGCCTCTGTTTTGCGCTCTGGCTGCACAACATAATGCGATTTCGGATAGATGGGCAGCCGGGTATACTTCTGCTTTACGGTGCCAAAAAGCGGATCAATCAGCGAGAGCGAATCGATTTCATCGCCAAAGAGTTCGATGCGATACGCATTTTCGTCATACGTTGGGTAGACCTCAATCACGTCGCCGCGAACTCGGAAAGTGCCACGGCGAAAGTCCACATCATTGCGTTCATACAGAATCTCCACCAGCCGCCGCATAATGTCTTTGCGCTGAATACGCTGACCTTTTTCCAGCAGGAGCAGCATTCCATAGTAGGCCTCTGGAGAACCCAGGCCATAGATGCAGCTCACAGAACTGACAATGATTGCGTCGCGCCGCTCAAAAAGTGAACGTGTGGCCGAAAGCCGCAGCTTATCCAGTTCCTCATTCACGGTGGCCTCTTTTTCTATGTAGAGGTTGCCGGATGGAATATAGGCCTCCGGTTGGTAGTAGTCATAATAGGAGACAAAGTATTCAACGGCGTTGTTCGGGAAAAACTGCTTAAATTCGTGGTACAGCTGTGCCGCCAGCGTTTTATTGTGCGCCAGAATCAGGGCCGGACGATCCAGATCTTCAATAATCTTGGCCATCGTAAATGTCTTACCGGAGCCGGTGACCCCCAGCAACACCTGATGCTTTTCTCCGCTTAGAATGCCGGACACAAGCTCGCTGATTGCGCGTGGTTGGTCTCCGCGTGGCTGGTAATCGCTGGCTAGTAGAAAATCCATAGCACCATTCTATCGAATAAAAAGCGAATAAGCCCTCCCCGTCCGATTTGCCATGTTGCGGCGTTCGGTCAGGCGATTCCCAGGGCACCCAGCCATTCCTGCGGACGATGCACCAAAATGTCCGGCGGGGCCGCTTCCAGCGTATGCGGCGAAAGCCCAAACAGACAGCCGACGGCCCATGCCCCGGCATTGCGCGCCGTGCAGACGTCCACGTCGGAATCGCCGATCATCACCGTTTCCTCTGGTTTCACTCCCGCCTCGTGAATCAGCGTCTCCAGGCCATGTGGATCGGGCTTTTTGGTGTGGAAGCTGTTGCCGCCGTAGTTTTGGAAGAAGTAGCGGCTCAGGCCAAAGGCCTTGCATATCTCCCGCGAAGGATTCACCGGCTTATTGGTCAGTACGGCCATCGGCCGCTCGGCGGCCCGCAACGCATCCAGTGCAGGGAAGACGCCATCATAGACGGTGGTGAAGTCCAGTTTGTGAATGCGGTAGTAGTCCAGAAAAAATTGCAGCGCCTCTTCTACGAAATGCTCGTCGTCCGGATCACCCAGCGCCCGACGCACCAGCATTCCGGCGCCATCCCCAATGTAGCTGGCGATCACATGTTCCGGCAGTTCATGGCAGCCGTAATTGCGCAGCATGACATTGATGGAGTTGCAAAGGTCAATGCGAGAATCAATCAAAGTTCCATCCAGGTCAAAGACCACCAGGCGGATGTTGGCAACAGGGATGGGCTGAAGGATCGTCGGCATAGTTCCAGTATAAGGAAGCTCTGCGTAGGCCTCTGATCTTCGGTATGAAGAGAGTCATTGTTGGTCAAGAGGCGGATTGAGTTGGTTGCAGCGTGTCTTGTGGGGTCGATCACCGCAGTGGTGTTGACCCGTTGATTGAATAGAGACCAATGAATAATGCCTTTCCCGGCTCATGCCCGATAAATGACGCAATATATGCTGCGCGGGTCATGGCGGTCTCAACTTTTTCACCCTGTGTCTGCTGGTATGCGTTGTACAGGTCCGGTCTTTCTGCGGCTAGCCAGGGCAGTACCTTGTTCAGGGCAGGCTCTGTTGGCCTATGCGCGCAACCCGGAACGCTTCACCCATGCCCGGCCAATGCATCCGCCCCAGCCCACTGCGGTCTGGATCAACCCACCAACTCCGACCACCGCGACAGAGGGAAATCTACACTAAACTCTGACGCATCCTGTCTCAAAGTCGTTGACACGCTCCGCAGTGCCCAGTGAGGGAAGTTCCCAGCCTTCAAGTGCCGTCCCGGAACTGGCAGAGTCAATGTCGTTGCGCTCCTGGACGGCATGGCAGTTTTGGCGGAGCTTTGGTTCTGTCAACGTCAACTGATTGCCCAACGCCCGCTCTGTGCGGACAAGTCCTGAGAGCTGTGTGCCGAGCGAGAACTCGCGCACGACTGAGAAGTGCGCTTCGCTTTTGCTCTGACCGTCGAAAAGGTCAAGCACCGCATTCACTGCGTCACGCTGGTACTCCTGATTTGGGTCGAACTGAATTTGCATATCGGGTCTAGTCCTGTTTATCCCTTCTCTGACGAAGACGGCTTCGGCCCGGGCCATATGCCTAAAGCAAATTTGAACAAGTCTGCCGATCGATCCACAATTGTCGCTTCATTCCATTTTTCCTTATCTACCAATTGCAGGTTGATGGGCAAAAGCGAGGATTTGAGAATTTCAGGCTTTTTGGTTGCCCAATCCGAGTTCGACACGGAAGAGTTCAAAGCCTGAGAGACGATGGTCATATTACCAATGGAGTGAATGAGGGAGTTGCGTCGCCTCGTCGCTATTGCTGCTGCATCATCTGGTGCGGCATCCTCAAGTTGAGCATAGGTTAGACCTAATGCACCATTGGGAAGAGGCCAGTTCTCGATCCATCCTTGGGGCATGAGGTGCTCGACTGTGAGCGGTGAATCAATCGAAATCGCTTCAGACTTTGTATTGAGATACTTTTCATTCAGACGACGAAATAGATGGACGAGGCGACCTGACTGCAACGCCTGATATGCACCTCCTGTATTCCATGAAGCTCTGAATGCTTCATCACGCGGCCATTCGTTTGAGTCGCCCCCGAAATCTGAGAGCGCCTGATAAATCCGGTCTGCCGATGTGCCGTCTTTTCGAAGTGTTCTCGTAAGGCCGAGGAAGACCCGGTTGTAGTTCTTTGTGGTCAGCCCACAGACTGCCCTTCGTAGTAGGTATGACTCCAGGGCAATCGAAATTTCCTGCCAATCGGCATCTGAAAGATTTTCTTCGAGAAGGTGTAGGAGAAGTGGGTAGGCCGTGCGTATGTCAAAGTTGTCAAGGAAAGTGACCAGAGGATAGATGATGTCATCTCTTTGCGGTTCGACAATCCGGCGAAACTGGTCCCCTTGTCTGGACAGTGCCGATAGCTCCGCTTCAACCGAGGGATAAGGTGCTTTGCCGTTGATCCAATTTTTGTATTCGACGAAGAGGTGCTTAATGGGAATATCAACGGTCAACTTGCTGGCCAGAAAATGCTGGATGTAAAGATCGCTTCGAGGTCTAAGCAATCGTCCTTGTTTGACCTCATCTCGCCAGAACGGATCGTCGAACTTCCTCCAATATTTGTCATAGAGCTTCTCTTGAGGTTCGTTCGATCTGGCGGCACGCAGAAAGATGAAGTTGCGTAAGAGATCTGCCGGCAGCAAAGGTTCTCCGCGTGCATTGAGCGTCTCAAAAATTACCTGTGCGTCGTCTCCCGCCTCCAAGTCAATGACCACAACCTTGAGCAAACTCTTGAGTGCGGTAAATGACAGTTCGACACGTTCTGCCAATGGTCGCTCCGCCTCCAACGCGGCCTCCTTATCCGTGCCGATGAAGAGCTCGTCCATCTGATCCCGGAAGAACAGATAGGCCTCAACCATTCGAGGCCGTGGATCGAAGCTGCGAGCGTACTTTCTCTTGACAAGCGGATAGCGCTTTTCAAGTTCCTTCCTCGATCCGCTTGAGATGACGTCTGTGAACTGTTGGCGGTCTGCTTGGGTCGGCCAGACTTTGAACTTCTCCACGTCGGGATCGACCATCATCCCTTTGTTGAATACGAATCCTTGTAGCTCGGATGCTACGTCAAGACACTCATGCTCGGTGCAAAAGTCACGAAAAGCAGCTACGAAAAGCTGCAAGGTCGTCAAGCGTTGCTGACCGTCAATGACCTGTCGCTTTTCAACGTGAGTGGTCGGAGTCTGTTTTTGATCTAGGACCATAGCTCCGAGGAAATGAACCGGAGCATCTTGACGGCCCTCCATTTGGTCGATGAACTTCCGAGCGATGTCTTCCCATAACGCTTCCCACTGGTGCTCCCTGCTCCAGACATATTGCCGTTGGAACAGCGGAACTTCCAATCGCATCTTTTTCTCGAAAATTCCAAGTAGCGTTACCGCATCAGCTTTCATATCTCTCCTTGGCACTCGTTGCTGATCGTTACAGAGTTATAGAGTGGAACTCCGTTTACACCGTCTCGAAGCGGAGCGTGTCAACGACTTTGAGACAGGATGCGTCAGAGTTTAGTGTAGATTTCCCTCTGTCGCGGTGGTCGGAGTTGGTGGGTTGATCCAGACCGCAGTGGCCAGGATGGATCACCCTGGCCCGTGGCGGACAACTCAGCTTTCGCAGGATACTTACGCAGGCCGCGGCGCGAAGGTTCCATAAAAAATTCCGCGACTACGACTAAAGCAAGGCATCTGCCTTGGGCTGGATACCGAAGGCAACTCCTTTTGTGCCGCAGCTTTGCTCCTGCCATTAGCGTTGGCCTCCATGCCCGGCTGCTTTATGATTGCACAATGCTGGAATGGGCACTTTTCCGCGGCGTAGCCATTGCATTCCTGATCCTTGCCAACAGTTTTTTTGTGGCGGCAGAGCTGGCTCTGGTCAGCGTCCGGGAGACGCGCATTCAACAGTTGATCGCCCAGGGGCGCTCCGGCGCCAGCACCGTCCTGAAGCTGAAGCAAACACTCGACGAATTTTTGCCCGCAGTCCAGTTTGGCGTCACCCTGGCCAGCCTGGCGCTGGGCTGGATCGGCGAACCCATGGTGGCCCAGATTTTTGAAGGCTGGATGATCGACATCCCCCATGTGCATCTGTACGCGCATCTTCTGGCGATTCCGGCGGCATTTCTGCTGATTACTTATTTCACCGTGCTCCTGGGAGAACTGGTTCCCAAGGCGCTGGCGTTGCAGCGCCCGGAGCAGATTGCGCTGGCCGTGGCCGGCCCTATGGATCTTTTTATCCGGATGACCCGGCCTGCCGTGACGCTGATGAACCGCTCGGCTGGACTGGTTCTGCGCCTCTTCAATACTCCTATGCGCGGCGAAGCTGCGGCCCATTCGCCAGAAGAGCTGAAGATGATCGCCACGGCGACGCGGAAGATGGGCCTGCTGCCGGCTTTCCAGGAAGAGATCATCCACCGCGCCATTGAGCTGAACTATCTGGTGGTGCGGGAGATTATGACGCCGCGCCGCCGCATTTTTTCGTTGCCCGCGGACATGCTCATTGAGCAGGCCAGCGCCCGCATAGTGGAGGAGCAGCATTCCCGCGTGCCAGTGTATGACCCGGCGTATGGTCCGGAACATATCATCGGCATTGTTTACTCCAAGGACATTTCACGGTTGATGCACTTTCGCATGATGACAGCGCGCAACCAGGACCCGGAGCGCCAGGTGCGGACTCCGTTCATCGATCTGCGGCTGCAGCAGGTGATGCGCGATGCTCTGGTGATGCCGGAGACCAAGCTCGTTGCAGACCTGTTGCAGGAGTTCCAGAAACGGCGGCGGCAAATGGCCATTGTTGTGGATGAGTTTGGCACCACGGTCGGTCTGGTGACGGCGGAGGACGCCCTGGAACAGATTGTTGGTGAACTGGAAGATGAGTTTGACATTGCCGCCAAGCCGGTTCTGAGCACCGCTTCCGGAGCATTGGTGCTGGATGGTAGTGTGAATCTGCGCGACCTGGAAACGCAGATGCAGTGGAAGCTGCCGCGGGATGCCGGGGTGGATTCCCTGGCGGGATTTGTGCTTGTGCTGGCTGGGCATATCCCTGAGCCGGAAGAGAGTGTGCAATATGGCGGCCGCAGATTCACCGTGGTGGAGATGCTGGGCCATCGCATCAGCCGCATTCGCGTCGAACCTTTGGATAAGATGGATGCAGGCAGGGCCCAGGCAGAGTTGAATTTTGACGGTGCAGGCAGCAACCCCGCACCCCAGGCGAATCTGCCGGGCGGAAAGGATGTAGAGAAATAGTGGCAACAGCTTCTGTATCAGTACCCCTTGCATCCACTGGAAAATGGTCCCGTGCCGGTGGCATGATGGTGCGCCGGTTGATTTATCTGGTTCCCGTCGTCTGGGTCGTGGTATCGCTGGTCTTTTTTCTCATCCATCTGGTTCCCGGCGATCCGGTGGTGCAGATGCTGGGCGAGGGCGCCACCGGGTCCGACATCGCCACATTGCGCCACGCCTATGGGTTGGATGCGCCGCTCAGTCAGCAGTATCTGCACTACTGGGAGCAGGTGCTGCATGGCGACCTGGGACGTTCCTTCCGCCTGAATGATTCGGTGACACACCTGATTCTGCAGCGCTACCCGTACACGCTGGAGCTCACGCTCTGTTCGTTGATCGTTGCGCTGCTGCTGGCTGTGCCGGCTGGTGTGGCCTCGGCGCTGCATCGGGCCCGCTGGCAGGACAAAGTGCTTGGCTTTGTCAGTCTGCTGGGGCTTTCCTTTCCCAACTTCGCACTGGGCCCCATTCTGATCCTGATTGTTTCCATCAAGCTGGGGTGGCTGCCGGTATCGGGGGCGGGAACTGGTTCCAGTTTTCTGCTGCATCTCATACTTCCGGCCATCACCATGGGCAGCGGACTGGCCGCTATTCTGACGCGCATGGTGCGCACCTCCATGCTGGAGGAAATGGGGCAGGACTATATCCGGACGGCCCGCGCCAAAGGACTTACCGAGAATGCCGTGGTTTATCGCCATGCACTTCGCAATGCCATGGTGCCGGTGTTGACCGTCGTCGGTTTGCAGTTTGGCTCGCTGCTCTCCGGGGCCATTGTGACTGAGACGATCTTCAGTTGGCCGGGAATCGGCCGGCTGACCATTACTGCCATCTACAACCGCGACTACGCGCTGGTGCAGGGCTGCATCTTGGCAGTGGGGCTCACCTATATTCTGGTCAACCTGCTGACGGATGTGCTGTACACCATTGCCAATCCGCGCATGCAGGGATAAAACGGCAGCTTATCGGCCGGGCGTAGCGCCCAGCTCGATGATTTCTGCTTCCAGTTGACCGGCCTGCAGGTAAATACGGCCGACCGTGAGGGGCAGGGAAAACCGCCGTGGCCCCGCGCTGCCCGGATTGCAATAGAGCACGCCATTTTTCAGGGAAATTTCCGGGCGATGCGAGTGCCCGCTCAGAACCACGGAAATGCCAGCCGCTTCAGGCTTCAGGTCCAGTTCGTGCAGGTCGTGCAACAGGTAAAAGAACTTCCCTCCCAGCTCCACCAGCTCCGTGGCCGGAAGCAGGGCAACGTCGCCAAAGCGGTCGATATTGCCGCGGACAGCCGTCACTGGCGCAATCTGCCGTAGCTGCTCCAGAATTGCGATGTCGCCCACATCGCCCGCATGCAGAATATGGTCCGAACCCTCCACTGCCCGCAGTGCTTCCGCGCGCAACAGGCCATGTGTGTCCGAGATCAGCCCAATCTGCATGGACTATAGGCCTGCGCTCAAGCGCGTGCGCGGATCCATCAGGTCGCGCAGGGCATCGCCCAGAAAGTTGAAGGAAAGCACGCACAACATCACCGCAATTGCAGGAAATACAACCATGTGCGGCGAGTCGAACAGATGAGAACGGGCATCATTCAACATGGTGCCCCAGCTCGCTGCCGGAGGCGGAACACCTAAGCCAAGAAAGCTCATGGTTGCTTCCGCCAGCACGGCGCTGGCCATGCCAATGGTGGCCTGCACAATTACGGGCTGCAGAATGTTCGGCAGAATATGACGCGACAGAATGCGCAGGTCGCTGGCGCCCAGCGCTCGCGCGGCTTCCACAAACTCACGCTCTTTGACGGTCAGGACCTGCGCGCGTACCAGCCGGGCAAAGCCGACCCATCCGCCGATGGCAAGCGCAAGAATCAGATTGAAGATGCCCGGGCCCAGAAAGGCGACGAACGCAATTGCCAGCAGAATGCCGGGAAGCGCCAGAAAGGCATTCATCACCAGAATATTGAGGAAAGTGTCCAGCCATCCGCCATAATAGCCAGCCAGAGCGCCTACTACCAGGCCCACCAGCAGCGAAATACCCACAACGCTGACGGCCACCAGCAGAGAAAGGCGCGCACCGTAGATGGTACGCGAAAATATGTCCCTGCCCAGCTCATCCGTTCCGAACCAGTGCGCATGCGAAGGCGGCAACAGCCGGCCATCCAGATGGATGGCCGCCGGACTGTAAGGGGCCAGCTCCGGTGCAAAGATGGCGCAGAGGACGAAGAGGAGCAGCAGTACCATCCCCGCAAGGGCCAGTGGCTGGTGCTGCAAAGCGCGCTGCAATGATTTCGCTGACATGTATCCGGCAAAGAAGATCCTGCGACGATCAAAAAAATGACCGCAGGAGGACCAAAATTGAATTCGTGCTACTCCTTCAGACTACAGCAGAGGTTAAAATGAAGCATCACTCCTGATCAATCGGAAAGGTTCTCTTTGCGGATACTTGTATACGGCATTAATCACGCGCCTGAGCTGACAGGCATCGGCAAGTACACAGGAGAAATGGCGGAATGGCTGGCGGGGCAGGGCCATGAGGTCCGCGTCGTGACCGCGCCACCCTATTACCCGGCATGGCAGGTGTGCGACGGCTACCAGGCCGGACGGTATAAGACAGAGCAGTTTCAGGGGGCAACCGTCTATCGTTGCCCGCTCTGGGTACCGTCGCAGCCCAGCGGACTCAAACGGCTGCTGCATCTGTTTTCCTTTGCGCTGACCAGTTTGCCAGTGATGCTGGCGCAAACGGCCTGGCGTCCCGAAGTGGTCTTTACCGTGGAGCCAGCGTTTTTCTGCGCTCCAGTGGCGCTCTTTACTGCTGGTCTTATCGGCCAGCCAGCCTGGCTGCATGTACAGGATTTTGAAATTGACGCGGCCTTTGATCTTGGACTGCTGCCTGCCAATGGGCGCATCCATCGCTTTGCTCTGGCTTTTGAGCAGGCGTTTACGCGGCGCTTCCGGCGCGTCTCCAGCATTTCTCCCAACATGGTGCGCCGCTCGCTGACGAAGGGCGTTGCGCCTGCGCGCGCAGTTCTGTTTCCTAACTGGGTGGATGTCGATGCAGTGCATCCGGTCCGCGGGGAGAACGCATTTCGGAAGCAGTTGGGTCTTTCGCCAGACCAGGTGCTGCTGTTGTACTCCGGCAATATGGGAGGCAAACAAGGGTTGGAGATTCTTGGCCCTCTGGCGCAACACTTCGCTGCCGATCCGCGCGTGCGCTTCCTCTTTTGTGGGGATGGCGCATTTCGCCCGCAACTAGAACAGATTGTGCAGGGCATGAAGAATGTTTCGCTGTTGCCACTGCAGCCAGTGGAACGGCTGAATGAATTGCTGAACGCGGCCGACATTCATCTGCTGCCGCAGAAGGCCGATGCGGCTGATCTGGTAATGCCGTCCAAGCTGACCGGAATGTTGTCCAGCGGCCGTCCAGTGATTGCCACTGCGGCGGAAGGCACGCAGGTGGCCGAAGTGGTGCGTGGCCGCGGTCTGGCCGTTCCTGCTGGAGACAGGAATGCCTTGTATCAGGCTGTGACCCTGCTGGTGGAGAACCGCGAACAGCGGTTGCAGATGGGAACAGCAGCGCGTGCCTATGCGGTCGAAAACCTGGGCAAAGAGCAGGTGTTGCGGCGTTTTGAGGTGGAATTGCAACAGCTCATTGCAGAAACAACCAGTTAAGCTGGAAGAATCACCTCTGGATTCACAACTGCTTGCCGTAAAATAACTTAAACCTTAATGATTTTTAGCCCCGCATCAGCCAAGAAAAGGAGCATGGCAGCTTGAAAAAAGCGCTTATCACAGGTGTTACCGGACAGGATGGAGCCTATCTCGCGGAATTTCTACTGGCAAAGGGATACGAAGTTCACGGCATCAAACGGCGGACATCGCTCTTCAATACGGACCGCATCGACCATCTTTACGAGGACCCGCACATTCCCAGCCGTCACTTTATCCTCCACTATGGAGACATGACGGACGCGACCAGTCTGATCCACATCGTGCAGAAGGTGCAGCCGGACGAAATTTATAACCTGGCCGCGCAGAGCCATGTGAAGGTCTCATTTGAAGAGCCGGAGTACACCGCGAACTCGGATGCTCTGGGGCCGCTGCGTTTGCTGGAAGCGGTCCGTATTCTGGGACTGGAAAAGAAGACGCGCTTCTATCAGGCCTCCACATCAGAACTCTATGGTCTGGTGCAGGAGATTCCGCAGAAGGAAACGACACCATTCTATCCGCGTTCTCCATATGCAGTGGCCAAGCTGTATGCCTACTGGATTACGGTGAACTATCGTGAGGCTTACGGCATTTATGCCTGCAACGGCATTCTGTTCAATCATGAGTCGCCTCTGCGGGGTGAGACGTTTGTCACTCGCAAGATCACCCGTGCTCTGGCTCGCATCAAGGTTGGCCTGCAGAAGGACCTGTACCTTGGCAACCTGGATGCCAGGCGCGACTGGGGCCATGCCCGCGATTACATTGAGATGCAGTGGCTCATGCTGCAGCAGCAGGAAGCGAAGGACTACGTTATCGCCACCGGAGAGCAGCACAGCGTGCGCGAATTTGTCAGCATTGCGGCAGAGATGCTTGGCCTGAAGCTGACGTGGCAGGGAAGTGGTGTAGAGGAGAAGGCTGTCGATGAAAAAGGGACCGTCATCGTCGCCGTAGATCCTTTGTACTTCCGTCCGACCGAAGTAGAGACGCTGCTGGGCGATGCTACGCGCGCCAAAACAGAGCTGGGGTGGACTCCGCAGACGAGCTTCCAGGAGCTGGTGAAAGAGATGATCGAAGCAGACCTTGCTTCTGCAGAGCGCGATGCGCTGGTGCGCAAGCATGGTTACAACGTTTACAACGTGCGCGAGACATAGGCGATGGAGAAGCAAAGCAAAATTTTTATTGCCGGGCATCGTGGGTTGGTCGGGTCAGCCATTTGCCGCGAGCTGCCGCAGCAAGGGTTCAATACCCTGCTGCTGCGGACGCGTGCCGAACTGGACCTGACCAATCGCGCTCAGGTGCACGCCTTTTTTGCGCAGGAGCAGCCAGAGTATGTTTTTCTGGCTGCGGCCAAGGTGGGCGGCATTCTGGCGAACAATACGTACCCGGCCGATTTCATCCGGGAAAACCTGGAGATACAGACCAATATCATCGAAGCCAGTCAAGCGGCTGGCGTCAAGCGGTTGTTGTTTCTGGGGTCGAGCTGCATTTATCCCAAGCTATGCCCGCAACCTATCAAGGAAGAATATCTCCTCACCGGGCCGTTGGAGTCGACCAACCGGCCGTATGCGCTGGCCAAGATTGCGGGAATCGAAATGTGCTGGGCCTACAATCGCCAGTACGGCACTAAGTATCTTGCGGCCATGCCGACCAATCTGTACGGCCCGGGCGACAACTACGATCTGAAGAGTTCCCACGTTCTGCCGGCGCTCATCCGCAAAGTGGTGGAGGCAAAAGCATCTGGAGCGCAGGAGCTTGTTGTGTGGGGTACCGGCACGCCACGCAGAGAGTTGCTGTATAGCGACGATCTGGCAGAGGCCTGCGTCTTCCTGATGCAATTGCCGGAAGAGAAGTTCAACTCCTTGCTGCGTGAAGACCAGGCCCCGCTCATCAACATCGGTACCGGAGAAGATGTGACCATCCGCGAACTGGCGGAGACCGTCTGCCGCGTGCTGGGCTTTGAAGGGAAGCTGGTTTTTGATACCAGCCGTCCTGACGGTACGCCGCGCAAGCTGATGGACGTCACCCGCATTCAGTCGTTGGGCTGGAAAGCGCATACCAGCCTGGAAGATGGCATTCGGCGGGCGTATGAGGCGGCGCGAGAGCAACTCGACGCGGCAACGGTATGGCCTGCAGGACGCATCTAAGTTAGTCAGGAGTTTCTTTGACTGCCTTATGATGCGTTCTCGTTTTTTTGCTTGCCTATTGCTCTTGCTCTGCTCCTTTTATGGAATGCGGCGACAGATCTTCGCCCAGTCACACAGCCATTCTGCTGCGTCAGGCCCGGCAACACCCGCCGAACAATTTCTTTTGCTTGCTGCCAATCAGGAACGGCAGCAACGCGGCACTGCGCCACTGGCATGGAGTTCGGAGCTTGCTGCGGCAGCATATCAGCATGCCATGCTCATGGCGCAGCAGAATGCAATCTCGCACCAGTTTGCGGGAGAACCCGGCCTGACACAGCGCGCCAAAGAGGCACGGGCCCGTTTTAGTCTGATTGAAGAAAACGTGGCGGAAGCTCCTACCGCATCCATGCTGCATTCGGCCTGGATGCACTCCACCCCGCACCGTACGAATCTATTGAATCCGCAGGTCGATGCAGTTGGCATTGCCGTGGTGGAGCGTAACGGCGAGTTGTTTGCCGTAGAAGACTTTTCACATCAGATACGCTCAGAAGGATACGCTGCGCAGGAAGAACAAGTAGACGCCATGCTCACGCAGCAGGGGCTGCAGATTCTGCAGGACTCTGCAAGCGCTCGCCGCACCTGTGCGACAGATTCAGGATATGCAGGTTCACATCGACCACTGTTCATCATGCGCTACACTACGACGGACCTGGGCCGCATCCCGGACGTGCTGCTGTCGCGCATCCGTACCGGCCGTTACCACAGCGCAATTGCTGGAGCCTGTTCCGCCGATGACGGCAGCGGCTTCACGACCTATCGCCTGGCAATCCTGCTGTACTAAAACGCCAAATTGCATCCTCGGTCAGGGCTTCCCTGTAACGCCGCTTTTAACACACATTGTCAGGATGATTTCGAACTAACGAGCCGCATCCTTGCGTTCTGTTCCGGTTCCGGTCGCGGAGCGTTTGTTCAGTTGCCAGATGGAACAAAAATTTCATGAGGTGGTCTTTTTGCCGCACTGCTCACGCAGTGCAGCATAAAAGCGAGGGCGCAGAGAATAAATGAACTGTATGGTGGAGGCGGCGGGAGTCGAACCCGCGTCCGAAACTGAAGTCAACAGAGAGCTTTCATGCTTTGTCCTGTTCAATTTGTCTCATCATCTACGCTTGGAACGGACAAAGATGCGAAGATGACCAGCCTGATTGATCTCGTCTGACCCGCTCAGGCGGAGCAGGGAAGACCAGCCTACTGTGCGACGCTCCGTACCAGCCCATAGGCGAAGCCGGAGGGAACGGCCACTTAATTAATTAAGCAGCGAGTGCGAATTGAGGTTCGGCACTTATAGTTTTGTGAGCGATTACGGGTGTCCACACCCCGACATGCCTCTCTGCCGCAAGCAATTCCGTCGAAGCCGTGACGCCCCCATCCGGAGCTGGCAACAACCTTGCATTGGGCACTCAAAGAACTGGCTCCATTCTACTCTCTTTTTCGTCTTTGTTTTCCAGTGGCGGAAGCGCAGCTACATTGCCGTCAGGTCAATCTTCTGGAAGTCACCACGTTCCACTCCCTTGCGAATCTCCGCGACGGACTTTCCCTGCTTCGTCATGCGGTACGCATAGACGCCTTCCTTCATGCAGGTAGAGCACTCAGCAGCATGCAGCCCGGAAAAGCAGCTATGCAGGCTGGTATGCCCCAGTGCTCTGTCGCAACGGCAGTAGCAGGGCAACTGGTACAACACCTTTGGAATCCTGGCCGCCTCCTGATACGCTTTTACCTGATAGGCATAGGAAAAATACGGCCCGGTTAATTGACTACCAGCCAGGATTGGCTTCAGTTGCTCGCCTGCTGCTGGCGGGTGGTCATGGTAAGCCGGAATATCGTCTGCCGGGTTGGACCACTGCGCAAAGGCCCCTGCTGTCAACAGTCCTACGGTCAGAATTATCAAAGCGCGCTTCATCCATCTTCCTCCGATTCTCCATACTATAGCGGTTTTCCAGTTGGTGTAGAGGGAACGTGATGCCCTGAAATGGCTTTTTTCTCAAGAAAAAGCCATCCTGCATATTTCTGGAAACTCCACGAAAACTGGAGAACCGCTATAACCAGAAAAACGAAACAAGCAAATTACAGAGAAGCTGCGGCAATGATTGGAGAAGAAAAATCCTGGCTGGCAGAAAATTTAAAAAAAAGACGGCACGAATAGTAAACTACTCGTGCCGGGAGGCCAGTGACGCAACTTGCCCGAATATCGAAGGAGAATCGCGCTGTAACCGCTGCGGTGCTTCTCTCTGGTTTCAATCAACCATCGATACTCAGAAACCTTTGCCGCTCTGGAGTGATTGCTCATCTCCGCGACTGAATTTACTCTAACACCAAGTTGGAAGAATTGCACCAACTTTTTTCATTTTTTGGTATTTTTTTAGATTAAAAATTGTAAAAAGTTTCCTGACAAATCGGCAAAACTTAAAATCTCCTTATTTTATTGAGGTTTACGGCCACTTACAGGCATACTTTGAGGCTTCCGAAAGCTGTAGGATTTTTCTTGTTTATGGTAGAACATACAAAACCTGCACCAAAAACGCAGCAAACTCCATTTCCGGAGCCGCCGTCAGTTCCCATCGCCTCTGGCAAAAAGAACCCCGGAAAATGGCGTTCCGGTCTGCTGTTGGCCAGTTCGTTTGTTCTGGGCGGCCTTGCCGTCACACTGTGGAACCGGCAAACAGTCGCCCGGTTGCATAAGGAATTGAATGGCAAGGGACATCCCGATCAGGGCCGCAGCGAAGAAGACGAGGAGTAAGCCGCCAGCGCAGGCGCTCAGGTGGTCAATTGCCGCTGAACCGTTGGTCCAGAGCTGCCGCCATCGACACGTCGAGCTCTGTAATGCCTCCGGCATCATGGGAAATAAGTCCCAGCCGTACCCGGTTGTAGCGGATGTCGATGTCCGGGTGATGCCCTGCCGCCTCGGCCAGTTCCGCTACGGCATTCACAAAGCTCATGGCGTGCACAAAGTCAGGGAACTGGTAGTCGCGCACCAGTTTGCCAGCCTCCAGCCTCCATGCCGGAAGCTGCGCCAGATGTTTCTGAAGAATTTCCTGGCTAAGCGGTTGCATATTCGGGTCTCCTCATCGAAATCCTGCCGCTCGAACGCGCCTCAGTGGGACGAGTGCGGAATTTCCAGGTCCATTTCCATCTCATTCTGCACGCTGGCCGTGCGCACATGCCCGGCCTCGAAATCATAGTTCAGGGGAGAGAACTGCCGGCTGTGTGAGGTAATCTCATTCCGCAGATCGGCCCACAGCATGGTTGGCATTGCCAGAAAAATTTCCAGAATCTGCGGATCGAATTGTGTTCCGGAGCAGCGGATAATCTCTTCGCGGGCTTCTTCAAAGGAGCGTGCTTTGCGGTACGGACGGTCGGAGGTGATCGCATCCAGCGTATCGGCAATGGCAAAAATCCGTGCGCCAACAGGAATCTGTTCGCCCTTCAGTCCCCGCGGATAGCCATTGCCGTCAAAGCGCTCCTGATGGCTGTAAACAATTTCCGCAGCGTCCCGCAGATAGGGGATTTTCCGCAACATGTGGTATCCCCGGGCGCAGTGCTCGCGCATAATGGCACGTTCTGTATCATCCAGCTTGCCTGGTTTCAGCAGGATGGAGTCCGGAATGGCAATTTTGCCAATGTCATGCAGAAAAGCGCCGCGGGCAATCACGCGCAGTTGGCTGGACGTCATGCCATAGGCCCGTGCCAGCGCAATGGTATAGGCCGTCACCCGCTTGGAGTGCCCCTCCGTCTCTGCATCGCGCAAATCCAGCGCATCGCCCAGCGCTTCCAGGGTAATGTCATAGGAGCGCTCCAGATCAGACATTGCCTCCCGCAGCATGTCCGTCCGTGCGCCGACCAGTTGCTCCAGATTGTGCTTGTAAATGGCGTTCTGCCGCACCAGCCGGCGGTGGTCCAGCGCGCGGTCCACCGTCGCCAGCAACTGCTCCCGCTCAAAGGGCTTCAGCATGTAGTCATAGGCCCCGCGCCGGATCGCCGTCATGGCCACGCTGATGTCATGCACCGCCGTCACCATCACCACTGGCAGATCCGGGTGGTGCTGGTGGATGTGGTCCAGCAATACCAGCCCATCCGTGTCGCCCATCATGATGTCGGAAAGCACCAGATCATACGGCGGATCGTGCTCCAGATGGTCGGTTGCCTCAGCGCCAGTGGAAGCAGCACTGATGACATAGCCTGACCGCTCCAGCATGGCAACCATCACGGTGCGGACATAGATCTCGTCATCGACGATCAAAATGCGTTCAGCAGGCATAAGCGGCCATCATATCCCGATTAGCACTTCGGTAACATACAACTTATGTTGGAAAGACGTTATGGTACGACGACGGGCACTGACGGAATTATCGACCCTTTCCGTAGTCTGCATGAGCTAAATTCTTCAGGAATCGACAGAAAGCGAAGTTTTTGTCCGCGGTCAACTTTTTCTTGGCGCCTGTTTCTCCCGCCGCGATCCGGCCCAGTCCTCTTTGGTAACCTGCCGGGCCCGGCCCAATGCCAGCGCGCCGGCTGGCACATCCTCCGTAATACAGGAGGCCGCGGCAACGTATGACCCGTCGGCCAGCGTCACCGGCGCCACCAGCGTCGAATCGCTGCCCACAAACACCCGGTCGCCAATCGTCGTCTTGTGCTTGTGAACGCCATCGTAGTTGCAGGTAATTACGCCAGCGCCGATGTTCACCCCGCTGCCAATCTCCGCATTGCCCAGATATGTCAGATGGTTCGCCTTGGAGCCCTTGCCGATGCGCGCATTCTTGGTCTCCACAAAATTGCCGATATGCGCCCCCTCGCCAATCTCGCTCTCCGGCCGCAGGTGCGCGTAGGGGCCCAGCAGCGCTCCTTCACCGATGCTGGCATTGTCCAGCACACAGCCATGCCGCACCAGCACACCGTCTTCCAATTTCGAGTCCTGAATTACCGAGTACGACCGGATGCGGCAGTCCGCGCCAATCCGGGTGGCTCCCAGCAACTGCACAAAGGGCTCAATCACGGTGTCGGCCTCCACCGTCACCTCGGCATCGATCGTGCACGTCTCCGGACGGAAGATCGTCACCCCCTGCGCCATCAGTTTGCGGGCAGTTTTCAGCCGCAGTGCGGCATCCAGCTCCATCATTTCTGTGATCGTGTTCGCGCCCAGCACTTCCTGCAGATTGGCGGTCGACAGCGCCACCACCCGCGCGCCATCGGACACCAGCATTGCGGCAACGTCCGTCAGATAGTACTCGCCATGCGGATTGTCCGTCTTCAACAGGTCCAGATGCGCAAACAACGCCGCCGTGCGGAAGGCATAAATGCCGGAGTTGATCTCCGGCGCGGAAAGCTGCTCCGCAGCCAGCGATTTCTGCTCCACAATCGCCGTCACCTCCGGCGAATCCGGAGTTTTGCGCAGCACACGGCCGTAGCCGGTCGGGTCTGGCGGCACGGCCGTCAGAATCGTCATCGCCGCTTGCTCTGCCAGATGGAAATTCCGGATTCCGGAGATCAGCTCCGGCGTAATCAGTGGCACATCGCCGGAAAGCACCAGCAGATCTTCCGGTGCCGCCAGCCCGTTGCTGGCAAAATGCGCCTTCACGCACTGGATGGCATGGCCCGTGCCACGCTGCTCTGCCTGCAGCACAAACTGCACGCCTGTGTGCGCGGCAGCCGCTTTCACCTTTTCGGCCTCATGTCCCACAATCACGTAGATGTTTTCCTCAGGCACCACTTGTCTTGCCGCGGCAATCACATGCAGCAGCAGCGCCTTGCCGCCAATCTCGTGCAGCACCTTCGGCCGCTTTGACTTCAGCCGCGTACCTTTGCCCGCGGCCATAATCGCAATCGCAAATGTGGGTGTATTCATCGCACCTATCGTCTCATGTCGAGCAGGTCTTGGGGAGGGGGAATGGATTTTGGATAAGGAACCAGACCCAGTGCTCCAGCGGTCGTACAAACACAGACGGGTGCGGGTGCCCCAGGTCTCACCGGAGACCTGGGATTTTCCAAAAGCTGCTCTGGTTACTCGCCCAGCATGATCCGCTGAATGCTGCGCGCCCTGCCCGTGGCGCCGTCGCATTCCATCAGCGTGGCGCACATCTTGGGATTGCCCTTGGCGGCTTCAAACTTCCCCGGCATGCCGGTCAAAAAGCGTTGCAGCACCAGCTCCGTTTCCACGCCAATCACGCTGTCATAGGGCCCGCTCATGCCCACGTCCGTCTGGTAGGCCGTTCCTTCCGGCAAAATGCGTTCATCCGCGGTCGGCACATGGGTGTGCGTTCCCAGAACGGCCGTCACCCGGCCATCCAGATACCACCCCAGCGCGGCCTTTTCCGAGCTGGCCTCCGCATGGATGTCCACCAGAATCACCTTGGCCGTAATCTGGTGCAGCATCTCGTCACATTTGCGGAAAGGGTCGTCGCAACTGCCCATAAAGACCCGCCCCTGCATATTGATGACCGCATAGCTCTGCCCATTGGCCAGTTCGCCCTGATACCAGCCAAATCCCGGCGTGCCGTGCGCATAGTTGGCCGGCCGCAGAATGCGCCGCCCGCGCTCATGCCCATCCGGTGCGGCGGCCTGCATGTAGTCAATGATTTCGCGCTTGTCCCACACGTGATTGCCGGTGGTGATCACATGCACGCCCCAGTCGAAAAACTCATCGGCGATGGCTGGCGTCAGCCCAAAGCCGCCCGCGGCATTTTCTCCATTCAAAACCAGCAGATCGACCTGATTGGTTTCCATGACGTGCGGCAGGTGCTCGCGCACGATATGTCGTCCTGCGCTGCCGAAAACGTCGCCCACAAAAAGAATCTTCACCGTTCTTTCAACTCCTGCCAAATATGTTCTGCACAAGGTTGCAGACCCAAATTATTGATCCTAGCACGTAGCTATGTTCAAGAGCGCCGGGCTGTGATAGTTTGCTCTGCATGTCTCAGAACTACCGTTTCGCGATGAGCATTCATCTGATGACGCTGCTGGCTGCCGAGCCTGCGCAGGCGCACACGTCAGACGAAATTGCCAACAGCATCCACTGCAACCCGGTGATGGTGCGCCGCGTGCTCATCTCGCTGCACAAGGCCGGTCTGATCCTGAGTCACAAAGGCCCCAGCGGCGGCTCGCGGCTCAAAAAACCAGCCAGGCAGATCACGCTGGCCGATATTTACCATGCCGTGGAGCCGGATGCGCTCTTTCACCTGCCGCCCAAACCGCCCGACGCCGAATCCGCCATCGGTCACGGCATCCAGCCTGTTCTCAGTTCGGTTTTCAAGCGTTCCAATGCTGCGCTGCTGGAAGAATTGGAAGGAACTACCCTGAGCCAGGTTTTGAAGAAGGCCAGAAAATAGCATTCTTCAATCGTTGAGTGGTGTCCTTTGTGTTTTTCTGCAAAAACACCGAAAGACAGAGAACCCCGCAGATGCTGACAGAGAGTTCAGCCCGAAAAGTTTCCAGCGAACCGCTCTGCCCGAAAGTTGTCTTCCGCCTCGGAGGAGCCAGCATCCGAGGGTTCTTCGCTTCACTCAAGCTGACAGGTGCTCCACGCGCAGGCACCTTCAGCTTTGCGGAGACAATCTGGCGCAGAATGAGAAGCCGGTCGCCGTGCTCAATACAACCGCGGCAGGGCATTTTCGTTTTGCTTAAGGGCATGGCTTTAGCCATGCCGCCAAAGTTGAGCCGTCATCGCGGCTTCAGCCGCTGAGGTACGTTTTTCCAATGGCTTTACGAAGCGTACCGCAGGGGCCAAAGCCCCATGGAGTATCAACTGCCTACGGCGCGGCTGGTAGCCGTGCCCTTAACAAAACAAGATCTGTTTGGCGGCTCAAAGCAAGTTTCCGGACAGATTCTCAGAAGAGAAGAACAGTTCACTGCAGGGCTGCGTATTTTCGTTTTGCTTAAGGGCATGGCTTTAGCCATGCCGCCAAAGTTGAGCCGTC
>DZDJ01000002.1:95917-127713 GCA_022736715.1 Edaphobacter aggregans
AAGCCCCATGGAGTATCAACTGCCTACGGCGCGGCTGGTAGCCGTGCCCTTAACACAACGCTTTGACGTTCGCACCGAGTTTTGAAGGCGACGAAAGAGGCACGGCTTCAGCCGTGCCTCTTTGCATTTCTACCAGCGTTATTCCTTTGGAGCGTCTTCCTTCGCTTCCGCCTTCGCCTGCGGCCTCAGCAGCGGGAACAGGATCACGTCGCGGATGGACTTCGATCCGGTCAGCAGCATCGTCAGGCGGTCAATGCCGATGCCTTCGCCACCCGTCGGCGGCAGGCCATAGCCCAGCGCGCGAACGTAATCCTCGTCCATCGCATGGGCCTCGTCATCGCCGCGTGCTTTTTCCGCAAGCTGCTGCTCAAAGCGCAGGCGCTGCTCTTCAGGGTCATTCAACTCGCTGAAGGCATTGCCCACCTCGAAACCGCCAATGTAGAACTCAAACCGCTCCACCCAATCCGGCTCCTCCGGCTTCTGCTTCGAGAGCGGCGAGACGGCAAGAGGGAAGTCGTAGATGATCGTCGGCTGAATGAGGTGCTCTTCAGCTAATAGCTCGAAAACCGTGGCAATTGCTTTACCGTTCGACATTCCCTTTTGAATTTCTCTCCAAATAACATCAAAGAGAGTTATTAATTTTTGAAGGGCTAATTCGACTTGGCTAGTCCATTTAAATTCAGGGTAATTTGGATGAAAACGCTTGATGGCTTTCTCTAGGACATTCGCAATTGAGCTGGTGATCTCTTCCGTAGTCGGAGCCGCCCCAAATTCGGCTGGCCACCATTTTTTGATGGCATCGACCATTGAAAGCCGCTCCCATTTTCCCAGGTCAATCTCAACATCATTGAACGTGGTCAGCGTCGTCCCGTTCACTTCCATCGCCACATACTTCACAATCTCTTCCGTCAAGTCCATCAGGTCGTGGTAGTTCGCATAAGCCTGATAGAACTCCAGCATGGTGAACTCAGGGTTGTGCTGAGTGGAGATGCCTTCGTTGCGGAAGTTGCGGTTGATCTCGTACACGCGGTCCAGGCCGCCGACCACGAGCCGCTTCAGGTACAGCTCCGGCGCGATGCGCAGGAACAGGTCGAGGTCGAGCGCGTTGTGGTGCGTCGCAAAGGGCCGTGCCGCAGCGCCGCCCGCAATGGGCTGCATCATCGGCGTTTCCACTTCCACGTAGCCGCGCTTGTCAAAGAACTCCCGCAGCGCCTTCAGTACCTTGGCGCGCTTGATGAAGACCTCGCGCACATCGGTGTTTACGAAGAGGTCCACATAGCGCTGGCGATAGCGCAGCTCCACATCTTCCAGTCCGTGATACTTTTCCGGCAGCGCCAGCATGGCCTTGCTCAGGAAGGTGATCGTCTCCACATGGACGGACAGCTCCCCCGTGCGCGTGCGGAAGAGATACCCGGTCACGCCGATATGGTCGCCCAGGTCGAGCAGTTTGTAGAGCGCGAAGGTCTGTTCGCCCACGGCATCCAGCCGGACGTAAATCTGTAGCTTTTGCCCACCCTGCTGCAGTTGGGCAAAGCCCGCCTTGCCCTGTGCGCGGATGGCCATGATGCGCCCGGCAACGCTCACCTGCGGCTTGTCGGCTTCCAGTTGCTCGCCGGCGGCAGCGTCGTAGTCGGCGCGCACTTCAGGAATGGTATGCGTGGCGTTGTAGTGGTTGGGGTACTTGCTTTGCCCCAGCGCAGCAATCTTCTCCAGCGTCTCGCGCCGCTGCTGGTACAGGTTCCGCTCAAATTCCGATTCAAACAAGATGGTCGTCCTTCGTGTGCGGCACGCTGGCCGCATATTCCTGGGATCTGCTGATTGACAGCACGGCTCAGGCCCTTGCTGAGCGTGATGACAAACCCTGTTTTGCTTAAGGCATGGCTTCAGCCGCTGAGACACATTCCAGGCAATCAACCCACAGCCGTACTCCAGTATAGCTGCCGTAACGGGCCAGCTTGTTGTATAAGAACGAGAGTGCAATCGGAGCGCGGGATGGCAACGGACGGGGAATATCGCCGGGCAAGCAAAAATCAGGATGGCGGCGTGCTGAAGGGGCTGGCCAAGGCCGAATCCATGCTGCAACTGGCCATTGTGCTGCCTGCTGCCACGCTCATCGGCTGGGCCATTGGCACCTGGCTGGACCACAAGCTGCATCAGGAGTGGATCGCCATCGTCGGCCTCATCTTTGGCGCGGTGGCCGGATTTGTACAGATTTACCGCGCAGCCAGCACCGCCATGCGCAGAAATTAGCAGGAAAACAGGAATGGAATTAGCAAATCTGACAGACGCAGATGTGCTCGGCTCACTGCGCCGCGCCATGAAAATGCTGGGAATCGCCGTGCTGGTCGCCACTCCGGTGTTGTGGGCGGCCGCCGGATGGCACAATCTGGTGCTCTTTCTGGTCGGGGCGCTGATTTCCGCCACCGGCATTTACGAGTGGCAGCAACTCATGCGCGCCGTCATCGCCCGCATGGATGAGGCCCGGCAGCAGAAGCCCATCGGCGGCGTGCTGCTGTGGTTCTTCCTGCGCCTGGGCCTCGCAATTGTCCTTTTATATGTTAGTCTTAAGTATCTGGATGGTTCCATTTTTGCGCTGATTGCAGGCCTTGCACTGGCACTGGTCGCATTGCTGGTGGAGGCCATGCGTGTGTTACGGCCTTAGGCCGCCAGCCATGTCTGCTGCAATTTCATCGTAGACAGCGAACCACCTTTCCAGATAAAAGATTTCAAGGATTTCCTGGCCCAAACGGCCGGAAATGAGTTGTGTGGAAAGATTGTCATGCCAACAGAAAAACTTATCACCGAGCTGCTGAACCACCTGCTGGCCGGGCCCGCTACACATCTGCTGACGCTGCTGGGCCATGCGCCCGCCAATCCTGCGTCTCCCATTGATGGCGCCTTTGCGATTGAGCTCATCGTTTTTCTGCTGCTGCTGGCGTTTTTTGTGGTGGTCCGCCTCACTTTGAATGTAGAAAGGCCCGGTCCAGCGCAGCATGTGGCCGAGTTGCTGAATGAGTTCGTCAGCGATCAGGGCGATTCCATCATCGGACACAGCTATGAGCGCTTTGTGCCATTCCTGGCAGTCATCTTCCTCTTCGTGATCGTCTGTAATTTTATGGGGCTCATTCCTGGCATTGATACGCCGACGGCCAGCCCTGCCGTACCGCTGGGCATTGCGCTGGTCACGTTCCTCTACTACCACTGGCACGGCGTTCGCGCGAATGGCCCCATCAAGTATGCCAGGCAATTCCTGGGCCCGCTGTGGTGGATTGCTCCGCTGATGCTGCCGATTGAGATCATTTCGCATCTGGCGCGTATCCTGTCGCTCACCATTCGTCTTTACGCCAATATGTTTGCCAGCGATCTGTTGACGCTGATCTTTTTCTCGCTGTTTCCGTTTGCGCTGCCGGTCGTTTTCCTGGGACTGCACTTCGGAGTATCGGTAATTCAGGCGTATGTGTTCATGCTGCTGGCCACGATTTACCTTGGTCAGGCCGTGGCGCACGAGCACTAGAAACAAGTTTTCCGGTTTGCGGCGGAGTTTCGCTTTCGCTCCGCTGCTCATAGGCTGTGAGCGTGAGGGTGCCAGCACGGTGAGCATCAACCACCCACTGACAGCTACATTCTGAAAGCAGGGAGTCACCAATGCAGAAACTTCAGTATCTCTTCATGTCGCTGGCAGTGCTCTTTATGGCAGCGCCGGCCTTTGCGCAGAGCGGCGCAACGGGCAGCAACAGCCTGGTTCCGCTGGCAGCCGGCCTTTCCATGGCCATCGCCTCTGGTCTGTGCGGACTTGGTCAGGGTCGCGCGGCCGCTTCGGCCTCCGAAGCGCTGGCACGCAACCCAGGCGCACGTCCGGGAATCTTCCTGTTCCTGGTCCTCAGCCTTGCCTTCATTGAGTCGCTGGCACTGTTCACCTTCGCTATCATTCTGTTCAAGGTGAAGTAAGCAGTTTTGCTGTTGCAGAAAAAAAGCCTCCGCGTTGGCGGAGGCTTTTTTTCTGCGGGTCACCGGCCCACCAGCCGCTGCCACCAGCTTTTCTGCTCCCCCGGACTCAGAAAGACCCCTTTCGGCTCCATCTGCTCCGGCCACGCCAGGCCTTCAAACGCCGCCCGCGGGTTGGTGACACACAGGCGCTCAGCCATTTCTGCCCCATAGCGTTTCGCAATCATTGCCATTACTTCGCGGATCTGCGGCGGCCGGGAGTCGGTGTCGTGCGCATCCGTGGCGATAAAGTGTACCCAGTTATCGTCCAGTAGTTTGTAGGCCATACGCTCGGCCGTCTTGCCAAAGCGCCCGGTCAGCGAGCCGGAGGTGATCTGCACAATCATGCCGCTGCGCAGCCAGTCCGCAATTTTCTCCGGCTGTTTTTGCAGCGTCGCATTCCGCTCCGGATGCGTCAGAATCGGCGTCATCCCCGCCAGCCGCAGCTCGTAATAGGTCTCCGGCAGATTCGGCGGCAGTCCGAAGTCCGGCAGTTCAATGAGCAGATAATTCTTTCCATTCAAGGTGTATTTCGTTGGATTGGCAATGGCGTCTGTCACATTGTCGTAGCTCACATGAAAGTCACAGCCGCTGCCCAGCACAACCCTGCCGCCCAGCTGCGCGCGCAGCGCGTCCATGCGTGCGGCGTTGATTGCCGGATCAAAATTCCAGCGGTAATTGGCGTGCGGCGTGCACGCAATGTGGGTAATTCCTTCCTCAATGGCCATTTCCGCCATCGCCAGTGAACCGTCGATCGTTTCCGGGCCGTCATCCAGACCAAAGAGCAAATGGTGGTGAATATCGATCATATTGAGCTCAGGGTAGCACCCTTCCTTAGATGCAGGGAACGCTCCACAGCGCTGCAATCGGGCAACGATTATTCATCTGGAAACCTCACATTTAGCGCGCAGCCAGTGAAGAAACCATATTCTGGAAGATGCCAAACCCGTCCGCCGATCCCAGCAGCGCCTCACTGGAGCGGTCCGGATGCGGCATCATGCCCAGCACATTGCGGCCTTCGCTCAGGATGCCGGCAATGTTGGCGAGCGATCCGTTCGGATTGGCCTCCGGGGTAATTGCGCCCTCTGGCGTGCTGTAGCGGAAAGCGATGCGGTCCTGCTTCTCCAGTTGCGCCAGCGTGGCCTCATCGCAGAAGTAATTGCCTTCCATGTGGCCAATGGGTATCTTGAGCACCTGGCCCTTATGCAGGCCGTGCGTAAAAGGGGAGTCCGTCGTTTCCGTCCGCAGATACACCTGTTTGCAGATGTACCGCAGTCCCGCATTGCGCATCAGCGCGCCGGGCAGCAGGCCCGCTTCGCACAGAATCTGGAAGCCGTTGCAGATGCCCAGCACCAGGCCGCCCTTATCGGCAAATTTCTTCACCGCGCCCATGATCGGCGCAAACCGGGCAATGGCGCCGGTGCGCAGGTAATCTCCATAGGCAAAACCGCCGGGAACAAGGATGGCGTCGCAGTTCTCCAGGTCTTCCGAGGCATGCCACAGGAAGGCAACAGGCTGGTGCGCCAGTTCCGCAAGAACGTGATAAGTGTCGTGGTCGCAGTTGGAGCCGGGGAAGACGAGAACGCCGAATTTCATAAGCAAAGTTTAGCATCGCAGCGTGGTTGCAATTGCATCAAAACACTCAGTACAGAGAAGCAATTTCGCGCCAAGGAAGAAAATCATGCCCTACGAAAAAGCGCAGAAGACTTTGCAGACCGCTGGCACGGCGCTCCTCAACTGGTGGCGCGCCATTACGCTGGATGCGTTGTGCGTGGGGCTGCTGTGGCTTATCGGCCTGCTGGCATTGCATATTCCGCTGGCGCCGCTGTGGGCGCTGCTGGGTGGTCTGCTGCAGTTCATCCCCAACTTCGGTGCCGTACTCGCCTTGCTGGGGCCGGTCTTCACCGTACTGTTCAGCGGGCATGACATGTATCGCCTCGGGCTGGTGTTGGGACTCTACGCCCTCATCATGATGATTGATGGCTTCCTGCTGCAGCCGCTGCTTCTCAAAAGGACTGCGCGGGTGCCTTTCTGGGCGGCGCTGCTGGGGCCGATTGTGCTGGGCATCCTCATCCCGTTCTGGGGCATCCTGCTGGCCCCGCCGCTGCTGGCTATCTTCTTTGCCTTCAGGAACAAAAGCGAAACCTAGCAGGCTGCCGCAACCAGCAGGAAAGTTGCGCCACGTGCTATACTGCGCAATGCTGCAGGACGCAGAGTGAATGCTGTTTGCTGCGTTTTTTGCCGCAAGCGTCATCCCAAAACAGCATCACAAGTTTGACCAAAAACAGTATTCAAGTTTGACCATAAAACAGTATCAGAGGTAGCCATGTCCGGCCATTCAAAATGGGCCACAATTAAGCACAAGAAGGGCGCGCTGGATGCCAAGCGCGGCAAGATCTTCACCCGCCTGATCAAGGAAATTACCATTGCTGCCAAGGTCGGCGGCGGTGACCCGGACGGCAATCCGCGACTGCGGACTGCCGTTGCGGCCGCGAAGGCGGAAAATATGCCGGCGGAGAACATCAAGCGCGCCATCCAGCGTGGCACAGGGGAGTTGGAAGGCGTCAGCTACGAAGAAATCACTTTTGAGGGCTACGGCCCCGGAGGCGTAGCTGTCATCGTTGAGGTGACCACCGACAACCGTAACCGTGCGGTGAGTGAAATCCGCCATGCTTTTTCCAAAAACGGTGGCAATCTTGGCGAGTCGAATTCGGTTTCCTGGATGTTTTCCAAGAAGGGCGTCCTCAGCGTGGCCAAGGCTGCGGCAGACGAAGAAAAGCTGATGGGCATTGTGCTGGAAGCTGGCGCAGACGACCTGAATGATGAAGGCGATTCCTGGGAAATCATTTGCACCCCGGCTGCTTACGAAGGTGTTCTGACAGCGGTCAAAGCTGCAGGGATTGAGCCGGAGCATGCGGAAGTGACCATGATTGCTTCGACCTACACCACGCTGGAAGGTTCCGCAGCCAACCAGATGATCCGTCTGCTGGAGGCCCTCGAAGATCTGGATGATACGCAGAATGTGTACTCCAACTTCGACATGGATGCCAAAACGATGGAAGAGGTGGCGGGGTAACTGGCTCAGTCAAGCGCGGAGAAGTCCCGGAGAGCCGCCGCATCTGGCGGCTTTCTTCTTGTTCGCATCCTGCATGGATCAAACGATAAGAGACCTTTGAACGCAAGACCAACAGCCGAGAGGTGAGAGTGCGCAAAGCAAAATCTGGATTACTGACTGGGCTCGCTGCAATTTTTCTGATGGCCACAAGCGGATTCGCTCAAACCAGCACACCAGCCAAGGACATGCCTGCCGACGGAAATCTGGTGCAGCAGGTGATGAAGAACAATCCCTGGGAAATGGGAGTGGCCGTGCAGGGGGGCCTTGGTCTGACGGAAGACCGCAACGACTTCAAGTTCCTGATGGCGGGCGGCCAACTGGGCAAGGTGCTCACCGGCCCCATTGGCCCGGGCATTTTGCGCGGACAGTTTGAGTACGGCGGCGCATTGTTTCCATTCTGGCAGTCTTATACGCCGAAGTTTCAGCGCGCCAACTGCACCTTGTCCGGCCAGATTTTCACCTGCTCACCGTTATTCAACTCCGGCGGAACCTACAGTGGCATTCAACTCATGCCGATCATTCTGCGCTGGAACTTCGTCACGCGCAGCAAGCGCTTCCAGCCGTGGTTCCAGGGTGCAGGCGGTGTTCTCTGGACGAATCATAAGTATCCGGGCTTCGGATCGCCGGAACTGACCATGGCCAACGATGGCCCGAATACCGACGCCAGCGTTTTCAACTTCACCCCGCAGGCCGGCGTGGGCTTCCATTATTTCGTCAAGCCGCGCCGCTCGCTGGACTTTGAAGTCAATGCTGTTCATATTTCCAGCGCCAGCCTGGGAGACCGCAACCCCGGCGTGAATGCCAGCCTGCAGTTCTGGCTGGGCTACACCTGGTGGAAAAAGTAGAGCAATACACGCCAGCATTCCTGCAATTCCGCGGGCTGGCGCAGGCAAAATCAGCAGTAGAGCGGGTAGAAAGGCAGCAAGAGCAAGATGAATGGACCCATCGTAGAGTGCGTACCCAACTTTTCCGAAGGAGCGGATGAGAGCAAGCTCAAGCAGATCATTGCCGCCATGCGCGTGGACGGGGTGTCTCTGCTCGATTGGTCAATGGATGCCGATCACAACCGCTCGGTGGTCACCGTTGCCGGTGCGCCAGAGGCTGTGCGTGAGGCTGCCGTGCGCGCCGCTGGCCGGGCAGCCGAATTGATTGACCTGACGCGCCAGAGCGGCGTGCATCCGCGCATCGGCGCGGCTGATGTGGTCCCCTTTGTGCCCATCCATGAGGTCTCGCTGGACCAGTGCGCGCTGCTGGCGCGGCAGGCGGGCATGGAGTTGTGGCGACGCTATGCGGTCCCAGCCTACTTTTATGGAGCGGCAGCCGCCCGTCCGGACCGCGCTCTGCTGGAGGACGTCCGCCGGGGGCAGTTTGAAGGCCTGCGCGATGCCGTTCGCAAAGATGTCACCCGTCGTCCGGATGTTGGCGGCCCGGAACTGCACCCGACGGCCGGTGCCAGCGCCATTGGAGCCCGTAAGTTCCTGATTGCATACAATATCTATCTGGACGTGCCGGATGTTGGCATTGCCCGCACCATTGCCAGAGAGATTCGCGCCTCTGGCGGCGGGCTGAGTGGGGTCAAGGCAATGGGCGTGCTGGCGCATGGGCGCGCGCAGGTCAGCATGAACATCACCGATTTTCTGGCCACGCCCATGACGCGCGTCTATGAAACCGTGAAGCGGCTGGCGGCAAAGCAGGGGGCAAAGCCGGCCTCCGGCGAGCTGATCGGACTGATTCCAAAGGACGCTTACGAACCGGAAAGCGAATGGGCCAGCCAGATGGAAGATTTTGACCCGGCCCGTAAGGTACTGGAGCAGGTGCTGGAACATCCAAAACCCTGGCCAGATACGTCTAACGACTAAAACTTGCCCTACCCTGAAAAATTGGGGAACAATAAGGCTGGTACCGGTTGCCATTTGCCGGTGGAGGAGTTGGCTTTGAAAAGTTTGAATTGGAAGAAGATATTTGCTGGACAGACTGTAGTTGCAACCGCCGCGCTGGGCTGTATGCTGCTGTCCGCACAGTTTGCCCAGGCGGCGCAGCTCAGTGGAGATGCGAAGGGTGCCATTCCCCGCGACGTGCAGCAGATCATCTCTGTGGATTATGACGCGATGCAGAACTCATCGACGGCCATGGAACTGAAAGAGCGCGTGCTGCCGCCGGAACTCAAGCGGCTGGAAGCTGCGCTGAAAAGCTCCGGCATGGATGTAAGCGACGACGTGGATGTGCTGTCCTTTGCCGCCTTCCGCAGCAGCGCCAATGCAGATCAGACCCGCACCATCGGCATTGCCCAGGGACAGTTCCAGACGCGGGCCATCCTGGCCGGCTTCACCAAAAAGAAGGTCAAGCCGACGGTCGTCCGCAACAACAGCATTTATCCCATGGGCAATTCCGGCATGAGCGTGGTTTTCCTCAACCAGACAACGATGCTCTTTGGCGATCTGAGCTCCATCAGGGCCGCTCTGGATGCGCGCGACGGGCTGAGCCAGAACCTGCTCTCCAATGGCCTGTTGATGGACAGCATGGCCTCCGTGGACAAAGAGCCTGTCTGGAGCGTTCTGGACCAGAAGGGGACGCAGGTGATGATGAAGTCACTGCTGGGCGACGCCTCTGGTCTGGCCGATTACAACGTCATCCAGAAACGCATGCAAAGCTCGCGCTACACCATGAATTTCAACAGCGGCGTGCAGTTTGACATGCAGGTGCTCACCGGTGACACTATCGCCGCCGCCACGGCCGCCACGCTGATGCAGGGCGCCATCCTGTTCAAAACCGCCACGGCGGACGCAGTGGAGAAGGCCGCGCTCAGCAACACTACCGTCGACTCCAACAGCGGCGTGCTGGAGGTAAAGTACAGCTCCTCCGACAGCCAGTTTGCCAATCTGCTGCACTCAGATCTTTTTCAGTCTGTCGTTCGGTAAGAGCAGTTTGCGGCAAAAGTAGACGGCGGCCTTCGGGTCGCCGTGCTTTTTGCCGGCTCCATTACTGCTTCGGATGCAGATACGGCGTCCAGGTGACCTTGCCGTCCTCGCCGATCACAATCTGGAGCGTCCCGTCCTGCCCCTGATACAGTTGCGGGCCTGTCACTTTGTGCGTCTTGTAGCTCAGATCGGTGTACTCCAGCGTGACCGGGCCGGAGCCCTGAATTTTGAACTGGTAGTGGTACTCCGCACCCGCCGCCAGGCTGGACATGCCAAAGCTGGCGCTGGGGTAATCCACCTCCAGCAACCGTACCGTCATGTGGCCCTCATTCCGGATCACCACGGAGACCATGTGCGAGCGGCAACCGGAAAGCCCCAGTGTAGCTGCCAGCACAATACACCCCAGAACAGCGCCGACGCAGAAGGAGGCAGAAAAAGGACGCAATCGCATGCCGCCAGTGTAACTCTCCGTTCTCCTCTCCGGTCTGGAAGAAAAGCTCATTTCGATTTTTCCCGCCGCAGCTCACGCATCAACTCCGGCAATTTGTTGAAGACTGCAACCGCCCGCAGCCACTGGCGATTGTCGATCGCCGGATACCCGGAGACAACCTTGCCAGCCGGAACATCGCTGGGAATGCCGCTCTGCGCCGTGGCAATGGCTCCATCGCCAATTTTGCAGTGCCCGGCCACGCCCACCTGCCCGGCCAGAATCACACTTTTACCCACGTTGGTGGATCCTGCCAGCCCCACCTGCGCGCAGAGCAGGGTATTTTCGCCCACCTGCGAGCCATGCCCTACCTGCACCAGATTGTCGATCTTGGCTCCGTCCTGAATGCGCGTTTCCCCGATACTGGCGCGGTCAATGCAGGCGTTGGCCTGCACCTCCACGTTGCTCCCCAGCACAGCAGGGCCGGACTGCACAATCTTGTACCAGGAGCCGTCCGTCTGCTTTGCGAAACCAAAGCCGTCCGCGCCAATCACCGCGCCATTCTGCAGCGTCACGTGGTCTCCCAACTGGCAGAACTCCCGCACCACCGCCTGCGCGTGGGCAAAAAAATGGTGGCCAATGCGGGCGTGCGGATAAATGACCACATGCGGCAGCAGCACTGCGTGGTCGCCGATATGTGCGCCCTCGGACACCACCACATACGCGCCGATGTGCGCATATTGTCCGACGTGGGCCGTCGAATGGACCACCGCCGTCGGATGAATTCCCGGTGCATAGGATGGCGGCTGGTAGAAAAGCTCAATTGCCCGCGCAAATGCCAGATAGGGGTTGTGGGTGCGCAGAGTGGCCGCTTCCGTCTCCGGAAAATCCTCCGCCACAAAAATGGCGGACGCTTTTGTGGTGCGCGCCAGCCCCGCATATCTTGGATTGGCGACAAAGGTGGCCTGGCCCGCCACAGCCTCTTCGATTCCGGCAACTCCATGAATCTCCAGCTCTGGATTTCCGTGGAGGGTGACCTGCAATGCCTGGGCAAGTGCTGCTAGCTTCATGCAGGCGATTGTAACGGAGACGGATCAGTTTGCGTTGCCCGGCTGTGCAGGAGCCATCTGAAAGAGATATTTCTGTTGCGAATCCAGCGGCAGGGAGGCCGATTTGCGGCGGCTCTGTCCGCCAATGACCGCCAGCACCTGCAACCCGGTGAGCGCGCTGCGGGGCACATAGATGCGCTGTGTGTTGGAGCGCGTATCCGGGGGCGTCAGCAGCAGTCCTTCCAGTCCCAACAGGCTCAGGTCGTTTGCGGCCATGCCTTCCATCTGGTCCCCATCACGAAAAGTGAGCCGCAGCCACAGGCCATCGGAACGTGGACGCGCAATAAAGCCCTTGCGCAGCAGTCGTTCCGGGTTCGGATCGCCGGGGTTGAATTCACGCACAAAACTCACCATTTTGATTTCCGGCAGCGCCAGTGGCAGCACCCGCCCGGAAAGATCCAGCAGATCAAGCCGGGCTGCAGCTCCGCTGCCCTGGATAAAATCCGCAGAGGAGAGATAGCCGGAGATCCAGTCCAGATGGAAGCGGCGAACAATGACTTTTTTGTGGCTGGTCGACATGGTCTTGAGCGTCCATTATGACGCCGTATTACCGGATTGTCGCATGCAGGAAGAAAAATGCAGCACAAATTGTGCAAATGAGTAGCCAAATGTCCAGCTCTGTGTTACATTTAGCCTTTATGTCGAGGCCGACAGGCTTCTTATCTAATTGATTCTCCAAGTTTTAGCTGTGAGAAAAAGCAGACGGCAGGGATGCCGGCTGCGGTTGGAGTCGAAGTAGAAGATGGCCGACTACATTTACCTGCTGGAAAACCGCCTCTCCCACGACCAACGGCAAGCACTCCAAAAGGTGTGCGATGTGGCTCGCGCCAAAGGGCTGAATATCTTTCTGGCCGGCGGCGCTGTCCGCGACCTGACAACCGGCTCCCGCGTCCGCGATCTGGATGTATCGGTTGAAGGAAATGCCATTAAACTCAAGAAAGAAATAGAGAAGCATGGGGGAGAACTTTCTGGCGAGCATGAGCCGTCGCAAACGCTCTTCTTCAAGTTTTCTGGCTCTGTGCGGCTGGAGATCTCCAGTACCCGGACGGAGACCTTTCCTGAACCAGGCAAGCCGGTTTATCGCCCCTCTGACCTGAAGCAGGATCTGTATCGCCGCGACTTTACCGCCAATGCCATGGCGCTTTCGCTGAATGAGGGCTCCTATGGCTTGCTGATTGACCCGATGAACGGCATTGCCGATATTGAGAACCGTCATCTGCGGCTGGTCAGCAACTACGGGTTCATTGAGGATCCGGCCCGGCTGTTGCGCGCGGTTCGGCTGTCCACCCGTCTTGGCTGGCAAATGGACGAAAGGACACAGGCGCGCTACCAGACGGCCAAAGAGGAGAACTACATCCATGCTCTGACCGGGTATGGCAGAGGGTATGAACTGCAGGAGATTGCCCTGGAAGAGGATGCACTGCCGGCCATGAAGGCGCTGGAGTCCGAAGGCTGGATGAAGCACCTCTTTCCTGCGTGGACACATAGCAAGGCTGACGTTCCTGGATTGAATCATCTGCAAGAGGAACTGGTGAAGCTCCACATGCAGGGCATCTTTCCGGATGCGTCCGCGGCCAATTTCCGCCTGCTGACGGCGAAACTGCCCCCGAAGGAGCTTTCTACACTGAAGAAGCTCTTTCCGCGTCAGGGGTTTGTGCGCGACGTAGATGCGCTGGATCACGGTGCAAAAGAGCTGGCCAAACTTATGACTGGCAAGGAGACGGCCACGCCGTCTGCTACCTGGAAGCTGCTGATGGGCTACAAGCCGGAAGCTGTCCTGTGGCTGGCGCACACCAGCAAGGGGGCCGCGATCCAAACCAAGCTGAAAAACTTCCACACTGTCTGGCCGGAAGCAAGGCAAAAGATTCCCTATTCCTTGATGCAGGAGATGAGAATTACCACTCAACTACCTGATTATAAAGAAATTATCTCCAAACTTTTTCTCGAATTGATGGATGGCAAGCTGGCCCTGGTGGAAGAGCAGAAGGCATTTCTGGAGCCGTATTCACCGCCTGCGCCGCCTCCTCCGGTGCATATCCGCAGGCCACGAGCAGTCAAAAGGCTTGAGCCGCGCGCCACAAAGAAAAAAGCTGAAAAGGCAGCGGTGAAACTTGCTGCGGCTGCAGGAGCAGAAACTGTTCCTCCGGAAAAGGCAGCAGCCGCGGCAAAGCCGACAGCACAGAAAAAACCTGAGCCAGCAAAGCCAGTTTCTGCGGAAAAGACGGAAGCCCCCAGACCGGCGAGCAAGAAGCCTGCTACAGGGCCACAACTTGTAGTGAAGCCACAACTTGCGGCGAAAAAGATTCCTTCTGCGACAAAAGCCGCTCCCGCCAAGGTTGCGGCCAAGGCAAAGCCTGCGGGGAAGAAGAAGTCCGCGCCACCGGCAAAAGCTGCAAATAAGCCAGTTGCTGTAAAAGCGGTAGCCAAGCCAAAGCCAGCGGCAAAGAAACCAGCACCGAAGCCAGTTGCAAAAAAGGCCCCGGCGAAAAAGCCCGTTCCGAAGTCCAGAACGAAACCCAAGCCAAAAGCCAAGCCGGTTCTGAAAAAGATCACCAAGTCCGCGCCGAAGAGGCCTGTTGCCAAGAAGAAGCGCTAACTGCAGCCAGCAGCCGCGGAATCCGCATCGTACTGGTCACATGCAGGAGGACTGCGCATGAAGGTCCCAGTTTTACTCGGCTCTGTTCGTTCGGAGCGGATTGGTCTGCGCGTGGCGGAGTATGTGATGCGGCAACTGCGGGAGCGTGGCCACGAGCCGGTTCTGGTGGATGCGCTGGTGCTGGATTTGCCTCTGCTCGACAAGATGTACAAAGAGATTCGCACGCAACCGGAGCATCCGTTGCAGGACAAGCTAACCGGGCTGGCGAATCTTTATCGTGAGGCAGACGGTTTTCTTGTTGTCAGCGCGGAATATAACCACAGCATTCCACCGGGGCTCAGCAATCTGCTGGACTATTTTCTGGAAGAGTATTTCTTTCGCCCATCGGGCATCGTCTGTTATTCGGCCGGATCGTTTGGCGGTGTGCGGGCGGCAATGCAGTTGCGCGCGTTGCTGGGTGAGGTCGGTATGCCGTCCATTTCTTCCATTCTGCCGGTTCCAAAGGCGCACCTCACGCTCAACGAGGAAGGCCGCTCGCTGGCGCCGAATTTTGATCAGCGCAGCGCAAAATTTCTGGATGAATTCGAGTGGTACATGCGGGCCTTGCGTGCTGAACGGCAGAACGGTGTGCCGTATTGATCTGCTGAATGAGAAGGACTATTGGTTCTGTTCGCACGCTTAGAGGCTCATTCTGTTAACAATAACGAAGAACGATGTCAGCACGCCTGAACCCGCCTTAACTAGCTGCGCGAAGGTGGGGCACCCAGTTCTTTAGGTCGAGAAGTAATTTTGTCCTGTTTTTCCTCATGCCTGTAGGTTGGACAGCGGGACTAAGATGAAACTATGGCCGAATTTACCCATCTTCATCTGCATACCGATTACTCCCTCCTCGACGGCGCCTGCGACGTGGACAAGCTTGCCGCGCATGTGAGCAAGCTGGGGCAGAAGGCCGCGGCCATGACGGATCACGGCAACATCTTCGGTGCGGTGCATTTTTTTGATGCGATGAAGGAGAAGGGCGTCAAGCCCATCCTGGGGTGCGAGCTTTACGTCTGCAAAAACGAGGACCACCGCGCCGCGCCGGAAGGTGACAAGTACAACCACATGCTGGTGCTGGCGGAGAATGAGGAAGGCTACCGCAATCTGGTGCGGCTCACGTCAGAGGCGGCGCTGCACGGCTTCTACCGCAAGCCGCGCGTGAGCAAGGCCTTTCTGGCGCAGCACGCGAAGGGGTTGATTGGCTTTTCCGGCTGCCTCGCAGGCGAGGTCAACCAGTTCATCATGGATGGGAAGTACGAAGAGGCCAAGCGCTGTGCCGGGCAGTATGAGGAGATGTTTGGCAAAGGCAACTACTTTCTGGAGATTCAGGACCACGGGCTGGAGCCGGACAAGGCCGTTTGCGAAGCCATAGTGCGGATGGAGAAAGACCTCAACATCCCGCTGATCGCCACCAATGACAGCCACTATGTGGCCAACGACGACAGCCGCGCCCACGAAATTCTGCTCTGCGTGCAGACGGGTGGATCGATGAACGACCCGAAGCGCTTCAAGTTTGACACGCAGGAGTTCTACATCAAGTCCGCCGAGGAGATGGAGCGGCTCTTCCACTATGTTCCGGAGGCCGTGAGCCGCACGATGCAGTTTGTGGAGCGCTGCAATCTGCAACTTTCCAAGGTCGACAATCCTTTTCCCGAATTTGCCGTGCCGCCCGGCCACACCATCGACAGCTACTTTGAGCAGGTGTGCCGCGAGGGCTACAGAAAGCGGCTGGACACTTCGGTCCGGCATTTGCAAAATACCGGGCAACTGCGCAAGTCCATTGCCGAGTATGAAGCACGCCTGCAGCGCGAGATTGACTGCATCAAGCAGATGAAGTTTTCCGGTTATTTTCTGATTGTATGGGACTTTATCCGTTACGCACGCGAGCATGATATTCCCGTTGGACCGGGTCGCGGCTCAGCAGCCGGCTCACTGGTGGGCTATGTGATGGGGATTACCGACATTGATCCGTTACAGAACGAGCTGCTCTTTGAGCGCTTTCTGAACCCGGAGCGTGTCTCGATGCCCGATATCGACATTGATTTCTGCATGAACCGCCGCAGCGAAGTGATCGAGTATGTGCAGCGCAAGTATGGCCGTGAACAGGTGGCACAGATCATCACCTTCAATACGATGGCGGCGAAGGCGGCGATCAAGGACGTTGGCCGCGCGCTCGACATGCCATACGGCGATGTGGACAAGATCGCCAAGCTGATTCCGACGACGATCGGCATCACCATTGAGCAGGCACTGATAGACAATCCACAACTACAGCAGGTGTATGAGAATGACGCGCAGATCCGCGAGTTGATCGACACGGCAAAGCGGCTGGAGGGCCTGGTGCGCGGCGCTGGCGTGCATGCCGCCGGCGTGGTGATTGCGCCCAAGCCGCTGACGGAGCTGGTTCCAGTCACGCGGAGCAAGAACGACGAAATTGTGACGGCCTACGACATGAAGGCCGTCGAAAAAATGGGGCTGCTCAAGATGGACTTTCTTGGGCTCACCACGCTGACCGTCATTGATGATGCGCTGAAGCTGATTAAGCAGAACCAGGGCATGGACCTGGACATGTCCACAGTGCCGCTTACGGATGAAGCGACCTACGAGAAGGTCTTCCATCGCGCGCTGACCTCCGGCGTCTTCCAGTTTGAGTCCGGCGGTATGCGCGATGTGCTGCGGCGATACAGGCCGGCAACGGTGGAAGATCTGACGGCGCTCAATGCGCTGTATCGACCGGGGCCGATTCAGGGCGGCATGATCGACGACTTCATTGAGCGCAAGTGGGGCCGCCGCAAGGTGGAGTATGAACTGCCAGAGCTGGAAAGCATCCTGCGGGAGACACTGGGCGTCATCGTGTATCAGGAGCAGGTGATGCAGATTGCCAACGCGCTCGCCGGGTACTCGCTTGGCGAAGCCGATCTGCTGCGCCGTGCGATGGGCAAGAAAGATGCGGCGGAGATGGGCCGCCAGCGCGAACGCTTTGTGAGCGGAGCAATTGAGCGCAAGCATCCCAGGGACAAAGCAGCAAAAATCTTCGATCTGATGGCGCAGTTCGCGGGTTATGGCTTCAACAAGTCCCACTCGGCGGCGTATGCCTTGCTGGCGTATCACACGGCCTATCTGAAGACGCATTTCCCGGTGGAGTTTATGGCCGCGCTGCTGACGAGCGAAACCTCCAAGCCGGAAAATGTTGTGAAGTACATCCAGGAATGCCGCGAGATGGAAATTCCGGTGGAACCGCCGGATGTGCAGCTTTCAGAAGCCAACTTTACGCCGCATGGCAAGGCGATCCGCTTTGGGCTGGCGGCCATCAAGAACGTGGGACACAATGCTATCGAGTCCATTATTACTGCGCGCAGGGAGTTGCAGTCGCAGGGCCTCACGGGGTTTGCCGATCTGTGGGAGTTCTGCGAAAAGGTGGACCTTCGCCTGTTGAACAAGCGCGTGCTGGAGTCGCTCATCAAGAGCGGCGCCATGGACAGCTTTGGCAGGCGCGGTCCGCTGATGGCCGCCACCGACAAAGCGATGGAGCGGGCGCAGAAGTCGCAGCGTGATGCCGCCTCTGGCCAGAGCGGGCTCTTCGGCATCTTTGAGGACATGGCCGCCCCCAGCGGCA
Organism: Edaphobacter aggregans; assembly: GCA_022736715.1. GTDB lineage: Bacteria > Acidobacteriota > Terriglobia > Terriglobales > Acidobacteriaceae > DZDJ01. The sequence continues at coordinate 113,722 of DZDJ01000002.1, forward strand.
CGTCCGCGGGCGAAGCGCTGCCGAATGTCCCCGACTGGGAAGAGCACCAGCGGTTGCAGGCGGAAAAGGAAGTGCTGGGCTTCTTTGTCTCCGGGCACCCCATGGACAAGTACGCGGAGAAGCTGCGCAACCTGAAGGTGGTGGACACACAGACCGCGCTGGAAATGAAGCCGGAACCGCAGGACTTCCGCCGTGGGCGCAATCAACAGCCGGAAAATGAGATCGCGATGGCGGGCGTCATCACCGGGCTGAAGGTGGGAAAATCGAAACGCTCCGGTGAATTGTACGCGCAGGCGGCCCTGGAGGATACGCTGGGCAAGATCGAACTGATTGCTTTTCCGGAGGCGTACAAGCGGCTGGGCGACAAGCTGAAGATCGATGTGCCGGTGCTGGTGCGCGGGCAGCTTCGCGGGGAGGAAGACTCTGCGCCCAAGCTGGCGGTGAACAGCATCACCGCGCTGGAGGACGTCAGAATCAAGCTGCCGGATGCGCTGCGCATCAAGGTGCCGCTGCAGAGTCCGGATGCGCGATTGATGGAACAACTGCACAGTTTGCTCACCAGCACGCCAGGACCGGGCAAGGTGCTGCTGGATCTGGAAGAGCCGGGCGAATTTCTTGCCGTGCTGGAGCCGCAAGGGCTGAGCGTCGCCGCCGACCGCGGATTCATTGATCGCGTGGAAGAACTGGTGGGTCGTGGCGGAGTGAAAGTGATTGAGTAGCTGGCGGCCGTGTTTTACTCTTATCGGTCAGACACATACAATTAGCACCAGCAGAAATCGATCTTTCAGCACGACGGGGATCTGGCTTTTTTGAATGACAATGGCCGACTACGAAGCGAACAATCTGGAGCAAGTGCAGGCAGTGGCTGAGGCGCCCGCGGTTCCGGCAGCATGGATCCGCACGGAACTGGCCCGTCACCCGCAGCGTCCCTATCCGATGGACTTTATCGAGAAGCTCTTTACCGACTTTAGCGAAATCCACGGCGATCGCGCCTTTGGCGACGATCTGGCCATGACCTGTGGCATGGCGCGCTTTCATGGCGACGAAGTGCTGGTGGTGGGCAATCTGAAGGGGCGCGGCACGAAGGAAAAAGTGCGCCGCAACTTCGGCATGCCCAATCCGGAGGGCTATCGCAAGGCCCTGCGCTGCATGAAGATTGCGGAGAAGTTTGGCCGACCGGTCTTTACTTTTATTGACCTTGCAGGAGCCAATCCTGGCCTGGGTGCAGAAGAGCGCGGTCAGGCGGAAGCCATTGCCCGCAATCTGCGGGAGATGTCGCGGCTGCGAGTGCCAACCATTGCGACGATCACCGGAGAAGGCGGTTCGGGCGGCGCTCTGGCGATTGCCGTCGCGGACCGCGTGCTGATGCTGGAGAACGCAATTTATTCCGTCATCTCCCCGGAAGGATGCGCCTCCATCATGTGGAAGGACGCGACCAGGCGGCAGCGGGCGGCCGAAGCGCTGAAGCTGACCGCAATCGATGTGAAGTCGTTTGGTTGCGTGGACGATGTGATCGCTGAGCCAGAGGGCGGAGCGCACATCGATGTAGACGCAGCCATGGCGTTAGTCGATGCCCGCCTGCAGGAGCATCTGGCAGCATTGAAGGCCCTGACGGTGGAAGAACTTGTCCAGCGGCGGCAGCACAAGTTCCGTACCATTGCGCAGTTCTATACGTCATAAGTATGTGAATGTTGATGACCCAACGAGGCAGAATTTGCCGGTAGATGCAAAGAAAAACTGGAACCCATTGGTCGGCCCTGGAAGGTCTCGGTCTGCATTGCGGTTCATGTTTGCCGCAGCCTGGTTTGTGGTTGCAGACTCCCTGGCGACCATCGCGGCGCATGGTCTTGCCAACGGAGATTTTTACGAGCTGCTGCACCGCAGCTTTCTGCTGTTTCTGCTGATCACCGGCTACAGCTACATGGCCATCGCCTTCGATCGCCAGATGCATCCCCTGAAAACGATGGGGCTTGCGCGGCGCGCTGGCTGGCAGCGGGAATGGGGTATCGGCTTTGCGTTTGGCTGGGCGGCTGTGATTGCGTGCGTGCTTCCCATTGCGCTGGCGGGCGACCTGCACATTTCTTTCTGGACGGACGTGCGCGCCTTCTGGCTCTTCGGCATCAATGTTGTGCTGCTTGCCGTGTCTGCGCTGGCGGAAGAAGTGGCCTTCCGCGGGTATCCTTTTCAGCGGTTGATTGACGCCGTCGGCCCCACCATGGCCACGGTGATTCTGTCCGTTATCTTTGGCCTGCTCCATCTGTCGAACCCCGATGCCACTCCGGAAAGCACTCTGGTCACGATGCTGGCAGGCGTGCTGCTCTCGCTGGCATATCTGCGAACCAAGGGGTTGTGGCTGCCCTGGGGGCTGCACTTTGCCTGGAACCTGAGCATGGGGGCCTTCTTTGGTCTTCCGGTCAGCGGGTTGGTGAATTTCTCCACCGTTGTCCAGTCGCGTGGTCTGGGCCCGCACTGGCTGACGGGCGGCGGATATGGACCAGAGGCGTCTGGCGTCACCGCGCTGATGCTGTTTATTGCTATTTTTGTGCTGGTCCGGGTGACGCGAGACTACTCCTGGAAGTACAACCAGCCGCAGATTATTCCCGGCGGAATTCCCGTGGAAGTTGCTGCTCCGGCGGCACATACAGCCATGTACCCGGAAGCTGCAACTACACCACAGAGCGCCAGCCTGATCCAGATTCAGCCAGTCACCTCCGCCTCCCCTACGCGGCTGGCGGAGCCCACTCTGCCCACTTCGCCCGCTGCTCCGGATACGTCGACTTCGCAATGAGGGACTGTTTCGCAATCGCGGCAAACTTTGATCCGAGTACAGAATTTGTAATCTGACGCAAACGTTGTGGCCGTTTTTCTGCAACTTTTCTTGTTTTGCAGGCAAAACAGGCGCAAGATGCTTGGCAAGGGTGTCTGTCCATGTCGGCGCGCGAACTTGCTTTCGGCTCCCCATGGCGCAGGCCCGGCGGCTGTCATTGGGCTACCTGGTCTGGGCTGGCTCTTGTTGTGCTCTTTCTTCTGTTTCCATTTCCCGTACATTCCCAGGTATTTGTGGTCGGCTCGGAAAATTCCGTTGGCAGGCTGCCGGCGTTTCATCCCACCAATGTCGAACTGCCGCAGGAGCGGCTGACGGAGCAGACGCGCCAGCAACTGATTCGACTATTTACGGCGGAGCAGGGCTTTGCTGCACGCCCGTTTCCGCGCGGCAGCAAAGGCGTCACCCTACAAGCCAATGACAAGCTGTCCCCGGATCAGGAAAAGTACGCCAAAATGCTGTACGGCAAAGGCCTGGCCGTCGGAGCTGGCGAGCGAATCGCAATCACCAGGTTGAAAATTGCTGGCAAACGAATTGTATTTGACCTGAACGGGGGGCCGGACCACAAGCATAAATGGCTGCGGCATGTTCAGATAGGCATGTCGCGCACTGCCACCATGCCTATCGTGAAGGATGATGCGGTGCCGTCGGCCGGGGCACGCATCACGCTGGAGTTCAGGGATTATGTGCCGGAGATGACCGGCCAGCAACTGCGTGATCTGCTGGCGCCGCTGATTGATTTTTCGTTGAAGTCGCCCGTACAGGCCTATACCGATACCTTGCCGCCAGAGCTGCGCGACGCCATCCTGGCGCACCATGTTCTGGTTGGAATGGACCGCCGCATGGTGCTGGCCTCGCTGGGGCGGCCGGAGCGCAAGATTCGGGAGACCCAGCCAGATGGTCTTCTGTACGAAGAATGGCTTTATGGCAAGCCGCCAGACCCGATGCAGTTTGTCCGCTTGAGGGGAGACCGCGTGGTGCGCATGGAGATCGCCGCAGTAGGCAAAGACCCGGTGGTCCGCGACCAGGACGAAACCGGCGGCTATTTCTCAGTTAATCCGGGCAGGGAAGTCAGTTATGGCGATGCGTCTCCAACACAGGCGGGGCGCCCTTCGCAGATGCCAACGCTGCGCAATCCTGGGGAAGCAGCACCTCCGGGAGCAGAGCTGCCGGTGAACTTTCCGAAGGAAAAACCGGGTACCGGCAATTCTTCCCGGAAGGAGTAGTACCGCAGGCGCTGGAATTGCGGCCCGATGCGCCACCGGGAAGGCAGGCCTCGTGTAAAATACAGACTGAGCTTTGACCGCAGTGCTTCTGCTACGTCCCACAGTGACAAGAGACAGAAACCCCGGTCGCATGATTCTCTGCGCATGTGCAGGCGGCAGTCTGGAACAGTACTCCGTAAAAGCAGCGACGAGAGCGAAGCTGAGATTGAAGAGAACCTCACTGAGGAGACAGGATTCCCATGGCAAAGATAGCCAAAACAGCAGACCGCAAAAAGGTGATGAACACCACCCAAAGCACCGATTGCCCGAAGTGTTCCAAACCGACCCGCATCGTGAAGCGCGTGAAGGACCGTGAGCGCGGCGTGCCCGGTGGAGTGTACATCGCGTGCTCTGCCTGTGAGTTCTACGAGAAGCTATAGCCTTCCGTTTTCCGGAAATCAGCAGAAAGGCCCGCATTTTTTGCGGGCCTTTCCTTTTGCGGTGTTGGCTGCCTTCAGAGCAGCAGCAGCGCGACGGGCACAATCACACCCAGCACCAGAAGCAGTGTGACGAGCTTCTTGTTGCGGTTGAAGGTGAACGACATATAGAGGCCGAGCAACGTGGTGAAGGCCAGTCCAAAGCAGACAAACAGGAAGAAGATCTTCAGTGGCCAAGGGGATTTGTGGCCGGAGTGCTCTGCGTGGGCATCGTCCGTCTTTGCCGGGAGCGGTGCTTCTGCTTTTGGCTTTTCGGTCTGCGCCCTCTGGTCCGGCAGGGCAGGGCGGTGCTGCGGCAGTTCCATGGTCTGGTGTTTATGCACCTGGGCCAGCATTTTGATCCACGTAGCTGGTTGATAGCCGGAGCCGCGCCGGGCCTCATGGAGTCCCAACGTCTGGATTGCGCCCGTCAGGGCAAAGAAAAGCAGCGATGGAGCGATAAAGGTTCCCAGGTAAAGATGCAGCAGGCGAATGGTCTTCATGCTTGTCGGTGTCCGGTACTGAATGGGGTTGTCTGAATTTTGGGGTTGAAGCTCTTGATTGCAATAACGAGTTGCTTTGTCCAGTGTCGCAGTTTTTTTCGCTGGAATTTCCATTAAGTTTTTGTCATGCAAATCCAGTATTTGTCCTGGCCAGCAGGCGGCCTGCTATGCTGGTGCCTTATGTTCGACCCTACAGCCAGCCAGGACTCAGCCGCGCTAATAACGGAGCAGCTTCTGGTGTTTGCCACTATCGTGGGTTCGGTTGCGGCTCTGCCCGTTTTTATTGAGTTCATTGCTGAAGTCCGCAAGCGCAAGGAGCGCATTCATCTCAGTCTGGAAGACGAGCCAGTCAGTGCATTTCATCCGAGGCTGGCAGGCATGGATGCGCTGCTCTCTTCGATTGCCGATCTGGTGGATCGCGCACGGCACCCGGAGACGTATCAGGACCTGAAGATTGGCAATGAAGTGCTCATCATCGGCCCCAACCAGAGCGGCAAAAAGAGCCTGGCCCATCGCATTGCGCAGATGGCGGGCATGGACCGCATCATCACCATCTATAATCCGCGGGACTCCGACGCGCTGGCCAAAGCAAAAAGCCTGGTGCGCAGCTACAAACGGCCCAAGGTCATGCTGCTGCTGCCGCGCATCGATCTTGCCTACCAGCAGAGCGATCCGGAGCTGCTGACGGAGCTGGACGCGCTGATTGAGACTACTTCCGAGCGGCAGAATGTGCTGGTCGTGGGAACCACGGTCTCCTTTGAGGCGGACGCGGATTTGGACAACCTCTTCGGCATCAAACTGGTGCTGCCGGGGTCCGATGTAGTGCAGGTGCATCGCCGGGAGGTTCCCCCGGATGCGCAGAAGGTGCATGCGGAAGTGGCCCGCTTTTACCTGGCAGAGGCGCGGCGGCGAGGCTTTGAGTTGCAGGGGATTGCGGAGGACGCGTTTTATCAGCGGATTCTGGAGGTGGTGATGAACCCGGCGGAAATTGAGGACATTCTGGTGCTGTGCGAAACCACGGCACGCTACCGCCAGCGCAGTAAACAGGCGCAGGGGCTGCTCTTTACTCCGGAGATTCTGGAGCTGACGCTTTCCCGCGTTGTGGTACGTTAATGCGGTTCTCCAGCTTCCGTGGCGTTTCGGCAGCAGGCAGAATGGTTTTTTCCTGAGGAAAGAGCCACTTGAGGGCATTGCGTTCCCGCTACACCCACTGGCGAACCACTCAGCGGAATTTATAGCTGCCTTCCGTGGGTGTATAAAATGCCAATTGAAATGTATAAAATTCATAAACCCTGTATTTTCTTTCATGTTGACGAATGTATATTTTCTTTGGGAGACTTCTCGTGGAGATGTAGACCCATGAGCTTCACCAATGGAACCAAAAGCAATGCAGAATCAGTTCAGGCCCCGCTTTCGCTCAACAGTAAACCCACTTTCCTGATGTGCCCCCCCCGCTTGTACGATGTGGACTACGTAATCAATCCCTGGATGGCTGGCAATGTACACCGCTCCTCGCGGGAGCTTGCCTCGCAGCAGTGGGACAACCTGTACCATGCACTTTCGCATGTTGCCAACGTGCTGCTGGTGCAGCCGCAGGCTGGCTCGCCGGACATGGTTTTTACCGCCAACGCTGGACTGGTGAACCACGGCATAGCCATTCTCAGTAGCTTTTACTATCCGGAGCGGCAGGGTGAGGAGCCGCACTTCCAGCGCTGGTTTGAGGAGGCTGGTCTGCGGGTGCAGCATGTGCCGCGCGAAACTCCGTTCGAGGGCGAAGGCGATGCTTTGTTTGAGGCCGACGGCTCGCGCCTGTGGGCCGGGCATGGCGTGCGAACGCTGGCGTCCAGCCATCGCTATCTGGAAGCAGCCTGGGGAGTCGACGTGCTGCCGCTGCTGCTGGTCGACCCGCGCTTCTATCATCTGGACACCTGCTTTGCGCCGCTGCAGGGCGGCCACGTGCTGTACTTCCCGGAGGCCTTCGATGCTGAATCGCAGGCCCGGATTGAGGCCCATTACCCGGCGGAAAAGCGCATTGTGGTGAGTGAGGCCGACGCGGTGCACTTTGCCTGCAATGCGGTCAATGTTGGCCGAACGATCCTCCTGAATGAGATCAGCCGTGAACTGGCTGCGCGCCTGCAACAGTGCGGCTTTGAAGTGGTGCAGATACAGCTTGGCGAGTTTATGAAAGCCGGCGGGGCGGCAAAGTGCCTGGTACTGCGCCTGAGTGATCTGGACGTGACCCATGCCAGCGGCGAGTGTCTGAAGAATGGAGCCGTAAAAACGGCTGCGTAAATTATGAAATCAACCTGGGCATGCACAACCAGTTTTGGCCTGCGCGTGCCCAGGTTACTTTAAGATGCGGATTCGATTTCGGCCAGGATGCTGTTGGCGGCCGCAGCCGGGTCGGGTGCCTGTGTGATCGGCCTGCCGACCACCAGCATGGACGCTCCGTCGGCAATGGCAACCGCCGGGGTGGCAATGCGCTTCTGGTCGTTGATGGCGGCTCCGGCAGGACGAATCCCCGGCGTGACCAGCACTGGTTCCGGGCCCAGCTCTCCCCGCAGCAGCCGGATCTCCTGTGCAGAGCAGACCAGGCCGGAAATGCCGGCAGCCCTGGCCAACTGCGCCAGCCGCAGCACCTGTACCGGCGCGCTGGAGGAGACACCGGTCGACTTCAACTGGCCGTCATCCATGCTGGTCAGCACTGTCACCGCCAGCAGTCGCGGAGCTCCGGGTACACTGGCGGCCGCCTCTGCCGCGGCGGTGAGCATGGCCGGGCCTCCGGCTGCATGAAGGGTCAGCAGCGAAGCGCCCATGGTCGACACCGTTTTGACGGCGGCAGCCACGGTGTTGGGAATGTCGTGCAGCTTCAGATCCAGAAAAACCGAGTAGCCGCGTTTGCGGAGCTCTTCCAGAATGCTGTTGCCCGATGCGAGGTAAAGCTCCAGCCCAACCTTGAACCATTTGCAGCTTCCATGTAGATGATCTGCCAGACCAAGTGCTTCCTTTTGCGTAGGAAAATCCAATGCAACGATCAGGCGGTCCTGCGCCGTCTTCCGCTGTTCGCCGACTCTGGGAGAAGGACTCTGTAATGGGGGCATCTCTTCCGATTGTACCCTCCCCGGGTTGCCCGCAGGCAATGCACAAGTGCTTTGCTGCGAACAACGTCAGGGCCAAATCAGGACTCAGATGAAGAAAATGAGGTGCAGAGGGAAGGTTGCCGGATCAGTGCCGGGAGCGGTTGCGCAGAGGCGGCAGGGTGGGATATTCCAGCTCCGCGACAGTGGTGTTGATGACCGGCTGCCAGTTGGTCACCAGGTCAATCCGGACTTTTCCTACTCCGCTGATGCCGATCTCCCTAGCTGCGGCATAGGAAAGATCCACAATGCGGTTTTCATAAACAGGCCCGCGGTCATTGACCCGCACGATCACCCATTTTTTGTTGTGCATGTTGGTCACCTTGATCCAGCTACCCAGGGGAAGATCCCGGTGAGCGCAGGTAAGGGAATTCATATCAAAGGTTTCACCGTTGGCGGTGGTGCGGCCCTGAAAGCGCTTGCCATACCACGAGGCACGGCCGATCTGGTACCAGTGGTGCTTTGGCTTTTCCAGCTTCTGTTGGGAGACAGCCTCCTGGGGGGTCTGCGGGGAGACGGTGTCAGACGGAGTGGGTGCTGAGGCCGCCGTATGGGAAACGCCCATTGCAAGGGTAAGGAGCGCACCTGCCACCAGAGGTAATCGATGGGTGCGTCGTCGAATTTGGTTTGTTTCCTGCATAGTCACCAAGACACTCTCCTGAAATGCCGGAGAGTGAATACACCTTTATTTTAAAAAGTTAACCGGAGCTAAGTCAAACATTTTCAAGGATTTATTTCTCCATTTTACTTGCTTAATAATCTTATTTGTGGTAGGCATTCTTATAAGCCCTTGACCGATATTTCCTCTGCTTCCGACCCGCAACAGCCTGCCAGCACGCCTCCTGTCGCCTTGACGATTGCCGGTTTCGACCCGTCGTCCGGCGCCGGAATGACGGCTGATCTGAAGACCTTTGCCGCCCACGGGCTGTTCGGGGTCAGCTGCATTACCAGCCTCACCGTGCAGTCGACCCAGGGCGTGTGGCGAAGCGAACCCGTCGCGCCGGAAACGGTACGGGACACACTGCGCTGCCTGGCAGAGGACGTTTCCTTTGCCACCATCAAGATTGGGATGCTGGGATCGGCAGCAGTGCTGTCTGCCGTAGCGGAATTTTTAGAGACGCTGGGAGGAGCCCGGCCGCAGGTTGTACTGGATCCGGTGCTGTGGGCCAGCGCTGGCCAGAAACTGATAGATAAAGAAGGAGTTGTCCGCATGAGAAATGAACTGCTCCGGCTGGTGGACTGGGTGACCCCGAATACGGAAGAGCTAGGAATTCTGGTGGAGAGGCCAGTGATTTCCGCGGAGATGGTTCCGGAAGCCGCTCTACAGTTGCAGCAGGTGCAGGGTGGAAAATTGAACGTGGTAGTGACCGGCGGACATTTGTCCCGGCCGGACGACTTTCTGCGGACAGCCGACGGGGAAACACTCTGGCTGCCGGGCGAATGGGTGAAGACCCGGTCGACCCACGGTACCGGGTGCGCCTACTCCAGTGCCTTGGCTTGTCGTTTGGCGCTGGGAGATGCTCCCGTGCAGGCCGCGCGCGGAGCAAAGTCGTACGTTGCGGAGGCGCTACGCCGCGCCGTTCCGGTTGGCAAAGGCCGTGGGCCAATGGCCCATCTGTGGCCGTTGGGAACTCGCCACTAAAGCGGAGCGGCACTCCGTTTAGATAAAGACTCCATCGCTTGTAGCGATTTTTGAGATGCCGCCTGTGGCGCCGGCGCGTCAAGCCTCTTCAGAAAAGCCCTGGAAAAGATCGGCCTGGTGATTCTGCGCGTCAATTGCTGGGCGCGCCCGGAAAGGGAATAGAGCGACACCAAGAGCAATAAGTAGCCCAGAAGCGTGCCCAGACTGCGAACCGCAACGCGGGCGCTGGAGTTTTTTGTGTGCATGAGGTGGCTCCTTGAGAGAGAGCTTTCTACAGGATTAGACTGCAATCCCTCGAAGGTGCTGCAAAATTCCGCAAAGATTTTTTTTGACGCGGTTCTGGCCAGAGTCTCACCTCTGGTAGTTAGAGGCTCAGCACCTTGCGGCTGGCCTTGGCTGCCTTCTTTGCAACCGGTGGGACGGCCGGCGTGCCCTCGGATTCTTCTTCCGAAAACAATCCATCGTTGGCCAGATGTTCTTCCGCAATCAGGTAGCGCCGCAGGTGGCGGAGCGGCTCTTCGGCCAGAGAAAGCTGCTGCAGGTGGTAGCGCCAGACGCCGGTTCTGCCGCTGCGCCGCGTGAAGGCCTTGCGCGTCACCTCCATGAAGGTGCCGTCTTTCTTGCGGCGCGTGAAGGTCGTATTGGGGACAACAAAGGTGATCTTGTCGCCAGCATTCCAGAAACTCTGGGCAAACTCATGCGAGAAAATGAGCGCATAGTAGCGACGCTCTGCGGCGAGCACTTCTGTCGCCGCGTCAAAGCTTACCCAGGGCAGCCCAAGCTTGGTGACGTACCATTTACGAAACTCAAACCCATTTGCGCGCGCCTGTCGAATCAGCGTTTGTAGAAGTTCCAGACGTGTCATTCGGCTCGGATTGTGCCAGACTGCATGGTGGCAGTGAACAACGCCGACACACACACAACCTGCCACTACTGTTAAAAAAAGCCTGATTAATTGGAATGTGCTGGCCAAGCAGCTATCTGCCAGCAACCGTCTCTGTGTGCGTATCCCAATACGGGCCGATGAATGGCAGCCGTTCAGGGATACTGTCAACCTAACTTTCAGAGGGCATTCCGTCAAGACACAGAGGTAGGGGGTGTTTAGTAACCATTGGCGCATCAACGGGATATAAAAGAGAAGCGAGATAGCGGTATATAAGAGGCGGAGGGAAAGCAGGGGGGGTATTTTTTTGCATCCACAACGTCCGATAACGCATATTCTGTAAACAAGACGACGTCAGCCAACACTACACTCGCCGAACCTGGTTTCCAACGGTAAGCATGGCCATCGGACAGCTTCTCTCGGTTATACTGAACCCAATCCATCATGCAGATAATTCAGGCGGTTTTTGGCACCTTCCACCACTTTGAACTGGCGCGAGAGCTGAATTCGCGTGGCCATTTGAAGAAAATTTACTCCACTTTCCCCTGGAAGCGCCTTGCACGCGAAGGTGTGCCACGGGAAAAAGTGGGTATGTTTCCCTGGCTTCATACGCCACTGACTCTGCTTGGCCGGTATGGCTGTAAACCTCGCTGGTTAGAGGACGAGCTGGGCTACTTCAATGCATTGGCGTTCGATGACTGGTTGGCGGGCCGTGTTCTGGAGTGTGATGCTTTTATTGCAATTTCGGGTGCTGGGCTAAAAACAGGGCGGCTCGTTCAGCAACGGGGCGGAAAGTTTATCTGCGACCGTGGATCCACCCATACTCGCTATCAGGATCAAGTTGTATCGGAAGAGTTTCGCCGCTGGGGAGTTGAACTGCAGCCGAACGATGAGCGCGACAACGTCCGCGAAGAAGCTATTTATGAACAGGCAGACGCAATCACGGTACCATCTTCCTTTGTCCGTCAGACGTTCATCGACATGGGCATTCCTGGCGAAAAGGTAAAGACAATTCCGTACGGGGTTCGCCTGGAGAACTTTTTTCCTGTCGCTTTGCCTCCGGAAGATGCGTTTGAGGTGCTTTTTGTTGGGTCCGTTTCTCTTAGAAAAGGGGTTCCCTATCTGCTACAGGCTTTTGCGCAGATCAGGCACCCCAGAAAGCGTCTTCGCGTTGTCGGGGCTTTACACGATAGCGTGAAAGTGGCCCTGTCCAGACTGCCACTGGAGCAAGTTGAGTTGCTCGGCGCAGTTGATCAGCAGCGGGTGCGGCAACTTATGAGCACCAGCCACGTGCTGGTATTGCCAAGCATTGAAGAAGGACTGGCGCTTGTGCAAGGTCAGGCGCTCGCTTGTGGCTGCCCGGTCATAGCAACTCCAAATGCCGGAGCAGAAGACCTTTTCGCCGATGGCGTAGAAGGTTTTATCGTCCCGGTTCGTAGTGTCGACGCGCTGACGCAACGGATGCAGCAACTGGCAGACGATCCCCTGCTGCAGAAAGAAATGAGCCGTGCTGCTTTGGCACGAGTACAGAAAATAGGCGGCTGGGCAGAGTATGGGCGTCAATGGGAGGACTATCTTAAGAAAATGCTGGCCTGAAGCAGGAGCAATTCACTGTTCTATTTCTGTACATCTCTGATTATTTCTTATTTTGCGAACCCAAACCGTTGCGTGACTTTGGGCATAAATTTTTTCATCACTACCGCCATATCAAAAGCCAGATAAGAAATTGCAGCTACCACTAACCCCTCGGTTATCGCTGCTGCAATGCGTACCACCAAACTCATTGCGTATGTCTTCTGCAGTACAAACATGGCCACTGCAATACCGACAATCGCAAATATCGCCAGTTTGATTACATACGCAATCTCAACTTTCTCATGGTGAGAAAAGAGATCGAAGTTCAGGCGCATGATGTAGATGAGTTGGAAAACCTCAGTCAGCAGCCATGCTGCCAAAAGCCCAGTCACACTGAATAAGTGAATAAAGAGGACAGAAAGAGCCGCCATGGCAAGGTAGGAAAAGAACATAACTCTGGCAAGGCTTTCGTGCGTATTCGTGGAAAACTGAAAATTGAACTTATGTTCTTTTGCACACATCACGAATGCGATTCCTGTCATAACTGCATACAGCGGTAGCGAGAAAAGCCCACCCTTATGCAGCCATAGCGTCAGCAGCAATGGAGATACGGAAAAAACTCCCAGGTTAACAATTGGGATGCAGAAGAAGATGAAACGCTCGGAGTAGTTATAGAGTAAGGAAAGTCCGGGCCAGTCCCCTTTTCCGTAGAGGCGTGTAATCTCCGGCCCCATCGATTGCGTCAGTGCATTCAAGAGTTGGCGCGCCATGGAAAAGATGGTGCGCATCAACGTGAAGACTACGACCAGCGTGGGCCCTACAATCCGCTGCAGAATCAGTACCGGAAGCTGAAAGGAAAGAAAAGTACTGGCAATGATCATGCCAAAATAGCCACTGGGTTTCAGGATGGCTCCGACAGCTTTCTTGTCCCAATAGCGAAGTGTCGGGAAAATGTCTTTCGCTGTCACTCGAATATCAATCAGCACGCCGACCAGGCACAAGGCGCACGCAGAAAACTGCGCCATTGCTACGATCGCAAACGGTTCTTTAAGCCATGCTGCTGTTCCAGTAAACAGGATGATGGTTACTCGTTGGATGTTGTTCCAGTGTGTTCCCCGATGAGAGCGGGCTACTACCATGAAGGAACCTGCGAAGTAGCCATAAATAAAGTTGATCAGAATTTGTAGAGACAGAAAATATGCAGCGATGCTGGCATCCCGATGCGAAATCGTTAGCCGCAGAAGCTTTTCCAACGGAATAAAAAAGACACATAAAGACAATGTTGCTGCAAACAGTACGATCCCCAATAGCAACCGCAGTGCGGTTGACTGCTGTATGTGAAGCCCTTCCATTTGGCCGCGGTGGTACCGGACGGTCAGGTCCTGGTTGACGAAGGTCTGTACCCCGAAATTCAGCGTTCCCAGATAGGCCACGGAAGCAGAAAGCGCCAGCCATTCGCCATACATTGCAGTTCCATATTTGTGCAGGAAAACTGGCGGCAATACCAGTTGCCACAGCATGTTAATGCCATTGGAGGTGAACAAGGCGATGAGGTTTTTAGAGATACGCTTAATGCTGCTCATTCCGTATGCAGACACTCCATGGCTGGTGAAAGATGTGATTCACTGCTTGATCTTTAGGTTGTCAGGTAGTCTTTAGGCTATTGTAGCTGAGATGTGAATTTCTGTTGTGTGGTTTGCCGCCAGGTTGCGCGCGATTCGTTTTTCCCGTTGCACTACTGATGCCG
>DZDJ01000296.1 GCA_022736715.1 Edaphobacter aggregans
TGGTCGAGGTGTTGCCCGAGGGCGTTCTGCTTGCGGATTGGCGGCGGGTGAATGCCTGGCTGCTGGGTAGCGGGTTGGATATTCATGCCATGAATGCGGTGCGCAAGCGGCTTTCGTGCATCAAGGGCGGACGCTTGCTGGAGCATCTGGGCGGTCGGCGTGCGCTGGTGTTGATGATTTCCGATGTGCCGGGGGACGACCCGGCCAGTATTGGTTCCGGGTTGTTGTCGCCCTGGGGTGATGTTTCGTTGCCTGAAAATCTGCCGGACTGGCTGCGGGATTTGCTGGATACCGCGCCGCCGCAGCCTTGCGTGGATGATCCGCGCTGGGGTTTGGTGGAGGCGCGCATTCTTGCCAGCAATGCGACCGCGCTGGATGGGGCGGTGCGTGCCGCGTTTTGCCTTGGTGTGCCTGTTTATCGTCACGATGAATTTTTGCGCGGTGATGCAGCAAAGGCGGGGACGCGTCTGGCGCGTGAATTGATACACGGCTCGCCGGGGGTTCATCTTTGGGGTGGGGAAACCACGGTGAACCTGCCGGAACATCCGGGTCGTGGCGGGCGTAATCAGCATCTGGCCTTGAGTGCGGCGCTGGCGCTGGAAGGGCAGGCGGGTATCAGCTTGCTGGCGGCGGGCACGGATGGCACGGACGGGGTGACGCAGGATGCGGGTGCGTGTGTGGATGGCGGCACGGCGGCTGCGATTCGCGTGGCGGGCATTGCCCCGGAAGATGCTTTGCGCAATGCGGACAGCGGTACGGCGCTAGCTGCGGTGAATGCACTTATTCGCACCGGGCCGACGGGGACGAATGTGATGGATGTGGTGTTGGCGATCAAAGTTCTGCCCTGATTTGAGCAGAGACGGATTGCGCTATCATCTTATTTGATTCAATATTTCATCAAATTAGATGATTGAGGTGATGCCATGCGAACAACTGTGACGATTGATGATGACCTTTACGCAACGGCGCTCGAAATGGCCGACCCAGAAATGGATAAGTCGGAACTTTTTCGTGAGGCGGTCAAAGTTTTTGTGCGTGTGCAGGCCTCTAAGCGCCTGGCCGCGTTGGGCGGAACCATGCCTGAGCTAGAGGACATCCCACGTCGGCGCTCCGAGTTGCCTGCCGAATGAATGTGCTGGTCGATACCTCGGTGTGGGTGGCGCA
>DZDJ01000297.1 GCA_022736715.1 Edaphobacter aggregans
TCAGTGGCTTGCCCAATGGAGAGCTTAGAGTCTTTCATGCGGCATAACGTTCGAGTTAAGCGGGAGCCAGCGGCAAGACGCCAGGCCCGGGCCGGTGAAAATGTACAGAGTACCACCGGCCTGGGCCTGGTGGCTTGCCGTTGGCTCTCCGCTTGAACGAGGGGTTAGGCCTCACTGGGCTGGCCGAAGTGTTCGCGACGATGACAGTTTGGACAGAGTGCGTACGCGTTGTCTACTGTGTCGTCGCCGCCGGCCGCGAGTGTGATTTTGTGATGAACCTCAAGATACGGCGATCCATCGCTCAGGCGGAGGAAGGGGGCGGGTGCGTTGCAGAGTTCGCACCTGCCGGCGGCACGATTGAGAACCTCCACGATCACATCCGGGTTGCGCCTGAATGCACGAGAGACAACTTGAACTTCTGCTGGCTTCTTGGGTGCAGCTGCCAGCCGAAGCGCCCGCTCCTTGGCGGACGAGTGTGCTGAAACGTCTAGTTCGGCGTGAAGGCTCTTCTCGAGGTCCTGTTCGAGGATAGTTGGGAGCGTGCCAAGCCAGGCTGGCTGCTCGTGCACGTAGGCGAAGCCTCCGGCTCTCCTGCGTGGCTTCAATTCCCTCTCGTCTCCGACTTTCACGAAGCAGGTGACAGGTACCGGACTCGGTAGGCGCTCAAGCTGCGAAACGAAGATGAGATTCACGCAGGCCTTGCCATTGACCTGCAAGTAGACATCGTTCTCCGTTGGTTGATGTGTGGCGATGCGCCGATTCAAGGCCTCACGCTCGGTCTCGCTTAAGAGCCGTTTGTCTTTCCAATCGACAATCTTTGCGCGGTAGGCAACTTGAGTGAGCCCTGTTGTAGTCGACATGTAGAGCGCCGTCGGCTGCTCAGGTGAGGGCGGTTCGTTCGCAAGCAGTTTGATTCTTGCGCTTGAGTACGGCTGGAGCATGCAGATCAAACCAGGCGTGGCCGTCTGCGCAGCAAGAATCCCCTGAAGAGTCTCCTCGAAGACGCCGTTGATGTAGAGGGCGGAAGATGGCATGGTGGTTGCTGTGAGGCCTAACGTTCGAGCTAAGCGGGCACCAACGGCAGGACGCCAGGCCCGGGACGCAGACAATGTACACCGTACCTGCGGCCCGGGCCTGGTGGCCTGCCGTTGGGGCTCCGCTTG
>DZDJ01000298.1 GCA_022736715.1 Edaphobacter aggregans
GCACCAGCAGGGGGCCGTGGACGTGGGTGACGGCGGCGCGTTGCGCGGGGTTGAGGGTGGTTAGCATGTTGGAGTGGGCGGTTATTTATTAGGAATTACGCAAACGTGGGCTTACGCCACCTTCGCACGCGGGAGAGTTTTTGTAGGGTGGATAAGCGTAGCGCATCCACCGTGCCGCCCTTTGGTGGATGCGCTTCGCTTATCCACCCTACTCTTGGAACACTTTTGCGTAAGTCCTATTTATATTGAAGCGGAGCGGGCTTGCCCGCGAACAACGGCACGCCGAAGCTTTCGCGGGCAAGCCCGCTATGGATCTCGTCTTGGCCAAAGCCGTGCCGTGTGCACCAGCGCAAGAATCCACACCGTATCCGCTTCGACTGCGTAAACCAGACGATAGCTTTCATGCACAATGAGCTCGCGCGTACCCGGAACATGCCCCGGTTTTCCGATGAGAGGTTGAGCCGATAGGCGACCTGCGGCCTCTACAAAAAGCTCATCCATCCGCACCGCCGCGCGCGGGTTGTCCTGGGCGATGAAATCAACAATGTCGGCACGATCCTGCTCGGCATTCAATGCCCAGAAGACTCTCATGCGTCAGAACCATTCGCCTCGACCAAAAGCTGCTGGCGACGGGTAGCACATCGTGCTTCCACATCCTCCGCACTGGCGTACAGCCCCAAGCGAACCTGCTCGCGCGCACTGGCGACCTTGTGCTGCAAAAATGCGTCGTACTCGCGCGCTTCACGTTGCCGCTGCACAAAATCACGCATCAATTCACGCAGAATTTGCGAGGCTGGACGATGCGTGGCATTGGCCTCAGCCATGAACGCTTCACGCAACTCCGGCTCAAGCTTCATGGTAAAAACCGCTTCTTTAGGCATGGATAGCTCCTTCGCTCAGTGTGTGCGAAGTATATACCTCGACAGTACTCATTACCCTGGGTCAGATTGCAATACCCCGTATGAAAAGGCCAATGTTCACTTCGAACATTCCGCGCATCCTTGCCCGTGCCTTCGCCTGCCGAGGGTCGGCCTGTGGTGCGATCAGCGCGCTGGAAGGGGCGAAATTGGCGATTCATCAGGCCATGATTGAGCAAGGTGCACGGGCTGGCACATGCCGCAAATCGAGCGCCTGCTGGATTTGGTGACTTTAAG
>DZDJ01000299.1 GCA_022736715.1 Edaphobacter aggregans
CACCGTCCAGACGGATTTGCAGCCGATTTCCCTTAAGTCCGACAGGCTCCTAGATTAAGCACCGCCTGCGCATTCACAATGCCCGCACCACAGGTCGAGTTGGTGCAATTAAAGGCGATGTTCTTGGCATATTTGGGAAAAGCAGTGGCGGATTGCTGCAACAGGCTCAACGCCTCATCCCGCCCCAAGTCGGCTTTGAGTGCCAACATCAAAGCCAATACCCCGCTCACATGCGGCGTAGCCATGCTGGTGCCGTCGTAATTACTGTATTGCAGTAGCGCGCTGCCATAACTGCTGTCCAATTTGGCCGTTGTGCGCCCTGAATCAGCCGTAGACAAAATGCCCGTATCAATCGGCTGTTCACCGCCAGGCGCGGCCAATTCAACCTCACTGCCATAGTTGCTGTACGAGGCAATCTGCCCCTGTTGATCGGTTGCCGCAATGGTAAACACCCCGCTGCACGAGGCCGGGGTTTCCGGCGAGGTTTTCAGATTCTCGCCGCTATTTCCCGCTGCAACCACCAGCATTCCGCCCTTGGCCAGCACATCATTCACCGCGCTTTGCTCCGCCGCTCCGCACGCACCCGCTCCGCCAAAACTCATATTCAGGATGCGCGCCGGATGCAGATTATCCGCCACACCCGGAACAGGCAGCCCCACCGACCAGCGCATGGCATCCAGAATGTCAGAAAATGAGCCGCCACAGGTTCCCAACACCCGCACCGGCAAGGAGCGGGCTTGCCCGCGATAAGTCTTTCGCGGGCAAGCCCGCTCCTACAGTGGTAATTTTTCCGGGAACGCTACGCCCTCTGTGGCAACTTTGGATTTAGCTACGCCAAATCAGGCTCGCCATGCGCCCGGTTGGCGTTTCCCGGCGATAGGAGTAGAAGCGCGGGTCGCTGAAGCTGCATAAATCGCCGCCGTGGATGTTGTGGACACCTGCCGCATGGCAACGTAGACGGGCGAGTTGGTACAGGTCGGCTTGCCAATGTCCCGTGCGCGCGCTGGGGACAAATGCGAGGTCGGCGGCGGAGTCGTGCTGAATGAAGGCGGTGCGCACCTCGTCGCCAACTTCAAACGCCGCTTGGCTGATGGCCGGGCCGAACCAGGCAAGGATTTCTTCGGGCGGGTTTTTGAATGTGTTTAGCGTGG
>DZDJ01000300.1 GCA_022736715.1 Edaphobacter aggregans
GGCTGACAGCACTTCGGCCTCCTGATTACCCAGCTAAGCCATCCGCAGTTAGGAGCCGGTCGGCAGGTATCAGACCTGCACCAAAGGCCGGATACAAAACTGCAGCCGTGTCCTGTTTCTTTCATCACATCAAAGCGGGTCTTGCCAAACGGGAGGCGTCCATACAAGTCAATTACGGAGATGTTAAATCACTTTGTTACGAGTGCCAATGAATTGATATGATACCCGGCCAACTTGGCCACGCCATTGTCAATGCGGTAAACAAATTGCTCGTCACCGGACCCATGTTCAAATTGCGATTTATTCACTATTGTCACGAATGTCCCAGACGTGCCACTGAATACACGCCACGTTAGCTGAGTAGAGATTTTTACGTTGCCAAGTTTCCGATTGATTGACTCCAGGAGTTTCACAAAATCTCCTTCGCTCTCAACTTTCTGTAGATCAGGCGAGGACGACAAGTAGATTTTCTGAAAGCTTCCTGCATCGAATTCGCTATGGAATACAGAAATCTGGACTTTGGCTAACGCTGTGTCTTTTGTCATCGAGCAACTTGTCAGCAGAGTGATGCAGAACGCAACAACCAATAATTTTGTCATTTTCATTGGCAGCCCCTTGATGTGTGATGAGCCCCTAATTGAGCAATTTGAAAAACCCGTTCTGAATTCGCCGCTTAATCCCGCAGCCTTTTCCAACCTGCCGCGAAACTGTGGCCATTCTGCGCCCGCGAGGTGATGCGCGCAAGCGACTGCGATGCGATCGGCTTGCCCGGGCTACGCCGCGCGCCGTGCGTTCCATGGCGTGATCCGACGCAGCGTTTCGGCGCACGATCGTGGCCATCCTGCAGGCCGGTCCGGGAACCTTCGGAGTTGCCGGAAAACTGCGCCAGGCGCAGGCCGGTGTCGGCGGCAATGCCGCGCTTGCCGGCGACGATTTCGCCGATGCGGCGCTGCGGCACACCGATTTCCTTGGCCAGCCGGTACTGGGTGATGTTCATGGGCTTGAGGAATTCCTGCAGCAGGATTTCGCCGGGAGCGGGATATGGAATGCGGCGCATGGGGTTCTCCATCAGTGGCTGATGCGGCATCGGCTCAGCGCCCGCGCAGGAACAAGCGGTCCAGTTCGGCCAGCGACACCTGCACCCAGGTGG
>DZDJ01000301.1 GCA_022736715.1 Edaphobacter aggregans
ACTCGTCGCTCTGCGCATCCAGATTGAGGATGGCGTTGACGAAGTTTTCGGCGCGTGCATCAAGCTCTTGGCGTTGTGCTTCGGACAGCGGCACAAGTTCGCGTGATTGCGGTGCGGATACAGCCGCCACGGCTGCCGGAGGGGTCAGGTGTTCGGGTGGAGTGAGTGCGGTGGTGGTCGGGGTGGTCAGTTCGTTCATGTGAGTCTCCTGGATTATTTCATCTGCTGTTCGATGGCTTGAATCATGCCTTCGAGGGTTTCATAGCTGGGTGGGTCAATAATTTGTACCAACTGAGCGGGTACGGCGAGTTTGCGGCTCTCGGCTTGCGCCTTGAATGCGGCGGTATCGGTGGTGCGGAAGCCGTGTTCGGTGGCGAGTTTTTGTAATTCCGGGTCGTCGCTCAAAACTTGTCCCAAGCGTGCGCCGTTTTCACTCAGTCCGACGAGCACATGGCGGGTGAACAGGCCGGGCTCGGGGTAGAGCAAGGCCATGTCCTGGCGGATGCCGGAGGGTGTTTTGAGCGCTTCATGAATGAATTGCGATTCATAAATCATCACCAGCGGCGAGCTGCCCATACCCAAGGATAGGTAGTTTTCAAACGGCCCTTCGGAGGAGTATTCGGTATAGCCCTGGCGCAAGAACAGCGGCATAAGCTTGGGTAACACGGCCTGCATTTCCTGCGCTGAGGCGACCACGCGCTGGCCGTTGGCAATGTAACTCATCAGCGCAAGATACATGGCCGCCGAGTTGGATTTGCGTACGTCCGTGGTACGGATCAGCACCGATTTATTGACCGGGTAGGCTTCACTATTTCTGAGGTCTTTCCAGCGCGTTTCTTGCTGTGTCCAGGCAAAATAGCGATCCAGATCAAACCAGTAGTACACGCCGTCTTTTTCACGTACCACGCCGTTGGCCTCTAAAATTTTGGCAATCGGCTGCCACGAGGCAATGACCATCGGGGTGAAATACGGCACGTAGGTTGGGCGCTTGCCGACGCTTTGCAGGATTTTGTCAGCGGCGGGTTGCCCGGCCGGGAAAGCGAAATCGTATTTTTTAAGATCAAAGGCGGTGGCAATCTGGCGCGAACCGGCCTTTTCCACTTTGACGATCAAGCCTTGTTTAAGTAGAGCCTGTTGCACACGCGGGT
>DZDJ01000041.1 GCA_022736715.1 Edaphobacter aggregans
GATCGTTCCCACATTTACGTGCGGCTTCGACCTGTCAAATTTTTCCTTCGCCATGTCCCTATCCTTTTCCTTCCAACTTGCTGTTCAGGTTTGGTAAATCCAAATCTGGCTGAAACTTACTTGCCCTTGCCCTGTACGCGGGCGATGATCTCTTCGCTCACCGAGCGTGGCGCCTCTTCGTAGCGCGCAAACTGCATCGAGTAATTCGCGCGGCCCTGCGTCGAAGAGCGCATCTGCGTGGCATAACCGAACATCTCGCTCAACGGCACGCTGGCCTTGATCACCTGCGAACCGGAAGCGTGCTCCATGCCTTCAATGCGGCCACGGCGGGAGTTCAGGTCGCCGATGATCGTGCCCATATACTCCTCCGGCACCACCACTTCCACCGCCATCACCGGCTCCAGCAGCACCGGCTTCGCCTTGCGTGCCGCCTCCTTGAAAGCCATCGAACCGGCAATCTTGAAGGCCATTTCGTTCGAGTCAACATCGTGATAGCTTCCGTCGAACAGAATCGCCTTCACATCGACCAGCTCATAACCCGCCAGCACACCGCCCAGCATGGCCTCCCGAATGCCCTGATCGATCGGCTTGATGTATTCCTTCGGAATCACGCCACCCTTGATCTCATTGAGGAACTCGTAGCCCTTGCCCGCTTCGTTCGGCTCCAGCTTGATTTTGCAATGGCCGTAGTTGCCCGAACCACCCGTCTGACGAATGTACTTGCCTTCCGCCTCGGACTTGCCGCGAATCGTTTCACGGTAGGCCACCTGCGGCTTGCCAACATTCGCCTCGACCTTGTACTCACGCATCATGCGGTCGACGATGATCTCCAGATGAAGCTCGCCCATGCCGCTGATGATCGTCTGCCCGGAGTCCGGATCCGTATGGACGCGGAAAGTCGGATCTTCCTGCGCCAGCTTGGCCAGCGCCATCCCCATCTTTTCCTGGTCCGCCTTCGTCTTCGGCTCTACCGCAACCGCGATCACCGGCGCCGGGAAGTCAATCGACTCCAGCACAACCGGGGCCTTGTCCGTGCAAATCGTGTCGCCCGTCACCAAATTCTTCAGGCCTACCGCGGCACAGATGTCGCCAGCACGGATTTCCGTGATCTCTTCCCGCTTATTGGCGTGCATCTTCAGCAGGCGGCCAATACGCTCCGTCTTGCCGGTGCGCGGATTCAGGACCGAATCGCCCGTATTCAGAACACCGGAGTACACGCGGATAAAGATCAGCTGACCCACGAACGGATCGGTCATAATCTTGAAGCCCAGCGCCGAGAACGGCTCGCTGTCATCCGCCTTGCGCTCCACCTTCGCTTCCGGATTGTCCGGGTTTATTCCCTGCACCGAAGGAATGTCCAGCGGGCTCGGCAGATAATCCACCACCGCATCCAGCAGCGTCTGCACGCCCTTGTTCTTGAAGGCCGTACCGCAAAGCACCGGGAAGATATGCATCCCGATCGTCGCCTTACGAATTGCCGCCTTCAACTCGGCCACCGTCGGCTCCTGACCTTCCAGAAACTTCTCCAGCAGAACGTCGTCCGTCTCGGCAACCGACTCAATCAACTGATTACGGAAGGCCTGCGCCTTCTCCTTCAGCCCGGCCGGAACCTCTTCCACGCTGTACTTGGCGCCCATCGTCTCATCGTGCCACTGAATCGCACGCATCTCGACCAGATCCACCACGCCCGAAAAGTTCGACTCCGCGCCGATCGCAATCTGCAACATCACCGCTTTCGCGCCCAGACGGTCACGGATGGTCTGCGTGGCGTGCTCCGCATCGCCACCAGCCTTGTCCATCTTATTGATGAAGCAGATACGCGGCACGCGATACTTGTCCGCCTGACGCCACACCGTCTCCGACTGCGGCTGCACACCGGCCACCGCGTCAAAGCATGCCACCGCGCCGTCCAGCACGCGCAGCGAGCGCTCCACTTCCGCCGTAAAGTCCACGTGGCCCGGCGTATCGATGATGTTGATGCGGATGTTGTTCCAGGTGCAGGTCGTCGCAGCAGAGGTGATCGTAATGCCGCGCTCCTGCTCCTGCTCCATCCAGTCCATGGTCGCAGTGCCCTCATGCACCTCACCTATACGGTGAGTAATCCCCGTATAAAAGAGGATGCGCTCAGTCGTCGTCGTCTTTCCGGCGTCGATGTGCGCCATGATTCCGATATTCCGGCAACGATTCAGAGGTACTTGACGGGCCACGATGCTCTCTCACTTTGCAGGCACAGCCTGCGGTAAATTCTGCGTTGAATCCAACTGCTCAAAACTCGAAAACTACCAGCGATAGTGCGCAAACGCCTTGTTGGCTTCCGCCATGCGATGCACATCTTCCTTCTTCTTCATCGCGGCGCCACGGCCATTGGCGGCATCCAGCAGCTCTGCCGTCAACTTCTCCACCATGCCCTTTTCGCCGCGCGCACGGCCATAGGTCACCAGCCAGCGGATCGCCAGCGAAGTGCGGCGCTCCGGATTCACTTCCACCGGAACCTGGTAGTTCGCACCACCCACACGGCGCGTCTTCACTTCCAGCAGAGGCTTGCAGTTCTCCACAGCCTTCTTGAAGAGCTTCAGGGCTTCATCCCCGCCCTTTTTCTCCAGATTCTCCATGGACTCATAGAAGATGCCCTGCGCGGTCGACTTCTTACCGCCCCACATCAACGAGTTCACAAACTTGGTGACCAGGGTCGACCCATAGACCGGGTCGGGAGCTACTTCACGCTTCGCAATGTGACCTTTTCTCGGCATACCGTTTCCTTCAAACCTTAGCTACTGCAAATCTTTCCAGCCCGCAACCGCCGGACTACTTCTTACCCGCCGGAGCTCCACCCTTGGCGCGCTTGGCGCCATACTTGGAGCGGCTCTGCTTGCGGTTGGCCACGCCCACCGAATCCAGCGAGCCACGCACCACGTGATACCGAACACCCGGCAGGTCCTTCACACGGCCGCCGCGGATCAGCACAATCGAGTGCTCCTGCAGATTGTGGCCAATGCCCGGAATGTAGGTGGTCACTTCAATGCCATTCGTCAAACGCACGCGCGCAACCTTGCGCAGTGCGGAGTTCGGCTTCTTCGGGGTCTGCGTATATACGCGGGTGCAAACACCACGGCGCTGGGGCGAACCCTGCAGTGCGGGGCTGGCCGTCTTGTACCGGGTCGGGGTGCGGCCCTGCTTCACGAGCTGATTAAACGTAGGCAAACCAAATCTCCTTCGCTGCTACCTGCAAAAACGCTGCTACTTGCAAAAACCTTCGCCAGAGGCGCGCTCCCGGCGCGCATCCAGCTTTCCCGCGCGCAACCTCGCGCACAGACAACCTTCATCCCATACGAACCAGCAGAAGACCTTCCCCGGACGCAAAAACCGGCAACACGCACAGCGCGTTAGGCGAAGTGTCTTCCCGCTTCGTATCGATCGTTACCAGGTGCCAGACAAGAACCGCGACGGTGGTCGAGCGCTCAACAACAAGCCGACTCCGTTTCGTTGCTCTGGCCTGCATAGCCCGCCAAGGTGGAGGGTGTCGCAGGCACCATTGCGAGGAGTGCAACCTCAGGCAAACTCACTTCAGCCTGACTGCATAAAACCTATCCGGAGACGGCGCTTACACTCGCACGCAAACTCCCCGAATACCCGCGGAACCTTCTTACAATACCAAGCTGACGGGTCTCAGTCAACGGTTGCAGTGCAAAAAACGCAGATTTTTAAGCACTCCCGCTGCTGCAACGGTCCCTTTGCAGCCGGCATGGCCCATGCTGGCATCCTTTTGCATGATTTTTCAGCGGAAGTTCCCGCTACAGCGGTTTTCCCGTTGGTGTGGAAGGAGCGCAATGCGCTGACGTGGCTTTTCCTCATAAAAAACCGCCTTGCACGTCCCCGAAAACTCCACAAAAACCGGGGCACCGCCATAGAAGCCCGGCCATCTGCCACGCCAGAAACGTGAAAACGCCTACGCCGATCGTCGTCGGCGGCCGCGATGGCGAGTGCCCGGTGCCGCAGTCCTTTCCCGGCTTCTTCCCTGTGCCCGGCGCCTACTCTCCGCTCCAGTATTCCTCCGGCAGCCCTGCAATCAGGATTTGCCGGATTTCAGTTTTTAAAAAGGCCGTCCGGAGTTGCTTCCCCAGCGCCCAGCTTTTACACTCAAGATTCGAACGTACATTCAGCAATTGCGGTAGATGACCGTCCAGCACGGAACGGCTGGCTGGGCGGGGAGGTTCAATGCAGCGGTTTTTCACCTTTGTTCTGCTTATCCTGATGTCTCTTCCTGTAGGCCTGTCCATCGCTGGCTGCGGGAAACACAGCAATGCCACCTTCTGCAACGGCAGCGACTACGGCTACAAGGTCGGTCAGGCGGTCTCCATTGATCTGGAACCCGCCATCACCGGCGTTTCGCTGAACTACGGCACGGAAGGCCAGTTGGGCGCGCCCAGGGCCATTGATTGCAAACACAGCGCCGTCAACCTCACATCGTACAGCTATGGCACCACAAACCCGCTCATTGCAGATGTTTCGCCGACCGGCTCCATCTGCGCAGGCTCCTGGAACCGCAGTTCCGCAGGCGGCGTATTGGACTACACCACCTGCACCTCACCCAGCGCCGCTACCATCAATGCCTGCGTGGCAGCCAACGCCACCAAAAACCCCGGAGCCTGCGTGGCCTATCTTTCGGCTTCGGGCGGAGGCGCAACCAGCAACCTGGTCGCGGTCTATGTCCATCCGCAGGTCACCAGTATTGTGCTGGATACGCCTGGCCACTGCTTCTCGCAAGGACAAACACTGCAACTGGATGGCATAACCCATGTCTTCGCGGGTACCGGCTCCAGCCAGCAGGACATCACCGCCACGGTTGGCCCGCTCACCTACATACCGCAGGACACCACCATCGTCAGCGTTGCAGCCGCGCAGGACTCCACCACGGGCAAGATATTCTCCACTGCCACGGCCAAGAATCCCGGTTCGACGGTCATCACGGCAACGATTGCGCAGGCAACCAGCAGCACGGGCTTCTTCTACACCTGCCCGCCAGCCTCCATCACGCTGAGCCTTCCCAACAGCACCTCTACCGATGTCACTGTGACCCCGAATACGCCACAGCCCATCACCGCGACTGTACTTGACACCAACGGCAACCAGATCAGCGGCCTCCCGCTGGAGTACGTCACCACCACACCGAAGACCGTTTCGGCCAGCAACGGTGAAATTTCCGTGACCTACCCGGATACGACGACCGTACGCGCCATCTGCCAGCCCGGCACCTGCAATCCGGCACCGATTGATCAGATTGGCATGTACGGCGCTGGAAAACCTGTTACCTCCAGCCCGATCCATGTAACTGCTACCGGCACCAGCAGCACCATCCTTTACATGGCCAGCACGCAGTCACAATATTTTGTGCCCGTGGACTTTACCCAGAACACCCTGGGCACACCCGTCCGCCTGCCCTACGTGCCGAATTCGATGGTGATCAACAACAACGGAACCGTCATCTACCTGGGCAGCGCAAACGAACTAATGAGCATCAACGCCGGTGCCAACAGCATTGGCCCGCAGAACGTCAACATTCAGGGCAAAGTGATCGCCATCTCCCCTGATGGCCACACGCTCATCGTCACCGATCCCAACCGCAAACTGATCTACCTCTACAACACCAGCAACGGCTCCTTTAAGGCCTTTGGCGGCACCGCAACCCGTGCACAGTGGTCGCTGGACAGCCAGGCGGCCTACATCACCGGCACGGACTGGGCCAACAACCCCACCACCGGGGTACCCGCCCTGTTTGTTTACTCCACCTTCAACGGCTGGCATGTGTATGACACCGCTACCGGTGCCAACGATGTCGCCGTCACCGTGCCCAACACTGGCGCCTTCGTCGCAGGCACCGCTACCACCGTGCACAGCTACTGCCCAGACACCTCCGGCACCACCCCGGACTACTTCCCGCAGGACACGGCAAACACTGTTGCCCAACCGACCGATGTTCTGGCGGCCACGGATGATGGTCTGCACATTCTGGGCGCGACGATGACCTCCGGTCCTACGCTGGTCGATATTGCCATGCAGGGTACACAGGCTTCGCAGTCGACCGCCTGCCCCGCCACCACCGGACTCACCTATCCAAACACCGTCACCACGCAGGCGTTGAGCAGCATCAGTGCCGCCAGCATCACCGGCATCATCCCCTCTTCCGACTCTTCGCAGGCGTTCATCACCTACACCGCAGGCAGCGCTCCAACCTCCACCGGGACCATCCTGCCAGTTTACGAACCCAAGGCCTCTGGCGCAGGCACGCTGGCCTCCGTCACGCTGGCCAATGGCGCAACCGCTCCGGTCGCAGGCGCCTTCAACGCCGATGACAGCGACTTCTACGTCGGCACTTCCGGCGACAACCAAGTGCACATCATCGACACGAAAACGCTCAAGGACATCAAGCAGCTTGCTCCGAACCTTACGGACGGCAACGGCAATGTCGTGGTGCCGGATCTGATTGTGGACAAGCCGCGCCCCTCCACATAGCGCGCATCCCATTTGCGGTCGGTTGCCTGTGCACCGGCCGCAGACTTCTTTCGGCAAAATTCATTTTCATCCGCTGCAAAAACAATTTCTTCTGCCTCCACCACTCCGCACATTCCAGAGCGTTTCCCGGCATTGGCATCCGCCTCGTCATGTTTTTCCATGATTTCCCCATTGACGCCGCACCGGAGCCGAGCTAATCTGGGCCCGATTGGTGACGATCGCCAATTCGCTCCCGGCCCTGTCGGCCTGCCACTCCAACCAGACGTCATGCCTGCTGCCCTGCCTTGTGCCCAGCCCTGCGCTGCGCCCTGGCAAAGGATCGTCCATTTCAGTGAGTCCATACCGGTTACTAACGGAGGCAATGCAATCGCTTGATGAAAAAAGCGCTTGAAATCACGCCCAATATTGAGCCCCTTTTCGGGACCCGCGACGAAAATCTCCGACTGCTTGAGGACAAGCTGCACGTCCTCATCGACCTGCGCTCCGACGCGCTGCATGTAGAGGGCCCGGCTGAGGGAATAGCGCGCGTGGAAGGCATTTTTGCCGACTATGAGTATCTGCGAAAAACCGGCATCACCCTGCAGAACGGCGAGCTGAATGGCCTGCTCAGGCTCGTCGCGGCAGACCCCTCTGTTACGCTGCGCAATCTGGTGGAGAGTGGCAAACAGCGCTCCGTGGGCGTCAAACGCATGGTGCAGCCGCGCTCGCCCAATCAACGCAAATACGTCGAGGCCATTGAGCAGAACGACATGGTCTTCGGCATTGGCCCGGCAGGCACGGGCAAAACCTACCTGGCCGTGGCCATGGCCGTTTCTGCGCTGATGGCCAAAAAAGTCACCCGCATCATCCTCGTCCGCCCTGCGGTGGAGGCCGGTGAGCGGCTCGGCTTTTTACCCGGCAGCCTGCAGGAAAAAGTCGACCCCTACCTGCGCCCGCTCTATGACGCGCTCTACGATCTGCTGGATCAGGACCGCGTCGACAAGCTGCTGGAGCGTAACGTCATCGAGGTGGCCCCGCTGGCCTTCATGCGCGGCCGCACGCTGAACGATGCCTTCATCATCATGGATGAGGCGCAGAACACCACCGGCGAACAGATGAAGATGTTCCTGACGCGCCTCGGCTTCAACTCCAGGGCCGTCATCACCGGCGACCTGACTCAGATTGACCTTCCCAACCCCAAGCGGTCCGGCCTGCTGGAAGCGCTGAATGTGCTGGATGGCGTCGAGGGTGTGAAGTTCACGCACTTTGAAGATCAGGACGTCGTCCGCCATCAACTGGTGCAGCGTATCGTGCGCGCCTATGACAGCTATGGCCGCGCACAGCAACTGCCGCTGGGCCTTTCAGAAACAGAAATGCCGGAAAGCAGCATCTCCCCGGCAGCACCGGCCAAACCCGTGGCAAAGCCGCAATAATCGGGCCTTCGCCGCGGGATTACGATACGATGGAGTGGGAGGGCAGTTGGCCCTCCCATTGCATTTGCGCAGCACTTGCACGACGCCATGATCACGATCGAACCTCCAGGTACGCGCGCCGCTTCGGGCGGTCTTCGCATCTCCCCCCGCTCTCTTCGCAAAGCGGAGTTGCAGCGGTTCCTTGCGCTTGCGCAGGCAGCCACAGGGCTCAAAGGCCAGGTACACGTCCTGCTGAGCGATGATGCGGCGCTGCAGCAGCTCAATAAGACCTTTCGCCGCAAAAACAAACCCACCGACGTACTTTCCTTTCCCGCGCCAGCGGGCATCCCCGGCATTGCCGGCGATCTGGCCATCTCGCTGGAAACCGCAGCCCGCCAGGCCGCCGGGTTCGGCCACACTTTGCAGGAGGAAATAAAAATCCTGCTGCTGCATGGCCTGCTGCATCTGGCTGGCTACGACCACGAAGTGGACCACGGAGAAATGGCCGCCAGGGAGCTGCGCCTGCGCACACGGCTGAATCTGCCCGCCGGGCTCATCCAGCGCGTACAGGCCGCCCCGGCCCTGAAAACTGCCCGCACCCCCCGCCCTGCCAGGCCAGCCGCAAAAGTTCCCGCCCGTGCGAGGAAAAAATCATGACGTCGCTTTTCTTCCTGCTGGCGACCTGCTTTCTGCTGGGTGTTCTGACCATAGCGGCCTACATCGACCAGCTCTACTCCGAGATGGGCAACTTCCTCTCCCGCTCCTACCAGCAGAACATCGACTCCTGGACGCGGCTCGTGGAGCCACGCTTCCATTTGAGCCGTGAGAACATCGCGCTTTCGGCCACCGTACTCAGCCGGCTCGCGCTCATCGCGCTCACCATCCTTTTTGCGGCGCATTTGTTTGGCGGCCCGCACCTTGGCCAGATGCCCACCGTCCCGGACATTCTTCAGACGGTTTTCACCCTGCTGCTGGTGATCTTTGTCTTTGACCGACTTCTGCCCTACATGTTTTTCGTGCGGACGCGTGGCCTGTGGCTGGCGCGCATCACTCTGCTGGTTCGCACACTCTTTTACCTGGTGCTGCCCATCACCCTGCTGCTGGGCCTGCTCTTCTCCATTGCCTCTCTTACTGAGCCGCAGGGCGAGGAAGAGCCCGAACATGCCTCCGAAGGTGTGGAGGCGCTGCTGGAAGCAGGGGAAGAAGAGGGCATTCTGGAGGAAAGCGACCGCGAACTGGTGCGCTCCGCCGTCGAATTTGGCGACAAGGTGGTACGCGAAGTGATGACGCCGCGGCCAGAGATGTTTGCTGTTCCGGCAACGCTGACCCTCCAGGAGTTCACCGCGGACCTGAACGAGCATGCCTTCTCGCGTGTGCCTGTCTACGCCGGTTCGCTCGACCACATCACCGGCATCACCTTTGCGCGCGACCTGCTGCAGATTCCCGACAGCGAAGCCGGCAGGCGCACCGTCGCGCAGATTCAACGGCCCGCCGCCTTTGTACCTGAAACGAAAAAAGTCAATGAACTGCTGCGTGAAATGCAGCACGAAAAGCAGCACATGCGTATTGTGATCGACGAGTACGGCAGCGTTGCCGGGCTGGTGACCATTGAAGACCTGCTCGAAGAAATTGTCGGCAACATTGCTGATGAACACGACACGGCTGAGGATGAAGACACCCCGGTGCAGGAGTCCGCCGGCGTCTACATCGTCAACGGCAGCTTCGAAGTCACCCGGCTGGAAGAGTTGTTCGGCGAAGATGCCGCACACCTGCCCAACGAGTATGAGGCGACCTCTCTTGGAGGTCTGGTGACGGAAGCCGCCGGCCACATCCCCCAGCCCGGAGAAGTGGTGGAGGTCGATGGCCTGCGCCTTGAAGTCCTGGCCTCCACTGACCGCCGCATCGACCGCCTGCGCGTCCGCCTCACCAGTTCCCTTGGGCAGGGGCCCCCAGCCAATCCGCACAACGCAGCCGGCACAGCCCCACCAGCCAGCCAGTAGTTGGCGTGTGCTGTAATCACTCCGCGGAATTGCCCACCATCGCATCTGCCCCAGGCAAACTTTACCAACGTTTTACAGAACTTTTTGGAGCAAAGCCTCCGGCCAGCGCGTCTCATACGTGGAGCTTCCTTTTGACGATACGTCTTCCGCACCTCCTGCCGCCGCTGCTGCTTCTCTGTGTGTTTGTCAGCGCAACGGCTTTCGCCCAGCAAATTTCCGCGCCAGATCCGCATATCGGCAGCATCAGCGGCACCGTCACAGACATTACAGACAACACGGTCGCCGGAGCAGCCATTGTCGTTGAAGGCCCCACCTCTGGCGATCGCCGCACTGCCGTCGCCAACGGGAACGGCTTCTTTGAAATCAGCAATCTCCGGCCTGGCGTTGCGTATCGCGTCACCATCAGCGCAAAGGGCTTTGCCGACTGGAAGTCCGCTTCCTTCACGCTCCAGCCTGGCCAGTTTCTGGAATTGCCCAACATCCGGCTCTCGATTGCCGAAGCAGTCACCACCGTCAACGCCATTGAGTCTCCCGTGGAGCTTGCCACCGAACAGGTGAAGGTGGAAGAAAAGCAGCGCGTGCTTGGCGTCTTCCCTAACTTCTACGTCGTGTATGACCCCAACCCAGTCCCGCTCACCACCAAACTAAAGTTTGAGCTGGCCCTCCGCACCACCATCGATCCGGCAACCATCGCTGGCACCGCCGTGCTGGCCGCCATTGACCAGGCCGGCGACACACCAGACTATGTGCAGGGCGCCAAAGGCTACGGACAGCGCTTCGGCTCCAACTACGCCGACGGCTTCACCGACATCCTCTTCGGCGGCGCCATTCTTCCCTCGCTGCTGCATCAGGATCCGCGCTACTTCTACCAGGGAACGGGCAGCAAAAAATCGCGCGCACTGCATGCCATCTCCAGCGCCTTCATCTGTAGAGGCGACAACGGCCACTGGCAGCCGAACTACTCCAGCGTTGGCGGCGATCTGATCTCCGGCGCCATCTCCAATGCCTACTATCCGGAGAGCAACCGCGGACCGGGACTGCTCTTCGTCAACGCACTGATTACCAGCGGCGGCCGCATGGTGAACGGGCTTATTCAGGAGTTCATCCTGCGCAGCCTGACGCCTTCCGCAAAAAAACTGACCCCAGGCCACTAGCCCCATGCGCCTTGGTGAATTGCCAGCCCATGCCGCAAACTAGAGAGCATGGTACGAGTTGGCATTCAGGACACCGTGGCCGCAGAACTGCTGCGCCACTTCCCCAGCGAAGCAGAAATCGTGCGCCTGCCGCGCGAACCGGAATCGGCCTGCGAGGTTGACTTCTGGATTCCGCCCTTCAACCGCGCCGCGGCCGAACTCGTCTTCGCGCACCTGCGCGGCGTCAAAGTCATCCAGTCCATGATGGCCGGCGTTGACTGGCTGCTGCCCTGGGTGCCCGCTGGCATCACCATCTGCGATGGCCGCGGCATTCACGACATCCCCACTTCGGAATGGGTCATCGCCGCCATCCTGGCTTCGCTCAAGCAGTTCCCCCGCTTCCGCGACCAGCAACTGCAGCACATCTGGGACGGCCAGCAGGCCATCAGCGGAGGCTTTCGCGCCCACAGCGGCAAGCAGCCCGCGCAACTGCTGGTGCTGGGCGAAGAACTGCACGGCAAGACCGTCCTGGTCGTCGGCCACGGAGCCATCGGCGCGGCCATTGAGTTGCGGCTGGCAGGCTTCGGCGTCCACATCCTGCGCGTGGCCCGCAATGCGCGCGATGGAGTTTCTTCCATTGCAGAGTTGCCCGCGCTGCTGCCGCAGGCAGACATTGTCATTCTGATTGTGCCGCTCACCGCCGAAACACACGGCATGTTCACCGCAGAAAAGATCGCCCGCATGAGGCCCGGCGCGCTGCTGGTGAATGCTGCGCGCGGCCCGGTTGTGGCCACCGATGCGCTGGTGGCCGCGCTGCAGGAGGGACGCATCCACGCCGCCGTCGATGTCACCGATCCGGAGCCGCTCCCACCAGAGCATCCCCTGTGGAGCGCGCCCAACTGCCTCATCACACCGCATGTGGCCGCATCCACCAGCGGATTTTTGGAGCGCGCCTACGCCTTGGCCAGCGCACAACTGCACCGCTACGTCCAAGGCGAGCCACTGGAAAATATCGTCACCACTGCTGGTTATTAGAGCGGTTCTCCAGTTTTCGTGGAGTTTCCAGGAATATGCAGGACGGCTTTTTCTTGAGAAAAAAGCCGTTTCAGGGCATCACGTTCCCTCTACACCAACTGGAAAACCGCCATAGCTGACCGCCCGCAAAACCAGGATCCGGCGGTGTACCACTTTTGCTCCGCCGCAAAACGTTGCTCTCACAGTGCTTCGTGGTCTATTTGCTCCGCCGCAAAACGTTGCGGCACAGCCTTCTTTTGAGAAATGGCTTTGCTGTCCACCGCAGGGCCGGAGATGTATATGTCTCCGGCCCTGCGATTTTCAGCCCACGGCAAGAAGCGTTCCGGCTATTGCACCGTGATGCCGCCGATGGTGGGCTGATCCACTGCTCCAACCGTAAACTGGATCACGATCTGCCCGCTGCTGTTTGCAATCGCCGTGAAGCTCTTCGCAATTGCAATATTCTGTCCGCCTGTGGCAGCAATGATGTCAAAGTTGGTCAGCACTTGCGTTCCATTGAGGAGGACGTTGAACTCCCTTTGCCCCGCCTTTGTCCAATATGTGTCATTGAACTGCAGGGTCACGGTATACTGCGTGCCCGCAATAAGGTTGGGGATTGTGTATGTCATCGCCCCCCAACGCTGTGTTTGATAGACCTCCTGCGGCGCTGGATCTGCCACTCCAACAGTGTTGATGGTCGCGCTGCTCGGGGCGCTGATGCTTCCGCCTGAAACGTACTCGTCCGCAGCATAATTTCCTACGGCCGGGCCACCAGCGTCAATCGCTACAACCGGTGGAACCACCACCTGCCATGCCTGCTCCGCTGACCCATTACAGGTGGCGATATCCAACCGCACGCCGCTGGCGGTTGAGGCGCTCGGAACATCCAGACACAGACCGCTATTGAGCACAACGAACTTGTAGTAGCCGTTGC
The DNA here is from genome assembly GCA_022736715.1 of Edaphobacter aggregans. Classification (GTDB taxonomy): domain Bacteria; phylum Acidobacteriota; class Terriglobia; order Terriglobales; family Acidobacteriaceae; genus DZDJ01. The sequence continues at coordinate 12,983 of DZDJ01000041.1, forward strand.
CCAGAGGCACCGGCATCCACTGCTGGCCAGTTCCACTATAGTGCCAATAGGTGTCAATCAAACTCCCGGGCGCAGTTGCGGAGTTGCCTCCTCCTACCTCCAGGACATACTCATTGGATGTAATCGGGCTGGCGAGATAGTAGTATCCATTGCTGGTCGGGGTGAACACCCACGCCTGACTGTTTTGCCCACTTACGCAGGCCGTCTGATCCACTGCGGCGCCATCAGTAGAAGCCGTGTCATTGATGCACAAACTGCTGTTTTTGTTGATGATATCGTACAAAGTCCCGCTGACGATACCAGAGTAGCTCACCTCGATGCCGCCGATGGTGGGCTGATCCACTGCTCCAACCGTAAACTGGATCACGATCTGCCCGCTGCTGTTTGCAATCGCCGTGAAGCTCTTCGCAATTGCAATATTCTGTCCGCCTGTGGCAGCAATGATGTCAAAGTTGGTCAGCACTTGCGTTCCATTGAGGAGGACGTTGAACTCCCTTTGCCCCGCCTTTGTCCAATATGTGTCATTGAACTGCAGGGTCACGGTATACTGCGTGCCCGCAATAAGGTTGGGGATTGTGTATGTCATCGCCCCCCAACGCTGTGTTTGATAGACCTCCTGCGGCGCTGGATCTGCCACTCCAACAGTGTTGATGGTCGCGCTGCTCGGGGTGCTGATGCTTCCGCCTGAAACATACTCGTCCGCAGCATAATTTCCTGCGGCTGGGCCACCAGCGTCGATCGCTATAACGCCACCGCTGCCGAGACCGGCAATGGTTGTGGCGCTCGCCTGCGCGGAGGCTGGCGAAGACCCGGCCGTCGTACTGCTCGCCACCACCACGTAGTAGTAGGTGGTGGACGCCGTCACAGCCGTGTCCGAGTAAGCAGTCCCGGTGACACCGCTCGCTATCTGGTTACTGCTCGATGGTGTAAACCCGGAAGTGGTGCTGCGATAGACATTGTAGGTGACCCCGGATGTCGCACTTGCCGTCCAGCTCAGGTTGATCTGAAGGGCCGTGGTGCTGCTCGTCGCCGTCAGCCCCGTGGGCGCCACTGGAACCGCTAATGTTATTGTTGTGGCGCTTGCCTGCGAGGAGGCCGGCGAAGACCCCGCCGCATTGCTGGCCACCACCACGTAGTAGTAGGTGGTGGACGCCGTCACAGCCGTGTCCGAGTAAGCAGTCCCGGTGACACCGCTCGCTATCTGGTTACTGCTCGATGGTGTAAACCCGGAAGTGGTGCTGCGATAGACATTGTAGGTGACCCCGGATGTCGCACTTGCCGTCCAGCTCAGGTTGATCTGAAGGGCCGTGGTGCTGCTCGTCGCCGTCAGCCCCGTGGGTGCCGCCGGAACCGTCGTGCCGCCTCCACTGCCTGTATCGGTGCCAACATAGATGCCATCTCCGCCGGTGCCAATAAACACTCTGCCATACGTATTGAGGTCGGCGGCCATCACGCTGGGCTGGTCGCCCATTTTATATTCCGGCGTGTCGATCTCCGTCCAGGTGTTGCCGGCATCATCGGACCGGAAGACGCCGTCGGTGATGCTGTTCACCTCTCCCATCACATAAACAGCAGGTGTAGTGGTGGCGGCTGCTCCCACTGCCATCAACGTGGGATTTTGCACATTGTTGATTTGCGTGAAGGTCGCACCGGAGTCAGTCGAATGGTAAAGCCCCGCCCCCGGCAGAGACATCCACACATCGCCCTCAATGCCAGGGCTGGTTACAACGTTTAACGATGTCTGGCTGGCGACATTCGGCAAAGTGGCGGTCACTGCAAATGTCTGGCCCCCGTCTGTACTGACGTAGAAGTTCCCGGCATTGTAGGCATAGAATTTATTCCCATTCACTTTATCTGCCACTATCGGGTTTCCGTATCCGCCATCGAAGATACTCGTACCGGAAAACAGGCCGCTGGGAAGGCCGACGACTTGCGTCCAGGTACCCCCGAGGTTGGTGGACCTATACGTGTAGCCGCCCTGGGTGGCCCAAATAATGGTTTGACTATTGGCGGATACGGCAACTCTTCCTCCTGCTCCGGGATCGTTGCTGAAAATCGTATAAGTCTTGCCCGCATTGGTGGAATAGCCGGCATAGCTCGGGCCGTTCCATCCGGCTCGTCCCACGCGGACGATAAAATTCGGGTTGGTCTGTTCTACCGCTACACCAGTCATGTCCCCAGAGGCATTCAGACTGGCAGTCCACGGGAATTGCGCCGCCATAGGAGTGGCCGGCGACGATGTAATCGACGTGTGATCGAAGCCACCGACGTCAGCCAAATCGGACAACAATACATTCGGACTGCCCGCTGGAGGGGCCAGCAGCGTCCCATCCGCAACCGTTTCCTCTTCGCCCAGGTCCTGGGCCGTCCATGCGACCGTGCTTGCCCACACATTGGTCGTTTGCCAAATACTGAATATATCGGTTATCCAGACAGCGCCAGTATTGAAGGGGTCCCAGGCGAAAGAGTTGATCTGCTTTGCGTCCCAGCCAGTTCCCTGGGATGCCAACCAGGCCGCTGTGGCCACGCTGTAGGTGTTATTTGACATAAGTGTCCAGGAAGTGCCGCCATTGTTGCTCAGATATGTCGGGCTGCTCCAGGAATTAATGCTGGCAATTACGTTATTGCTGTTATTGGGGTCCGCGGCTACTGCCCCGTATGAGCCACTGGCTGGCGTAACAGTTACCCATGCACCCGAACTTTTGGTCCACTTCAGCACGCCGGTCGAAGTGGCCACGTACAACGTCCCGTCTTTGTTGATGCTGGCCGCGCCAACTGCATCCACCGTGCTGCTGGTACTCAGCGCAAACGTGTTGCCGCCATCGGTGCTGAGGTAGACTCCGGCCTTGGTGCCAAGAAAAATGTTCTTGGTCATCCCATTCACCGTTCCACCGCTCACATCAAAAGCCAGGAATGTTCCATTGATAGTGCTGATCTGCGACCATGTGGTTCCGCCATTGGTGCCCCTGTAGGTACCGTTCACGTTGCTTGTGACATACACTACGCTGCTGTTCTGCGGATCAACGCCAAGGCACTCCCCGCAACCCGCGTTTGAACCATTGGAGGAAATCTCCAGGGGAAGCCCGGCGTCCGTCCAGGTATTGCCGCCGTCCGTCGATTTGATGACCTTCCCCTCAGGCGCCCAGGAATAGGTTTGAGTCCCATACAAGCCGACCGTGGCGTACAGAATGTTCCCGGTGGAGTCGTTGGGATCGAAGGCTATGTTCTCGCACGTTGCGTTGTTCCACTGGCTGGCCGGCACCCAGTTCATCAGGCCCTCCCACGCCCCGGTGGTGGAGTTCCATCTGTAGCAGTTTCCTACGTTCGTGGTGGCAAAAAACAGATTGGGAACTGCTGTGTCCGCCACTATGCTGGTTACGTCCCCGCCTCCGCCTATACGAACATTCGTCCAGGTGTAACTCTGCGCGGTTGCGGCAATGGTTGTAGCGAGGAAGAGAAGACCTGCGAACAGATTTCGGATTGTGACTGGCACTTGCATAAATACCCTCGGGGGATAGGGATGACCTGCCTTGCAGCCCCAGAAAAAGAGGTACAGCGCTGATGCGCCCTACACCTCTTCGTCTGGATTAGATGTGGTCACGGGTGGCGACTCGCAAAACGCTCCCCACCCGCCAGCTTCTACAGAAGTCTACGGATTGAATACATAGATGCCATCTCCGTTGGTGCCGATAAACACTCTGCCATACGTTGAGAGATCGGCACCCATCTCGTTGGGACTATCGCCCATCTTGTAGGCCGGGGTGTCGATCTCCGTCCAGGTGTTGCCGGCATCATCTGACCGGAAGACACCGTCGGTGATGCTGTTCACCTCTCCCATCACATAAACAGCAGGTGTGGTGGTGGCTGCCATTCCGACGGACATCAATATAGGATTTTGAACATTGCTGATTTGCGTGAAGGTCGCACCCGAGTCAGTCGAATGGTAGAGCCCCACGCCCGGTAGAGACACCCACACATCGCCCTCAATGCCAGGGCTGGTTACGACTTCTATCTTTGAAGTGCTGGAGATGGACGGCAAAGTGGCGGTCACAGCAAATGTCAGGCCCCCGTCGGTGCTGACATAGAAGTTCCCGGCAGTGTAGGCATAGAACTTATTCCCGTTTACTTTGTCTGCCGCCAATTGGTTTCCGTATCCACCATCGAAGATACTCGTTCCGGGATTAATGCTCATGGGAAGGCTTTTGACTACACTCCACGAACCCCCGAGGTTGGTTGATCGATACGTGTAGCCGCCCTGAGTGGCCCAAACTATAGTTTGGCTGGTGGCGGATACGGCAACTATTCCTCCCGCTCCGCTACTTCCATGATAGGACGGATACTTGGCGAAAATTGTATAATTTTTGCCGCCATTGGTGGAATAGCCGGCATAGGCAGGGCCGTTCCATCCAGCTCGTCCCACGCGGACGATAAAATTCGGATTGGTTTCCTGTACGGCGGCACCGGTCATGTCCCCAGAACTGCCATTACGGTACCACGGGAATTGCGACGCCATGGAGGTCGCCGGCGACGAGGTAAGCGATGTGTGATCGAAACCACCCACGTCGGCAGCGTTGGACAATAACACATTTGGACTACCCGCTGGAGGGCACACCAGCGGCCCGATCGTGACTATTTCCTCTTCGCCTATGGCCTGGGCCTTCCAGGCAACCGGCGTGGCCTGTATATTTGTCGTCTGCCATAGTTCAAATTCATCACCAAACCAGACAGCACCACTGTTATACGGGTCCCAGGCGAAATCGTTGATGCCTTTTCCGTCCCAGCCATGATTCATAGGTGTGATCCAGGGAATTTCGGTCTCATCGTAGGTGTTTGATAACAGCGTCCACGTTGAGCCGCCATTGTTGCTCAGGTATGTCGGGCTGTTCCATCCACTGACGCTGGCAATTACATTGTTGCTGTTGTTCGGATCGACAGCCACTGCGTGGTACCCACCGCTCGCTGGTGCAACGGAGGACCAGGTGCTTCCATTCCACTTCATTATTCCGGCCGTAGTTCCGACATACATCGTCCCTGTCTTGCTGATGCTGGCCCGCAATGCACTCACCGTGTTGCTGCCACTCAGGGCAAACGTGTTGCCGCCATCGGTGCTGAGGTAGACTCCGGCGCTGGTGCCAAGAAAAATGTTCTTGGTCATCCCATTCACCGTTCCACCGCTCACATCAAAAGCCAGGAATGTTCCATTGATAGTGCTGATCTGCGACCATGTGGTTCCGCCATTGGTGCCCCTGTAGGTACCGTTCACGTTGCTTGTGACATACACTACGCTGCTGTTCTGCGGATCAACGCCAAGGCACTCCCCGCAACCCGCGTTTGAACCATTGGAGGAAATCTCCAGGGGAAGCCCGGCGTCCGTCCAGGTATTGCCGCCGTCCGTCGATTTGATGACCTTCCCCTCAGGCGCCCAGGAATAGGTTTGAGTCCCATACAAGCCGACCGTGGCGTACAGAATGTTCCCGGTGGAGTCGTTGGGATCGAAGGCTATGTTCTCGCACGTTGCGTTGTTCCACTGGCTGGCCGGCACCCAGTTCATCAGGCCCTCCCACGCCCCGGTGGTGGAGTTCCATCTGTAGCAGTTTCCTACGTTCGTGGTGGCAAAAAACAGATTGGGAACTGCTGTGTCCGCCACTATGCTGGTTACGTCCCCGCCTCCGCCTATACGAACATTCGTCCAGGTGTAACTCTGCGCGGTTGCGGCAATGGTTGTAGCGAGGAAGAGAAGACCTGCGAACAGATTTCGGATTGTGACTGGCACTTGCATAAATACCCTCGGGGGATAGGGATGACCTGCCTTGCAGCCCCAGAAAAAGAGGTACAGCGCTGATGCGCCCTGTACCTCTTCGTCTGGCTTGAATCATGCAACTATTACTTCCGCTTCGTTAGAATTCCAGACGACCTCCGATCTGGATGATGCGGTGCTGGCCCGCACCGGTAACATGTCCCAGCGAGGACAGGTTGTCGAATCCACCACTGGGATTTCCCCAGTTCGTGTGGTTCAGGACATTGATGCCTTCAGCCCGGAGCGTTAAGGACGCCTTCTCTCCATCGAACCAGGGAAGCTGAACTTTTTTGTTGACTCCTGTATCGATGTCCCAGTAACCAGGCCCGAAGAAGGTGTTCTGTCTTCCCCCCTCCGAAACTCCCGTAGGCGCTGAAAACGCAGTTGCATTTGTGCCGAAGACCGAGGTACTGGCGTAAGCGGCCCGCTGCGCGTCAGCATGGCTGAAATGCCGCTTGGTTCCGTTGTAGACGGGGATGTCGTAAAAGACATCGTCCTTGTTGTAGTCATGGGCGCCGGAGGTGCTGGCGACCGTGAAGGGACTTCCGCTCTGCGCCACGACCACATTGCTGATGCCCCATCCTCCGGCCACAGTGTTGAGCAGCCGACTGGAGAAGTGGGTAGGAATTTCATACGTCTGTAGAATCGACAAACGGTTGCGGATGTCATAGTTCGCGTTTGCGTATTGTGAACTCAGGTTGTACTGATCGGTCGTGTTGTCGACGGGGTCGGCAAGCGCATGGCCCCAGGTGTAGGATGCCTGATACGACAGGTTGCCAATTGTCTGCCTTGCGATCGCAATCAGGGCATTGTAGTTGGATACGCCATCGTTCCGGTAGAACTTGATCTTGCCGAAGTCCGTGTTGTAACGCTGGTTCGCCGGATTGCTCGTCAGACCGTTGTACGTGTTCACATCCGTCTGTACAAGCTGATCGGAACCGTGGGAGCCGGAGTAGAGCAGGCCGACGACAAGATTCCTTTGTCCCAGTTGCTGCTCAAAGCCGAAGTTGTAGATTGCAGTCTTCTGCGGCTTCAGGTTCTGGTAGGTGCCATTCAGATCGCCAATAATGACGTTGCCGTTCGGGTCAAGAGGCGCACCCTTGGGGCTGTATCCATTGATGTTGATAACGGGGAACTGGAAGCCATAGGGATTGCCTCCCGGAGGTCCCATATCCAGCGATGTACCGTAGCTGGTCACCGGCAGTGGGGTCGTGTTCTGCATCAAAGTGAGCGAGAGCCGCACCGGGGGCTGCGTTGGCAGGTTATTGTTGATCTGGTTCAGGTTCAGATCATCCATATACAGGCCCATTCCACCGTGCACAACCAGCTTGCGGCCGAATCCCGGGACCGTGTAGGCGAAGGACGCGCGCGGCATGAAATTTGCCCAGCGGGCACTCGTGAATGAGTTCTTCACAGCCACACTGGATGCCCCGGCGACCCGCTGTTGCAGCGTACTGCCCGCTCCCAGAACCACATTGGCAAACTGTTCTGCATTTTTGCCGTAGGTGGAGGGGTTGCCGTAATCATCCCAGCGGAGGCCGTAGTCCAGCACCAGATTCGGAGTCACCCGCCAACTGTCCTGGACGTAAGCTCCGATACGCGTGCTTTTTGCGCCGAACAACTGGGGGATGAATTTGCCATTCTGCGCGGAAAGAGTAAAGATCAGTTCCAGATCCGTAATGTCCTGCAGGTAGTGGTAGATGGTGAAATTGTTCTGAAGGAAAGGCCGCGCATACACGATGCTGTTGTCATTGACCTCGTTGTTGTATCCCAGTTCGAAGCCAAAGTCCAGATTGTGCTTGCCCTTCACCCAGGAGACGTTGTCGCGAACGAAGGTCTGGTGTCCGTAAAGCTCGAATTCAAAGATGGGCTGAATCAGCGCCGAACAGAAGCAGCCGGACAGATAGGGCAACTTCAACTGGTTCTGGCTATGTGCCGTCGGCAGATAGCTGAAGTCAGCGCGGTCCTGCCCAATACTGAACTGGTTCAGAAGGGACGACGAAAATACATGAGTGTAGTTCCCGGCAAGGTAGTAGCCGGTGGCTGGCAACACGCCGTCCAGTGTGGACTGGATGCTGGTGTGGCCGCTTTTGCCGTCATACCGGAGGAAGCTTACATAGAAGCGGTCCTTGCCCTGGCGCATTGTATGGTCAAGACGGAAGTTGTACTGCCCACCGTTTTGCGTCGAAGGAGCATTATAGGAGCCCTGATCCATAGTCGGCAGATCGCAGGGAAGCGTGGGGTACGGACCGCCTGTCGTGCCGCAACCAGCACGATCCAGGTTGTTGCCATACTGGATCGTACGCACATTCAGCGCACGGTCCGCCGGATTGGGCACAAGCCCCTGGCTGATGCCCTGGGAGTTTGGATAGTTCTGCTGCGCCCAGGCGACAAACTCAGGAGCGTAAAAATTTTGGAGTCCGCCGCCTGAATTGGCGACCTGTTGATTGAAGTACGAACCGAAGAAGAAAGTATGGTCCTTCCAGATCGGCCCGCCCAGCGCCAGCGAGACATATTGACGCCGGAAAGGCGACTTCTTCGTCAGGAACGGCGCAATGGCCGCGAACGGCCCCCCAGTGTACGAATAGTCCAGGTCGCCATGGAACTTGTTGCTGCCGGACCTGGTCGTCATGCTGACCTGCAGGCCGCTGCTGAAGCCGTTCTCGACCGAGAATGTCGTCGAATCGAGCGCAATTTCCTGGATCATGTCTGGCTGCGGAATAATCGGTATAGAACCAGGGCCGTGGCCACTGCCGTTGGTGGAGCTGAAGCCACCCAGCTCGGTATTGAGCGGAATAAAGTCAAGCAGATAGAGGTTGCTCGCGTTGCCGCGCCCATTCGTGCTCATATTGGGGGACGACGTGTTGGAGTTGATGTTCTCCGCGCCCGCGACGATACCGGTTGCACCTGGAGCCGTGGCGAGCAGACCCAGCGTGGCGCGGTTCTGCAACGGATAGTTCCTGATCTCACTCGAACTCAGCGTGTATTGCAGGCGGGTCTCGGCCGGATTGAGGCCATGCCCATTACTGTCCGAAGAAACGCTGACTGTCGTAGCTGCCTTTCCTACGCCAAGCGTTATGTTGATTCCGGCCGTCTGCTCGGTTGTGATGGTCTGTTCGACAATCTTCTTCTGGAAACCCTGTGCTGCGACAGCGATCTTGTATCTTCCTGGCGCCAGGCTGTTGAAGGTATACTGACCGGCCTTCCGCGTCACAAAAGTAAGCGACACGTCGGTGCCAATATTTGTCAGCGTCACGGTGGCCCCATCCACAACTGCCCCGGATGGGTCGGTTACTGTTCCCTGAATCGCGCTGGTAAATTGGGCGTGGGCATTGAATACCATCGCCGCGCAAAACAATACCAGCAAAGCCAGGCGGATAAATACACCACCCGCCCTTCTGCACCTACTTGTAGTCATCTGGACTCTCCTGAAATATGAATCTTTCGAACACATCTGGAACATCTTTGGCTTACGCTCTCAATGTCCCCGCCTGGGGACACACTGAAGCTGTCTGGTACGCAACAAAACGCTGATACCGCTTTCATAACAGTCAATACACTGTCCCCCCTCAACTGATCGCGGAGAAGGAAACTGCATTGTTTTCAGCCAGATCCGTCCAAAAAATCAACCTAATCGGTTTTTCAGTGAAGAAAAACGATTCTGTTAATTCCGACAAGCATTAACATCCTTCGCGCCCCTGATTGTCAAGCATTTTTTTGCTGAAATGGCGAAGAGGACTTGAATGGGGTATTTTCAGGTGTCTGGTTCCAATTA
>DZDJ01000302.1 GCA_022736715.1 Edaphobacter aggregans
AGTTCGCGCAAGGCTTCAACGGCTTGGCGTGCCAGTGGCACTAGATGTTCCTGCTTGGTCTTGCCCGTGGTGTAGCGCCATTCGGCTGCATCCAAATCCACATGCGCCCACTCCATAGAACGCAGCTCTCCCGGTCGGACAAACAGCAGCGGCGCAAGGGTCAGGGCGCACTTGGTCAGCGGTGCGCCACGATACCCGGCCATGATGCGCAGCAACGGCGCGACGTGCGCAGGCTCGATAGGCGCGGCGTGGTGTTTGGCCTCCGGTACGGGAGTGAGTGCTCCCCCAAGGGCAGGCGTGGGGTCGTGCATGGCGCGTTCGGTCAGGATGGCGTAGCGCATCACCCCGCCTATGTGCTGCTTGACCTTGCGCATGGTCTCTAACATGCCGTGGGCTTCAACGCGGCGTAGGACGGCTAACACGGCCTTGGCGGTAATGTCGGCAACGGGTGTGTTGCCCAGGTAGGGGTAGACGTACCGCTCAAGCTGATTGGTGACTTTCTGGATGTACTTCGGTGTTTTGTCAGCAAGGCGTGTGCTTATCCATTCAAGGGCAACCATGCGGAATGAGCCGGGCAGGGGGTCACCGGATTGAATGAGGCGTTCAAGCTCTTTAGCGGCTTCTTCTTCCTGCTTGGCCTCGGATAGCGTAATCTTTTCCGCTTTGCGCAATTCCGCCGGGTCTGTACCGCTGGCAAGCATGGCGCGTGCTTCGTCACGGCGGGTGCGCGCTTCTTTCAGTCCGGTATCGGGGTATGTCCCCATGCTCAGGGTTTTGCGCTTACCGTCATGACGGTAGTCCAATCTCCACCACTTACCGCCATTAGGACGAACGACAATGTACAAACCTTTATCATCAAACAGCTTAAACGGCGCGGCGGCGGGCATGGCTTGCTTTATGGCGGTAACTGTTAGAGGCATGACGGTAACTCTTTTGGCGGTAATTGCTGTTACCGTCAAATCTACCGTCAAAACATGCGGGCTGCAATGGGATGACTTAGGACGCTTTGGACATAAAAAAACCCGCAAACCTAGTTGGAATGCGGGTTTCAGGGGTTTGTTTAGTACCGTATGGGACGGTAAAAAACTTCAATTGGTGCCGAGGGAGGGACTCGAACCCTCACGTATTTCTACGGCGGATTTTGAA
>DZDJ01000087.1 GCA_022736715.1 Edaphobacter aggregans
GCACAATCCGCATATCCCCACCCGTCATCTGCTTCGGCTGCTCAATACCCAGCAGATTCAGCATGGTCGGAGAAATATCACGCAAAGCGCCGCCATCGCGTACGCCAACTTTTCTGCCCTGATCGGTTACCAGAATGAATGGGACAGGGTTCGTGGTGTGCGCCGTGTGCGGGCCGCCTGTAACCGGGTCGATCATCAACTCGGCGTTGCCGTGGTCTGCCGTCACCAGCAGCGCGCCGCCCCGTTGCTTCACCGCCTGATAGACACGTCCCAGGTGCATGTCCACGGCTTCCACGCCCTTGATGGTCGGCTCCAGCTTGCCGGAGTGGCCCACCATATCCGCATTGGCAAAATTCACAATGATGACGTCAAACGCCGTGTCATTCACCGCCTTCACCACGGCATCCGCAATTCCCTCGGCCGACATCTCCGGCGCAAGATCATATGTTGCCACCTTCTTCGAAGGAATCAGAACGCGATCCTCGCCCGGAAACGGCTTCTCAATGCCGCCGTTGAAGAAGTAGGTTACATGCGCATACTTCTCCGTCTCCGCCACGCGCAGGTTACGCAGATTCGCCTGCGCCATCATGTTGGCCAGCAGGTTTTCCATGCTCTCCGGCAGAATCACCATCGGCAGTGTAAAGTTCTTGTCATACTGCGTCATGCAGACGTAGTGGATCTTGTTCGGCACCGCGTTGCGCGGAATCTCCAGGTCCAGTTCCTCCGCCTTCGGCAACTCGCGGCCATCGTTTTTCGTCAGACCGGAGTTCCGCACCAGCACCCGCGTAATCTGCCGCACCCGGTCCGCACGATAGTTGAAGCAGATGCAGACGTCCTCATCCTGAATAGTGCCCACCGGCTTGCCCGCCGCATCCACACACACAAATGGAATGATGAACTCGTCCGTCACATCGTTGTTGTAGCACTCCTTGATGCGGGCAACCGGGTCCGCATAAGCGCCGCCCTCAGCCTGTCCCTTCACCATCGCGTCAAATGCCTTGGCCTCGCGCTCCCAGCGCAGGTCGCGGTCCATCGCATAGTAGCGGCCGCTCACGCTGGCAATTTTGCCAACGCCATACTCCTGCATCTTCTGTTGCAACTGCGCCAGATACCCGGCAGCGCTCGTCGGCATCGTATCGCGGCCATCCAGAAACGCATGCACGTAGATCTTCTCCAGCCCTTGCTGCTTCGCCATCTTCAGCAACGCATACAAATGGTTCTGGTGCGAATGCACACCACCATCCGAGACCAGCCCCAGCAGATGCAGCGCGCGTCCGCCCGTCTGCGCCTTCTTCATCGCATGCACCAGCGTTTCATGCGAGAAGAAGTCTCCACTCGCAATCAGGTCATCAATGCGCGTAATGTCCATGCGCACAATGCGGCCCGCGCCAATATTCAGGTGCCCCACCTCGCTGTTGCCCATCTGCCCATCCGGCAGGCCCACAAAGTGGTCGCTCGCGCGGATCAGCGTGTTGGGATACTCCGCCAGCAGCTTGTCATAACTTGGCTTGCGGGCCAGCGCAATGGCATTGGCAAACGATTCAGCGCGATAACCCCATCCATCCAGGATCGTGAGAACAACAGGCTTATTTTTAGGCATAGACCAACGCTTTTCTGAGTGAGTTTTCAAAACTGCATGGAATGCGGCAGCAGAGCATCCCTGCCGCATTCCGTTATAGAAGAAGCAACCATCTACTCGCCGAAGTTTACCGAGCCCAGTCCCAGGAACTCCGCTGCCTGGCCCAGCTCCTCTTCAATCCGCAGCAACTGGTTGTACTTGGCAATGCGGTCCGTGCGCGAAGCCGAACCCGTCTTGATCTGCCCCACACCCGTGCCCACCGCCAGGTCGGCAATAAACGTGTCTTCCGTCTCGCCCGAGCGGTGCGAAATGATGGACGTATAGCCATAGCGGCGCGCCAGCTCAATCGCATCCAGCGTTTCGCTCACCGTGCCAATCTGGTTCACCTTGATCAGGATCGAGTTGCCCACATTTTCATCAATGCCGCGCTGCAGGCGCTCCGTGTTGGTCACGAACAGGTCATCGCCCACCAGTTGCACAAAGTCGCCCACGTTCTTCGTCAAATACTTCCAGCCGTCCCAGTCATCTTCCGCCAGGCCGTCTTCAATCGACACAATCGGATACTGCCGCACCCAGCTCTCCCAATAAGCGGCCATCTCTTCGCTCGTCTTCTCGCTCTTGTCCGACTTCTTGAATACGTACTTGCCCTTTTCCTTGTCGTAGAACTCGCTGGCCGCCGGATCAAGCACAATCGCAATGTCCTCGCCTGCCTTATAGCCCGCCAGATCGATGGCTTCCAGAATCACTTCAATCGCTTCCACGTTCGACTTCAGCGACGGCGCAAATCCGCCCTCATCACCCACCGCCGTGTTGTAACCACGCTTCTTCAGCACGCCCTTCAGCGTGTGGAAGACCTCCGTGCCCCAGCGCAGCGCGTCGCTAAAGCTCTCCGCGCCCACCGGCATCACCATGAACTCCTGGAAGTCCACATTGTTGTCCGCGTGCGCCCCGCCATTCAGAATATTCATCATCGGCGTCGGCAAAATGCGCGCATTCACGCCCCCCAGATAGCGGTACAGCGGCAGGTCCAGCGCAGCGGCAGAGGCGCGCGCCGCGGCCATGGAAACCGCCAGAATCGCATTCGCTCCCAGTCTGGACTTGTTCGGCGTTCCATCCAGCGCAATCATCGTGGCGTCAATCAGCCGCTGGTTGCTGGCGTCCATGCCAGCCAGTTCCGGAGCGATCACGCTCTCCACATTCTCCACCGCCTGCAACACGCCCTTGCCCAGATAGTGGCTCTTGTCGCCATCCCGCAGTTCCACCGCCTCATGCTCGCCCGTGGAAGCACCGCTCGGCACCGCTGCACGTCCTACCGCCCCGCCTTCAAGCACAACATCTGCCTCCACGGTCGGGTTCCCGCGCGAGTCCAGAATTTCACGTGCATGGATGGAAACAATCTCAGTCATATCGCTCCTGTGTTGGTCACTGCTGTTGGTCTTCCGTCGTCCGAGCGCAATATGGTGCCGCAGCCGCTCATGCAACTTGGGCCGCCGGTCTACGCGGATGCTGGCACCCTGCGCGCTCGCAATCATCTCTACAAAATCTGTCATTGCCAATCAGAGGGTGGACGCCGCTCCAGCGGCCAATCCGCACCGAAAAAAGTGCGCCGTCCTCACAGAACCCACCGTCGCACTGCTTTTGCACGACAAGCGAATTCTAACAAAGACACCGCTTGCCTGCTTTCCGCGGGAAGGAATTGCGGGCGTTTGCGGCGATTCCTTCCTGCGGCTGCAATAAAGCATTGATTTCAAACCATTACCTCTCTCGATACCTCAGACCACAATTCCCCCCGATACCCCGGTGATCTGCTCTACCCTTAAACTTAATTGGGGGACCTGCAACTGCTTCCAGACTTATGAGTGCGTCACATTCGCATACACTGACCGTTGGAGCACCTGCGCCGGAGTTTTCCCTGCCGGCAGCCAACCGTCCCGGTGTCTTTGCGCTGGCCACACTGCTCAGCGCATCCAACAATCGGCCCCTGGTGGTGGAATTTCTGCGCGGCACCTGGTGCCCGAACTGCGTCAAACGAATGCGGGCCCTTGAAGCACACCGGGAGCAGATCGAAGCACTGGGCGGGCTCGTCTATATAGCAGCGGAAAAGCTGGGCGGTCTTTTCAAACCAGAAGAATACCTGGCCGCGCACCCAGTCAGTTTTCCGTTTCTGCTGGACGAGGATCGCAGTATCACCAGGGCCTGGGGCGTCTATCTGCCCTTCAGCTATGACTCGATCCGCATCGCCCGGCCCGCAACGTTTGTCGTGGATGCGGCAGCGAATATTCGTTATATCCACGTTGGCGGCACGCAGTTCGACCGTGCGCCCGTCCACGAGGTGATTCAGGCATTGCAAACAGTGCTGGCCGCCTAGCGGTTGGCATTGGAAGGAGTACCGTTGATGAAAACTACTTGGTTGAGAACTGTTCGCATTCTGGCATTGGTTCTGATTGCTGGCGTCACCGCTCATGCACAACAGCCGGCCCAACAACCAGCGCAGCAACCAGCCCAGCAGGACGCCCAACAGTCGACCCCGCAGAGCGGTCCCTATCAAGGCGTATCGCATCCGCCGGAGGACGCCATCACCACGTCTGACCAGAGCAGCGCCGCGCCCGCAACTCCGGCAAAGCCCTCTGCCGCCGGGCCAGCCGTTGTGGTGCCAAATCCGCCGGCAAAAATGGCAACCACCACTGCCACCTCGCCAGCCGACGACGACTACGGCCTGCAGCGCCGCGAAACCGACTCTGTCGCCTCGCCCTACAACGGCGATCCCGACGCGGAGATTGTCACCTCCGTCCCCTCCGGGCCCAACGAACTGCCGGAAGGCACCATCCTCAAGGCGCGCATCAATGAAACATTTTCCACCAGCACCACCACCGCCGGCACTCCCTTCACCGCTTATCTGATCGCCGATGTTCTCAAGAACGGGCGCGTCGTCATCCCCACCGGCTCCAAAATCGTTGGCCGGGTAATGGCAGTGAGCGAAGGCCGCCGTTTCCGCGGTAAAGCCAGCATCCACCTGCGGCCGGACGAGGTCATCCTGCCCGACGGCTCCCGCTACATGCTGCACGCGCAGGTCATCGACTCGGATACGCACGACACCACCACCAACAACGAAGGCACCGTCCAGAGCCGCGACCACGCAGTTCGCACCGCTGCCTCCATCGGTCTGATGACGGGCGGCGCTGCCGTTGCCGGTGCGGAAATTGCCGGCGGCGTAGGCGCGCTGGTCGGCGCAGGCATCGGCGCGGGCATCGGCACCACCCAGTGGCTGCTGCAAAACCGGCAAGCTACTCTGTCGAAGGACTCCGAACTGGATCTGATGCTGACGGAGTCCATGCACCTGACCCCGATCCGCAATTAGAGCGGTTCTCCAGTTTTCGTGGTGGTTCCAGCAATATGAAGGATGGCTTTTTTCTCAAGAAAAAAGCCATTTCAGGGCATCACGTTCCCTCTACACCAACTGGAAAACCGCT
>DZDJ01000303.1 GCA_022736715.1 Edaphobacter aggregans
GCTGGTTGTAGGCGGTGATTGAGCTGAATAATTCTTGGGTAATCACGCCCTTGCCAGTCCAGCCGTCGATAAAGGCGATGGACTCGGGCGCATGGCCTTGAGCGAGGATGTGTTTGATGGCCTGCGCGTCAATGCCCCGGTCGCGGATGATGGAGACGGAGTAGTGACTCACGTCACGCTGGAAAACATGTTCAAGCAGGCGCTTGAGAATAACGCCGACGGGCGTGCCCGCGCGGGCGAGGGAGACGAGGGTGATCGCCCCCTGTTTGGCGGCATCGAGCATGGCGGCAAGTTTGAGCAGATCGCCCGCCACGCGCGAACCATTGTGTTCCCAGGCGTGTTCAAACAGCTGCATGTAGGCGGCGGAGGGTTGTTGCTCGGGCGAGATCATTTCGCTGTAGTGTTTGGCTCCGCTTTGAATGAGCTGCTCTTTGGCGGCAACCTCGACCAGGGTGACGTTGCTCAGCGGCTTGAGTAAAAAGGTGACATCGCTGGGAAGGTAGCTGCCGTGGAACATGTTAGGAGTCCTGCGCGAGCTTGCGCATGAGTTGGGCGTGTTTGGGAATCAGGGCGTAGTCGCAGAGCGTTAGGAAATCGGCATCGCTTTGGCTATCTCCCGCGCCGAGCACGAGCAGATCGGGGTGTGCGCGGCGGTAGTGGTCGAGTAAAAAGCGCACGGCATGGGCTTTGTCGAGGCTTTTGGGCATGACGGTAAGATTGTTGCCGTTGTGGTGCAGGCTGAGTTCCGGGTGCGGTTCAAGCCAGGCGGCCAGCAGTTCGTCGCGCAGGCGTGGCAGGCTGATGGTGTGCTGTTTGTCGCGGTCTTTGACCAGCACGTAGAAAATTTGGCCGTGATCGCCAATCAGTCGGGCGTGCAGGCCGGGCGCATGGTGTGCCGCCCACGCATTGATTTGGCTGTTTAAGTCATTAAACAGAGCCAGCCATGGTTGCATCGTGGCCTGCATGTGCGCGCTCCAGCTTGGGTCGGGCTGGCCGTTGGCATTCAGAATCGTGCCGCCGTGGTTGAGAATGACCCAGTTGGGCGGCGGGATGTCGAGTTTGACGCGCTGGTAGCTCGCGGTATGACGGGCGGTGGTGGGGATGATTTCGACCCCGCGCATTAGGTGCAGAAATTGACGTT
>DZDJ01000304.1 GCA_022736715.1 Edaphobacter aggregans
CCAAGCCTCATCGCTCGCATCTTCCCCATTAAGACGCACGCGCTCGTTGTAACGTAAAAGATGCGGCGAAGTGAATGCCGCCACACGCATTCCCGCCGCGAGGGCTATGGCTTCCAACATGGCCACCGACGAGCCTTTGCCATTGGTTCCGGCAACCGTCACAACTAAAGCAGGAAGGCGCGGGGTCAATCCCAAAGCGGCATACACTAGGCGCCCCCGCTCTAAACCAAGCTCAATCCCCGCCGCGCCGAGCGGATGTAGGCTTTCAATGTAAATCAGCCAGTCATGCAGGGATTGTTTTCGGGGCACGGATGAATTCCTTGTAGGCTGGAAAAGCGCAGCGCATCCGGCACGGCTGCATGGCGGATGCGCGTTGCTTATCCGCCCTACCTGCGACCTGTTGAAATGATTCCCCCTTTGGAAACGCGGGGCTTAGGGGGAATTGAGAACTACTAGGCTGGAGTACTCGGCGCAGGGCGTTTCTTCAACATACTCACTAGATTCGCAATGGTTTCGCGTTGCTCCAGACGTGGCACGATCATATCCACCATGCCATGCGCCAGCAAAAACTCACTGCGCTGAAAGCCTTCAGGTAACACTTCGCGCACGGTCTGTTCGATCACACGCGGCCCGGCAAATCCAATCAGCGCCTTGGGTTCAGCAATTTGCACATCGCCCAGCATGGCTAGGCTGGCCGAAACCCCACCCATCGTCGGGTCGGTCAAGACCACAATGTAGGGCACGCCTTCTTTGGACAAACGGGTCAACACCGCCGAGGTTTTGGCCATCTGCATCAAAGAAAATAAGGCTTCCTGCATCCGCGCGCCGCCGCTGGCCATATAGGTCACCAGGGGGATTTTTTCATCCAAAGCGCGATTGGCCGCGCGCACGAATTTTTCGCCCACCACCGAACCCATCGAGCCGCCCATAAAGGCAAAATCAAAACCACTGGCAATCAGCGGCTCACCCAACACGCGCCCCTTGATGGCGATAAAGGCATCCTTTTCACCCGTAGTGCGCTGCGCCAACAGCAGGCGGTCGCGGTATTTCTTCTGGTCACGGAACTTGAGCATATCCACCGGCTCCTGCGTGGTGGCCTGCTCCTCACGCGGCTCGGCATCCAGAAGGTGCTCCAGCCGT
>DZDJ01000305.1 GCA_022736715.1 Edaphobacter aggregans
GTTGACCTCCGACCTCGCCAGCGGATTATCCACCGCCGAAGCCCAGGCGCGCCTGGCGCAATACGGCGCGAACAAACTCCCCGAACCGCCTGCCACCTCGCCCTGGCGTATTTTCTTCGACCAATTCAAAGGCGTGATGACCCTCCTGCTCGTCGCCGCGTCTCCCAATCGGGCAGGGACTCTAACGCGGCGGCGCGGACTTTCAGCCGGCGCTCGGTGTTGGCGTCCAGCGCGGCTTGCAGATTTTGGTCAGCCAGCGACTGGCGAATTCTTTTTCTGAAAGAGATTTGTGTCATAGTACCTGGTTGGCGGGATTGATTTTAACCGCTTCCAGGCCATTTTCAGACATCACACGCCGGTTGACTTTTCGATAGACCCACCAAAGAATGAGCAGAAAAATTGGATTCGAGAAAACCATGATCGGGTATTGTCCGTTCGTTGTGAGCGGCCCCAGGATCAGGAAAAATGAAAGCGAGCCGATGATCAACGCCAGTTTGTGACGATCATCCCAGGACTGGCCCGCGCCGCTCCAGTGAACGACCAGCCACAGGAGGAACAGGTCGTACAAAGCCAACAGGAACATGGCGACAACAAACGGAGGGTTGTTATTTTCCGCGGTGACGTAAATGAGGAAGAAATGTCCGAACGCGCCTAGGAAACCCATCCACCAGAAACGGCGCGGCCGCGGAATGGTGACGGTACGCGGCGCGATCACCGTTGCTGGGATGTGCCACGCGGCCAGCGTCAACATGGCAATCGCCAGCCAGCACATCCCCAGCCAGGCGTCCGGCGCGTCGTACGGGTTGAGGAGCGCGCCCACCGTCAGCGATGCGGCGAAGGCCAGCGCGTTCCAGGTCAGGCCGCGCGTCCCGATCCAGCTTTCGGTCCGTTTGTCGGGATAAAGCATTTCGATAAAGGCAATGCTCGCCGCGATGCTGATCAGCGCGTGGAAGATCGTCAGGTGTTCGCTCCAGACCCAGTTCACACCGAAGGCGCGGCCATATTCGCCGAGATTGCCCAGGTCCTCCCAGTTGGGGTCAAAGAAGGAGCGCACCATCAGGCCTTCCTCGTAAATTCCGTAAGCCATGCCGAGCAGGAGCAGGCTGACCCAGCCTTTCTTCCAATGGAGCACGAGTTC
>DZDJ01000306.1 GCA_022736715.1 Edaphobacter aggregans
GGCCGGGCTACACGTTCAACGTGATGGTGAATCGGACGATGATTCTGCCGCCGTATGGGGAGCAGTGATGGGGCGCGAATCCAGAGAAAAGGCGCGCAGAAGAGACGAGAATTGCGGCCCAGGGTAGACAACCGATCTTATTGCGATCAGGACGTCTATGCTGTCCACTGGAACTCCCGCAAGAGCAGGCCAATACACGCTATTGCGCATTCGGCATCTTCCTCAAGCACCGGACGCAGATTCCGCGCGTGTTCCTCATGCGGTTTTCGGGCATGAAGGCGAGCTGGAATCTGCCCAGCGGCTGTGACCGTCTCGATCAGTTCAGGCCGTAGGGCGAGTGTGGTCGCTGCGGAAATCAGTTTGTCATTCGAATTTTTGATCTTGTCGATCAATTGCTGAAGCTCAAGGTTGTAGTACGAGGTGTCGTTGTTTATCTCGGCGTACCACGCGGCCAAAAACCACTGCGCCGCATCGCGGGCGCGATCCACGACAGATCGTGGCCCTGCCAGATAGGCTGCATCGACCAGTTCCTGATAGACCTGAGAGGCCTTGGCGCGGGCGTCTGCCGGAACTTTGTCAAGATCAATCTCCGGCAAGGTTCCAAGGCTGCTTTTTGCCTTGAGGGTGTGCAACAGCTCGCCACCACTGATTTTCTCCACCGAAAGAATTCTCCACCGAGATTCTGGTGCCCCGAGAAGAACTTGGCATGCAGAGTAGGGGCGAACACAAGCCGGTTCGACCAAGGGGTGATAGGTGAAAAGACGCCTGGGATAAAGGTGACGGATAAGTGACGAGGACGCATCCGCCACCTCGCCATTCATCGGATGCGGCAACGTCTCCACGGTTTGCGGTTGTTGCTCGGGCATCGGGCGATAAAACACGCCGCGTCGAATACGGCTCGCAGGGTCGTAGGTGAACTCTCGAAACCAATAGCCCGCAGGATTGGTTGCAGTGTGCGTGAACATCTCGGCGGTGTCGCCAGGCGCGACAAACTCAGCCTGGGTCAAGATCGGCGTGGGCCAGATCGGATACCAGGCGGTTTGCAAGGTGCGCTGAAAGACATGGCCGGAATGCTCTTCGATGCCAATGGTGATCATGGAATGATCCGGGTCAGGGTGAGGCCAGGATGTCCAGGC
>DZDJ01000307.1 GCA_022736715.1 Edaphobacter aggregans
GCCCATGCGGGAATCAGCAGCAGCGCCAGCCACACGCCTTCGCGGGCAATGAGCATGAGCAACACCAGTTTGAAGATCAGTTGCAACACGAGCGCCAGCACGCCAAATGCGCCCAGGTGCGGGTCGCGCATGACCGCTAATAAACGTGCAGGCTCGCGGTGCGCGGCACCGAGGCCGTCGGCCAAATCGGCGAGACCATCAAGATGCAGCCCGCCGGTGATCCACGCCCAAACCAAGAGCCCAAGCAATGCGCCTAACCACGGATCGAGTTGCGTGCCCAGCCAGGTGGCCGCCAGCACGCCTGCGCCGACCAGCAGACCGACGAACGGAAACCAGATTGCAGAGCGGCTTAAATCCTCGGGTCGAAAGTCGGCGATCTGCGGCGTGGGCAGGCGGGTGAGGAATTGAGTCGCGAGAATCAGGCCGCGCATGGAAATTTCCCTCACCCCTGCCCTCTCCCGCTTGTGGGAGAGGGGGACAAGGACAACGCGGCGCGTTGTATATCGTTAAAGCCGGGATGCAAATGATGCAGGCGCGTGCCGCTGTCGTCCTTTATCCAGGTCATGTGTGCCGCATAGTGAATATCCACGCGCCAAAGCTGCGTAAGCGGCAGGTTAAGCAGTTGGCAAAACAGCAGGCGCATGACCCCGCCGTGGGTGAAAATCAGCAGGTTTTCATCCGGCGGCAGAGCATCCCAGGCCGCTTGGACGCGGGCAGCAGCATGGTGCAAGGTTTCGCCACCCGGCGGCGCATGGTTGAGCGGATTGCGCCAGAATGCACCGAGCTTTTCAGCGTCGCTTTGCAAAATGTCGGCGGCACTGCGCCCCGTCCACGCACCGAAATCCAGCTCCATCCAGGCGCGATTAAAAACGATGGGCAGCGCATTGGCAGCGGCATGGTGCTGGGCAATTTCAGCGCAGCGCATGAGCGGTGAGCTGAACACCCGCGTGGCAGCCACGGGCAGATCCGCCAGTGCGCGCTGCATTTGCGCCCGCCCGGTGTCGGACAGGCTGACATCGTTATGCCCATGATACAAACCGGGCTGGCTGGTCTGGCCGTGACGGAGGAGGGTAATGTGGCGCATGAGTATTTGTTGAATAGGACTTACGCAGCGAGCGGATTTAACTCCCTCCCC
>DZDJ01000088.1 GCA_022736715.1 Edaphobacter aggregans
GGAACGTGATGCCCTGAAACGGCTTTTTTCTCAAGAAAAAGCCGTCCTGCATATTTCTGGAAACTCCACGAAAACTGGAGAACCGCTATAAAACCGGCCAAAGCAGATATTTCAGGAAAGCCCCAGCGGCAGATGCCCGCTGTGGTCACTGCGGCGGCGCTGCGGCAGCGTGAAGTGGAAGGTGCTGCCCTTGCCCACCTCGCTCTGCACCCATATCTGCCCGCCATGCTGGCGCACAATCGCGCGGGCAATCGTCAGCCCCAGCCCGCTGCCGCCCTTGTCGCGTACATCCGAAGAGTCCGCCTGCTGGAAGCGCTCGAAGATCACGCTCAACTTGTCATCCGGAATACCGTGCCCGGTGTCGCTCACCGTGAAATGTACACACTCCGGTTCCTGCACCGCGTGGACCGTCACCCGCGCGCCCGACTGGGAAAACTTCACCGCATTCGAGATCAGGTTGGTCAGCACCTGCACAATGCGGTCCAGGTCCACCTGCAGCGCCAGGTGCTCCACCTGCGACACCACCTGCACCCCCGTCTGATGAATCGCCTCGCGCAGCGTCTCTATCGCCTGCCGGACCACTTCCGTGGTGGTGGTGGAGACCTGTTGCAGCCGCGGCTGCGCCGTCTCCAGCCGCTCCACATCCAGAATGTCGTTGATCAGGCGCGAAAGCCGCTCCGTGTTGCGGATCGCCACCTCCACCAGATTCTGCGCATTCACCGGCAGTTCCACCACTTTGCCGCTGGCAATCAGCCCCAGCGCCCCGCGAATCGAAGTCAGCGGTGTACGCAGCTCATGGCTCACAATCGACACAAACTCCGACTTGATGCGCTCAATCTTGTTGCGCTCGTTGATGTCGCGAAAGGTCAGCATGGAGCCCAGCAGTGTCTGCTGCACATAAATCGGCGTCGCCACGCACTCCACCGGGAAAGACGTATCGTCGGACCGCCAGAAGCTCTGGTTCTCCACCCGCAACGCTACGCTGCCCCGCAACGCTTCACGCAGCAGTCCGGACTCCGGGTCCACCGCCAGCCCATCGCGCCCGCTGATGTGGAACAGCCGTCCCGCAGGCTCGCCAATTACATCCTCCGCTCGCACCCGCAGCATCTGCTCCGCGGCCGGATTCAGAAAGTTGACCCGGCAGTCCACATCAAAGCCGCAGATGCCATCGCTCGACGACTCCAGAATCGCACGCGTCCGGGTCAGCGAGGCTTCCAGTTCCTGTGTCCGTGACTGCACCGTACTTTCCAGCCGCTGCGCATAGCGCTTTTCGCTCTGCCATAGCGCATCGCTGGCCGATTGCCGGCGTAACTCCGTCACCTGCAACCGGCCCAGTATCACCCACTGCAGCACCAGAAAGGCCAGTGCATTGAACATGGTGATCGCCACCATGCCACGAATCAGGTCAAAGTGCCGCCACGAGTACAGGCGCAGCATCAACCCCAGCATGCCTGGCAGCAGCAGCACCGCCGGCGCCAGAAGGCGCAGAATGCGGCCCGCATCGCTTTGCTGCCACAGCAGGGACATAAAGCCCTCCACCGGCCGGGCACAGAGCAGCCCCACGCACAATACGGCAATGCAGATCTGACGCAATGGAGCATCTGTCGCCGGATGCCCCTCTGACAGAAAGAATGCCGTGCCGTACAGGCGGCCAAAGATCATCCCCATGCAGGCCACCAGTGGCACAATCAGCAGCACCTGCGCCACATCCGGCAGCCATCGCCTGCACATCAGCATTCCGGCAACAGCAATGCTGATCAGACACAGGGCTGTAAACAGCGCCAGTCTGTCCGGCTGGGCATTGGGAAGAGAAATGGCCTTTGCAGAAAATGTGCTGGTCAGGAGCGCCAGCAGGGACATCCCCAGAACCACGGCAAAAGAAGCGCATGCCAGCCTGCGGCGCCAGGCTGCGGCGTCCTCCACCAGCAGCAACAGAGCAGCCGCGCTCAGCAGAAATGCAACCGCTGTTGCAAACTTCATGCTCAGCAGCCAGGGCAGCGCCCCGCTATGCCCTGTGCTCGTCAACCATCGGGGCAAACTTTCTGCAAGGGAAATGGCAGCAGCCAGCAGGCCGCACAGAAAAGCTACACGTTTCGGCAGCACGTACAACAAATGCATCTCCTAACAAAGGGGGGATTCAGGAGTTGCCAACACAATCATTACACTCTACTGCTCACATAAATTTGCTTTTGTAGTTTTTTCGACTTTACAGTGTGACCTTCCCAATATACGTGCCATCTTCCGGAAAAGAACAGTACGAAGGTGTTGTCCGTCCCGTTCCGGCAACTTTTGAACAGTGTGCCGCACCATTCTGCCGCTTTCATGCTAAACCAGATGGCTCAGCGCCTGGTTCAGGTCCGCAATCAGGTCTTCCACCTCTTCAATGCCCACCGAAATCCGCACCAGCCCATCCGTAATTCCAATCTTCGCGCGCGCCTCCGCGCCAATCGAAGCATGTGTCATCGTCGCCGGATGCGAGATCAGCGTCTCCACCCCGCCCAGCGACTCCGCCAGCGTGCACAACCGTACCGACTTCAGCAGAGTGTTCGCATTTTCCAGCGAACCCGTCTCCAGTGCAATCATCGACCCGAAACCCGTCATCTGCCGCTTTGCCAGCGCATGCTGCGGATGCTCCGGCAGTCCCGGATAAAAGACCTTCTTCACCCTGGGATGCTTCGCCAGCCACTCCGCAACCGCGCGGCCATTGGCGTCATGCTGCTTCATCCGCACCGCCAGCGTCTTCACGCCGCGCAGCAGCAGCCAGCACTCAAACGGAGACAGAATGCCGCCCGTGCACTTCTGCACAAAGCTGAACTTCTCCTTATGCTCTGGCCTGGTGCAAACCAGCACCCCGCCCAGCCCATCGCTGTGCCCATTCAGAAACTTCGTCGTCGAATGCATCACAATGTCCGCGCCCAGCGCAATCGGCTGCTGGAAATACGGCGACATAAATGTGTTGTCGACACTCAGTTCCACGCCCCGGCTGTGGCACATCTCCGCCACGGCGCGAATATCCGTCAGCCCCATCATCGGGTTGGTCGGTGTCTCAATATGCACCAGCTTCGTGTTCGGCCGGATCACCCGCGCCACCTTCTCCGCATCGCTGCTGTCGACATACGTAAAGGAAATGCCGTAGTTCACCAGCACCTGGTTGAAGAGCCGCGTCGTGCCGCCGTACATGTTCTCCGTACACACCACGTGATCGCCCGTCTTCATCATGGTGCAGAGCGCCGTGATGGCCGCCATGCCGCTGCCAAAAACATGGGCGCTGCTGCCACCCTCCAGCGAGGCCAGATTTTCTTCCAGCGCACTGCGCGTCGGATTGGAGACCCGCGCATACTCATGCCCCTTGTGCTTGCCAATCTCCTCCTGCTGATACGTGGAGGTGGCGTAAATCGGCACCGTCACCGCGCCCGTCAACGGGTCCGGCTCCTGCCCATCATGAATCGCGCGTGTCGCAAAACCCAGCTTCTTCTCTGTCTTCTTCTCTGTCATTTCGCTCTGCTTTCTGGCAAGGGACGGCCTGCGCTCACAGCCCGCCGTCAAAGATTTTCTTGGAAAGGTACCGCTCCGCCGAATCCGGAATGACCGTCACAATCCGCTTGTCCGGCCCCAGCTCTTTGGCAAGCTGTATGGCCGCAAAGACATTGGCCCCAGCGCTGGAACCACCCAGCACGCCCGTCTCCACCGCAAGCCGCTTCACCGTGGCAAACGCATCCTCGTCCATCACCCGCACAATACGGTCGCAGACTTCACCGTCAAAGGCCTTCGGAATAAAGCTGACGCCTATGCCTTCCACCTTGTGCTTGCCCGGCTCGCCGCCCTGCAGCACAGAGCCCTGCGTTTCCACCGCAACCGTCATCGTCGCCGGGTTCTTCTTTTTCAGGAAGCGCGCCACGCCGCTGAAGGTTCCGCCAGAACCGACCCCGGCCACAAAGGCATCCACCTTCTGCCCCATCTGCTCATACAGCTCCACCGCGGTCGTCTGCTCATGAAACTCCGGGTTTGCCGGGTTCTGAAACTGCAACGCCGTAAACGCACCCGGCATTTCCTCCGCCAGTTGCAGCGCCCGGCGGATCGCGCCAGACATGCCCTCGGCCTCCGGCGTGCGCTCCACCGTTGCGCCAAAACCACGCATCAGGATGCACTTTTCTTCGGCAAAGCCCTCCGGCACAAAAAGAACCACCTTGTACCCGCGACTGACGCCGATAATGGCCAGCCCCACACCGGTGTTGCCCGCGGTCGCTTCAATAATCGTGCCCTCCGGCTGCAACAACCCACGCTTCTCCGCATCCTGAATCATGCCCAGCGCCGCCCGGTCTTTGATGCTGCCGCCCGGGTTCAGAAACTCCAGCTTGGCAAAGATCTGCGCGCCATTTTCCGGCTGCAACCGTCCAAGATGCAATAGAGGCGTGTGGCCAACCAGTTCTGTAATATGTTCCGCTACACGCAGTTGCGGCAGTTGTATCGAAGAGCCTGAACGATCCATAGATCCGCTTTCACCAGAAAAATTCCGCTCTTTTACTTTACCGCCCCGGCCCGATGCAACGGAAGTTTCCAGAAAGTAAAAAATCTTCCGATATACCCAAATACGCCTTGCAACAAAAACATGGCGCAGCACCCGAATTGACGATAGGACCAACAGGTACTTGAAAAATAGAGCAAGAACAGCGCAATCCGCCCCTGCAATGGCGCAGCCATGAATTAAACTGTCTTCCGGGACCTTACTTCTGATTGTTGTTTCCGGATTGCTGCTACACTCACTTCGTTTCTCTGACAAGACTATAAGAAGGGCCACTATGCCGTCTCAACCCGGAAGTTCCTTTACCTTGCGCAAGCGCACACTGGTCACCCTGTATATCGCATCTTCGCTGGCCATCCTGCTCACGATCGGTTCCGGGTACCTCAACTACCGCACCACCACCGCGCTCAACGACGCACAGGCATGGGTCGACCACTCCCAGACAGTCATCAGCGAAACCCAGAACATGTCGCGCCACCTGATCGAGATCGAGGCGG
>DZDJ01000308.1 GCA_022736715.1 Edaphobacter aggregans
CAAGACCGCGCAAGCGGCAAAGGCCACGCACGCCTCGATTCCAGTGCGCATCGGTTGACAGAACGTACCGCACGCCTTCTGGCGGCTGCCGGTTACTTCATCCTCGCGGCCTTGCCCGCCGTGTTGCTCTTGAAAGCCCTTTCCATGACGAGCCCGAGCCACAGCTTGGGCCGCGCGTTCATGGCGTCCTGGGCAAACCCATTCGGCGGCAACGCCTGGGCCGGAGCCTGGATCGCCCTGTTCCTTTGGGCCACCCCACTTCTGCTCAAGTCCGTGCTGTTCTTGATCAGTGCACTGAACCCCAAGGTGGGAAACCCGTGGGACATGCCATTCCCAGGATGGCCAGTGTTTGACAGCCTGACTCGCGGGCAAGCCATGCTCTTGGCAGCCTTCCTCCTGGCTTTGGCGACCGCCGCCGCCCCCGTGATCCTGGTATCGAACTGGGCCAGCGTTGAAGCGGCCATCAGGAGCTTCATTGCGGGCGCTCACGGAACGCCCGCTGGCTTCGCTCCACTCGCCTGGGCGTTCGTCACGGCGACCATCGGACTGCGCATGCTGGGGATGGCGATGAGCGGCAATGGCAATGCGGGCGAATCCGAAGATGAAGACGAGGCCGCCAAGATCAGGCAGGAAGATTTTGCACGGCTCGGCAGCATGGAACTTGGTCTTGACTTGGGTTTGAATAACGAGTGGAACGATCCATTCCGATCCTGATAACTTCATCCTGATTCCGGCTTTGCCGGCTGGCTTTCAACCCGCTAGGAAATTCGCGATCAAGGCGGCGGACTCGGCATACCCAAAGTGTTGCCAACATTGGTCAGCGCCGCTGAAGAGCCAGCGCTTGCGGCATTGACGGCTACCTCCGCCCCGGTCTTCGCGATGCCCCCTATGATTTCTGCGGCCCTGGCGGGGCCGAACTGCTGCACCATGGCCGTTCCAGTTTGGAGAACGGTCGCAGCGTCATTGGCGTTCATTACGAGCACGGCCCCGTCCACCACTGTGCCCACCAAGGCGCCGACCGGGGTTCCGGTCGAAGCGGCGACCTCCGCGACGGCTGTTTCGACCGGAGCATTTTCAACCAAACGCGCCCCTGCGCCCGCCATCGCTTTTTCCATGGCATCCTTGGCGGCGGT
>DZDJ01000309.1 GCA_022736715.1 Edaphobacter aggregans
GGCCAAACCGCCGTGCGCTGGACACTCAGCGGCTACGCCGTGCTGCTCTTGGCCTTCATTGGCAGCAAAATCGTTCTTGAATGGGTCTTGGGTGTGCAACGCTGAAAAGGTTTTTCATCGCCGCTTTAATCGCCTATTATCCTTAGCGTCTCAATTACCGCGTACATCTTTTGGACGACATATCCCTTAGCGTACTCGTTAGCACGCTCATCGTTTTAATTCTGCTCTCGGCCTTTTTCTCCGGCTCCGAAACCGGGCTGATGACGCTGAACCGTTATCGTCTAAGGCATCTTGCCGCGCAAGGACACCGTGGCGCACGCCTCGCGCAAAAACTGCTCGAACGTCCCGACAAGCTGATCGGCCTGATTTTGCTGGGCAACAACTTCGTCAATGTCATGGCGTCCACGCTGGCCACCGTGATTTTTATGCGCCTGTTTGGTGAAGCAGGCCTCGCGATCGCTGCCGGTGTATTGACGCTCGCGCTACTCATTTTTGGTGAAGTCGCACCCAAGACACTCGCGGCCTTGTATCCCGAACGCATCGCTTGGCCTGCGGCTTACGTTTACACCGTGCTGCAAAAAATCCTCGGCCCGCTGGTTTGGGCAGTCGGCTTGTTTGCCAATGGTTTTTTGCGCCTGTTTGGTGTCAAAGTCACCGCCAACAGCGGGCACGATCTGTCACGCGACGAACTGCGCACCCTATTGGGGGAAACCGGCGGCCTGATTTCCGAACGTTACCGCGACATGCTCACCGGCATTCTTGATCTCGAAGAAGCCCTGGTTGAAGACATCATGGTGCCGCGCCAGGAGATGGACGGCATTGATCTGGATGCCGAGTGGGACGAAACCCTGCACACCATCAGCACCTCGCCCTATGCGCGCCTGCCGGTGTATCGCGGCGCACTCGACACCATCGTCGGCACCATCAACCTGCGCCATTTGCTGCCCATAGCGCAAAAGGGTGAGCTCAACCTCAAAACCTTCGTGCGCTCGATTCAGGAACCGTATTACGTTCCCGAAGGCACCTCGCTACATACCCAACTGATGAACTTCCAGCGCGAAAAAAAGAACATGGGTCTGGTGGTGGACGAATACGGCGACATTCTCGGTCTGGTCACGCTGGAAGACATCCT
>DZDJ01000310.1 GCA_022736715.1 Edaphobacter aggregans
CGTCACTTCCTTGCCATTGCGCGCCGCCATTTCCAGCGCATCGACAATCGCCGAGCTCTTGCCCGTGCGGTACAGCGTTTGCTTAATCGCCACCACTTTCGGGTCATTCGCCGCCTGACGAATAAAGTCCACCACCGGAGTAAATGACTGGTAAGGATGGTGCATCAAAACGCGCCGATGCTTAGTAATCGCGGCAAAAATATCCTCCACACCTTGCAACTCACGCGGAATTCCTGGCGTGAAGGGGGCAAACTTGAAGCTGGCAATATCCACCAAATCAAACACGGCAGTGAGGCGGCTCAGGTTGACCGGGCCATGCACCTTAAACATTTCGCGCCGGGTAAGATCAAACTTTTCCAGCAAATAATCCGCCACATCATCCGGGCAGTTATCCGCCACCTCAAGACGCACCGCGCCGCCATAATTGCGTTCAAACAGCCCGCCTTGCAGCACTTGTAGCAAGTCTTCATCCAAATCGACATCCACCAATAAGTCACTATTGCGCGTGACGCGAAACTGGAAGCAGCCGGTGACTTTCATGCCGGGGAACAACTCATCCACATGCGCATGAATCATCGAACTCAAAAACACGAAATCATGCGCACCACCACCGATGGCTTCCGGCATTTGCACAATACGCGGCAGACTGCGCGGCGCTTGCACCACCGCCATATTGGTTTCGCGACCAAAATCATCCAGCCCCTCCAGCGTAACCACAAAGTTCAGGCTCTTGTTCAAAACGCGCGGGAACGGATGCGCCGGGTCAAGTCCCAACGGAGTCAACACCGGAGCAAGCTCTTGTAAAAAATAATCGCGCACCCAATCCGCCTGACGCTTGCTCCAATGCGTGCGCCGGGCAAAATGAATGCCTGCACTGCGCATTGCCGGAATCAAAACCTCATTCAGCACACGATACTGATCGGCCACCAGCCCATGTGCCTCATCCAGCACACGCTCAAGCTGCTCCTGCGGGGTCATGCCACACTCCCCCACACCGCCCACGCCCAATTGCACCTGTTGCACCAGGCTGGCGACCCGCACCTCAAAGGCCTCGTCCAGATTGCTGGAGGAAATGCACAAATAACGCAAGCGTTCGAGCAGCGGGATGCTTTCATCCACCGCCAATTCCA
>DZDJ01000311.1 GCA_022736715.1 Edaphobacter aggregans
AGTTAAGCGCAGCGGTCGGCTTCATCTTCGCGCCGCTGGGTTTTGATCCGCTGCTTGGGGTGGCCTTGTTGTTTGGTTTTGTGGCCAAGGAAATCGTGCTTGGCGGCTTGGCGGTGCTGTACAGTGTGCCCGAAGAAGGACTGACAAGCGCGGTGCAACAGCATATGGACTGGGTGCAGGCGTACAGTTTCATGCTGTTTACCCTGCTCTACACGCCCTGCGTGTCCACCTTGGCGGCGATTCAGGCCGAGGGCAAAAGCTGGCGTTTGACCCTGACCAGCGTGGTTTGGTCGGTGGGCTTGGCTTATGCGGTGAGTTTTGCGTTTTACCAGACGGCGCGCTGGCTGGGGTACTGAGAAGACTAAGCCACAGAGAACACAGAGCACACAGAGGGAAAGCAAAGGCGGCTATCCTTCTCGGAGAACTCTGTGTTCTCTGTGGCTAAAATTAGTTTTTCACCAACATCCCCTCAATCAATCCCTTTACCTTGTCCAAGTCAAAAATACCGATTTTTTGGTACACCACCTGTCCTTGCGGATCGAGCAGGAAGGTGGTCGGGGTGAGGCGCACCGTGCCCATGGCCGCGCTCACTGCGCCATCCTTATCCAGTGCCAGCGGATAGGAAACCTGCAAACGATCACGCAGGGCGCGAACCTGGGCTTCGGGGTCGTAATTCATCGCCACGCCAATGACCTGCAAACCGCGCGCGGCGTAGGTTTTATGCAGCTCGCTCAGCAGCGGGATTTCTTCGATGCAGCCGGGACAGGATGTGGCCCAAAAAGTGAGCAGTACCGGCTTGCCACGCAGAGCCGTGAGGCTGGTCGACGGCGCATCGAGCATCAGCAGCGGCGCATCGGGCGCATTGTTTTGTGAGCCGCAGGCACTGAAAAGCAAGGGTGTTGCGGTGAGCGATAAGGCTAAAAAGCGGCGGCGTGTGAGCATTTTCAGGATTCCGTAGGGTTTATTGGCACGATATGCGGTTATGATTCAACGTATCTAGAGTCTTTGGCAAGGGGAGCTTACACATGATTCGCGTGGGTATCGTTGGCGGTACGGGTTATACGGGTGTGGAGCTGCTGCGTTTATTGGCGCTGCATCCTGAGGTTGAGTTGGCAGCGATTACCTCGCG
>DZDJ01000089.1 GCA_022736715.1 Edaphobacter aggregans
TTCTTGAGAAAAAAGCCATTTCAGGGCAGCACGTTCCCTCTACACCAACTGGAAAGCCGCTATACCCTCGCATCGAGAACATCCAGAAATATGGGGCTTTAGCCCCTGAGGTACACCGCTTCATTTATCCTTGCTGATGGATTCCCATGACGACTGAAGCAATTCCCCAACTGGAAGGCCACAGCGATGCTGCGCTGGAAAAGGCCTTTGGCGCATTGATCGAAGAAGTTCGCACTTCGGCTGCAAAGCTGGAGAATGCCGGGGCGCACGAGGCCTTTCGACTGGAGTGGCTGGGCCGCAGGCAGGGTCGGCTGAAGGCGATCAGCGATGCCTGGCTGAAGTCTGCTCCGGCAGAGGCAAAGAAGAGCATTGGCCAGCGATTTAATCAGCTCAAGGAGCAGATTGACCTGGCGCTGGCGAGCGAGTCCTCTGTCGATGCAAACGCGCTGCTGGCGGAGCGGCTGGATATTACGCTGCCGGGCACGCACTGTGGCGTGGGCATTGAGCACCCGCTCATCAGGACGATGAACGAGATGGTGGGCGTGTTTCAGGCGCTGGGCTACTCGGTGGGCGTGGGGCCAGAGGTGGAGACGGACTACTACAACTTTGAGTCGCTGAATTTTCCGCCGAACCATCCGGCGCGCGACACGCAGGACACGCTGGTGGTGGCACATCAGGACAAAAAGCCGCTGCGCGACCGCCTGCTGATGCGCACGCACACCTCTCCGGTGCAGATTCGGACGATGGAGCAGCAGCCACCGCCACTGCGCATTGTGATTCCGGGCAAGGTGCACCGCAATGACGAGTCGGACGCGACGCATTCGCCGATCTTCCACCAGATTGAAGGGCTGTGCGTGGACACGAACATCACCTTCAGCGACCTGAAGGGCACGCTGGACCACGCGATGAAGGCATTCTTCGGCTCCAGCGTGAAGACGCGCTTCTTTCCGTCGTTTTTCCCGTTTACAGAGCCCAGCGCCGATGTGCAGATTTCGTGCATCTTCTGCGGCGGCAAGGGCTGCCGCAAGTGCAAGCATTCGGGCTGGATCGAGCTGCTGGGCTGCGGCATGGTGGATCCGAATGTCTTCGGCTTTGTGCAGCAGAAGCAGCCGGGCTACGATCCGAAAAAGATCAGCGGTTTTGCCTTCGGCATGGGCGTGGAGCGCATTGCCATGATGAAGTACGGCGTCAGCGACATTGGCCAGTTTTACTCCGGGGATGTGCGGTTTTTGGGACAATTTGCATAAAAACTCACCACCGATCACACGGAAAAGGCACGGATCAACAGCAGGATTGAATCAATACCTGAGTTAGTTTTTAGATCGGTATGCATCTGTGAAATCCGTGGTCGATTTTTGCTGTTAGGAATGCTATGAAGATTCTGACGAAATGGTTGCGCTCGTATCTGCCGGCGCTGGAAGTGAGCGATCGGCAGCTGGCCGAGGATCTGACGCTGCGTGGGATTGCCGTCGAAGGCGTTTTTGATTTGGGCGAAGGCAATGGCTCGCTCTTTGAGATGGACATCACCACCAACCGTGTGGATGCGATGAATCACTACGGTGTCGCGCGAGAGGCGGCGGCCATCTACAACGTGCCGTTGCTGCCGCTGGAGGTGGCGCTGCCTGCGGCGGGGCCTGCTGCAAAGCCGTTTCCGGTGCGGATTGAGGCGCAGGATCTTTGCGGGCGCTTTACGGCGCAGGTACTGCGCGGGGGCACGATTGGCCAGTCGGTGGGCACTGTGGCCGAGTACTTCAGGCTGCTGGAGCAGAAGTTCATCTCCAGCGCGGTGGACGCGACCAACTTTGCCTGGCTGGCGATGGGGCATCCCACGCATGCCTTTGATCTGGACAAGCTGGAGGGCGGCATTGTGGTGCGCCGCGCCGTGAAGGGCGAAAAGATCAAGCTGCTGGATGGCACCGAGCGCACGCTGGAAGCCGATGATCTGGTGGTGGCCGATGAGAAGAAGGCCGTGGCGCTGGCGGGCGTGATGGGCGGCTGGGACACCATGATTACGCCGGAGACGAAGAACGTGCTGGTGGAGGCGGCGTGGTTTGATCCGGCGGCGATCCGCCGCAGTTCGCGCCGTCATGGGCTGCACACGGATGCTTCGCACCGCTTCGAGCGCGGAGCGGACTTCAACGCCGCGCCGGTGGCCAATGCGTTGGTCAGCAGGCTGATTCTGTCTGCTGGCGGCACGCGCGAAGGCGAGATGGTGGACGTGATGGTTCCGGAGGCGGAAGCCCGCACGGCGAAACGTGCTGCTGTGGCGCTGGCTTATAGCGAAGTGACGCGGCATCTGGGCACGACGGAAGATCGCAAGGGCATTCCAGCGCAAACGGTGGAGCAGTATCTGGGCGCGCTCGGTTGCAAGCTGGCAGCCAGCGGCAATGGCGCATACCAGGTGACATTGCCCAGTTGGCGGCTGGACCTGGAGCGCGAGATCGACCTGATTGAGGAAGTGGCCCGCGTGCATGGCTACAACAAATTTGCCAACACGTTGCCGGCCTTTGCCGGGGGCGTGGTGGAGCTGCCGTGGGCGCGCAAGGAGTCGACGCTGCGGATGGCGCTGCTGGCGCTGGGATACAGCGAGGCCGTTTCCAGTACATTTTGTTCCGCAAGTGACGCGGCACTCTTCTCCGCGCAGCCGAACTCGGCCGTGGCGATGGGCAATCCGCTGAGCGAAGAGGCAGGAATGCTGCGGCCATCGCTGCTGCCGGGCATGCTGACCATGCTGGCGCACAACCTGAACCGCGACGTATTTGAGGCGCAGCTCTTTGAGATGGGCAATGTCTTTAGCGGCAGTACGGAGCGCGTGGACGAACGGCCAGCGTTGGCCATCGGGTTTACGGGCACGGCGACGCCGACCAGCCTGTATCCGGAAAAGCACGCGCCGTTCTACGAGATGAAGGGCGCGGTGGAAGAACTGCTGGGCAAGTTCAGCGCCAGGTCGCTTTATTTTGACGCATTCGCGCCAGAGGCCGGGTTGATGCCGGAATGGCTGCATCCCGGGCGCGGCGCGCGCATGGTGTTGGACGGTGCGACTGTCGGCTACTTCGGCCAGTTGCATCCAGCGGAAGCGCAGCGCCGCAAGCTGAAGCAGTCAGTATTTGTGGGCGAAATTTATCTCGATCGTTTGTATAAGCAGGCCCTGCGCCAGCCCATTGCGCGTGAGCTTTCGCGCTACCCGGCGGTGCAGCGCGACTTCTCTTTCCTGTTTGCGGACACAACCCGCTGGGAGCAGATTGCATCTGCATTGGAGAGCCTGGAGATACCAATGTTGGTCAGCAAATCGCCGGAAGAAATCTTCCGCGATGCAAAGGGCAAGGCCGTTCCCACCGGGCAGTATTCGCTGCTGGTGCGCACGGTCTTCCAGTCGGCGGAGCGGACGCTGCGCGAGGATGAGATCTCCGGCTACTCGGAGAGCATCATCCAAACGCTGACGGCGCTGGGTGGCAGGCTGCGCGGCTAAGCTGTGGGGCCAGGCTGCGGGGTATATGCTCAGGTTCGCCTGCAAAAGCTGTGCATTTGCTGTGCAAACGGCATTGGCGGCTGCGCTATACTTCGCGTGAGGCGCTTTAATTTACGAGGTGAGAATGACCACGCTGTTGGAAAATCCGGTCAATATCAGTGCTGATGAGTTTCAGGCACTGGAAGAGAAGGTGTTACGCGCGGTGGAACTGATCAAGGCAGAGCGCGAAGCTCGCGCTGCCCTGGCAAAGGAAAATCACGAACTGCAGAAGCTGCTGGATGAAGAGGCGGCCCGCGCGACGGCACTGGAAGCGACACTGAACAATATGCAGCAGGAGCGCGAAACCGTGCGCCAGCGCGTGGACAAGCTGCTGGGGCAATTGGACGAGATCGGCTAACCCGGTTGCGCAGGGCGCAACGAATGATGGTGGCAGCGATGAGTGAAGCACAGCAATCCGCAAATCCCGCAGGCACGGCCAAACCGGCAGCGCAGCCGAACGCGGAACCGCAAAGCATCTCCGTCTCCATTTACGACCAAACCTATCACCTGCGTGGCACGGACCCGGAGTACATCCGGCAACTGGCTGAGATTGTGGACGGCAAGATGCGGGCCGTGTCCGCGCAGGGCGCAACGGTGGACTCACTGCGCGTGGCGGTGCTGGCCGCGCTCAACATTGCAGACGAACTGCAGACCACCCGCGAACAGCAGGAACAACTGGCGGGCGTCATCGGGATGACGCAAAGCTCGGTGAAGTCCCGCGCAGATTCGCTGGCCGGCCTGCTGGATGCGGTGCTGGATGGCCGCAAAGCGGGTTGAATCTTCATAAGGAATAAAAAGATACTTCAATGCGGACGGGGAAGTATAGAAATTGGCCTATTTCAAGGCCAGGTTCCGCGGGGGTATTTGGATTGTCTTCAATTATTTTCAGCATCTCTTGAAGATCAAGGATACAGCGCATAGCGGATGAAGCGTGGACGCGTTCAATATGGGGTTCACCACGTTGAGTAAAATATCGCAGAGGCAATGGCGCGCAAAAACACCCCCTCAGATGGACAATGCTTTATCATCCTACGCCAGTAGCCTCGACTTGAGATGCCCGCGTAAAACCGTCAGCTGTCCTTGCGATACAGCAGATTGCGCATCGCATCTCTGCGGGCGGCGTTCACTTCGCTCTGGCCCTGGCGGTCGAATGCGTCTGCGGAGCTGCGGGTGCTGGCATCCAGTTGCTCGTCAGAAGCGCTGCACTCCGGGCAGCGATTGGCAAAGCCCGGCTTGTCGGGCCTCAGTTCAAATTCTTCGTGGCACACTACACAAACTTTGATCGGGAAAGCCATTGCTCCTCCATTGTAACGGAGACAATCCCCACTGATCAGCCTCCGCTTGCTAAAAGCGAACCGGAACCCAACAGGCAGAGGGGTATTGTTCAGGGCATGGATGGGTAGCCGAGGGCTTTATAGCGGTTTTCCAGTTTTCGTGGAGTTTCCAGGAATATGCAGGACGGCTTTTT
>DZDJ01000312.1 GCA_022736715.1 Edaphobacter aggregans
AGCGGATGGCCTCAAGGCGATTGCGATTGCTGAATCCTCGGCTGGCCGCGAGATAAGCAGGCAAGCTGTCCACTCCATGCACCCAGAAGGCGCGTTGCACGATTTTCCAGCGCAGCGCCGGGATGCTTTCGATATACGCCATATACGGTGCAAACAGGGCTGGGTCAGCCTCCAAGGGATGTTGCAAAACCTCATCCGGCAGTCCGGGCAGCATGGCGCAGAGTGATTCCCACAGATCCATAAAGCCGGGGTCGGCGACGCAGGCGGCCAGGCGTGGTTCGCCGCTGGCTGCGCGCAGGGCGAGATAGCCGCCAAAGCTCCAGCCAGCCAAGGTCACGCGGCGGGCATCAACCTCGGGGCGGGTCAGGGCGAAATCCACCACGGGGCGGATGACCTGTTCCCAATCCGGGCGCATGGGCAGGCCTTGTTGGATGAGCGCGCCACCTTGGCCGGGGCCGTCGAAAATGATGCAGTGGTAGCCACGTCGGTTGGCGGCGACGACGAAGGCGAAATACAGCTCGTGCAGCGTCGAGTCGTAGCCATTGGTCACGATCAGGGTGGGTGCAGGCTTGTTGGCACCGGGCGCCGGACAGAAATAACCTGGAAGCGTTGTACCTTCGTATGGAATCTCGATGGCTTGCAGCGCCGACTCGGCGCGACGGGCAAATTCACGGAAGCAGGCGCTTTCCCGTGCGTAGTTTTCGATCAGCGCAGGCGCGGCGGGGGCGCCAAACAGCATGAGGCTGGCGGTGCGGTAGTAATTGGCGGCGCGCAGAAAAGCTTCGCGTGCGCTGATATCGTGACCGCCCGCCGCGCAGGCCTCGCCGATGGCGGCGACACGATCCGCCGTTGCGCGCCATTCCTTGACCCAGGCGGCTTGATCGCCGGGCGGGATGCGGTTCATGGTGGTGATGCACTCGCCAAAATCGGCGCCACCGAACTGGGTATGCGCCAGCGTGCGCATGGCTTGCTCGTCGAAAAACCTGTCGGCGGATAGCATGTTCATTTTCTGAATTATTTTCCTGGAATGGTGCCGTTGAACTGGATGAGATAGGCCACGGAGTTCAACCCGCTCGGCGTGGCTTGATTGCTGCACTGGAAGGTGGAGCTCATGTCGTCGAAG
>DZDJ01000313.1 GCA_022736715.1 Edaphobacter aggregans
TGCATATCCATCCTGAGCTTAGGAGCTGGCCATGCGACAGACCGAATTGCGCCTTACCAATGAGGAACGCGAGTTGATAGAGTCATACCGGGCAAAGGGTTTACACCACGCACGGGAAGTCAATCGGGCGCACGTGCTTTCCGCGCTTGATCGCGACATTCCAGAGGCCCAGATCATGGCGGTTCTTGGCGTTGGGCGGATGCTTATCTGGCGGACGCGATCCGCATACTTGGAGGGCGGTGCGGAATACGCACTGCGCGATGTTGCGCGGCCGGGCAAGCCCCGGCAGTACGATACCGATGTCGAAGCGCAAATTTCCGCCCTGGCGTGCTCGACGCCTCCGGCGGGTGCCCGGCGCTGGACGATCACATTGCTGGAGCAGGCCGCGCGAGCCCAGCCGGGGATTGACTCGATCAGCCGCGAAACCATTCGTCGGCTGCTAAAAAAAACTGCCTCAAACCGTGGCGCAAACTGATGTGGTGCATCGGCAGACTGACAGAGGAATATCGGCAGCGGATGTACGACCTGCTCGCTCTTTATGCTCGTCCGTTCCGCCAGGAGGAACCCGTTGTTTGTCTGGACGAAAAGAGCAAACAACTGCTCAAGGACGCCCGTACCGCTTTGCCGATCCGCCCGGGAATCCCCGTGCGACAGGATTACGAATATGTGCGCGCCGGCACCTGCAATCTGTTCGTGGCGGTGGAGCCCAAGGGCGGGCGGCGAACGGTCCTGGTTACCGACCGCCGCGCCAAGCCCGACTTCGTGGCTTTCGTCCGGTATCTGCTTGAACAAGTCTATGCCACGGCGCGGCGCGTCCATCTGGTCATGGACAACCTCAATACCCATTTCCGCAAGTGCTTCGAGGATGTTCTTGGCCTCAAGGAAGCGAAAGCACTGTTGCGCCGGGTCGTCTTTCACTACACCCCGAAACATGCCAGTTGGCTCAACATGGCGGAAATCGAAATCGGCATCCTGGATCGCCAGTGTCTGAATCGACGCTTGCCCAACCGCGCCACACTCGTTGCCGAGGTCGACGCCTGGCAGCAGCGCAGAAATGCCGACCAGCGAGGCATTGCGTGGTCGTTCACACGACAGGATGCGGATAAGAAAATGGCTC
>DZDJ01000314.1 GCA_022736715.1 Edaphobacter aggregans
AATGCAATCCACGTTGCGTAGAGCAGTGCAGGGTAAAAGAGGATGAGGGTCATGGCGTAGGCACATACATAGAAAATCCGCGAAGAAATATGGGGTTTGCTAGCGCGGCCCCAACGACGTACTGCGCGACCACAGTCATGGTTGCTCCAGCGGTGCCCGCTACGGTGGCGTTCATACTCCAGGCATTAGTCAGTGTGGGAGTATCGAATGTCACAACTACCCCATTTACAATAACCTGAAAGGTAATATCACCAAAGGCCGCTACGGTGGCGAGGTAATAATCAACATAAATAAGAACATACCCATTACTCGGTACGGTAAAGCTAATTGTCGGAGCGGCGTACGTCGTTCCAGCAGCAGTACCGCCATCATAGTGAATTATGCTGGGGGCGACGTTAGCCACCTGACCCAGCGCAGCGAAATTCGCCTGTATGGCTGGAAAATCCGCTTCCCTTGAATAGGGCGACGGTTTTGTGCCGTTGGATACCTTGATTTTTCTAATCGCGCCACTAGTGAGAGTCGCGCTTGCCATGTAGAACCGCGCGTGCCAGTACGCGGTATTAGCGGGCGTCGTAGCCGATGCGGACATGAATGTCCAATACTGGTCAGCACTAACTACGAGAGGCGCTTGGGCGCTAGCGATGACGGTATGAGTTGAGTCTAGGAACTCTAGGTCAGCGATCAATTGACCCGCAGTGAGGCCAGAGGCGAAAATCTCCGCTTGCAGGGTCAGCGTTACACCAGACGCTACTGCATAGTCAGCGCTTGTGGCGGTGTAAGTGCCGTTAACAGCGCTAGCAATGGTGAAGTATGTACCCTCTCCATACGTCCCCGTCGTGTAGCCTGCCTGCGGGGGGAGTGACCAAGCCAGACTCCCGAACTCTGCCGAGCCGTTAACCAACAGGTTGGGCGACGGTGCCGTAAGCTGCCCCAAAGACACCGCCGATTGCGGATATGTTGCATTGGCGACGGCAAACTGAAACGACGGCGACCCCTGAGTCGCAGCGAACTGGCTTTGTGCCTGCCCGTAAGGCACCGCAGCATCGGCTGTCACCGCAGTTGCGACGTTGAACACCTGCGCTGCGCTGCCGTTTATCGCAGCGAAGTCT
>DZDJ01000315.1 GCA_022736715.1 Edaphobacter aggregans
GGATATGCTCCGCCTGATGCCGCGCCGTGTCATTCTCACCCTTCTCGCGCGCCGCGACATACGCATCCACCGCCGGATCAAGACTGCCCGGACGCAGCGCGAAAAACAGCACCAACACGCTAAAAGCCAGCTCCAGCAAATTCCACAACACACCGTGGAAAACAAACTGCGCCAACGCGGTCAATACCACCCACGGAGCCAAAAGAACCAGCAAAACCGCCCATCCCGGCCAACTCACGCGTCCTTGCAGCGCCGCAAAATAAGCATCAAACCACGCCAGCGAGCGCCGTTCAGCAAGCTGCGGCGCAAAACGCTCGGCAAATAAAGCCATCAAGGTCGCAAGTAACAGCATGATTTAAGTCCCCGCGTGAAACGATGCAGAGGTTAACACCAAGCGCGCCTCACTCGCTGCCCTTTGCCCGGAATGTTGCACAGAAACCCTTTCTTGATTAAGCCGCGTTACCAGCCGCGACCATGTAAAGCTCGCCCCCGGATCGGTCTTGCGCCCCGGCGCAATATCCTCATGCCCGGCAATCGCCCGCAAAGAAGGATAAGCCTGCTGCAAGGCTGCAATCACCCGCGCCAAGTTTAGGTACTGCGCCTCGGTATACGGCACATCATCCGTGCCCTCCAACTCGATACCGATGGAAAAATCATTGCACCCCGCCCGCCCATCGAACGACGACACCCCCGCATGCCATGCGCGCAGATGAAACGGCACATACTGCGTCACCTTGCCATCGCGTCGAATCAACAGATGCGCCGACACCCGCAAATGCGCAATTTCAGCAAAATAAGGATGCGCCGCCGGGTCAAGCCGCCCCATAAACAGATCATCAATCCACGCCCCGCCAAATTCCCCCGGCGGCAAACTGATGCCATGCACCACGATCAGCTCGGGCACAACGTCCGACAGACGCGCATCACAGTGCGGCGAGGATAAAAAACCCACCCCCTCCAGCGCATCTCTTTGCACATCCACCCGCATAAGTTCCTGCCTTTGTTGCAAAATGGCACCAAGAATAACGCCCACGCACTACCTAGGTCACGCCTCATGCTCACCACCCTCAACCCCGCTCAACGCGCTGCCGTTACCCATGTCCACGGCC
>DZDJ01000316.1 GCA_022736715.1 Edaphobacter aggregans
GGATGTTGTCGCGCATCACTCATGGCGTAGCTCAGCTCTTCCTCTGTGTACTCGTAGAAGGCTGCCATGCGCTTGATGACTTCCAGCAGGCCCTGGGGTTTTTGCGTTTGCGTGGGTACGTGCTGCGAAAGCTGCGAATCTGGCGAAGATGCTTGGAGTGATGCCGTTTGTTGTATTTGCGAACTGCTGCGAATGTCTGCGAATTGCGGAAGCGGCTTGGGCTCCGACGTGTCTATTCGCAAAGATTCGCGGGCATTCGCAACTGACACGGGGGCAATAGCAGCAGGGGTTTTCGCAGGATTCACAGAGTTCGCATGGGTCACCCCTAATATTGCAAATGCACGAGTTACTGCATCACTCATGCTTCACCCCCAGCGCGTACACCACACCATCCAAAACAGTGACGAAGCCGTGAGATTCCAGGAGATCAATAGCGGCATCGCGCGTGCTGGCAGAGCGTAGCGCCTGCGGCGCAAGTCGTGGAATATCGCGCTTTGGAATAGATAGCGACGGACGTTTCGCAAGCCATGTGTAAAGTTCAATTGCACGGCTGGACTGAGTATCAACACGCTGCCCACTGACCACGGTCTGCCAGTTGGCCAGGCTATAGGCGGTCAGCGACAATGCTCCCTCCATCTCTTCCGTGCCCACGACATTAAGCCCGCCCCACGCGCTGAGTACTGCAGCAATACGGCTAGCCATCTCTGTAGCGCGCAAAGCAAATGGCCGTATGTTCTTAAGAACACCCTTACGGGCTTCACGCTCCATACCCTCGAAAAACTTAATCAGTTCACCCTTGGCCTGCGGCGTGTAGTCGAGCGCTGGCGCATTGTTGATATTTTCAAGCACGGGTGCATCCAACAGTTCATCGCACCGCTGCCAGTAAGCCTGTACATGCGGATTTTGACTTGGAGACCACGGTTTATAAGTGCGCGGTTCAAGCGTCTCAGGCCATGCCAGCAGCCAGCGCGGCCATAACCCTTGGTTCTGCAACGCCTCATTGGTGACGGCATCGCCAACCGCAGAAGGTTGAATCATCAAATGTGCAGACAGGCGCACCCCGTAACGCTCAACACGATCGGATGATGCGCGCGCAACGCTCAAGTG
>DZDJ01000317.1 GCA_022736715.1 Edaphobacter aggregans
AAGGTCATAAGTGCGGTTTTTGCGTGATAGAATCACTCACCTTTATTTGCTATCAGCGAACCGCATTATGGCCACCCGCCCGCGCAAAACCACCGAAACGACCGAACCCACTGCGGATATTGCTCATTTTGAAGCCTCGCTCAAAGAGCTTGAAGCCGTGGTCGCGCGCATGGAACAAGGCGAGCAGCCGCTGGAAGAGTCGCTGCGTGATTTCGAGCGCGGTGTGCAACTGACCCGCCAGTGCCAAAGCATGTTGAACAGCGCGCAGCAACGTGTAGACATCCTCACCCGCGAGGGCAAGCTTGAAACTTTCAGCGCACTTGATGATGCAGGCTAATGTGCTGAACGCCGCGCTCAAACACCGTGCCGCGCGCTTCGAGCTGGTATTGGATCGTTTGCTCCCTGCCGCCGATGTGCAACCCACTCGCCTGCATCAAGCCATGCGCTACGCGGCCTTGGGCGCAGGCAAGCGCGTACGTCCATTTTTGGTGTATAGCGCGGGCATGATGCTCGGTGCAGCTGAAACCCTGTTGGATGTCCCCGCCGCCGCCGTGGAACTGATTCATGCCTATTCGCTGGTGCATGACGACCTGCCCGCCATGGACGACGACGACTTGCGCCGGGGTCGCCCGACGTGCCACCGCGCGTTTGATGAAGCGACAGCGATTTTGGTGGGCGATGCGTTGCAAACGCTGGCTTTTGAGGTTCTGACCACAGCGCCCGGCGTGGATGCCGACACACGCCTTGCCATGCTTGCCGCCCTTGCCCAAGCCAGCGGCGCGCAAGGCATGGCAGGCGGGCAAGCCCTGGACCTTGCGGCGATTGGACTCAGCATTGATCTTGCCGCCCTGGAACAGATGCACCGCCAGAAAACCGGCGCGCTAATTGAAGCCAGTGTGCGT
The DNA here is from genome assembly GCA_022736715.1 of Edaphobacter aggregans. Lineage (GTDB taxonomy): Bacteria > Acidobacteriota > Terriglobia > Terriglobales > Acidobacteriaceae > DZDJ01. Next base: position 903 of record DZDJ01000317.1, read on the forward strand.
CTGGGCGCACTCGCGGCGCATGCCGACGACACAACCCAAACGCAACTCGCTCGCTACGCCCGCGCCATCGGCCTGGCCTTCCAGGTACGCGACGATATTTTGGATGTGACCGCCGACAGCCAGACCTTGGGTAAAACCCAAGGCAAAGACGCAAGCGACGACAAGCCGACCTATGTCAGCCTGCTGGGGCTGGATGCCGCAC
>DZDJ01000318.1 GCA_022736715.1 Edaphobacter aggregans
GACATACAAGAAGCGCAACAAATGCGGACGATGCTTTCGCAAGCGCTTGGCGAAGCGGGCATTGTCGGGATCACTCAGCCTGCGTTGCGGAGCGATCAAGGCGTCAAGACGTGCTTCCAAGTCACGGGCGCGCTGGAAGAAAGTGAATGGATCCAGGCTGGATTTTTGCCTCTTCAATGCCAACGCCTCCTGCAAAAGGATGGTCATTTGCCGGGCAAATTGCAGCGCTCGTCCACTCTTGCTCTCTTTCATTTCTTTCAAATCTGTGAGCAGGTGGCTGACACATTTTTGTTTCAGCCAGGCGCTCAAGCGCTTCTCGTCGTAGGCCAGGAAACAGTCCGAAGCCAGAATTCCTTTGAACTCTTGACCCAGAACGTCAATCACCACATCGCTGCTGCGGTTGGCGCGGATCACATATACGGTGGCTTCACGATTGGTGAAGACCCACAGCCAAGCTGCCAAGGTTCCAATTCGCCAACCTGTCTCATCCGCGTGGACGACGCTGCACTGCCGTATCATTTCAAGCAACGCTTCATAAACGGGTTGGGCTGTCTTGGAAAGTTTTTGGTCGGACTGACACCAGCCACTGCGGCTCACTTGCAACCCAAAGGCATCCTGCAGAACTTCACTCACCTTGCCGTACGAGACGCCCAGCCGATGTTTGAGATCCACTGCCAGCGCTTTCGCTCGCGGTCCCACCAAAACTCCCGCTGCTCCCGTGGCTTGCGAAGTCTGATCTGGATGGCGCGACCTCACTCGTTTGTGGCACTCGCGACAATAGCCACTGTATGTTATGAAGTGGGTTGTCTTCACCTCAATCACCGGAATATCCGTTTCATACTGATCGTGTTTGTGTATCGCGCGCACCTTACCACCACACTCCGGACACCCGTGCAATTTGGCGGTCTTCGTTTCCGTGATTTGCTTGATGGTCGGCTTGGCTCGGTGGGAGAACTGACCTTGCCCTTTCTTGCGCCCCGACTTCTTCGGTCTCTCCACCCATTTCCGACGAGCAAACGGCGCCGCTTGGCGTTTCCCGGCGCGTTTCAACTCCTCCACCTCCTTTTGAAGCTTTTGGATCATGGCCAGAGCCTGAGCCA
>DZDJ01000319.1 GCA_022736715.1 Edaphobacter aggregans
CCGGGGTTGAAGAGCCAGATGGACATGGCCGGGGTTCACGCGACGGGGAATCCGCTCAACGCAGGGATGTACTCTGGTTCTGCCGCCATGGACGGTATCGGCGTCAATACGGGAAGCGTTTTGAATGCCTCCGTGGGCGCCAGGGTAGCGAGCGCGGCACAGCAATCACAGGCCGCGAATGCCGAGTTGGCCTTGAGCAGCATGGATGCTTATGCCAGCAAAATCGCGCATTCGGACGGCGTCTCGGGTAGTCACAAAACTAGCGTGGATGGAACGCAAGGCACGCGAGTCAGCGGTCAACACTCCCAGGGAGTGAAAACCATGGAGTCCACGGACCATGCCACTCAATTTCTTGCGAATGCTGCCTATGCCCTTGCTCTGGAGCCTTTGCTGAAATCCCAGAGCACATCCAAGATGACGCCCGATCAAATCAAGGCTGCGGCGGAAAAAAAAGCCGCGTCCATGCTGCAGGATCCAGCCAGTATGGCCAGTGCTTTTATGTCCGCCGGCAAGGGCGCTTTGGCCAATATGGCCAGAGGGTTCAAAACCGGGCTGGATGCGAAAACATCGAGCCAGGTGGCGCAGCAGGCCCAGCACGATGTCGGAGATGCGCTCAATAGCACGAGCGAGGGCGGTGTGATGAAGAAGCTCTCGGGCTCCTTGGGGATCGACAGCAAGGATCAGAAGGGGTTGGAGAAAAACAAGCAGGTCCAAGACTCGCTGAAAAAAGCCAAATCAGCGAATGAGCAATATCAGCATGCTGAAGAGTTGGCCACGCAGGTCAGCGCGGCCACGAGCGGCGGTGTGTCCCAAAGTCTCACTGGCAATCAACTGCTGTCCGTGATGGAGGATGCGGGGAACGGATCGGCCTATCGCGGTGGGCAAGCGCTTCTAGCCGGCACCAGCGACGCAACGCGCTCACTGTATGAGGGCAAATACGGCAGCGCATTGTCCAGGGGGAGCAGCCCTCAGCAAGCGGCCGTCACCGCCTATGCCAGCACGGTCAATAGCACAGAAGCCAACCCCAACGGGGATGGCGTAGAAGCGATGCGCGCCTTGTTCTCGCAGCCGACGACCATTGGGATGAACCCCGCGCTGT
>DZDJ01000320.1 GCA_022736715.1 Edaphobacter aggregans
GGTCGTTGGATGCTGCACCACCGGGTAAACGATGCGGCACAGCGCCAGCCAACCAGGCACCGGCACTGTTGCCCGCCGATGCAAGCTCGCCCAGCGACGCGCCGCTATGCTGTGCAATGGCTTGAGCAAGTTGGCGTATAACGGACAAATCAGGATGAGCCACTGCCAAGGCACCAAGGTAAACACCGGCACGCTTGGCGCGTTTCAGCGACGCCGCAATGGCTTCATGACGCGCATTGACTGTCGCCTTAGCAACGCAAGCAGTGAGGGACTCATCCAGACCGTTAGGCATTAGCGCGGACAAAACACCCGCCAACGCCGCCACCATGCCATCGTTACCCACGCCCATGTTTTCCAGCGCAGCAAACGTCTGTGGCAATGCCGCTGGATTAACAAAGCTAATCTTCGCCCCTCCGAGCGCGGCCTTGCGTAAGCGCTGCGCCAACAGCGGTTGTTCATGACGAATGTGACTACCGATGAGCAACACGGCTTGACGCTGCTCCAACTCAGCCACGTCATGCCCCAACCACGGCATCACAGGCAAGGCCGCCTGATCGCGGAAATCACGCTGACGCAAACGATGGTCAATATGGTTTGAACCCAGTCCACGGCTTAGTTTTTGTGCAAGATAAAGCTCTTCCAAGGTCGCGTGCGGCGCAATTAAGGTGTGCAAGTCCGCACCCGCTGCTTTAAGCCCTTGCGTCGCGACTTCTAGCGCCTCTTCCCAACTCGCCTCACGCCAGCCCGCTTCGACGCGAATCATAGGACTTGCCAGACGCTCGGCGTGCTGTATGCCTAGGTAACTAAAACGATCGCGATCCGACAGCCAAACTTCGTTCACCGCTTCGTTTTCACGCGGTACCACGCGCATGACCGCGCCATCGCGAATGTGCATGTAGATGTTTGAGCCGAGACCATCATGCGGCGCAATGGCGGCCTGCTGCGCCAACTCCCATGGTCGGAACATGTAACGCGAAGGCTTGGCCGTAAGCGCGCCCACAGGACATAAGTCAATGATATTCCCTGATATTTCTGAGCTTACAGCCTTGGCGACGTAAGTTCCGATTTCCATGTGTTCACTGCGCCCGGTGGTTCCCA
>DZDJ01000090.1 GCA_022736715.1 Edaphobacter aggregans
GTGCGATGCTGCCGCGACTGGCGCGGGCGATGATGCTCTGCAAGCCTCATCCCGAACCGGTTCTGCGCTTGGCGAGCAATTTTCATGGCTGAGGATCAGGGCGAATCAGGTCAGCAAAAGCCTGAAAGCTCAAGGCAAGAGCATCAAGCGGGCGGTATTGACGGGAAGTCTCCTACGGAATTGTTATGCCCCACGCAGTGTGCGCGCCAAATCATTGACTGCCGCCTGTACGACAAGCCAAGAGATGCTGCAAGTGTCTGCGTCCGGAGAGGCGCGAGTGACAAGCTGCTCATACGGGTGAATCAGGTTGCGGAAGTCACGCAGTGCGTGGGAGAACTTTTTGACGTCAAGGCCAAGCCAGCTAAGGTGGTGGGCGACATCAATCATGCTGGACAGCGACCACTGATGAAACGGCAATACTTTGCCCTCCTTGTCGCGAGGAGCAGCAGCGCAAGTGTTTGCATCTCGCGGGAAGCGCTGGCAGACGCCAAGCAGCAAGCCCTCAAGAAGACTGCCCATGACAATGTTCGCTGCAAGGAAGGCTTTGGCGTCAACGCATCGTTGAGCCTCAGACCATCTATCGGCGAGAAGTTGGCCGATGCCTGGTTCCAGCCGCAATGCCAAGAAGTCTGGCGGCGGCAGTGGCTTAAGCTCCGGCTCTGGTGCTTCCGGGTCAAAGGAAACAGTGCTGCGCTCGAAGTATGGCTCTACGCCCTTTAGCCGTACAGCGAAGCCCTCGATGTATAAGGCCTCATTGAGCAGCTTGAGAGCGATACCGGTCTTGGCTTTGTTTCCTTGATATTCCTTGGGCGAGGCGAGTCGCTTGATGACTCCCGCGAGCTCCTCGCGAGAACAGGCACGCAGGGCATCTAGAACCCAACGCTGCCGCGTTGATCCGTCATGGACAAAGCGAGGGACGCCAGCACGCTCAAAGAATGCGGTGAGGTAAGAGCTGGAGCGATAGATCGGGTACTGCTCCCCGTTGCCACAGATGAACTCAGCAATTTTGTCTAGCGTGCTGTCATCCACGACGGATTCTCATGTGGGGCAGGGCGTGTCATGTTTTTTGTGTGTGAGGCGGTTTTGCTTCTGCGCTGACAGGGCCGTGGTCAGGGCCGTGCCAGCGTGAAGCGGTCTTCGTAGAGTATCGCGAACTGATTCATCGCCTCCTTCCAGTCTTTGGCTGCGCGGCCCCAGTCGGCGGTGATGTTGCGTAGCGCCAGCCAGATCAGCTTGCTGGCCGCGTCGTCGCTGGGGCATAACGCCCGCCTTCAGCCGCGGATTTGGCGGCGCGAAGCGGCGGCAAATACGACGGCTGGAAGGCATGGTTGGGCATTACCATTCGCCAGTTTCTCCGTAGCGCTTCTTTGCTCGCCAGTTGTCGAACTCCTCGTACATACCTTCATCTGCGAACGACTGGTAATTGTCGCCGTACTTCTTTGACAGAAATGTGTCTTGTGCCGACTTGTACTGACGGGTTTCTCGACGGATCTGCGTTTGCTGCGCACGAGTGGTGTCTGCAATAGGGTGGCATTTTGTGCGGCAAAGTACACGCAGATCGCTTGGCCGCTCACAGCCAAGCCGCTCGTAGGTAAGGTGATGTACTTCCAATTCCTCGGCTGGGAACGTGCAATTGCAGCCCTGGCATGTGAACTTGGTGTACTTCTTCATGGCGCTAGAAATGTTTCTCCACTTCGCGCTGCGCATGTACTTCTTGTACTCAGCCGATTGCACTGTGATTACCGTAATGCCCAACGTTCAAGGTAACCGGCCTTGCGCGGCGTTATGCGCAAAGTCCGGTTGACCGCAGGGTTGGGCATCACTCGGCCAATTCGTCACAGAAATGACGAGCAATGAGAAACAGCCAAGGAAGCTGGCTCCTCTGTAGCAACGACACATTGAAGTCACGGCCTACCGAGGCAGTAGAAACAATGTCATGTAAATCAGCAATGACATATTGATGCGCGGCGGGATCAGAAGTTCCGGGCGCAATACACGCTCGGATGAGGGCGGAAAAGACCTCGATAAAGCAGTTCGGGCCTCCCAAATGCTCCCACCAATCTAGGCCTATGCGAACCGTTACGTCAACGGAAATACCCCGTTCCTGAAACGCGCAATTCCATCTATCAGCAGGATCGACAGTGAGAGCATTCCCGCGCTTCTCTCGAATATTCCGAAGGATATGCCAGTCCTTCTTGTTGGACGTCTTGGGCGTTCCGTAGAGGACACCATACGTGAAGTCAAGCCGAGTGCGGTTTGCTACTTGGGACCATGCGTGGTAATGATTGATGATCGCGTCGGCAAAATTCTCGCTCATTTCGTCGTTCAAGCAGCGCGGACCACTCTTCAATGTCACCAATCTCAAGATGCTTGGCTCAGTCTTTCGACCGTCGAGGGCGGAATTGCTAGTATGCATTTTGCTTGCGATACATTCCCAGCCATACACGGGGAGCGCGACTTCCTCCACCATGCGGCCGGCTGACGTTTCCATCGAAGAAAACTGCTTGGCGGGAAGAATGTCGCTCTCAATTTCACTGATCCGCGTGTAACTTCTATTCCGTGCATGGATCAGCAATACATAAGGGCTGGTGTTGAACTTCTGAAACTTGGCATCACCTTCCGGCAAGGACGTAATGTGGGAATCAATCTTCCGCCGAAACTGGTTTTCCATCGCAAGCACACGTTGACGGCTCTCATCTGATCTGTCGACTGAGGCAAGCTGTAGCAGCAGGTTAGCCTTGGAAAGACGCCTTCCGGCGGGACGTGGAAGGCCGTTGTGTCGCCGTGCCATGTTATCGAAGCCCCTTGATTTTTCTTACCGTCTTGGGCGCTCCGTAGGCGGCACCGCCATTTATCTCGTCGTCATTCCAAACAACCGCTTTACCATCTTTGAACCATTGCCGAGTACGGACGTGAGATTGAAGGTAGATGATCCGAGGTTCTGTCGGATGCGACTGCTTACGGCTGATGTCAACATGGTGGGCACGGTGAAGATGGTCAGCGATTACACCACCAGCAACCATGCCCAAACGAGTTGGAACGGCATTGCCCACCTGCGTGTACTGTTCGGCGACCGTGCCGCAGAATTCCCATTCGTCGGGGAACTCTTGAATGCGGGTGTATTCACGGATCGATAGTGCTCTCGTCTCGACAGGGTGACAAAGCGCTGTACTGGCGTGGTTTGGCATTGTTACTAGCGTTGGGCAGGGAAGATCAAACGTTAATCGCCTCCACCAGCCAGAGCGACCGCCTTTTGCATGCCATGCTTTTCCCATGGATTCCCGCTGCAACTCCTCGGGCAAACTTCTCCAGTTTGAGCCTGGTGGAACAAGGTCGAGGTACTTCTTCTTTCTAGGGCTGAAATCGAGCACGGTTGGGTTGTCGTCCTTTAGGGTTCTGATCACGTCCCCAATAGTCTTCCACGGCAACAACCTCGCTTGTTCAAACAAGCCACGTTGAATTTCGTCTGATAGGGCTGGGTCTTCTGGGCCGTGCGTCGGAGGCGGAAAGTCAACTTGAAGCCCGAGCCGATTGCCGATGAACAAGGCTCGCTCACGAATCTGCGGAGCCCCGTAGTTGACGGCGTTAACTTCGTAGATGTCTAGGTGGTAACCCGCCCCGGCGAGGTTGGCTAGGTCTCTTGCGAACAACCGAACGACGGAACCAGGCTGTTCGTCCTCTTCCAAAGGCAGGCCACCTTTTTCCGGTCGATCCGCTATGGGGCGGTGTTTCAACGCCGCCGAAAGCAGTCCCCGGACGTTCTCCATCAAGAAGAACTTGGGTTGGATGTGCTCAACAAAGCGCAGGAAATCCCATAGAAGGGTTCCACGAGGGTCTTGTGTGGCGCCACGTTTTCCCGCCGTACTAAACGACTGGCATGGGGGGCCACCGACAATTACGTCAATGTCTTCGGGCCGCAAACCGACGGCGTCAAGCACATCCTGTGGTGAAAGCTGAGAGATATCTGCTTCTATGACTCTAAAGCGCTCCGGAAGACGCCCTTTGCGTTGGTTAAGCCTTATCGTGTCGCAGAAGGTTGGCACCTTTTCTACACAGGCCACGATCTCAAAATGCCCCGTCGATTCGATGCCCAAGTCGAGGCCCATCCCGCCTGAGAATAGCGATAACACCTTGAATTTTCGTGTGTTGCTTGTCGTCACGACGTTAGTCTCGGTACGGTGATGCTGGATTGTCGCATACGGCCCTGTGGTGATGCACAACGTTGAGGTAACCGGCGCGAACCCGCGCAACGGGTGAGCGTCCGGTTGACCGAACAGTTAGATTTCTGGCCATGTGTCCCAATTTTCGAGGTGGCTGGTAAGATCTTGACCAGAACAAGTAGCAATGTTGTTTTTGTCTAGTGTTATGTACAGCTGGGTGAAGTCTTGGCCATTTGAACCCATTTTATGGTTGTTCACGTAGTTCTTGAGAACTGCTCGATCCATGGTTAGAAAACGCCATGTTCTGGCGCCTTTGCGCATCACAAATATAAAATATAACTCTGGCGTTTGTGCTTTCTGGATAGCGCCATTTTTGACTCGAAACTGGTACCGGCGTGATTCTTTATTGGCGCTGCCGATGGATGTTTTTACTTGTAAACGCCACATGGCGCCAGAATCGTCTTTGACGACGAATACATCATCGCCCTTGTCGATCTCCGGGATCGAGACATTGTAGCCTCTGAGGCACAGTTCACCCATAACTGCAAGATGGCCCGCCTTGCCTACGTATTGAGTTGCTGCCATCTCTCCTCCTGACATCTAACGCTTAGCGTTTATCTGCCGCGCCAACATAGCAAGATCCGAGGCGCGGTGC
>DZDJ01000321.1 GCA_022736715.1 Edaphobacter aggregans
GATGACGTAGGATTTCTTTCGCACATTTGATTCGAGTTTTATGCTTTGGAGGTTGGTACAAGCAGGAGGAGCGAGACCTCTGAGGCGAGGACGATGGAGCCAACCATGGAAGCGGGATTAGATCCGGCTGGCGGCATGAAGGCGGTGCCCGGGCCGGTGGTGCAGATCGACGAAGGTCGCATCCAGGCACATTTGGACGAGGTGGTGCGAGCGACAGTCGAGGAGACTCTGAACGGCCTTCTGGACGCGGAGGCGGACCGGCTGTGTGGGGCGCGCAAGTACGAGCGCACCGAGGGCCGCAAGGACACGCGGGCGGGCAGCTATGACCGGCAACTTCACACCAAGGCCGGCGAAGTGACGCTGACCGTGCCGAAGCTGCGGAATCTGCCCTTCGAGACAGCGATCATCGAGCGCTATCGCCGCCGGGAGTCGTCGGTGGAAGAAGCCCTGATCGAGATGTACCTGGCCGGTGTGAGCGTGCGGCGGGTAGAAGACATCACGCAGGCGTTGTGGGGCACGCGGGTCAGCGCCAGCACGGTCAGCGACCTGAACCAGAAGATCTACGGCAAGATCAACGAGTGGCGGGAGCGTCCTCTGGTGGGCGATTTTCCTTATGTTTACCTCGATGGCTTGTGGCTCAAGCGGAGCTGGGGCGGCGAAGTGAAGAACGTCTCCGTGCTGGTGGCCATTGGCGTGGCGCAGAGCGGCTACCGGGAGATTCTGGCGGTTAGCGAAGGGGCCAAGGAAGACACGGCGAGTTGGACGAACTTCCTGCGCGATATGAAGCAGCGCGGCCTCAAGGGTGTCGAGTTGTTCGTCTCCGACAAGTGCCTGGGGCTGGTGGAGAACCTGGCCGACTTCTTTCCCGAAGCCAAGTGGCAGCGCTGCGTGGTGCATTTCTATCGCAATGTGTGGACGGCGGTACCCACCGGCAAGGTGAAGGAAGTGGCTGCGATGCTGAAGGCGATCCACGCGCAAGAAGACGCGAAGGCCGCTAAAGAAAAGGCTCTCCAGGTAGTCGAGAAGCTGCGCGCCATTCGGCTGGCCAAGGCTGCGGAGATCGTCGAGAACGGGATCGGCGAAACGCTCAGCT
>DZDJ01000091.1 GCA_022736715.1 Edaphobacter aggregans
GCGCATGGCGCTGGCGGACCTGGCCTGACGCGGTGTGCATTCCCGCGCGCCGCCGTGCGCGGATACCGGCACAATCGGGGCTTTCGCTGAACGGTTCGCCTGTGCATGGCCAACGCCGTGGGATACCTTCAGGTTTGGCGATGACGCCCGTCTGCCGGTGCTGGACGCTGAAAGGATGCCCCGCCAGCGTGACAGGCATCGGAGCGTCAGGAGGCATTGAAAAATGCATATCGAAAAACGATTGTCGAAAGCTGCGGAGTATCTGCAGCGTGGGCTTGTCGATCCGGCCCGAATTACCTATGAAGCCGTCCTGGGGGGTGCATCCAGCGCAGATGCGCTGACTGCCCATCTCGCTCTGTCCAGAATCCTGCTGACGCGCGGAGATCTTCGCGGCGCATCCGAGCACATGACCAGGGCAGCTACGGCGTCGATCAGCGCCGGCAGTGCGACGGAGCAGCGCCTGGACATCACCCATAGCCTGATCCAGATGGGCGAACATCGTGCAGCCAACGAATTGCTTTCGAGCGTGCGCGAGCCCGCTCTGCGCAGTGTGAAGGACGCGATGCGAGCGGCTGCGTGCTGCCGCGCCCTGCACTTGCACCATGCCGCGCTCGCTTATCTCGGCGAGGCATTCGCGCAATCGCGTGCGCCGGTCGATGACGAGCTCGCCTACCATTACGCCGTCCAGCTGAATTTCTGCGGCGAGATCGGCGCATCCAATACGCTCTTGATCAATCTGATCGAGCGGCGCTGTGCCAACACGCGTGTTCACCTCATGCTGGCCAGAGCCAGCAAGGACCACGATCCGGAATGGCTGCTGCATGAGGCCGACCGTCGGCTGACAGACGTCGAGCGCGGCAGCGAGTACGAGGCCGCGCTGCACTTCACCCGATTCTGCGAACTGCATCGCATCGGACGCTATCGCCCTGCATGGCAGGCGCTGCAAAGCGGGAACGCATGCATGCGCAGGCGTCTGCCTTATGACTACGCCCATGAGCGGACGATCAGCGAACGACTGCGGGAGGTGCCCTGGTCGGGTATCGCCGTGGCTGCGCGAGCGCTTGATTCGACGCCGCAGCCGATCTTCATCGTCGGCATGCCGCGCTCGGGCACAACGCTGCTCGAGCGCATGCTGGGCAGGCACCCAGAGATCACGGCGATCGGCGAGTTGACCGACTTCAGCAAACAGATGCGCTGGGTCACGAATGTGCCCGGCGCGCAGTACATCGATCCCTTGGTCGCGCAGCGATTGCCCCGTGCCGATCTGGGGCTGCTCGGCCGGCGCTATCTGCAGCAGGTTGCCTGGCGCGTCGATGCGGGCCGCTACTTCATCGACAAGCAGCCTCCCAATTTCTGGGTAATGGGAGCCATCACGCGTGCACTTCCCGACGCCCGCATCATCGTCGTGCGGCGCGATCCCATGGATGTTTGTTTCTCGAACTTCAAGGCGCTGTTCGGTGACTCCTACGAATACAGCTACGACTTTCCCGGACTGGCGCAGCATCACCGCTTATTCGATGAACTCGTCAGCTACTGGCAGGACATCGATGCTGAGCGCATCCATCAGGTGCGCTACGAGGCGTTAGTCCAGGACGCGGGGCCGGTTCTTGCCGGTGTCTTGGCGTACCTCGGTCTTCCTCAGGATGTTTTGTGCCTGGACCCATCGGGCAACCATGCCGCCGTATCGACGCTGAGCAGCAGCCAGGTGCGTGAACCGATCCACACGCGGGCGCTGCACGAATGGCTGCCATACGAGGAGCCATTGCGACCGTTGCAGGCGCTGCTGCGCGGCTGATCCAGCAAACAAGAAGAGGGGCCCGAAGGCCCCTCTCGATGGACAAGCGACCTCGGTTGCTTCAGAAGCGTGTATTGAAGTTCAACCAGTAAGCGCGCCCGTAGCCGTTGTAGACGTAATAGTTGTAGTACGGCGGAGGTATCACCGACTCGGAGCCCAACGAATAATCCGTCGGCGGCGCGCGATTGGCGATGTTGTTGACGATCAGTTGCACCGAGCTGTTGTCGCCAATGTTGTACTTCACGCTGCCGTTGAACTGCGCCCACTGCCCGACCGCGCCGGTTCCGCTGTAGTTGACCGAGCCGCCGTCGAGAATGCCGAGCAGGGCTGTCGTCCAGTTGCCGACGCTCCAGGTGGCACCGAGGCTGGAGCGGGTCTTGAACTCATAGGAGTTGTAGTTGTGCAACAGGTCGATGGACGGGCTGTTCGGACCCGACTGGAACTTGTGGTTTAGCTCCACGTAGTAGAACGCATCCCAACGCAGGTCACCCCAGCGGCCCAGGTGCATCTTGTAACTCAGTTGGGACTGGATGCCCGACAGGCTTTCGCTGGCGACGTTGATCGGTTGCACGACCAGGTTCTTGATTTGACCGGCAGCCAAAACGAACGGGAAGTTGGCCGGAAAGCGGTTGACCTGGGCCAGGGCCTGCTGACAGGTGCCCGAGTTGATGTCATACGGCTGACCGCCGAGCGAGGTGCCGATCAGGCAGTCCGCTTCGGTTTCGAGCACGCCGTTCGCGCTCGGCGTCACCACCTCGTTGGCGATGGAGATGTGCGCATACGTGAGATGGAAGTCGAAGTCCGCCGTTGGCGACCAGACGATGCCGGCGGTGTAGCTCTTGGCGGTGATGTCCTTGAGATCCGGGTTGCCCGAGTTCAGCGCGAAGATCTGGCCGAACTGGGGAATCGGACAGTTGCCGATGTTGGCGGCGGTATATCCGGCCAGACGGCATTGGTAGTAATCGACCACGCCGCCCTGATAGAAGCCGCTCTTGCCCTGATACAGTGAATACATGTCCGGTGCGCGGAACGCCGTGGCGTAATTGCCGCGGATCAGCAAGGTGTCGATGGGGCGGTATTCCAGACCGAGCTTGTACGTCGCCTTGGCATCGGTACGCCCCGTGGAGGTGTAGCGGTCATAGCGTGCCGACACGTCAGCAGTGAGCTGGGAGAGCAACGGGATGCGGAACTCCGTGCCCAGCGCCCAGCGCTTGCGCGAGCCGCCGCCCTGCGTGCCGGTAAGGTTGTTGAACTCGCCGGCGATCAGGGCGGGGTCGGGCGGACTGTTGAAAGACTGGTTGCCCCACTGCGCGATGGCAGCGAAACCGACCGGTCCGGCCGGCAGCTCGAACAGGTTGGTATTGGTCAAGGTGCCGGTGACGTTCTGCTGCCACGACAACGAGTTCTGGTGGATGATGCCGCTCATGGCATACCACTGCGCCGGCGTCAGCGGTGTGTAGAAATGGGTCAGGTTCGGGGTGTAGGCGGGGAAGCCGTAGTTATACGGATCCGTGCCCTGCTGCGGTCCCAGATAGTAATCGTTGAACGGCTGCGTCAGCGCCCAGCGCTGATAGGAATCGGTATTGACCTGCGAGCGATTGTAGTACGCGTCGTAGCCCCAGTCGGACGAGCCGAAGTTGCCCTTCACGCCGACATTGACGTTGTACTGGTGCGTATAGATGACGCCTTCGCTGCCGTTGTAGCCGCCCACCTCTTCAGGCGCGAAGGCGCGCTGCATTCCCTCGAAATCGTTGAGCGAATTGTCCCAGAATACCCCGGAAAAAGGGCTGTAGGAGTTGGCCAGCGCGGGGTTGAAGTATGACCAGTAGGGAAGTCCGCCAAACTTGGGTTTGGAGAAGCCATACAGCACGTTGGCGTAGACCGTGGTGTTGTCGTTCAGGCGGTAGTCCGCATTGAGGTAGCCGTTGGCATTCAGATTCTGATTCAAAATCGTCGTGCCGCTGCCATCGTAGTAACTGCCGCAGTAGTTGCCATGACCGGGACGGTACTGGTAGCCCAGCGTGCCGCCGAACAAGTTGCTCATGGCGTCGCAGGTCGATTGGCTCGGCGGCGCAACGTAGGCGCCGGTGAACGGGCTGAAGTACAGGAAATCACGCCCGGCGACGTACGGCGGGCCGAGCGGGTTGTTCAGGCGGGAGGGTGTGAACGTCTGCGCGATGCGGATCGGTTGCTGCTGGTCAACGCTCAGCGCGTACACGACATCGAGGTTGTTCCAGGTATGACCACCGCTGATCTGGATGCGCTGGTTCTGCCCCCCGCCGTTGGAATAACCGCCGGCGCGGTAGTCGAGGTCAAAGCCGGACATGTGGCTTTTCAGCACGATGTTGATCACGCCGGCGATGGCGGACGATCCGTAAATCGATGACGCGCCGCCGGTAAGAATGTCGATGTGGTCCACGAGTGCAGTCGGGATCGACGACAGATCCGTGATGCTTTCCGAGCCGTTATAGGGCAGCGGATAGTCCGCCAGAGGGTGGCCATTGAGCAGGATGAGTGTGAATGCAGGGTCCAGTCCGAACAGTGAAATGGTCGTGACACCCGGGGTGAAGCTGCCCAAGCCAGCGGACTGCGAGTCCTGAACCGAGCCCGTCGCGATGGGCTGGGAGCGCAAGGCGTCATAGACGTTGCGGAAGCCCTGTGCCTGCATCTGCGCGCCGGTGATGGTGATCACCGGCGAGGCGGTTTCGATCTGCGACTGCGGGATCAGCGAGCCGGTGACCACAATGGTCTTGAGTTCCTTGGCCTTTTCCTTCGCGTTCTGCGTGGTGGCCTGGCCTTGGTCGGTCTGTTGCGCGAACGCGGGTGCGACGGCGAACGGCAGCGCGAGCGCGGAAGCGATCGCGGCAACGAGCAACTTGTGTTTCATGGATTACCCCTTTGGATTGGATCGGTCGGATGGCAAGAGCTGCGCGACGCGGTGAGCGCGCTTAACGGGAATTTCGCAAAGCTCACATGCGAACGTAATACCACTGGAACAGCAGCGTCAACTGC
>DZDJ01000322.1 GCA_022736715.1 Edaphobacter aggregans
GTGAAGTAGGCAGTGATTAGGTGCAGGTGACCACGCCACACTTGGATCGCCACAAAGACTGGAGATTAAGAAATGACGCCCACCCTGTCCCCTAACACCCAAGCGATCCTGCTGCTGACAGCACCGTTCATCGCTGGGATAGGCACATCATCATCGGAGCTGCTGTCACCCGGCGAATACAAGCGCCTCGCCCGCCACTTGCGGGAGATACAGCATCAGCCAGCAGACCTGGTGTCGCCAGATGCGGCGGACCTCCTACGGGCCTGTCAACCTGTGATTGACGAAGACCGTCTGCAACGCTTGCTGGGGCGCGGCTTCCTCCTGAGCCAACTCATCGAACGCTGGCAAGCGCGCGCCATCTGGGTGGTCAGCCGCGCTGACGCGGAGTATCCCCGCCGCTTGAAAGCCCGGCTGCGCGAAGACGCACCTGCGGTCATTTATGGCTGTGGCGACCTGAGTCTGCTGGACTCTGGTGGGCTTGCCGTCGTCGGCTCACGTCATGTGGATGACGCCCTCATCGACTACACAATCGCAGTTGGCCGGCTTGCTGCTCGCGCAGGGAGAACGCTTGTCTCCGGTGGCGCCAAAGGCATCGATCAAGCCGCCATGCGCGGTGCGCTCGAGGGGGGTGGAAAAGTTTGTGGCGTGCTGGCGGGCAGTCTGGAAAAGACCACCATGAACCGTGAGCACCGCAACCTGCTGCTCGATGGCCAACTGGTGCTGATTTCTCCCTACGACCCAAGCGCGGGGTTCAACGTCGGCAATGCGATGCAGCGCAACAAGCTGATCTATGCGCTGGCCGATGCATCCTTGGTCGTTAGTTCCGATCTCAACAAAGGTGGTACCTGGGCCGGCGCGGTAGAGCAATTAGACAAACTCAAATTTGTGCCTGTTTACATGCGATCTACAGGCGAGTCGTCCCCAGGCATCGACGCCCTGCGAGGCAAGGGAGCTATCCCCTGGCCGAATCCACAAGACGCTGATGCATTTGAAGGTGTATTCGATGTCGCGGCACCAACTCCGGTGGCATCCCTGCAGACTGGCCTCGCGCAGCTCTCCATGCCGGGGTCGCATGCTGCGCTTTTTGCACTT
>DZDJ01000323.1 GCA_022736715.1 Edaphobacter aggregans
CTCAGGCGGGGGCGAGCAGCCCCATCAACGCCGCAATCTGCCCTTCCACTGCGGTGTCGCATCGCAGTGGAAGGGCTTTTACTTTTTCAGCATCGCTCAGGGGTTCGGCACCGTTCTGTTGGGCGCTCAGTACGTCCAATGTCGCTTCTGACGGGTCTCCGCCAGCCTCGGCGCGTGTTTGCAGGCGTTGGCGCAGCAGCGTATCGGGGCAATGTAAGTCGATAATGTAAAAAGGAACATCCGCCGTTTCAGCCATCTCGCGCACTTGCGAGCGTGCCTCGTGTTTGAGATAGGTCGCATCTAGAATCACGCCCCAGCCGGTTTGCAGCAAACCCTGCGCCAGTTCAAGCAGGCGTTGATAGGTTTGTGCCGTGGCTTGCGGGCTGTAGCGGCCATTGTTCAAACCCGCTTCGCCGCGTTCAGGGAATAGGCGTTGGCGTTCGATGTCGGCGCGGATGCGAATCAGGCCAAGACTTTCGGCAAGGGTAAGTGCGGCATGGCTTTTGCCGCTGCCGGAAAACCCGTGGGTGATGATGAGTTGGCTGGGGGCGGCTTGGCTGTAGCTTTCAGCCAGATTGGCATAGCGGGCGTACTGGGCGCGTGCTACGGCGATTTGTTCATCCGTGCCGCCAAATGCCACGCCGAGCAGGGCAACTTTGGCGCGCACCATGGCGCGGTAGGTTTGGTAGAAACGTAGCAGCTCCATGCCTGCATAGTCACCTGTGTATTCGAGATAACGGTTGAGCAGGCGGTTGGCGTGGGCTGGGAGCTTACGATCCTGCAAGTCCATAAGCAGGAAGGCCAGCTCGCTCATCACATCAATCCAGCGAAAGCTGTCGTTGAATTCGATGGCATCGAAAATGATGATTTTGCTCTCGATTAGACCATCGACCATCGCCATATTGCCAAGGTGCATGTCGCCATGCAGTTCGCGCACGAAACCGTCGCGCTTTCGTGCGGCCAGCGTGAGTTGGAGTTGCGCATAGGCGGCTTCTGTCCATAGGCGCAGACGTTCGAGTTGCGCATGGCTTGTGGTGTCGTCGGCGGCGAGTAGCGGTTGAATCTGCTCGAAGTTTTGCGCCATGGGGAAA
>DZDJ01000324.1 GCA_022736715.1 Edaphobacter aggregans
TTAAGCATCACGGCCGTTCACCCCATGCGCAATGATGCGGTGGCGGATTTCTTGAAACGGGCCGGGGCAAAATGGGAAATAATCCGGCAAATGGTGGAAAAAGGCTTGCTCATTGAAACCGATTACGGCAACAACAGGTTTTACCTGCGCCGTTTCCGCAAAGATTCCGGTCACCAGCCCTAAGGGGAACAAAAACCATGGACATCGAGATCCTGGGGACGGAATCGCTGGGGGTGCGTGGCCTGGCCTGCATGGTTCGGGCAGGACAGAGGCGGATCATGATCGATCCCGGTCTGGCGCTGGGACTGATACGCCACGACCTGTATCCGCACCCGCTTCAAGTGGCGATGGCCGAGAAAATACGGCGGCGGATCGTTGAGGCGGTTTCGGGAGCGACGGATCTGGTCTTCAGCCATTTCCACGGCGATCATATCCCGCTGTCCCACCCCAATCCCTACCAGATGGGACTCGACCTCTTTCCGCGCAAGACCGCTTTTCTGCCCGCCTGGCGGCTGGGGAACGAGGAACTGACGGACAAGGGCCGCAAACGCTGCGCCGACCTTGAAAGTTATTTCGGCAATTTCCTGCGGATTGGCGAAGACCGCGACGACGGCGACCTTGCCTTTTCCGGGGCAATGCCGCACGGCGAACCGAATAGTCGAATGGGACGGCTCATGATGACCCGCATTCGTGACGAAAAAACGGTATTCGTTCACGCCTCCGACATCCAACTCCTGCACGCCCCGACCATCGAGAAAATCCTTGCCTGGGAACCGGATATCGTCCTGGCGTCCGGGCCGCCACTCTATCTGAAGCAACTTGAATGGGGTGCCCGTCAGAGCGCCATGGAAAACGCTCTGCGGCTGGCCCGAGGGGTAAAGACACTGATCCTTGATCATCACCTGCTGCGTGATGAGAGCGGCCTGGCCTGGCTGGAGGAGTTGTCCATGGCCGCGGGCCGGGAGGTTTTATGCGCCGCCCGCTTCATGGGCCGGAAGCCGCTCTTGCTGGAGGCCTGGCGAGAACGCCTTTATGCCGCCATGCCGGTGACCGAGGAATGGCATGACCGTTATGCACGCGGCGAGG
>DZDJ01000042.1:0-4084 GCA_022736715.1 Edaphobacter aggregans
CGCGAAGGTGGACGCACTGTCGGCGCCGGTACCATTACTGAGATTGTTAAGTAAGGGAACAGGGAACAGGGACCAGGGTAGAGCGTCAAGCTGCTTCTCCTGCCCCCTGCGCCCGGAAAGAAATCATGGCTGGACAGACAAGAATTCGTATTCGGTTGAAAGCGTACGACTCGCGCATTCTGGACACTTCGACAGGCGAGATCGTCGATACGGCCAAGCGCACGGGCGCACAGGTTGCGGGGCCGATTCCGTTGCCGACGATCAAGAACAAGTATTGCGTGCTGCGCTCGCCCCACGTGGACAAGAAGTCCCGCGAGGCCTTCGAGATTCGCACGCATAAGCGCCTGATCGACATTCTGGAGCCGACGCAGCAGACGGTAGATGCGCTGATGAAGCTGGATCTGCCGGCGGGCGTGGACGTCGAGATCAAGTCGGTCGAGAAGTAGGCGAAAACAGGGTATTCAACGAAGTACCGGCAGTGCGTGGCGTGCAGACGCAGGCTGCGCATGATGAGGAGAGAGAACAATGGCAGTTACAGGGATTCTAGGCAAGAAGATCGGCATGACGCAGGTGTTCGATGAGAAGGGTGAAGTTCACCCGATCACCGTGCTCAAGGCTGGTCCTTGCGTGATTACGCAATTGAAGACGGCTGCGAAGGATGGTTACGACGCAGCGCAGATTGGCCTGATTGAGTTTGTGAAGGCTTCCAGGGTCAACAAGCCGATGAATGGGCACTTCGCCAAGTCCAATGTTCCTCCGGTGAAGATGCTGAAGGAAGTATCGCTGGAGTCGGTGGTTGTGGGCGGTGAAGATGTGCAGGCTGCCAAGGCTGGCGACAAGGTGATGATCGACATCTTTGCGGATGAGAAATATGTCGATGTGATCGGCACCAGCAAGGGGCGTGGTTTTGCGGGTGTTATCCGCCGCCATGGCTTTGGCGGTGGTCCGAAGTCGCACGGCCACATGTTCCAGGTGCAGGGCTCGATTGGCGCCTCTTCGTTCCCGTCGCGCGTCTTCCCCAATACCCGCATGCCGGGCCACATGGGCGTGGACCAGGTGACGGTACGCAATCTGCGGATCCGCGGTATTGACATCGAAGAGAACCTGCTGATGGTGGAAGGCGCTGTGCCGGGGCCGCGGGATGGTTACGTGCTGATCTCCAAGGCGAAGGCTCCGCCGCGCGAGCGTCGTGGATTCGCAGGTTCGGGAACGGTGGATCCGCTGAAGGCCTCGAAGAAGGCCTCCAGCAAGAAGAAGTAACGGTTGCAGCCCGGACAATGGCGGCCTGAAGGCCGTAAGTAACAAGGTTCTGTTGAGTTGAGGTTCTCTGCTGAAGCATGCGGGAGCCCGAAGAGAGAAGAACGATGGCAAACATTGATGTAGTCGATCTCGGTGGGAAGAAAGTTGGCGAGCTGGAGCTGGCCAGCGAAGTCTTCGATCCGAGCCAGATTAACGAGGCTCTGCTGTGGGAAGCGGTGAAGCACTATCGTGCCGCGCTGCGTCAGGGTACGCATGCGACCAAGAACCGCAAGCTGGTTTCTGGCTCTGGCAAGAAGCTGTGGAAGCAGAAGGGCACAGGCCGCGCCCGTATTGGCTCTGTTCGTTCGCCGTTGTGGCGGCATGGCGGCACAGTGCATGGACCGCAGCCCCGCTCGTATGACTATGCTTTCCCGCGCAAAAAGCTGCTGGGTGCGCTGCGTGCAGCGCTGGCCGCGAAGCTGCAGGATGGCCAGTTGACGGTGGTGGATTCGCTGGAGCTGCAGGAAGCCAAGACCAAGCAGTACCGCGCTGCGCTGGACAAGCTGGAAGCCAAGAAGACGACCTTGATCGTCGAGAGCACCAAGACGCTGAGCGAGAATCTTTACCTTGGCGCGCGGAACCTGGCCGGTGTGGAACTGGTGCTGGGTTCGGAAGTGCATCCGTATGATCTGCTGCGGTATGAGCGTGCGATCTTCTCGAAGACGGCTCTGGAGCAGTTGCAGGAATCGCTGAAGAAGACGGTCTCGAAGCGGAAGCTCGCGGCCGCCAAGGAGGTTGCGTGATGTCGACTCTGTATAGCGTCATTCGCCGCCCGCTGATTACGGAAAAGGGCCTGACCGTGAAGGAGACCGAAGGAACGCTGGTCTTCGAGGTTGCGTCTGGAGCCACCAAGACGGAAGTGAAGCAGGCGGTTGAACTGCTCTTCAAGGTGAAGGTTTCCGGTGTGCGGACTGCAAATGTGGAAGGCAAGGAGCGCCGCCGCGGCAAGTTTGCCGGGTATCGCCCTGACTGGAAAAAGGCCTATGTTCGCCTGAAGGCCGGCGAAAAGATGCCGGACTACGTGAACAACCTGTAGATATCAGCTTTGAGCTATGAGCCGTAAGCCAGGTGCTTATGGCGGGCAAGGAACAAGAAGATGCCGATTAAGACATACAGACCGATTACCCCGACGTTGCGCTTCCAGACGTCGCTCGTCAATGACGACCTGACCACGGACCGCCCTTACAAGCCATTGCTGGCCGTGAAGCAGCGTACTGGCGGCCGGCGCAACTCCGGTGATCTGACGATGCGTCACCATGGTGGCGGACACAAGCAAAAGCTGCGCCTGATCGACTTCAAGCGCGACAAGTACGGTGTTCCGGGCAAGGTGGCGACGATTGAGTACGATCCGAACCGTTCTTCCCGCATTGCGCTGATCAGCTATGCCGATGGCGAGAAGCGGTACATTCTGCAGCCGGTTGGCCTGAAGGTGGGCCAGATGGTGATGAGTGGGCCGGAGGCCGACATCCTGGTGGGCAATGCGCTGCCGCTGAAGAACATCCCGGCCGGTACGACGGTGCACAATGTGGAGCTTCGTCCGGGCAAGGGCGCGCAGATGGTGCGCTCGGCGGGGGCCTCGGCGCAGCTGGTGGCTAAAGAAGGCGACTATGCGCTGCTGAAGCTGCCTTCCGGCGAAACCCGCAAGGTGCTGGTGGATTGCATGGCGACGGTGGGCCAGGTGGGCAACACCGATCACGAGAATGTGACGATCGGCAAGGCCGGACGTAACCGCTGGAAGGGCATTCGCCCGACCAACCGTGGTGTGACCATGAACCCGGTCGACCACCCGCACGGCGGTGGTGAAGGCAAGACCTCGGGCGGACGTCATCCAGTGACGCCGTGGGGCCAGCCGACGCGTGGTTACAAGACGCGGAACAATAAGCGGACCGATGTGTTCATCGTGAAGCGCCGCAACAAGTAGGCAGGACTGAGTTTTGAGGGCGCGTGGCGCTCAAGGAGTTTGACGGATGGCACGTTCGACAAAAAAAGGCCCGTTCATAGATGGGCATCTGATGACGAAGATTGATGTGATGAACCAGGCGAATGACAGAAAGGTCATCCGCACCTGGTCGCGCCGCTCGACGATCCACCCGGACATGGTGGGCCACACGATTGCTGTGCACAACGGCAAGAAGTTTGTTCCGGTGTATGTGACGGAGAACATGGTGGGGCACAAGCTGGGTGAGTTTGCCGCGACACGCACCTTCAAGGGGCACACTGCGAAGGGTGCTGAGGCTGGCGCAAAGGCCCGCTAGGCGCAAAGTTTCGGGCGAACGGTAGTAGACACGAGTTTTTCAGGGAAAGAGACGTTATGGCACAAGAGATACGGGAGTTCCGGGCCGAAGCGCGCTTTCAGCGGGTAAGCCCGCAGAAGGCAAAGCTGGTGCTCGATCTGATCAAGGGCCGCCGCGTGGAAGAGGCACTGAATACGGTGGCCTTTACCAAGAAGCGTGTTGCTCCTCTGGTGGAGAAGGTGCTGCGTTCGGCGGTTCAGAATGCAAATTACCTGAGCCAGGAGCAGGGCCTGGATGTGGACGTGGACAGGCTCTACGTCAAGACGGCGGTGGCCAACGAAGGTCCGCGTATGAAGCGTATCCGCCCGGCCCCGATGGGCCGCGCCTATCGCTACCAGCGCAGACTGGCGCACATCATCGTCTCGGTTGCTGAAAAGCAGAACACGACGCTGGTGACCAGGGTGGAAGACGCACCCGCAAAGCCGGCCAGGAAGAAGGCTGCAGGCAAGACCGCAGCGAAGCCAGCAGCCAAGGGTAAGAAAGCTGCCAAG
>DZDJ01000042.1:4184-21325 GCA_022736715.1 Edaphobacter aggregans
GCCAAGGGTAAGAAAGCTGCCAAGTAGCAGCAAGATTTTGTAAGGAGACTGCCGCAAGGCAGAGCGAAGGACACTTATGGGACAGAAAGTCCATCCGTACGGATTTCGGCTCGGCGTAAATAAGCCATGGAAGTCGCGCTGGTTTGTGGAGCGCGATTACGACAAGTTGCTGGTTGAGGACGTGAACCTCAAGAAGGAACTGAGAGAGAAGCTGAAGGCTGCTGGCGTGAGCTCGGTGGAAGTGGAGCGCCCCGGCAACAAGCTGCGTCTCATTATCCGCACGGCACGTCCGGGCATCATTATTGGCCGCAAGGGCGCAGAGATCGACAAGCTCAAGGCGGACATCCAGAAGCGGACCAACCGCGAGGTGTTTATCGACATCCTCGAGGTGAACAAGCCGGAACTGGATGCGCAACTGGTGGCAGAGAATATCGCTCTGCAGCTGGAGAAGCGTGTCGGCTTCCGCCGCGCGATGCGCAAGGCTGTGGATTCGGCGCTGCGTTTCGGCTGCAAGGGGATCAAGGTGCGCGTTTCGGGCCGTTTGAACGGCAATGAAATAGCCCGCTCGGAGTGGTATCTGCAGGGCCGTCTGCCGCTGCACACGCTGCGTGCCGACATCGACTACGGCTTTGCCGAGGCGCACACCACGTATGGCATTATCGGCGTAAAGACCTGGATTTATCGCGGCGACATCTATCAGCAGAAGAAGCGCGAGCCGCAGGTCACGACGACCGGGGTGTTCTAAGGGCAGCTTTTAGCTACCAGCTTTTAGCTGCTAGCTAATGGTCGGTTGCAAAGAAGATTCAAAGTGCCGCGCTGGTGGGAACCAGGGCCGTGGTGCTAATAGCGAGTAGCTGAGGTTTTTCTTATGTTGATGCCAAAGAAAGTCAAGTTCCGCAAGCAGCAGCGCGGACGTATGCGTGGGAAGGCGTGGCGCGGCTCCGAGCTGTCGTTCGGTGATTATGGTTTGAAGGTGATGGAGTGCGGTTACATCACGGACCGCCAGATCGAAGCCAGCCGTATCGCCATGACGCGCTTCATCAAGCGTGGCGGCAAGGTGTGGCTACGCCTGTTCCCGGACAAGCCGATTACCCGCAAGCCGGCCGAAACCCGTATGGGTAAGGGCAAGGGCGCTCCGGACCACTGGGTTGCCGTGGTGAAGCCGGGCAAGATTCTGTTTGAGATGGAAGGCGTTGCTCCGGAGATTGCACAGGAGGCGATGCGTCTGGCTGCCCACAAACTGCCGCTGAAGACGCGCTTCGTGCTGCGTCATGATGTAAAGCCGGCGGTCGCAGCCAAGTAGCCGGTACAGGAAGATTTGAGAAGGAATAGGTCATGGAACTCGAAAAGATTCTGAATTTGAGCGACGAAGAGCTGACTCTGCAGGCAAAGCTGGCGGCAGAGCAACTGTTCCGTCTTCGCTTCCAGAGCAAGCTTGGCCAGAACGATGGCGTGAAGAAGCTGCGCGGCCTGAAGCTGGACATTGCTCGCATCAAGACGGTCCAGCGGCAGCGCGAGCTGGGCATTGCATCTCCGGTGGCCGCAGTGGCGGCCGCTCCGGCAAAGAAGTCCCGCAAGACGACGAAGAAGGAGGCACTCTAAGCCATGCCAGAAACGGTGAAGGATACGAAGGCGGTAGAGACTCCAATCCAGTCGCACCGCAACGAGAAGGTCGGCCAGGTGGTTTCCACGAAGATGCAGAAGACCATTGTGGTCGAAGTGGAGATGCGCAAGGCCCACCCGAAGTACAAGCGCGTCATCAAGTCGAGCAAAAAGTTCTACGCGCATGATGAGCAGAACTCGGCACGCATTGGTGACGTGGTGCGCATCCGCGAGACCCGCCCGCTGAGCAAGCTGAAGCGCTGGCAGCTGGAAGAGATTGTTCGCCGCTCGGCCCTGGGCCAGCTGCAGGATCTTGCAGAGAACCAGGCAAAGTAACAGGTTGGCTCAACCGAATCCTGAGATTGCAGAGAGCTGAGGAGAGAGAACGATGGCAGTACAAATGAGAACGATGCTCGAGGTTGCCGACAACTCCGGCGCCCGCAAACTGCAGATGATTCTGCCGTTGGGTGGTGGTCTGGGCAAAACAGCCGGCCTCGGTGACGTGGTGACCGCTGCGGTGAAGGAAGCTTCTCCCGATGGAACGGTAAAAAAGGGTAAAGTAGTAAAGGCGGTCATTGTGCGGACGCGCAAGGAGTCCCGCCGTCGTGATGGAACCTACATCCGTTTTGACTCCAATGCTGCTGTGGTGATCAATGACGCGGGCGAGCCGGTGGGCACGCGTGTGTTTGGTCCGGTAGCGCGTGAGTTGCGCGAGAAGAAGTTTCTGAAGATTGTTTCGCTGGCGCCAGAGGTCATCTAGCGCCGGTCTCTTGCGCTGAGGGCTTTGCCGGAGGCGGAAGAGTAATTGAGATTGCAGCGGATTGAAGTCCGCACGGGCCGCAGGGGATGCCCCAGCGGCTGGGAGCGAAAAAAATGTCGAGTTTGAACATTCAGCGTAATGACACGGTTGAGGTGGTTGCAGGCAGGGACAAGGGCAAGCGTGGCCGCGTGCTGCGCGTGATTGCAGACAAGGACCGCGTCCTGGTTGAGCACGTCATGGTGATCAAGAAGAACGTCCGCCCGAACCCGGCGAAGAACATTCAGGGTGGTATCGCCGAGCAGGAAGCTCCGGTGCACATCTCGAACGTGATGCTGGTTTGCGGCAACTGTGGTCCGGTTCGCGTGGGCTACAGGATGGAAGGGGACAAGAAGGTCCGCGTTTGCAAGAAGTGCGGACAGGTTCTGGAGCCCAAGAGGAAGTAGTTGGCTGGAACAAAGGTGCACCCCACGCAACGGTAAACGGGCGAGCGAGGCCCAATCCGGGACCGTGAGAAAGAGAAGATGGAATCATGGCAGCAAGACTGAGAGAGAAGTACGCAAAAGAGATCAAGGCGGCTCTGCAGAAGGAGCTGGGCCTGCAGAACACCATGGCGGTTCCGCGCCTGGAGAAGATTGTTCTGAATATGGGACTGGGCGAGGCGACCCAGAATGTGAAGATTATGGATCCGCTGGTGGCGGACCTGGCTGCCATTGCCGGGCAGAAGCCGGTGACGACCCGTGCGAAGAAGTCAATTGCGGCCTTCAAGCTGCGCGAAGGCATGCCGATTGGCGCGATGGTGACGCTGCGCGGGGATGCGATGTATGAATTTCTCGATCGTCTGATCTCAATTGCACTGCCTCGCGTGCGCGACTTCAAGGGTGTTTCCACGAAGAGCTTTGATGGCCGTGGCAACTACACACTCGGTCTGCGCGACCAGCTGATCTTTCCGGAAATTGATTACGCGAAGGTGGACAAGCTGAAGGGCATGAACGTTACGATCGTGACGACCGCTGCGGACGACCATCAGGCGCGCACGCTGCTCAAGCACTTTGGAATGCCTTTCCGCCAAACGGCATAAGGCAACAGATTCAGAAAGGTTTTAGGGACGAACCATGTCGACAATTGCAAAAAAAGTGAAGGACGCACGCAAGCCAAAGTTCGCATGCCGCAAGCACAATCGCTGCCAGCTTTGCGGACGCCCGCGGGCGTTTCTGCGGAAGTTTGGCGTGTGCCGTCTGTGCTTCCGCGGACTGGCGCTGAAGGGTGAAATTCCTGGCGTCGTAAAGTCCTCCTGGTAAACAGGAACTGCGCAGTGCGGATGCGGCCAATGGCCGCAAGGGTAATCCAGATTCGGTGCGCTGGTAGTGCACCAAACGAGCATTCCCGCTGGTTCTCGGGCCAAAAGGGCCGGAGCGAACGGGGGATGGAGGAGAAACAATGAGTTTGACTGATCCGGTAGCAGATTTTCTGACGCGTATTCGCAACTCAATTCGCGCCCGTCACCAGAAGCTGGATGTTCCGGCTTCGAAGCTGAAGGCGGAGATCGCCCGCATCTTGAAGGAGGAAGGCTACATTGCCAACTTCAAGATGGCGGAAGAAGACGGCCAGAAAGTCCTGCGGGTTTATCTGAAGTACGGCTCCAATAACGAGGCGGCAATTCGTGACCTGGAGCGCGTGTCGCGTCCGGGCTGCCGCGTGTATGTGGGCCGTGATGGGATCAAGCGCGTGCAGGGCGGTCTTGGCATTTCGATCCTGACCACGCCGAAGGGCGTGATGACGGGACGCCAGGCACGTCGTGAAGGCGTGGGTGGCGAGATTCTCTGCGAAGTCTGGTGACGCTGACGACTGGCAGCAGGGAACAGATTGTAGTGGCGAACAGATTGTAGAGCGGCTTTGCCGCTGGCTGCAGTGGAACGCCGGTTGATAGGATTTGGTCGGCGGGACTCGCAAGCCGCAAAAAGGAAAGTTCAATGTCACGTATTGGGAAGAAGCCGATTGCACTGCCCGGCGGTGTGAAGTATACGGTGGTTGGCAACACGGTGCAGGTGCAGGGGCCAAAGGGGAAGACGGAGGCTCTGGTGCCGGCTGGTGTGAAGCTGGTGGAGAAGGACGGCCACCTGCTGGTGGAGCGTGAGAGTGACAAGTATGCAGCTGTGCATGGTCTGGCGCGCGCACTGGTCTTCAATGCGGTTGAGGGTGTGACCAAGGGCTGGACGAAGGAGCTGGATATCGTCGGCATTGGTTACCGCGCGGAAATGAAGGGCAAGAGCACGGTGGTCTTTACGCTGGGCTACTCGCACCCAATTGAGTTTCCGCTGCCGACGGGCATTGATGTGGCGATTGACCCGAAGCAGACCCGTGTCACGATTACCGGCATCGACAAGCAGAAGGTTGGCCAGGTGGCAGCCGATATGCGTGCGCTGCGCAAGCCGGACCCGTATAAGAACAAGGGTGTTCGCTACGTGGATGAGAAGCTGAAGAAGAAGGCCGGCAAGACGGGCAGCAAGTAAGCATTCAACCGAACGGAGGCGCAGGGCGCCTCCGCCCATAGGAAGGGAAAGCAAAGATGATTCCGCAGAGACAACGCAACGTAATTCGCCAGCGCGTGCACACTCGCATCCGCGAGCGTATTCATGGCACGGCTGAGCGTCCTCGCCTGAACGTGTACCGTTCGCTGAACCACATCTATACGCAACTGATTGATGACAATTCCGGTGCGACACTGGTTTCCGCTTCGACCGTTTCGGCCAAGCTGAAGACGGGCGGCAATGTGTCGGCAGCGAAGGAAGTTGGCAAGCTGATTGCAGAAAAGGCGCAGGAGAAGGGCATCAAGAGGGTGGTCTTCGATCGTGGCGGGTATCTGTATCACGGACGCATCAAGGCGCTGGCCGACGCTGCGCGTGAAGCTGGACTCGATTTCTAAAGGTTTCCAAGGTGGTGCTGGACTGGAGTCCAGCCGCCAGAAAGATTGACAGGAGCAACATGGCAATTCTCAAGAAGAAGCTGGATGCCGGTAAGTTCAACCTGAAGGACCAGGTGGTCTCAATTAACCGTGTGACCAAGGTGGTGAAGGGCGGCAAGAATATGTCGTTCGCGGCGCTGGTGGTGATCGGCGACCCGGCCGAAGGTGTGGTGGGTTACGGTTCGGGCAAGGCCAAGGAAGTGCCGCAGGCGATCCGCAAGGGCATTGAGTCGGCCAAGAAGAACCTGGTGAAGATCAATCTGACGGAGACGACGATTCCGCATCAGGTGCTGGGCCGTTTTGGTTCCGGCCAGGTGCTGCTGAAGCCAGCTCCGGAAGGTACAGGCGTGATTGCTGGTGGCGCGGTGCGTGCGGTGATGACCTCTGCCGGTGTGCAGAACGTGCTGACCAAGTCGCTGGGCACGGCCAATCCGCACAACGTCATCAAGGCGACGTTTGATGCGCTGGTGCAGCTGCGCGATCGCGCGGAAGTGGCTGCGATTCGCGGCAAGCAGGTAGAGGAGCTTTAATCATGGCGGAAAAGACAAAGATCAAGATTCAGTACTACCGCTCCAAAATTGCCACCCCGGAGAAGCACAAGAAGGTGGTTGCGGGGTTGGGCTTTACACGGTTGAACCAGATTGTGGAGCGTGAGGACACGCCATCCATTCGTGGTATGGTGAAAGCGATCCCCCATCTGGTCCGCATCGTCGAGTAGTTTTCTGGCGCCCGATAATTTGGGCGGCAAATACAAATGCGAGTCGGTTGCCAGATGGCGACCGGCGCTGAGCGAGGAAAGCAATGGCAACAAATTTATCGAATCTGAGAGCGCCGAAGAAGGCGAACACGAACCGGAAGCGCGTAGGCCGCGGTATGGGTTCGGGGATGGGCAAAACTTCTACCCGTGGACACAAGGGGCAGGGCTCCCGTTCCGGCACCAGCATGATGCGTGGTTTTGAGGGCGGCCAGATGCCGCTGCACCGCCGTCTGCCGAAGCGCGGTTTTACCAACATTTTCCGCACGGAATATCTGGTGCTGGGGCTGGACCGCATCTCGGAGCTGGGTGAGGCGGAGCTGACGCTGGAGACGCTGATTGCCCGCGGGATTCTGAAGAAGCGCAACGGGTTGGTGAAGGTGCTGGCCAATGGCGAGCTGAGCAAGCCGGTTACGGTGCATGCGCACAAGTTCTCCAAAGCTGCCCAGGAAAAGATTGAAAAGGCCGGCGGCAAAGCAGTTGTGATTGCCTAGTTTTTCTGCTGTGCTTCTGTAGGTCAAAAGCCCAGAGGCTGGAGTTGGGGGTTCCCGGCTCCGGCCCAAGGAAGAGACTCCTCGATGTTTGAAAAGATTGCGAATATCTTCCGCATTCCAGACCTGCGCAAGCGGGTGCTTTTTACGTTAGGCATTCTTGCCGTTTACCGTCTCGGCGCACATATTCCCACCCCGGGTGTCAATGCAGACCTGCTGGCGCAGTTTTTCTCGCAGCAAAGCGGAAGCGCGCTTGGCCTGATCGACATGTTCAGCGGTGGCAACCTGCGCAAGCTCACGGTTTTTGCCCTGGGCATCATGCCGTACATTACGGCCTCGATCATCTTCCAGTTGTTGACGGTGATTTATGAGCCACTGGCCAAGCTGCAGAAAGAAGGCGAGCTGGGCCGCCGTAAGATTACGCAGTGGACGCGCTATGTGACCGTGCTTCTGGGCGTGGTGCAGTCGTTTGCCATCGCGCTGACCTTGGTGAAGGGATCGGGCAGCGTTCCATATGTGACGAACCCGGGCCCGGGCTTCATTGCAATGACGGTGCTGACGCTGACGGCGGGCACGGCCTTCATTATGTGGCTGGGCGAGCAGATTACCGACCGGGGCATTGGCAATGGCATGAGCCTGCTGATCTTTGCCGGTATTGTGGTGGGGCTGCCGCGTGGCATTGCCGACCTGATTGACAAGGCGCGCACGCAGGCCTGGGGAGCGTTTACGGTTCCTGCGCTGATCCTGCTGGTCGGCATGATGATTGCAATTGTGGCGTTCATCGTGTTCGTGGAGCGGAGCGAGCGCCGGATTCCGGTGCAGTATGCCAAGCGGATTGTGGGGCGCCGCCTGATGGGTGGTCAGTCAACCCACCTGCCGCTGCGGGTGAACTCCGGTGGCGTGATGCCGATCATCTTTGCGGCTTCGATTCTTTCCGCGCCGCTGCTCTTTGCCAATGCGACGATCTTTGGCGTGTCCATGCACGACAGCAAGTTCTTTGGGCCGATCTTTGCGAACCTGGCGCCAGGCGAACCCTGGTATGTGCTGCTGTACACGGTTGCAATTATCTTTTTCGCCTACTTCTACATTTCGATTGTGTTCCGTCCGGATGACATTGCGGACAACATGCGGAAATACGGCGGATTTATTCCGGGTATTCGTCCGGGCAAGCGGACCAGCGACTTTATCAACGATGTGCTGACGCGCATTACGCTGGTGGGCGCGGCGTACCTGGTGCTGGTGGCGATCATCCCGATGTTTATGATCAGCGGTATCCACTTGAACCATTTGATCTGGATTGGGCCGTTTTTCGATAAGTTGCCGACCTGGGTGACGAATGGTCTGGGTGTGAACTTCTATTTTGGCGGAACCTCCCTGCTGATTGTGGTGGGCGTCGCCATGGACACGATCAACCAGGTGGAGTCGCAACTGATTATGCGCCACTACGATGGCTTCTCGCAGAAGAGCGGACGTACGCGCGGACGGCGGAGCTGGTAAGTGGCGATGCCGGTTGGCGATACAAAGACAGGGCCCGGGAAGGTGGATACAGAAATTATTCCCGGACCGGTTTTGCTGCTTGGGGCTCCAGGAGTCGGTAAGGGTACACAGGCCAAGGCCTTGATGGCGGCATGGGGGGGGCCACAGATTTCGACCGGAGACATGATCCGGGCGATTTTGAAGGATCCGGCCAGGGCGGCCACGCCGACGGGCTCGCAGGTGAAGGCGCTCTATGACCGGGGCGAACTGATTTCAGACGACATGGTCAATGACCTGGTGGCGGAACGGCTGGCGGAGCCGGATACGGTTCGCGGGTACATTCTGGACGGCTTTCCGCGGACATTGGTGCAGGCCAAGTGGCTGGATGACCACTTGGAGGCGGTGCAGAAGGCCTCGACGCAGGGGTTTCTCCCGGTCGTTGCTGTGAGCATCCGGGTAGGGTATACTCAGTTATTGCGCCGGATTACAGGTCGGCGCAATTGTCCTGTCTGCCAGCGGATTTACAACATCTATTTCCAGCCACCGCAAGTGGAAGGCAAATGTGATGTGGAAGGCGCTGAGCTGGTACAGCGAGCGGATGACACCGAAGATGTCTTTGCCGAGCGGATGCGCACGTATGAGGCGCTGACGGCTCCGGTGGTGGAACATTACCGCGCTCTCGGACGATTTGAGGAAGTGGATGGGGAACAGCCGGTGGAAGAGGTTACGGCTGGCATTCTGGCTGCGCTTGCGCGCCTGAGGAGTTGATTGCGCAATGGCCATTATGATTAAGACGCCCCAGGAAATTGAAAAGATGCGCCGCAGTGGGCACATCGTCCGGCAGGTGCTGGAGTTGGTGCGGTCGCTGGTGGTGCCCGGTGCAACCACGATGGATCTGGAGGTTGCAGCGGAGAAGAAGATTGCGGAGCTGGGCGCCGTGTCGGCCTTCAAGGGCTATCACGGGTATCCCTGCGTGCTGTGTACCTCGGTGAATCACGAAGTGGTGCATGGTATTCCTTCGCAGAAGCGGGTGCTGCGCGAGGGGGACATTGTTTCTGTGGATTGCGGAGTGGTGCTGGATGGATTTTATGGCGACTCAGCAGTCACGATTCCTGTAGGCAGGAATGTGCCGCAGGAGGTGCAGAAGTTGCTGGATGTGACGCGGGGATCGCTGGAGCAGGCCATCCAGGAGGTTAAGGTGGGGGCTTCGCTGGGCGATATTGGCGCGGCAGTGCAGCAGCATGTGGAGGCGGACGGCTTCAGCGTGGTACGTGACTTTGTGGGGCATGGCATCGGAGCAAAGATGCATGAGGACCCGCAGATTCCGAACTATGGCCGTCGTGGGCAGGGTGTGAAGTTGAAGGCGGGCATGGTGCTGGCGATTGAGCCGATGGTGAATGCCGGCTCGCCTGAGGTGAAGGTGCTGGAAGATGGCTGGACGGCTGTGACGGTGGATGGCAGTTTGAGCGCCCATTTTGAGCATACGGTTGCGGTCACGGAGAATGGTCCGGTGGTGTTGACGCTCTAGTTGGGTTCGGTTGTTGTGGTAACACAAACAGCGGTGCAACCATGCTTGCGGGATGTGAATGCAGGCGGAAACAAGGGATACGGTTTGTCGAAGGAAGACGCGATAGAAGTGATGGCAACGGTGGTGGAAACGTTGCCGAATGCGATGTTCAAGGTGGAACTGGAAAACAAGCACCAGGTGCTGGCGCATGTCTCCGGCCGTAT
This sequence comes from Edaphobacter aggregans, assembly GCA_022736715.1. GTDB lineage: Bacteria > Acidobacteriota > Terriglobia > Terriglobales > Acidobacteriaceae > DZDJ01. The sequence goes on from DZDJ01000042.1 coordinate 13,961, forward strand.
GCGCAAGAACTTCATTCGTATTCTTCCGGGGGACCGAGTGGCGGTGGAGTTGAGTCCGTACGATCTGACGCGCGGGCGCATTGTGTATCGCTATAAGTAAACGCGAGCTTTTAGCCGGAAGGTCATAGCTCTTAGCTTTGCGCCGCGGTTGGGCGCGTTGAATGGGTGGCAGCGGTTTTCAGGCTGTCAGCCGGGAGTTGCAGGGGAATTATGAAGGTTCGTGCTTCAGTCAAGAAGATTTGCGACAAGTGCAAGGTCATTCACCGCCGTGGTGTGGTGCGCGTGATCTGCGAGAATGCCAAGCACAAGCAGCGCCAGGGCTAAGACGGCCTTGCGCTTTTTGTGCTGGTAACCCCGAACCCTGAGGCGAGTTAGCCGAAGTCAAGGCTTGCGATGAACCTTGGGAGTTTCGTTCACAGCGCCTGAACTGGATGGTTTGGTTTCAGGCTTAACCGCATACGGTGGCGAAGCTGCCGCGATGCATACGAAGGAAACAGCATGGCACGTATTGCTGGCGTCGATCTGCCCCGCAACAAGCAGGCCCGGATCGCGCTGACTTATATCTATGGGATTGGCAATCCTCGTGCGCTGCGCATTCTGGGGGCTGCGAATGTTGACCCATTCCGCAAGATCCAGGAGCTTGGCGAGGACGAGCTGAACCGCATCCGCCAGGTGATTGAGAACGAGGGTAGCGTTGAGGGCGACCTGCGCAAAGACATCTCGTTGAACATCAAGCGGCTGATCGAAATCCAATCTTTCCGTGGCCTGCGCCACCGCCGGAACCTGCCGGTTCGCGGACAGCGCACCCACACAAACGCTCGCACCCGCAAAGGCCCGCGCAAGGGTACGGTTGCCGGCAAGAAGAAAGCGACTAAGTAATCATGGCCAAAGCTCAGCAGAATACTGCCGGCAAGGCCGGCAAGAACAAGAAGTTCAAGAAGCGCGAACGCAAGAATGTGCCGTACGGTCTGGTCTTCATTCAGGCGTCGTTCAACAACACGATTGTGACGATCACGGACCAGCAGGGCAACACGCTGAGCTGGAAGAGTTCGGGTTCGCTCGGCTTCCGCGGTTCCCGCAAGGGGACGCCGTTTGCAGCGCAGCAGGCTGCGGTGAATGCCGCCAATGCTGCCCGCGATCATGGTCTGCGTTCGGTCGACGTGCGCGTCTCGGGTCCGGGTTCGGGCCGTGAGTCGGCTGTGCGCGCGCTGGCGGCTGCGGGGCTGGATGTTCGCTCGATCCGCGATGTTACGCCGATTCCGCACAATGGCTGCCGTCCGCCGAAGCGCCGTCGGGTGTAGGCATCTGTTAGCTGCCAGCTTTTAGCTGGCGGAGCAAGTATGGGGCAGTTCCCAGGTCTCAAAGGTGAGACCTGGGAACTGCATGAAGGAACAGCAAGAGTAGTTTTGGGCTAAAAGCTATAGCGGTTTTCCAGTTGGTGTAGAGGGAACGTGATGCCCTGAAATGGCTTTTTTCTCAAGAAAAAGCCATCCTGCATATTACTGGAAACTCCACGAAAACTGGAGAACCGCTATAAAGGCTGGTAGCTGAAAGCTGCAGTTACAGCGGACCGGGATGAAAGGGAGTGCCTCTCTGTAAACCGGTCGGCACCTGAAATATAAGGAGAAGAACGTGGCACGTTATACCGGACCAGTCTGCCGCCTTTGCCGTCGCGAAGGCACCAAACTTTTTCTGAAGGGCCCCAAGTGCTTTACGGACAAGTGCCCAATTGAAAAGCGCAACTTTGCCCCGGGCCAGCATGGCCGCGACCGCAAGGCCAAGATTGTTGGCTACGGCCTGCAACTGCGTGAAAAGCAGAAGGCAAAGCGCATTTACTTTACGCTGGAAGGTCAGTTCCGTGAGTACTACGAGAAGGCCAGCCGCCGCCAGGGTGTGACCGGCGAACTGCTGCTGCAGCAGTTGGAGTGCCGTCTGGACAACGTGGCGTTCCGCATCGGGCTTGCGACCTCGCGCCGTCAGGCACGCCAGGTGGTTCGTCATGGCCACGTGGAAGTGAATGGCCGCAAGGTGAACATTCCTTCTTTCCAGGTGAAGGTGGGCGATGAGATTGCAGTGCGCGAAGGCAGCAAAAAGCTGGTTCTGCTGGAAGTGGCCCGTGATTTTGCCAGTGGCCAGACTGCGGTGAACTGGCTGGAGATTGACCGCGACAACCTGAAGGCCAAGGTGCTTTCGTTGCCGAAGCGCGAAGACGTCAACCTGCCGGTAAACGAGCAACTGATCGTCGAACTGTACAGCAAGTAAGTGGAAGTCTGCGTGGTGCGAGCGGTTGTACTATACCGGTTGCCCCACGCAGCATGATTTTGAGCAGGACAGCGCGGTACCCGCAGCGATGCGGCCAACATAATTCACGAAGGAGAACACGTCCGGCCACGGCAGAATGCTTCGCGGTGATTGCCGGACATGGGAAAGCTGGAGATAGATATGCTTTGGAGAGGATTTCAAAAGCCGAAGCGGCTCGCGGTAGACACCGAGACGCTTACTGACAAGTATGGCAAGTTCAGCGCGCAGCCTTTCGAGCGCGGATTCGGTACGACGGTGGGCAATGCGCTGCGCCGTGTGCTGTTGTCCTCGATTGAAGGCGCGGCCGTAACGGCAGTTCGCATTGAAGGCGTGCTGCATGAGTTTCAGTCCATCACCGGCGTGGTTGAGGATGCGACCGACATCATCCTGAATCTGAAGCAGGTGCCGTTCAAGCTGAACGGAGAGGGACCGAAGGCACTGTATCTGCGGGCAGACCAGCCAGGCGTTGTGACCAGCGGCATGATCGAGGCCGATGGTGATGTGGAGATTCTCGACAAGGACGTATATATCGCCACGGTGAGCGAAGGTGGCAAGCTGGACATGGAAATGCGTCTGAAGCGTGGACGCGGCTATGTTTCGGCAGACAAGAACTTCGATTCGGACCTGGGCATTGGCTTTATCCCGGTGGACTCGGTCCACTCGCCGGTGCGCAAGGTGAATTATGTGGTGGAAGCAGCTCGTCTGGGACAGATTACGGACTATGACAAGCTGACGCTGGAAGTCTGGACGAACGGCAGCGTGCTGCCGGCGGATGCGGTTGGCCTGGCGGCCAAGCTCATCAAGGACCACATGACCATCTTCATCAACTTTGAGGAAGAGCTGGACATGGATGCGATTGCCGATGATGGCCGTCCGCAGATCCGCAATGAGAACCTGAACCGCTCGGTGGAAGAGCTGGAGCTTTCGGTTCGCAGCTACAACTGCCTGAAGAATGCCAACATTCAGACGATCGGCGAACTGATCCAGAAGACGGAAGCCGAGATGCTCAAGACGAAGAACTTCGGCCGCAAGTCGCTGAATGAGATTAAGGAAATTCTGGCGCAGATGGGTCTGTCGCTTGGAATGAAGATTGACGAGAACGGCAATCCAGTTCCGGGCCCGACCAGCATTCTGCCAGCTGCTGCACTGGCTGCCAGTTACGGCAGCTTTGATGATGATGAGGACGGCGAAGACGATGACTTTGGCCCTCCGCAGCAGGACGAGACAGAGAACTTCTAACGGCAGGATTTCAGGGAACAGGAACCAGGGGACAGTTCAAACTGAAGACCCTGATTCTGTTTCCGGTTTACTGCCATGAACTTGAATTAACCAGGCGGCAGGCTTCAGGGGGCACAGTCAATTCTGTTCCCGGATGCCTGCGCCCTGATCCCTGATTTTAGAGAGATAGCCATGCGTCATCGCAATGCAGGATTCAAACTCGGACGGAACACCAGCCATCGCCGCGCGCTGCTGCGCAACCTGGTGACCTCCATTATTCTTGAGGACCGCGTCGAAACGACCATTACCAAGGCCAAGGCCGCGCGTCCCCTCGTCGAAAAAATGATCACCCTGGGCAAGAAGGGTGATCTTCACTCACGCCGCCAGGCATTGTCGTTCCTGCAGACGCGCGAGTCCGTGACCCGGTTGTTTGACACGGTGGCTCCGCGCTACGGCGACCGCAATGGCGGTTATCTGCGCATTGTCCGCACGGGCTTCCAGAAGGGCGATGGCGCCGAAAAGGCATTCATCGAACTGCTGGGCACCGAACAACTGCTGGACGAGAAGCGCCAGAAGCGCGCGGATGCACGCGCCAAGCGCCGCGAAGAGATGCAGAAGCAGATGGAAGCGGAGAGCGGTGCGGCTAAGGACGACGAGAACGCAGCTTAGCTAGAGCATTGCTGGATTTTGGAAAGATTGCCGGGTCTGTGGCTGCTATGCCGCAGGCCTGGTTGTTTTTTATGGGTACACGCCGCGGATTGACCTATCCTCGTGGGGAAGCGTTCCGGGTTGCGCGCGTAGAGCCGCGTCATCGAGGCAGTGATGCCGCTCTCGACCAGAAAAATCAGCCGCTCCGGCGGGATCGAGCGTATCCGCGCGGCGAACTCTTCGCGCCGCTTGCGGTTGGCCTCGGCATCACGCGCGGTGGCGTGGAGCGACTTTTTTCAGCCGCAGAACCAGCTTCTCGCATTCAGATCGAATGGACAACCTATTGAAACTTCACAACTAGTGATGGATGAGCCACATCAGCCAACTGGCAACGATCGTGCCACCGACAAACAGGGCGAAGCAGTAGGCCCCGTAGCGCACCATGGCACGGGCCTCTGAGCGCTGCGTAATGCCGAAAACCACCGACGTCAGCAGCGAAAAAACCAGCACAGCGGCAAAGTGAGAAAGCATCATGCGCGCTTCCTCCCGGTGCTCAGCGAGTAGGCATCAATGGCGGCGATGATATTCAGCAGGCCAGAGACCACGATGAACTTGGTTCCGTAGTCGGCCACCACAATCTGCACCACGACCCGCCCCCAGCCAAACAGGTACGAGAGCAAATACAGCCCGCCATTGCCCAGGTCACCAACAAAGCCCAGCATATCCAGCAGGTCGCCCGTGTTGGGCGTATACACCTTGCCCTGCATTGCCAGTCCTAGGCTGAACATGCCCACAATGGACAGGAACAGCAGCAGCGCGCGCACCCGGTGCCGCAACAGCAAATGCCCCGCGCCCGGAACCAGCCAACCCGCCAGCAGTATCAGCGCGGATTTGCCCGGGGAATTCGTCGTTGCCTGTGCAACCACCTGTGCTCGTGTCGCCATCAGTTTTGATGATACCAGCTTGCAGTGCTGGCAGCCGACCACCCCTGCAAGCCCATTTCAAATGCGGACCAGTTCCCGCTGCACCCGGCCCGTGACCTCCGCTTTGCCTGGCCAGGTCATCATGTTCACTTCGCTGCGCACGCCAAACTCCGGCAGATAAATGCCGGGCTCCACGGAAAAACAGGTATGCGGCAGAATCAGCCGCTCGTCGTGCGTCTCCAGATTATCCAGATGCGCGCCGTTGCCATGCAGATCCGCCGCAATATTGTGTCCGGTGCGATGCGTAAAATACTCGCCAAAACCGGCACGGGCAATCACTTCCCGCGCGGCATCGTCCGCCTGCCAGCCAGCGATCGGCTGGTCTGCGGCGTAGGCCTGCTGCACGCACTGGATGGCCGCATCGCGCGCATTGCGCACCGTCTCAAACACCAGTTGCTCGCGGGCAGATGGCCCGCGCCCCACTACACCTGTCCAGGTGATGTCGTAGTAGCAGCTTCCCGGCGTGTCCACCCGCGCCCAGATGTCGACCAGAACAAAATCGCCTGTCCGGACAGGGCGCGAAGACTCCGGCGTGGGATCGTAGTGCGAGTCAGAGCTGTTCTGATTGACGGAAACATTGGGCCCAATGTCCCACACCAGCCCTTCGCGCCGCATGCCCTCGCGCAGCCACTGCACCATGTCATACTCATCTGTGCCCGCGCCGCGCACCCGGCGGCCCATCTCGCTGAATCCTTCCTCCAGAATGGCGTCAATCTTCTTCTGCGCCACAAAGTGGCTGGCAATCTGCTCTTGTGTAAGCACAGCCTCAAACTGGCTCACCAGATTGGCCGAGGTCACGATCTCCTTGCCAAAGGAACGCAGCAGCTCCACCGTGCCCGCATCCACCAGGGAAACGTACATGATGGCATTGCGCGGCGAATACTGCATGGCCAGCCGGGTGTGCGGCGCCACCAGCTCCGCCAGCCGCGCCTCCAGCTCCTGCCAGGAGGAGTAGACCTGCTTTGCGCCCGGCAGCGCATCCAGACGGCCGGCTTCAATCCGATGCACCAGCTTGCGCGGCTCGCCCTGGGCCGGAATCACGTAATACCAGCGGCGGGTGATGTGCAACCCCTCCGGCAGCCCCAGAATGCGATAAGCCAGTGGGTCGCGGTAATGGTGGTCATAGAAGAGCCAGGCATTCAGCCCCTGCTCGCGGAGTGCGGATTGGATCGCTTCCAGATTCATGGTCTTACCAGACTAAACCGACCTCTGGCCTGTCGCGTATGGCCTTTCTTTGCAGAATTTTCGTATCCATCCGCGCTTAATCTGTAGTACTGTTGTGCGATATTCCATCGGGATTGTGCCGGACACAGGTGCTCCTTTGCCCGTATGGCCCGAAAACAGAAAGGAACCATTATGTCTCTTGGAAAACGCGCAACTGCAGAGTTTTTTGGTACATTCTGGCTGGTTCTGGGTGGCTGCGGCAGTGCAGTGCTGGCGGCTGCGTATCCCCACCTCGGCATCGGTTTCGCAGGCGTTGCGCTTGCCTTCGGGCTCACGCTCCTGACGATGGCCTACACGATCGGCCATATCTCCGGCTGCCACATCAACCCGGCAGTCAGTGTTGGACTTGCCGTTAGTGGCCGTTTCCGCTGGGCGGATGTGCCTGCCTACGTGATCGCACAGGTACTTGGCGCCATTGCAGCCAGTGGCGTGCTGTTCATCATCGCCAGCGGCAAGGCCGGGTTCGATGTTCACGCTGGCTTTGCCTCCGACGGTTATGGAATGCACTCGCCGGATGGATATTCGCTGCTCTCCTGCCTGGTGTGCGAAGTGGTGATGACCTTCTTCTTCCTGCTGATCATTCTCGGCTCAACCCACGAGCGCGCCCCCAAGGGCTTTGCCCCCATCGCCATCGGCCTTGGCCTGACGCTGATCCACCTGATCAGCATTCCGGTGACGAACACCTCCGTCAACCCCGCCCGCAGCACCGGTCCGGCCATCTTCGCCGGCGGATGGGCCCTGCACCAGCTCTGGCTCTTCTGGCTGGCCCCCATTCTGGGAGCTGCACTGGCGGGCCTCGTTCACCATGCCCTGTTTGAACGAACCACCCCTGAGCCCCTTATTGCCGGAGATGCCCGGTAAAATCCTTATCATCACGCTGTATACAATCCAACACCCCACCTGGGTGTGAAGTCTAAACAGGTTGCCCATTCGAACCAAATCGTGGAAGCTGATTGTGATGAGCAACAGCAACCTACGGAGGAACGAATGG
>DZDJ01000043.1:0-20216 GCA_022736715.1 Edaphobacter aggregans
ACATCACAGACAAAAACCATGGAAGACCATAGACTGCTGCGCATTGAAGAGGAACATGTGCAGCACTGCCACTCTTACGCATGACTCCCCTCCGGACGGAGGACGGTGAACACTGAAGGCTTTGTTTTCCGTGGCCAAAACCAGATTGCCGTCGTAGAAGTTCCGGGACCGCGCGCAGGCTATGGGATGGCTCTCCTGCAAGTTACCATGGCCACTATCTGCGACACGGATGTGGATGTATTCGAGGGAGAGCATCCTGTTCGACTGGGGCTGATGATTGCGCGCGAAGCAGTCCGCGCGATCAACTAACTGGGGGCAGGAGTAACTGAACATCAAATATGCCACCAGGTTTTACAGAGTATCTGAAAAATGGCCCTGAGTAGATGGTTTTTCCTTACCTGTGAATAACTTATGAGATATGCGGGGATAATTGGTCAGATGTTTTGATTGTATTTACTTGGCAAATCAAAGAATTTCAGAAAAATTATTACAGCGGCAACAACAGTTTCCCCAGAAGGTGCAACACTTTAGTTGTATAGTCAGTGTTGATTCATTCAAAGTAGCTTATATGTCGTGTTAGAAAGTCGCTTAGCAGGCAGAAATGATGGATACGATTGAGCTGCCAATTTGAACGATCACACCGCACCAAATTAGACATAGATACGAAGACAGTAAGGATTACCGATCGTTCTTTTAATATTTGCAGGATTTTGCTCAAGATTTTGGATGCTCCAAAGAAAAGTTTCGGTGTCTGGGTTTCATCGAAGCGATTCCAAATGAGAGATGGCTGCAGCTGGTTCAGAACTCCGGCCAGAGATGCGCATTTGCGCACATTGCTCCAGAATTCATAAGCAGAATGAATTACGCTCGATGCGGGTTCATTGCCTTGAGTAATCCTGCTTGCACGCTCTGCCTTTGCGACTCACGGGAGGGGTACATGCTACAGCAATTAACTGTGTTGTCTATCGTGCGCGATGGAGATGCACTGGCATCGATCAGCGCGGTCATCGGGGACGAGGGTCATGAGATCGTCTCTTCTCAAAACCTGGGTGAAGCTCTCCAGATGTTGAGCAATGGACTTTCTGCAGACTTGGTGCTCATGGACGCGCGCCTGTGCCACGGCGTCTGCCCGCAATACATCGAGACGTTACTTCAGTTTGTGAATCCTAATGATGTCTGCATACTTTCCTCTTTGAGCGACCACTCCTGGCGGCCAGTTGCGAATAAACATGGAATCACATCACATCTGATCAAACCGCTGATGCGTCACGACTTGGAAGAATTAGTGACAGCGCATCTGAGTAATTCCTGCCGGAATGAAAAAGTCACGTCCACACGGCAGGAAACTCTGCCTGGCTCCACCGCCACCAGATGCCATATTGAAGAACTGACAGATGGGCGTTATTTTCTGGCGGGTTCGCCTGCAATGCACGAGATATACCGGCAAATCCTGATCCTCGCCCCGGTGGATGTACCGGTATTGATTCTAGGCGAGAGTGGAGTGGGCAAAGAGGTGATTGCCGCCTTGTTGCACAAGCACTCAGCGCGAGCACGTCAGATGTTTATGAACTTGAATTGCGCAGCGCTCCCGTCTGAACTGCTGGAGAGCGAGTTGTTCGGCTACCAGAAGGGTGCGTTTACTGGAGCGCACAAAGACAAACCCGGAAGATTCGAGGCAGCCAACAATGGAACTCTTCTGCTGGATGAAATCGGTGAAATGGGCGCCGCCATGCAGGCAAAATTGCTGCACGTCCTGCAGGATGGTCATTATTCCAGACTTGGCAGTCAGGTGTCCATGCGTACCAATGTTCGCATTCTGGCGGCAACGAATGTTGACATTGAATCGGCAATTCTTACGCATAAATTCCGGGAGGACCTGTACTACCGGCTAAATGCTTTTACTATTCATGTACCCGCTCTACGTAATCGCCGCGAAGAAATTCCAATGCTGATGGAAGAAATGTTACGAAGAATTCCGCGCGAGCATGCAACCACCATCAGTGCGTTTTCGTCGGAACTAACTGAGTTGGCGATGCACTACAGCTGGCCTGGAAATGTGCGTGAACTAAACAACTTTGTTACCCGCACTGCTATTTTGCAGGACATCCCGGAAGCGATGCGGGAGTTACAGTCCCGCGTGGACAGACAGAATAACAGCTCACAAACAGCTACTCCTGCGGTAGTAGTTCCAGAGATGTTGCCGTGCAACAATATGCGCAGCGTGGTGCGTGACATTAAAGAAAAAACTGAAATGCACCTGATCCAGGATGCACTCAATGCTGCCGGCTGGAACCGTAGACACGCCGCACGGGACCTGCGCATCAGCTATAGGGCGCTGTTGTATAAAATTCAACGTTACAAGCTGTCCCCAGCCGTATCACATAGTCCGGGCGTGTAGATTGTGTAGATAAATTTCTTCGACCACTCTGTGCGCCTTGAAAGGTTCTGCAAGCGATCAAGGTGCACAGAGTTTTGATCTTCTACCACAACCAGTCCCCTGCTACCGTCTGCAAGCCTCATCTGTTTACGGAACCGCCCCCTCCATTGCCGCTTTCCGGATGGCTTGGCCTTTATACCAGGAGACTGTTTTTTGCATGCCTTCCTCAAATCCAACGGAAGGCATATATCCCAAGGCATGCCTTGCATTCTGAATATCGGCAAGTGAATGCTCTATATCGCCCATCCTTGCCTCACCGTACTTGGGACCCGCAGAAAATTCAAGAAGAGACGCAATCAAATCATACGTCTGCAACAAAGTGTAACTTTTTCCTGTACCAACATTAAATATCCTGCCAGCGACCTGATCACGCCTGGCAGTACAGGCCAGAATATTCGCTTTGACCACATTTTCAATATAAGTAAAATCCCGGCTCTGCTGTCCGTTCCCAAAAATTGTTGGCGCTTCTCCGGAAAGCATTTTTTGAATAAATTTTGCGATGACGCCGGAATAAGGCGAATCTGCCGCCTGCCTGGGGCCAAAAACATTGAAATAACGCAAGCTCACCGTTTCCAACCCATAAACATGATAGTAACTTTGCATATAGTATTCGCACGCCAGTTTCTGCACTGCATATGGCGAAAGTGGTGACGGAAGCATGTTTTCCTGTTTCGGTTGTGTTTCCTGGTCTCCGTATGCAGAAGAAGATGCCGCATAGACAATTCTTTTCACTCCTGCGTTTCGCGCCCCCTGCAACAGATTAAAGGTTGCGTTGATGTTGGCCTGATGACTTGCTTCCGGGTCTTCGATGGAACGGGGGACGGAAGCAATGGCAGCTTGGTGCAGGACATATTCCACACCTTCACATGCAGCAACGACTTCCGATTTATCGCCAAGATCAATACAGCGAAAATCAATTTCGTTTTGTACTTTTGCAAGATTTTCCCGGTCTCCCGTGGAAAGATTATCTATACCGCGGACCTGATGCCCCATTGCAACAAGAGCTTCGGCAAGGGATGAACCAATAAACCCCGCAATTCCGGTAATAAGGTAACACGACATACGTTACTCCAGTTAGTTATAGTTTTTCTCTGTTGCACAAAAAAGACGCTCTTGCAGAAAAACTGAGAGCAGATCATTATCCAAACAGACTTGTCTATATATCGTAGACATCTCAGGATTTTGGTGGATATACGCCTATTTATAGGTAACCATGTGCAAATAACATTTCATATATAGAAAATCTGAGTCTCTATGTCCCCAGGCTTTTAGTCATCATGGAGTTACAGATCCACTGCGCTGACCGTGGGTTAGGCTGTGATTCTGGAAGGAAGCGCAGTTCAGAGTCGTAAGCGGAGAAGAACCGGTAACTCCATGCTGACTAAAAGCAGTGTGCATCATATTGCATCATCTTTACATTGTGTTTCACCTTTCACAGCCCTTATTGTCGATAGCTAGATGTCTTCATATATTTACCCCACACACATCACCTGATCGAGTGACACAAAGCCTGCATCTGGAATGGCAGTCCTATTGCAGTACTCTGTTCGAACATAGAGCAGACCAGGTGAAGCATGGAATTCAATAAAACATTTGTCGATAGTCTCGGAACAGACTCATTGCCTGACGAACAGACCATTTTTGGCAGTTCCATATCCATGCAGGAGATACGTAGGAAGGCTGACAGAATTGCGGCTACTTCTATTCCCGTATTGATCCGCGGTGAAAGCGGAACGGGCAAAGAAGTCATCGCAAAGTACCTGCATCTACATTCCGCTGTGAGCAAAGGACCATTTGTGAAGGTCAACTGTGCGGCAATCCCAGGTACGCTGCTGGAAAGCGAACTTTTTGGATACGAAAAGGGGTCATTTACCGGGGCTCTTGAAACAAAGCCAGGCCGTGTTGAAATGGCAGACAAAGGCACTCTGTTTCTGGATGAAATTGGGGAACTCGACATTGGACTGCAAACTAAGCTTCTACATCTGTTGCAAGATGGGCACTACTGCAGAATTGGCGGAAGAGAAGATCGTCGCGCGCGCATCCGCATCGTCTGTGCAACCAATTGTGACTTAGAAAAAGCAATTACAACAGGAACTTTTCGCGAGGACCTTTTCTATCGCATTGACGTGGTAAGCCTACACTTGCCACCGTTGCGCGCGCGGCGCGAACAGATAGAAGTCCTGACGAAGCATTTTCTACACAGTCTTGGAAAGAAGTTTGGCAGGCAGGCACCTCCAATTGCTCCAACAACGATGGGCCTGCTGCAGCAGTGGAATTGGCCCGGCAATATTCGAGAATTAGAAAACTGGGTGGCACGCTACATCATCCTTGGTTCAGATGATGTTCTTAGTAATGAGCTTAATTATCGTATTGCTGCCAACTCTGTAGAGCCTGTGTACCAGGACAGGCAATCGCTCGACCTCAAACGAATGGCCCGTGAAGCGACACATGCTACAGAAAAAGCAGTCATTTTAAGATCACTGCAGGCCAACCAATGGAACAGGAGGAAGACTGCCCGTGAGCTCAACATTAGTTATCGGGCCTTGCTTTACAAAATTCGTGAAGCTGGTGTTCCTCCCCGTAAAAGAATCTCTCCTGAGAGTTCTTCCGATAACCACAATAACGCGCGGCACAACTAAGGTGTTTTCATGTCCTCTAAAGAAAACAATGCTGTCCCGATTCTGGACCTATCGTTGCAGCACAAGGTGCTTCGCAAAGATATTCTTGTAGCTGTCCAACAAGTTATCGACTCACAAGCGTTTATTTTGGGGCCAAACGTGTCCGCGCTTGAAAAAGAAATTGCCAGCTTCTGCAATGTACAAAATGCTGTCGGTGTTGCTTCCGGAACAGATGCCCTGATTCTTTCCATCAAAGCGGCAGGTATTGGGCAAGGTGACGAAGTTATCGTTCCCGCGTTCACTTTTATTGCTACGGCAGATGCCGTAAGCCTGTTGGGCGCAACCCCCATCTTCGCAGATATTAACCCAGAAACTTATACTCTGTCGCCGTCTTCCGTTGCTGAGAAGATAACACCTCGTACGCGCGCAATTATTCCAGTACATCTTTATGGGCAAACGGCGGAAATGGACCCAATTCTCGACTTGGCAACAAAGCACGATCTCGCTGTAATCGAAGATTGTGCCCAATCACTCGGTGCGAGGTATCGTGGGACTCCGTCTGGAAGTATGGGCGAGTTTGGATGCATCAGTTTTTTCCCGAGCAAGAACCTGGGTAGCTGCGGTGACGGAGGCATGATTATATGCCGCAGCGCAATGCATGCCGAAAAGCTCCGTTCTTTGCGCAGCCACGGCAGTAAAAGAAAATATTTCAGTGATGAACAAGGATTTAATAGCCGTCTGGATGAAATACAAGCAGCCATCATAAGAGTCAAATTGCCACATCTTGAGTATTGGAACATTTCGAGACTAGAAGTGGCCCACCTGTATGAGGAAGTAATTGGTGATATTGAAGGGATCTCGCTGCCAACTACAAGGTCTGATACAACTCATATATTCCATCAGTACACTGTCCGAATCGATTCTTCTCTTTATGATCGGGACCAGATTCAGAAAGGTATGGCCTCGAAGGGAGTACAAACTTCTGTTTATTATCCAGTGCCTCTTCATCTGCAAAAAATGTACTCCCATCTTGGCTACCACCACGGCATGCTTCCCGCAGCGGAGCAGGCCGCAAAAGAAGTCCTGTCACTTCCGATATATCCCGGAATTCAGCTCTCGCAAATCACATATATTGCCCGGTGCCTGCGAGAGGTGCTAGCTGATCTGAAATAGCGATCTAAGGAGAATTCATGCGCGTATGCGGAAAAGGATTGCCACCAGGCGCAGTTTTGCTGCTGGGATCAAATTTGATTTTGTTATGCTTTCTTTTCCCACTTCTTCTCACTATTGCCTTGCTCAATTCTTTTCCTCTGACCCATTGGTATGAATCTGTTTGGATGGGAATTCGCTTTGCTTCAATCGGGCTCCTATTCAGCATGGTCTTTTACTACCATGATTTATACAACCTTCAGGTTCTACGTAGCCGAAAAGAGACGGCATGGAGATTATTGCAGGCAACTGCAATTACATTATTGCTTTTGTCGCTTTTCTATGCAGTCGCCCCTTTTCTGAGCCCTGGGCGAGAATCTATTGTAATTCTGCTATTAGTAGCATCTATTACGATTTTGATTAGTAGGTACCTTGCTCTTCCAAGTCGGCAGGAACGCGTTTTGGTAATTGCAGCTCCTGAAGATTTTTTCCCTTTACAGGAGACGATAGCAAATTCGTCTGAGTGGAATCTCAGGATCGTTCAGTTCATGGATGCTCAGGCTGCGTTGGCTGAAGCTGCATGGGGTGATTCGTACGATTGCGTGATCGTCTGTGGCAGGCAACCACACCATCCACTTCTCATTGAAAAATTACTGCAACTAAAAATGCAGGGGCTGCGCATCGAAGACTCTTCCCACTTTTATGAACGAACAACCGGAAGAATCGGAGTAGAAGAACTTCCTCCAGAATGGTTTGTCTTCTCAAGTGGTTTTGAAAACGGGAAGAAGAAGCGAATTATTAAACGATACATGGATGTTATATTCGCAGTTATCCTTTTAGTCCCTGCCTTTCCGCTGATGCTATTGACGGCACTCCTGGTCTGGATTGAAAGTGGACCACCGATACTATTTCGACAGGAAAGGGTGGGCCTTTATGGTCATCCATTTCAAATTTATAAATTTAGAACAATGCGTCCAGATCGACATGGAGAACAACCGCAATGGGCATCTCATCAGAACCATCGCATCACCAAATTGGGCAGATTTTTACGGAAATTTCGCTTGGATGAACTGCCACAGATTTTTAATGTCCTGCGCGGTGATATGAGTCTGGTTGGTCCACGTCCGGAGCAGCCCTTTTTTTGCCAGAAACTCGAGGCGGAAATTCCTTACTATAACCAAAGACACTCCATTCCTCCCGGACTTACCGGATGGGCCCAGGTTCGCTATCACTATGGCGCAAGCATTGAGGAATCGAAGCGAAAACTCGAATATGACCTCTTTTATGTCAAGCATCTTTCTGTCGCTTTAGATCTGGCTATTCTTGTAGAAACCGTGAAGGTAGTTTTGGTGGGACGCGGAGCTAAATGAAATACCTTTGTCACAATTGCATTCACAAGTATTCATCTTGAATAGTGCCATCTGTACTGACCTGCCCCCCCTAAATCCGTCCATTTCGGACTACGATTTGGACGCGGAGGAGGAAGACCGCACAGGCGCTTTCGATGCGAGCACGGATCATATTGCGCGCCTCCGGGGGACTGACCGCTACGGCCATCGCCACAGAAACGCATGCGTGTATTCAAACGGTCAGTAAATGGTGGCGCAGGTTTGATGAGCGCGGACTGGATGGACTGCTGGATGAGTCGCGTCCCGGACAGCCACGCAAACTGAGCGATGCGCAGATCGAACAGGTCATCGTGCGCACGCTGGAGAGCAAACCGCCCGCCGCCACCCATTGGTCGACCCGTACGATGGCACAGGCCACAGGCATCAACCAGACCGCGATCAGTCGCATCTGGCGCGCCTTTTCTCTGGCCCCGCATCGCTCCGGGACCTTCAAATTATCCAAAGACCCTTTGTTCCTTGACAAGGTGCGCGACATCGTCGGGCTTTATATGAACCCTCCGGAGCGCGCTTTGGTCTTGTGCGTGGACGAGAAGTCGCAGATACAGGCGCTGGATAGAACCGCGCCCCTGTTGCCCATGCGTCCTGGGCAGATCGAGCGCCGCACCCACGACTATGCGCGGCACGGCACGACCAGCCTGTTTGCCGCGCTGGACACCAGAACTGGCAAGATCATAGGCCAGAACCAGCAACGCCATCGCTCCGAAGAGTTCCGCAGCTTCCTCGACACCATCGAGAAGAACGTGCCCGACGAACTGGACGTTCATCTCATCATGGACAACTACGGAACTCACAAGACCAAGCTGATTCAGAACTGGCTGGCGAAACGACCCCGCTTCCATGTTCACTTCACCCCCACCTCTGCCTCATGGCTGAACCTGGTGGAACGCTGGTTCGCTCTGCTCACCGAACGCCAACTTCGCCGCGGCGTTCACCGCTCAACCAAAGAACTGAAAACGGCCATCAACAACTTCATCCAACAACACAACAGCGACCCGAAACCCTTCATCTGGACCGCCAAGGCGAGCGATATCCTGGAGAAAGTCTCCCGCGCCCGCGCTGCCCTCCATAAAGGATGAGATTAACGGCGGACTACAGTAGAACTATAGATTCGGCCCATAAATACTGTAACTTTGAGTATTTGTAAGCATCCAATCAACATGGACAATCAGGATGCACGCAAGTTGAGTTCTTCAGCGCAGCATGAGCGCAGGCGGCAGGTGATCCGCGCCTTCAAACGTGGAGTGAACCGGCATCGGATCGCTCGCTAAGTTGGGTTGAGTTACACGGCAGTTCGCATGATCGTCAAGCGTTATGAAGATCAGGGCATGCGCGGTCTTGACATGGCCCCGCGCGGAAGGCCAGCAAGCAGCGGCCGCAGCTTGTCTGCCGAGCAGGAAGAGCACGTTCAGCGCCTGATCAAGGACCATCGTCCCGAGCAGTTGAAGATGGACTTTGCCTTGTGGACACGTGCCGCCGTCATGCTTTTGATCGAACGTGAGTGCGCCATCAAACTGCATGTGCGCAGCGTAGGGAAATATCTCAAGCGCTGGGGATTCACGCCGCAGAAGCCCATTCGCCGCGCCTATGAGAAGTCGCCTGTTGCAGTACAGAAGTGGCTCGACGAAACCTACCCCGAGATCAAGCAACGCGCCCAGGAAGAAGATGCCGAGATCCACTGGGGCGATGAGACGGCGGTGGTCAACACCGACGTGCGTGGCCGCGGCTATGCGCCCAAAGGCGTGACTCCGGTGGCCTATGTCGTCGGCGGCACGCGGCAGAAGTTGTCGATGATTTCAACCGTGACCAATCAAGGAAAGACAAGCTGGATGATCATCGACGGCAACTTCAACCACCTGCGGCTGATTGAGTTTTTCGAGGCGCTTATCAAGCAGGCCGGACGCAAGGTCTTCCTGGTGCTCGACAACCTGGGCGTGCATCATTGCAAGCCGGTCAAAGAATGGCTGGCAGCGAACATCAAGCAAATCGAAGTCTTCTACCTGCCCAGTTATTCGCCGGAACTGAACCCGGATGAACGTCTCAACGGGGACTTGAAACAGGCCATCGAAATCCGCGTTCCTTGCAGGACGAAAGACAAGTTGCGCAACGCGGCAACGAATCACATGACGGCTATCCAAATGAATCCCGAAAGAATCAAAAACTTCTTCAAAGACGCCCTCATCGCATATGCCGCACAACAGTATTACCGGGCCGGATCAATAGGGATGCGCTTCCCGCTGGCTCAGCTGTCAGGTCCATATTGGAGTTAATCGGGAGGGTTTTCTGTATCTGGACTGAATGTTTCCTTCGGAGTAGGATTGGTCCACGCCGGGAGCTGTCTGTGTAACGAAACAAAACTGTAGATAAAACGGCCAGTACTCTGAAACGTATCAGGCTGCACATTTTGAAGTTGCTTTGAAATTGTTTGACTTGGGGACGCGTGTGTTATGTCTGGATGGGAAAAGGTGGACAGCATAACCGAAGGGCCAGAAAAGCCACTTTGCAGCAGTTGTGGTTTTCACCATGACTCGCATGTTCCATGTCCTACGGTGGAGCGGGTGTATGGCGGGCCTGCGGGAAACTTTGGAGTTATGATGCTGGCAGCAGCGGTCGGAAGTCTGCTGCTGTTTTCTGTTCTTGGGATCATTCTCTATGTGCTGCGACTGGTGCTGCGGCATCATGTTCCAGCAAGCTGGCTGCCTGCATGGATGGCAATGGTGAAGCATTGAGCTGACCCGATCAATACAGGGAAAAGAAATCGAACAAGAAACCCACCCGATGCGGAAAGCACAGGGTGGGTTTGCTATTGGAACCGTTGTTGCGGACAGTGGAAATCAGGCCTCCATGGCTCCGGAATAGACGGCCATGCCGGCGACGGCATCGACGCCCATGGCGTCCAGTTCGTCGATCTCAGCACGCTCCTTGATGCCGCCGGCCACGATGAGCTGGCGCGTGGTGGTGGCGCGCAGAATGGCGGCCACGTGGATGGGAAAGCCCTGCATGGTGCCCTCCGTATCGACGTGTGTGTAGAGGAAGGCCCCGCAGAAAGGCTCCAGCCAGGTGATGGCTTCTTCCGGGGTGAGGTCGACATTTTCCTTCCAGCCCTTCACGGCCACTTTGCCGTTCCTGGTGTCGACGCTGAAGACAAGTTTGTCTTCGCCGAGGGCCTCTTTCAACTCCGCCGCAAACTTTGTGTTGATGGACGTTTCGCCGCCAAAGAGTGAAGAACCAAAGATGACGCGCCGGGCCCCGGCATCGAGCAGCGCTTTTGCCTGTTCGGGTGTGCGCAGGCCGCCGCCCACCTGGCAGGGCAGACGCTTGCAGATCTGCTGGATGATCGCGTGGTTTTCGCCCTGGCGCATGGCCGCGTCCAGGTCAATCAACTGCACCAGCGGATACCTGGAGAAGCGTCCGATCCAGTATTCAAAATCATCAAAGGCCAGCTTCAGTTTTTCTCCCTGCACGAGCTGCACAATTCTGCCGCCCATCAGGTCAATGGAAGGAATTAGCATTCTTTCTCTCCGATTCGTTTGCCTGCAATGTTGATCTGCAATGTTAGTCTGCGATGCGATCAGCAGGGCAGACGGACGGGCACTCCGGCACGCTGCAATTCTTCTTTCAGCGCGCGGGCATCGCTGACGCCAAAGTGGAAGATGCTGGCTGCCAGGGCCGCATCGGCCTTGCCGTGCTGGAAGACGTCGACAAAGTGCTGCGCTGTGCCTGCGCCGCCAGAGGCGATGACGGGAATCTGCACAGCTTCGCTGACGCGAGCCGTGAGTTCGCAGTCGAAGCCGGCACGCGTGCCATCGGCACCCATGGAGGTGAGCAGAATTTCTCCTGCGCCGCGCATCTCGGCTTCGCGGGCCCACTCTGCCACTTTGAGCCCGGTGGGTTTGCGCCCGCCGGAGACGTAGACCTCCGCCTCGCCGATGGGATCGCTGGCAGCGGGATTGCGCCGCGCATCAATGGCCACCACGACAGCCTGCGCGCCAAAGCTGCGGCCGATGAAGTCGATCAACTCCGGGTGGGAGATGGCGGCGGAGTTGATGCTGACTTTGTCTGCGCCCGCATCGAAGACGGCCGCCGCATCGTCTGCCGTGCGAATGCCGCCGCCGACGGTGAAGGGAACAAAGAGTTGCCGGGCGGTGCGCTGCACGGTGTCGATGAGCGTGCCGCGGCCCTCATGCGTGGCCGTGATGTCGAGCAGCACAATTTCATCGGCTCCGGCGGCAGCATGGCGAACAGCCAGTTCGGCAGGGTCGCCAGCGTCGATGATGTCCACAAACTGGACACCTTTCACAACACGGCCGTCGCGTACATCCAGGCAGGCAATGATTCTTTTGGTCAGCATTACAACTCCACGAAATTTTTCAGCAACTGCAATCCGGCGGCGCTGGATTTTTCCGGATGGAACTGCACACCCATAACGTTGTTCTGTTCCACGACAGCGGTAAATCTGCCGCCATATTCCGTCTGCGCCACGGTGGACTGCACCACCGGAGCACGATAAGAGTGCGTGTAATAAACGTAGCTACCGGCTGGAATGTTCGCAAGCAATTTCGAAGGACGCAATGCTTCCAGCGAGTTCCAGCCCACGTGCGGCGATTTGATGCCTGAGGGAAAGCGCTCGCAGAGGCCTTGAAAATGGCCAAGACCCTGTGTTTGCGGCGCTTCTGTGCTGCCCTCAAAAAGCCACTGCAGGCCAACGCAGATGCCCAAAAACCATGCGCCCTGCGCAATGCACTCGCGGATGGCCGCAGTAAGTCCCGTATCGGCGAGCAACTGCGTGGCTTGAAAATGACCTACTCCGGGCAATATCACCTTGCCCGCTTTGCGGACCACCTCGGGGTCTGCGGTCACGCTGGCGCCGGCTCCAATGTGGTGCAGCGATTTCATTACGCTGGTCAGGTTGCCCGCTTTGTAATCGATAACGGCAATCATAGAAGCCCTTTTGTGCTTGGGAGCATTTCCTTCAGGCGTTCATCTTTGGAGCAGGCGGCGCGCAGAGCGCGGGCGAAGGCCTTGAAAATAGCTTCAATCTTATGATGGTTGCTGCGGCCGTACATGGTCTTCAGGTGGACGTTGGCGCGGGCGCCGCGGGCAAAGCCTTCAAAAAAGTCGAAGACCAGCTCGGTCTGCAGATCGCCCACGATGCGGACCTTCACCTTGTCGTCCACCACGCAGGCAACGCGGCCGCTCAGATCAACGGCAGCAATGGCAAGGGTTTCGTCCATGGGCATCAAGAAATAACCAGCGCGCAGGATGCCCTTTTTATCACCGAGAGCTTTATCAAACGCCCCGCCCAGCGCGATGCCCACATCTTCCACGGTGTGGTGCTGGTCAACGTCGAGGTCGCCGTTGCACTTCAGGTCCAGGTCGAAGCCGCCGTGGCGCGTAAAGAGCTCCAGCATGTGGTCGAAGAAGCGAATTCCGGTGCTCACTTTGTACATGCCGGTGCCGTCGATGTTCAACCGCAGCGCAATCTGCGTTTCTGTCGTGTTGCGCTTCATGATTGCGGTGCGTGTTTTTACTTTGCCTGCCATCCAATTTCCTCCAGAGAAGCCTTCAATGCTGCCAGTCCTTGCTCTACGTGTTCGTGTATGCCAATGGTGATGCGCACGCAGCCATCGCAGCCGGGGTCGCTGCTGCGGTCGCGCACCAGCACGTTGCGCTTGCGCATGGCCGCCACCAGTTCCTTGTGTTTTGCGCCGATATTCATCAGCACAAAGTTGGCGTGGCTGGGCCAGTAGGGAACGCCGAGCGCGGCGAGTCCTTTTTCCATTTGCTCGCGGCCTGCGCGCACCTGCTCGCTGTACCAGCGCACATATTCCTCGTCTGCCAGCGCCACCTGCAGGCACTCCAGCGCGATGCCGTTGACGTTGTAGGGGGAGCCAACTTTGCGCACGTAGCGCAGAACCTCCGGATTGCCGGCCAGCATGCCAATGCGCAGATTGGCGAGGCCATAGGCCTTGGAAAAGGTGCGTGCGACGATGAGGTTCGGCACTGCGGCAATGTCCTGCAGCATGGTTTCGCCGTGGAAGTGGTAGTAGGCTTCGTCCACCAGCAGCACAGCCTGTGGCGCTGCCCTGGCGATGGCGAGAATGTCCTCGCGGCGAATTACTGCGCCTGTGGGATTGTTGGGCGAGGCGATGGCGATGAGCCGCGTGCGCTCGTGAATTGCCGCCAGAATGCCTGCCAGCGGAAACTGCAGGCTGGCGTCGGCCTGCACGCCCTGGGTGCGCGCGCCGGTGGCGGCCACGTAGACCTCGTACATAAAGAAGGTCGGCACGGCGATGAGCGCTTCGTCTTCCGGCTCCAGAAACGCTTCGCACAGCAGATGGATGGCCTCGTCCACGCCGTTGGTCAGCAGCACCTGGTCAGCATTCAGGCCAAAGTGGGCCGCGACAATGCGCTCCACTGGCTCCCGCTCCGGATATTTGGTGAGCCCGGCTGTGCTGATGCGCTGCAGTACCTCTGCAATTTTCGGCGAAGGCGCCAGAGTGTTTTCATTGAAGTCCAGCCGCAGGCCATCGCGTCCGGCCAGCGGAGGATGATACTCCGGCATTTGCAGCACGGCCCTGCGCGGTCGCACGGTGGTTGCTTGCGTGTTGCTCATTTTCTCCTCGCCTGACTCTTCTTCGCTGCGCGCGGTAAACGAATGCGCACGGATGCAGCATGGCCTTTTAGGCCCTCGGCCTCTGCCAGCGCAATGGCCGGCGGTCCTAGCCGGGCCAGACCCTCCTGCGTATAGCTTTGTACGGTAATCACTTTCACAAAGTCCAGAACGCTCAGGCCGCCGCGCATGCGCCCGGCCCGGCCCGTGGGCAGAACATGATTTGGCCCGGAGATGTAGTCGCCCATGGATTGCGGCGTGTGCTGGCCAACAAATACAGAACCGGCGTTCCTGACCCAGGCAAGATCGGCCCCGCTATCGACCGTGAGGTGCTCTGGAGCAAGGCGGTTGGTGAGTGCGCGCGCTTCTGTAACATCTTTTGTTACGAAAATGACTCCGCTGGCGGCCAGCGCCTGGCGCGCGATGGCATTTTCTCTGGCCTGCTCTTTTACTTCGGCGGCGACTGCCTGCGCGAGCTGCGCGTTGCTGGTAATCAGCACGGCCAGCGCGTCGGGATCGTGCTCGGCCTGCGCCACCAGGTCAGCGGCAATGCCTTTTGCCTTTCCGGTTTCGCTGGTGACGACGATCTCTGTCGGCCCGGCAAGCATATCGATGCCGCAATCAAAGGCGACGAGTTTTTTTGCCGTGGTGACGTAGAGATTGCCCGGGCCAACAATTTTGTCGACGGCCGGGATGGTTGCGGTTCCATAGGCCAGTGCAGCTACGGCCTGCGCTCCACCGATACGATAGAACTCGCTCACGCCCGTAAGCCATGCTGCGGCCAGGGTCTCCTGTGCTGGCCTGGGGGAGACGACCACAATGCGCTCCACGCCTGCAACTTTGGCGGGCAGCACCGTCATGAGCACGGTGGAAGGCAGCGGATAACGGCCGCCGGGAACATAGCAGCCCACAGCCTGCAGCGGACGGATGAGCTGGCCGGTGCGGGCTCCGGGCACAACTGCGGCGGTCCATTCTTTCGGCTTCTGCTTTTCGGCAAAGCTGCGGACATTTTTTGCGGCTGTTTGGAGCGCCGCCTGCAAGGCAGGCGAGGTCGCGTTCCACGCCGCTTCCATCTCTGCCGGCGTCACGCGCAGGGCCTGTTGCGGTTGCAGGCCATCGA
The DNA here is from genome assembly GCA_022736715.1 of Edaphobacter aggregans. Taxonomy (GTDB): domain Bacteria; phylum Acidobacteriota; class Terriglobia; order Terriglobales; family Acidobacteriaceae; genus DZDJ01. The sequence goes on from DZDJ01000043.1 coordinate 15,344, forward strand.
ACTCCTGCGCATAACGGAGCAACGCTTTGTCGCCGCGGCTGCGCACCGCATTCAGTATCTTGCGCACGACGGGTTCCAGCCGTGCAGTGCTTACGGAGCCGCGCTGTTCCAGGGTCTCCAGCAGCGCATAGGCAGTTGCTTTGCCGCGGCCCGTTGTCTTTGCAATCTTCATCGGATCAGTCCATCTGGGTGGTTGCTGCGTTGCATGTGGTTAGAGAAGGCAGGCCAGAGGCATTTCGTTCCGGCACTGCCTTCGATCTGCTGCAAATGCGCTGGAGCACTACCTAGAGCACTACTTTGTTCAGCGGATACTCCACGATGCCCGTGGCATTGGCCGCCTTCAGCTTGGGCAACACGTCGCGCACCACACGTTCTTCCAGAATGGTGTTGACGGCGACCCAGTCAGAATTGCTCAGCGTGGAAACCGTGGGCGAGTTGAGCGCTGGCAGCACGGCCAGCACCGCCGGCAGATTTGCCTTGTGCACATTCAGCATCAGGCCCACCTGGCCCTGCGCAGCCATGGCCCCCTTCAGCATCAGTGCAATGTTGTCGATCTTCTGCTTCTTCCAGTCGTTGGCATAGGCGGACTTGTTGGCGATGAGCTGGGTTTCGCTCTCCATCAGGGTCTCAATAATGCGCAGGCGATTGGCGCGCAGGCTGCTGCCGGTTTCGGTGACTTCGACAATCGCATCGGCCAGTGTAGGCGGCTTCACTTCCGTTGCGCCCCAGCTGAACTCCACCGTGACGGGGATGTTGCGCTCGGCAAAGTATCGCTTGGTGAACTCGACCAGCTCCGTGGCAATGGTTTTTCCGGCGAGGTCTTCCGGCTTCTGGTAGGGGGAGTCCTCCGGTACGGCCAGCACCCAGCGCACCTTCTGGCGGCTCTGCTTGGAGTAGGTCAGGCTGGTGATGTATTCCACATCGGTCTGGTTTTCCAGCACCCAGTCATGGCCGGTAAGCCCTGCGTCCAGCGCGCCGTGTTCCACGTAGCGGGCCATTTCCTGCGCGCGCACCAGCATGCACTCAATTTCTGCATCGTCGATGGAAGGGAAGTAGCTGCGGCCGCTCGCGTAGATGCGCCATCCGGCGCGTTCAAAGAGGGCAATAGTTGCATCCTGCAGACTGCCCTTGGGGATTCCCAGTTTCAGCTTCGTCGTCATTCGTCTGTCTCCACGTATCGTGTGAGAGCGCAGGGCCCTCGAAATCGGTTATTTGCCGGTGACTGCAATTGGCTTGGTAAAGCAGCTCACGGTGCCTTCATGGCACACCAGTCCGTCGCCTTCCACCTCGACGCGGAAGAGCAGCGTATCGTTGTCGCAATCGGTGGAGGCGGTAACCACGCGCAGCCGGTTGCCGCTGGTTTCGCCCTTCATCCAGAGCTTCTGGCGGGTGCGGCTCCAAAAGGTGACAAAGCCGGTTTCCAGGGTTTTGGCGTAGCTCAGGTTGTTGAGGAAGCCCACCATCAGCACTTCGCCGGTCTTCGCGTCCTGCACAATGGCCGGCACCAGGCCGTCCATCTTGTTGAAATCAATCGTCACGGCTTCGGTCGTCATTGCTTCGTTCACTCCAAACAGTTTCAGGATCGTGGTCCGGAGCGCCAGAAGCTGGCAAAGTCCGGAGAATAAGTCGTTTGTTTTCCACTGATGGACTAGAGCCTGCGGCGCGCACAGAAAAAGGCCCGCTGTACTCTAGCGTATCAGCGGGCCTTTTTGAATCTCGTTGGTTCCGGTGGATTTACTCTGTTTCCTGCCCGGAAAGCTCCGCCAACACGCTCGTCGCATGGTGATGATGGTGATGGCGATGATGCTTGCGGATGCTCATTGCTATTAAAAATATCGTCTGGCTGGCTGGCATGTCAATCCGCCGCAGGATTTTTCATCTTCCGGAAACAATGCCCGCGGTGGCTGCTGTGGCAGGGAATGTCTGTTTCCGGCGGCAAAACGCATGAATCCATTTGACCGCGCCTGCGCGCTGGGCTAACCTGACCCGGCATTCCCATGCGTTGTTGAAGCTGCTAAGGAGAACCAGACCGATGAAGATCCAATTCCGCACGATTCATCTTGCACTGCTGGCGGCCGCGCTGCTGCTGTTGCCGACAGGCCATGCTTCCGCACAAGGCACTACCTCCGCCAAAAGCACGGCTGCGCACGCCAGGAGCGCTGCCAGCACCGAGCTGCTGGACATCAATACGGCCACGGCAGACCAACTGAAGGCGCTGCCCGGCGTGGGCGATGTGTACTCGTCCAAGATCATTGCCGGACGGCCCTACACGGCAAAGAACCAGCTGGTGACACGCGGCATTCTGCCGAAGAATGTCTACAACGGCATTGCCTCCAGGATTGTTGCGCACCATGTAAAGAAGTAACCAGCGCTACAGAAAGTCCGGCAGGCCCGCTGCGCTGCAATGCGAAGCGGGCCTGCAGTTTTTAATGCGCAGATTCCTTCCACTTGATATTGCAGCCCAAGCTGGGGCGCTGTTCTGCGGGAACCGGCTGACCGGCCAGCACAGCGTCAATCGCAGCGCGCAGGTCCTTGCCGGTTACGGGAATGTCATTGCCGGAGTCACCGCGGCGCGGGCGGCTGTCATCCAACTGACCACGATAGGCCAGCTTTTGCCGCTGGTCGAACAGAAAGAGGTCCGGCGTGCAGGCGGCATCGTAGGCGCGGGCAACTTCCTGTGTTTCGTCATAGAGATACGGAAAGGCGAAGCCCAGCCGACGGGCCTGCTCGGCCAGGGATTCCGGCGCGTCGTCGGGACAAGCCGCGGCATCGTTGCTGGAAATGGCGACGATCGCCAGTCCACTGTCGGCGTAGTCTTTGCCAATGCGCGCCAGTTCCTGCTCCACATGCTTCACATAGGGGCAGTGCTGGCAGATAAACATCACCAGCAGGCCGCGGGCCTGGGGAAAATCAGCCAGGGAAACTGCCTTGCCGGTGACGACGTCTGGGAGTTGGAATGCCGGTGCGGCCGATCCCAACTTCACCATGGTGGAGAGTGTGCGTGCCATGATTCTTGTGCCTCCTGTTTGGTGCAACTACCTGCACATGTCTGAGTTTTGCTGATTCTGCTGTCTGTAACTGGTTCACTCAAAAGCAGTAACTCAGAGTAAGTTCTCCGCATAAAAGAATTTGATGGAACTCCGCATAACTTCCGGTAGTTCGGGCCTTCCAGAAAAATCAAAAAATTCCAGGAACTGAGAAAACCCCGTATGCACGTTCTTGCATCTTGCCTAGTAACGATCCTAAATGAAGGCCAGACCGCATCTGTGCTGACCGCTCCCAGCTTGTGAGGGGAGGGTGCGCAGAGTTCCTGGAAAGTGGGAAGCGCTTGGTGTCCGTGCAGCAATGTGCTCTCTGCATGGCATGGGAAGTCCCTGCGCGTTTTCCACGAATGACAGTGCTGACGTCGGCCGTCCCTGGATTCTTTGAGGTGATGTCCTTATGGCAATTGCTTTTTCTTCTCGCAACACGGCAGGAGCGCAGGCCCGAGCTTTCCGGTTTCATGCTGCCCAGTTTCATGCTGCCCAGCTTCGTGCTGCATCGTCCCGCAGGATTTCTTTTTTGCAAAACAAGTTCGCCATCGCGCAGGCCTTTCTGATCGTGCTGCTGGCTGGCGGACTGTTGACAATGGCAGGGTGCGGATCCGGAATTTCCAGTGGAGCACTGGCCGTCAGCCAAACCAGCATCAGCTTTGGCTCTGTGACTGTGGGGCAGTCTGCAACGCAATCTCTGACGCTCTTCAACAACAGCACAGTTGCTTTGCAGGTGCAGTCGGCTGCACTGAGCGGGACTGGGTTTACGCTCGCAGGCGCGAGTGTGCCGATAACACTGAATGCCGGCCAGAAGGTGACACTCCAGGTCAACTTTAAGCCAGGCAGTACAGGAGCCACTGCCGGAACTTTGGCGATCACCTCCAGTTCGTCCTCCGGGCCTGCAATTACCGACGTGAACCTGAGCGGCACCGGAGTACAGCAGACACCCACAACGCCGCCTGCGACGCCAACATTGACGGTGAATTCGACAAATGTGAGCTTCGGCAGCGTTACGGAGGGCAGCTCGGCGGTGCAGAAACTCACACTCGACTCGACTGGTACTGCCGCAGTGCAGATCAGTTCGGTCACAGTATCGGGTGCGGGGTTCTCCATCAGCGGCGCAAATTTTCCGCTGACATTGCAACCGGGGCAGCAGGCCACGGTACAGGTCACCTTCAATCCAACCGTCACGGGACCGACGAGCGGCACCGTCGCAGTGGACAGTAACTCTTCCGCCGGATCAGAAGTGCGGGTGGCGTTGTCGGGCAAGGGAGTAACTCAGGTGGTTGCCACGTTGGCAGTCAGTCCATCGAGTGTGAGCTTTGGCAATGTGACTGTTGGCAGCAGCGGCACGCAGAATGTGACGTTGAGCTCTATGGGAACAACGGCGGTACAGGTCAATGCCGCATCCGTCAGTGGCAGAGGCTTCAGCGTGAGCGGCGCAAGCTTTCCGCTGACGTTGCAGCCGGGGCAGCAGGTGGTGCTGCAAGTTACCTTCACGCCGACGAAGGCGGGCACAGCAACCGGCGCGTTGGCGATCAGCAGTAACTCGTCGACCGGGGCCACACAGCAGGTGGCCTTGAGCGGCGCGGGCGTGACGCAGACATCGCCAGCGTTGCGGCTGAGCACGACGAGTGTAAATTTCGGGAATGTGACTGTTGGCAGCAGCGGGTCGCAGAGCGTGACGCTGGTGTCGACGGGGACGGCGGCGGTACAGGTCAATGCCGCATCCGTCAGCGGCAGCGGCTTCAGCGTGGGCGGCGCAAGCTTTCCGCTGACGTTGCAACCGGGGCAGCAGGTGGTGCTGCAAGTTACCTTCACGCCGACGAAGGCGGGCACAG